>CAZKKY010000001.1:0-52690 GCA_964553715.1 uncultured Rickettsiaceae bacterium
GCCTGGTTCACTTCGCTTCGCTCGTGATGACTAGAGGAGAGAGCTTGATGAAAAAGTTTCCCGACTTTGACAGTTGGTAGTCTGGAGGGCTATTACCTATAAGGTTTTTGTTTCTTTGTGTACACAACTTGTTAGTTGTACAAATTTAGATTTGATCTGACGGACAGTATTGATTTACAACACTCTATCGTCAGATTAAATGCAAACTAATACAAGTTAAAGTATTACAATATTTTATAACCAGAAATGTGCTATCTACTACGCCTGATATAAACCTTAGCAGACATTCCTGTTTTGACGATATCCTCTATTTCTTTAGGAAGTGTAAAATCTATTCTGACAGGAATTCTTTGAACTATTTTTGTAAAATTCCCAGTAGCATTATCTGGTGGGATTAAACTAAACACACTACCAGTAGCCGGTGAAATATTGGTAACAACTCCTTCGATTTCATAAGAAGATAAAGAGTCAAATATTATTTTAACTTTAGAGCCTACTGAAATTCTTGTTACCTGAGTTTCTTTGAAGTTTGCATTAATATAAATTTGTTTATCAGGAACTATCTGAAGTAATGGCGTTTGCATGGAAACAAAATTACCTATATGAGCATAGCTATTTGCTATCACACCAGAAATAGGAGCCACGACCTTAGTATTAGACAAAGCCTTTTTAGCTATAGCAAGATTTTGTTTTGCTACTACAATATTTGATGAGTCAACTGATTCTTGCATTTTTGCTATAGATAATGCTTGCTCAGATGAAAATAACTGAAATTTAGCTTCTGCTAAATCAAGCTTTGCTTTTTCAAAATCTGTCTTTGATGAATCAAAAGCCTTTTTACTAGTAAAATTATCCTTAGTAAGAGCAGAAATTCTGTTATAATCCTTTAAAGATTCATCGTAAGAAAGATTAGCAAAAGATAACTTCTCTGAAGAGATATCCAGATTCAGTTTGGCAACTTCAAGCTTTTGTTCAGTAATTATCAACTGATTTTCAGCAATTTTAAGAGCTGCAATCGCTTTTTCGTAAGCATATTGATAGTCTTCATCATCTATTTCTAATATTACATCACCCTGATTAACAAATTGATTGTTTTTATAAAAACATGAAACAATACGCCCACTAACTTCTGGGCTAATAGTTGTAATATCTGAAGTAACATAAGCATTATCAGTATATTCAGTATCTACCCATAGATAAATTTTATACGATATAAGAGATAAGATAAAAAAGATCAAAAGCCTTAGAGTAATACTCTCCTTAATTTTCAATAAATAAGCTTTTTTGATCAATTTATCTTCCTCGCACTTATTATACTAAAAGGAATTGTAGCTATATATATAGTAGCAAGAATGGGGATAACATACCAGGGGTACATAATTATGCTTATAATCATTGCCCCACCTAAAAACATACAAATCCATATATATTCTGGTTTAATAATAAGATTTTTTAAAGAATAAGTAGGTATTCTACTTGTCATTAATAAGGCAATAATAGTTTGATAAATAATTAAATAAAGAGTATTAGATGAATTGTTGACTTCAATATTTAACAATCTAGCTATATCAAATTCTGTAATTATAGGCACAATTAGAAGAAGCCCCCCTAAAGTAGATGGTACTCCTATAAAAAATCGTTTCGAAAGACTTTTAGGGTCAGAATCAAGCAATGCGGTATTAAACCTTGCAAGTCTTATAGAAACACAAACAACAAATAGTAATAAAGATACCCAAGATAAATCTCGTAGATCAGAACCTTGAAATGACCAAAAATACATAAGTAACGATGGTACAACTCCAAAATTTACAAAATCACATAAAGAGTCTAGCTCTGCCCCAAAATGACTGGTAGCACCTAACATTCTAGCGATTCTACCATCAAGACTATCTAAAATTGCAGCTATTACAATACATGTAACTGAATATTCCCATTTAGATTCTAGTGCAAATCTGATTGAACTAATACCTACACATAAAGCTAAAATTGTAAGAAAATTTGGAATCAGCTTTACGAATGGAAGAGGCTTATTAAATTTTGTTTTTTTTAAACGAAACAATTTTACCCCTTTATTTAGTTAAATATTAAAAATTTTCTTGCAATATGAATTGTTTAAAAGATTAAAACTGGTATAAAAATCTGTTACAGGAGCAACCATAGTATCAAAAAATTATGTTTCAATTACTATTGAATTACTAAAATATAGTTCATAAATACTTATCTTATCTCAAATTTTGGTGCAGAGACTTTTTTATAAGAAAAATCTGCCAATACAGTTTCACCACCTATAGCTGTTTGACCAACCTGAACAAGAGGTATCATCTTACCTGGCAAATACACATCTACTCTACTACCAAATCTTATTATTCCATATCTTTCGCCAGCTTTTACATTCATGCCATTTTCTAGATCACACACTATACGTCTTGCTATTAAGCCAGCAATTTGAACGCATATAACTTTTGATTTATTTTCAGTTTCAATAACCACAGATTGACGCTCATTAAAAGTACTAGCTTTATCTAGAGAAGCATTTAAAAATTTACCAGGATTGTAATGTAGTGCTTTTACAGTTCCACTAACAGGGCTTCGATTAACGTGCACATTAAATATATTAAGAAAAATGCTTATACGAAGCATTTCCTCATCTCCCATATTAAGCTCTGAAGGCGCAGGAGTATGGGTAATCATCTGAACTACACCATCAGCAGGCGAAATAACTAGATTATCATCTACAGGTGTTAATCTATCAGGATTACGAAAAAAATAAGCACAAAATAGAGTTGATACAAAA
The DNA here is from genome assembly GCA_964553715.1 of uncultured Rickettsiaceae bacterium. Lineage (GTDB taxonomy): Bacteria > Pseudomonadota > Alphaproteobacteria > Rickettsiales > Rickettsiaceae > JAGOJE01. The sequence goes on from CAZKKY010000001.1 coordinate 2,795, forward strand.
CCTATCCAACCTAAAGCTTGACTAAATGATGCAAACAAAAATGTAGCTGCTGCAAATAGCACAATAAATATATAACCTTCACGGTGAATAATTTTAGAAAAATCCCGAAATTGCTTCATTACCTAATACCTACATCTGTTAAAAAAATACTACAGAAGAATAATTTTCAAAAGTCTTTAGGTCAAGCATTATCTGAATAATTTTTAAGATTATATAAAATTATAGTCTAAAATGTGTAATAAGATATCCTAACATACCTTTCTAACAATATTATTTTGGACTTAAAGCATTATTATGTTTTTCAAGAAAATATTTTTCTTTGTCTCTAAGATCTATAACCTTATAATTTTGATCGAATAATTTATTATTTTCATTTAGCTCAGAAAGATATTTATATGCTCTATCAAAATCATATTCCGGCATTTTTACTGTGATATCTTGTTCTAGAATCAAGTTCCACCTTCTTTCTCCATAACGAACGCATGACACCACTCTTTTTCGAAGTGTATTATCTTTCTCTAAAGCTTTTTTTAGACTATATCCGTAAATAGGAGCATCAGATCCAATAACATGTATTAATCCTACAAATTTTGTTATGTCATGAGGCGATATAACACTACCTTCTTCATCTACCAAATAAAGCTTTTTATCATTTTGCCAAATTACTATAGGAATGCGCTCTGTAATTCCTATATATATAGTGTTAGGAAAACGACGCTCGATTAAAGCATTTTTTACCCACTGATTTTTTGTTAGATCTTCCCTGACTTTATCTAAATTAATAGATAAAATAGGAGTACCAACATCCGCATTTAAACTAACAGCAATGTCACTTGGTAAAAGATTAGAATGTCCTTCGATGATAACATTTTCTAAGACCATTCCATTATCTGCAGTAACGTCATATGTATGATTAGAAATCCAGCTTTTAAATGATGATAAATAATTAGTAAAAAACAATAAATATAATAATATAACGCTAGTTATCTTAAAGCCGATACTAAATCGATCATAGTATATTCTTAATCTACGCTTTAAGCTTATATTATTCAGCCCTATTAATTTAGCGCCTTGGGATCTTTGACTTTTCATTATTCAAAACTAGCTGATTTTAGATTTTCTTCTATTAAATCTGCAAAGCTCATATTAGCACATTTTTGTGCAATTTCTGGACATAAAGATAGAGGAGTCATACCTGGATGGGTATTAAGCTCTAATATATAAAAATCATCTATTTCATCACTATAGATAAATTCAACTCTGCAAATACCATTACAACCCATTATCTTATATATTTTTTCAGATAAAGCTATTCCTTTTTGATATGCATCTTTAGATAAGCTAGCTGGGCAAATATGTTCTGCAAAGCCATCTGTATATTTTGTTTCATAATCATAAAAACGTTTGTTTTTTAAAAGCTTTATCTCAAGAATTCCTAAAGCTTTACCATTGAGAACAGCTACGTCCATTTCTCGTCCTTTTATATATTCTTCTACTATTACAGTATCTCCGTATTTAAAGTCATAATCTGCAAAATTAAATTCATCACCTTCAAAGACAACATGAACACCAACGCTAGAACCCTGGCTAATAGGCTTTATAACATATGGACGTTTCATAGGGTCTGTCTTGATGTTGTCATTTTTATTTACATATAAAATAGATGCACATTTAAAGCCGTAATGTACAAAGGTTTCTCTAGATTTTTGCTTATTAAATGCCATTGAAGAGCTAAGAAGACCAGAATGAGTATATGGTATACGCATAATATTAAGCAACCCTGGTACGCACCCATCTTCTCCATAAGTTCCATGCAAAGAGTTAAATACTATATCTGGCTTTAAATCATTCAAACAAACAGCAAGATCAGCTCCCATATCTATTGTACTAACTCTATATCCAAGGGATAAAAGAGCATCTACTACACCCTTTGAAGAGCTAATAGAAACGTCCCTCTCAGCTGACATACCACCTACAAGAACAGCAATATGTTTTTTCCCCTCAGAAGAAATAATTTCTATTTCACTTTTTTCCCTAAAGTTTGTCTTAAATTCTTTCACTGAATATTTTCCTTATTTTATGCGTTGCTTAATAAAGAAAACATCATACTAGATTTATAAAAATGGTGAAATAAAAAATATAGAACTTAGTGATATAAGTTAAAAAATAGCCTAACAACACAAATAAAATTTGAATTATTAGGCTATTATAGTACTGTAAAAATACTTAATTAATTGCAGCTTTCTTTCATTTTTTTGCCCGCTTTAAATACTGGTTGTTTGTAAGCTGCTATTTGCATTTTTGCACCAGTTTTTGGATTACGACCTTCACGCGCATTACGCTTTTGAACTGTCCATGAACCAAATCCAACTAACTGAATATCTTGCCCCTTGTGTAGAGCCATAATTACAGAATCTGTAATTAGGTTTAAAGACTTTTCAGCATCAACTTTGGATATTTTTCCATGCTCTGCAATAAAATTTACAAATTCACTTTTATTCATAATTAAAACCTCGATTTATTAGTAAAACAATTAACAAACAATTTTGGACTAACAAGGAATAGGAATCGCTAAATACCTATAAAACTAAAATATTTTTAGGTCAAAGCGAAATAATGTTCTATCTTAAAATATCAAAAGAACATCCTTTACAGGGACCGTCAAACCCTAGCGATATATGGCTTAAGCGAATGTGTGACCACTCTCTATAATCCGATGTTAGCACAAGCCAACTAGATGTGAGTATAACAAAGCAAATGTGATAAGCAAGTACAAGAATTAACTTTTATATTTTATAATGATTTTTTGGACTAGATACTTTGTATATATTGTATATATATTACATTAATTATAATGCAATATTTCAATCCATCATTTATAATTTATCAAAAAATATGAAAATAATTATGGAAATATTATTTCATGAGTGATATAAGCTTCTAAGAACTTAGTTATTAGTTCTAAAATGGAGAGGTGGCCGAGTGGCTGAAGGCGCCGGTTTGCTAAACCGTTATACGGCCTTAAACCGTATCGGGGGTTCGAATCCCCCCCTCTCCGCCAGATTTTTTAGAGAGAACTTTTCTCACCGTCATTGCGAGCATAGCGAAGCAATCCAGAAACCCCAGTATTTGTAGGCTTTCCAAGGTTTTCGCTTACCGTTAGACCCGTACCTCACTTTCTCCAATTTCACCATTTTACCCCCAAAATCTCCATTTTCACCTTCTCCGTCTCCGATACATGCGAACACTCGGGGTGAAGGTACGCATGTCCTCAAACCCTGGATTTACCTAGGTTTTAGAGGATTAGCCTTTTTGGAGGCCGCATTTTTTAGAGAACGAAAACCGGAGTAGCAAGCGTGATTCGAAACGGAGAAAATGAGGTATATCAAGGGATGGAAAGCAGATTCAACTAACCTTCCAAAATGAAATATGTTATATGTGTATATGTTATGTGTCTTGCATAACAAGAAAAACTCAAGTGATGATTAGATTGTGTTATGAAAAGATTCTTAGTTCTTATTTGTTTATGGTTAACTATACTACCTAATGTTTATGCCGATTCCAGGCTGACTATTTCTTATATCAGGGAGATATCAGAAGCAGTTCAAAATGCTGACCAAGATACACTTGTTGTGTTTGACGTCGACAACGTTATTTCTGCCCCTAGCGATTTAATTGGAAGGCCGAAAGCCAGACCAGTTAGACGTGCAGTTTTCAAAGAATATGAACAAAAATATGGGAAAGATCGTGTAGTTCATATCCACTCGCTATACTATTTGAGGGCTAGTGAAGAATTTGTTGAAAAAGAAATTAAGGAAATTATTCTCGGACTTTATGCGAGAAAAATCCCAAGCATAGCACTTACTGCAATGGGCACAGGAAAATTTGGAAATATTGATGATCCCATGCATCTTAGGGGTTCTAGGTTAAAAGAAAAAGGTATTGTCTTTGCTTTTGAAAATTTAAACAAAAGAATTCTATGGAATGATGAAGCTGGCTTTGAATCAGGCGTTATCTTTTCAGGAAAACAATCAAAAGGACAAGCTCTGCAATATTTCTTAGAAAACATTGCCAAGTGGAGACCAAAGCAGATCATATTTGTTGATGATAACCCTGAATATCTAAATAGTATGAGCGAAATGTGCAATAGGCTGAAAATCAAATTTACAGGATTCCATTACAAAGCAGCGGTTTTTGATCAAGACCAAGAATTAAGTCTAGACGTAGCAAGACTTCAGCTAAAGACATTGGATGAAAAAGAAATTTGGATTCCGGATTCTGAAGCCAAGAAAATTATTGAAGAAGGAAGAAAATGAAACTTTATTTAAAAGTAGTAGAAGTAGCCATAGAGCATGATGAGAAGTTTTTGATTATCAAAAGGCCTGAAGGCAAACATGCCGGAGGGTTGCTGTCTTTCCCTGGGGGTAAGGTTGAAGAAATAGATGAACAACATGAGTGGGATATTTTAAGGCTCGCCGCAAAGAGAGAAATTCTAGAAGAAGTAGGGTTGGATTTAAAAGATGATCTGAAATATATCATCAGCAACTATTTCGTTGATAGTATCGGATCTCATGTGATTGACACTATATTTCACTGCAAAATTGAAAAGACTGATTTGGCAATTAATGCTTCAGCTCGTGAGGTTCCTGAGTATTATTGGCTAACAGAGGAAGAAATAAATCAAGCACACAATGCACCTGAATGGCTAAAAAAGTATGTGCAATATATTAGGCGGACTCCATGAGCGCAATCCAAAAAGGAAAATACCGCCATTACAAAGGCTATAAGCGCTATTATATGAAGAAGGCATTATCATTTGGTAAGCCAAAGATATTTAACTCTGACCAGGGTTGTCAATTTACGAGCAATGAATTTGTATCGGAATTAAAAAGCAGGGATGTTATGATAAGTATGGACCATAAGGGTAGATGCTTTGACAACATATTAGTTGAGAGGTTATGGAGGACATTGAAGCAGGAAGTAATATATTATTATCGTCCTGAATGTGTTATAACTTTAGAGAGATGTTTGGAGGAGTTTGTGCCTTGGTATAACAACCAGAGGCTGCATCAGTCCCTCAAATATAAAACACCAGCATCTGTATATTTTGCTGGTTAATTTTAAACGTAGGTCGAGCAAAAAAAATTTTTGGGTTTGACAAATGGGCGCAGTATACAGAGTACCCCTTGGTTGTAGATCATGATGATTCAATATTGCCAATTGTAGATCCTGTCTATTTGCAGGCCGTGACTGCTGTAAACTATGCGCTGGATGAGTGATAGAGAATGAAAAATTATATCTGGAAAAATTTATTAATTGGATTTTTATTTATGCTACAAGCTTGCTCAAAAAATGAAATAGTTTCAATAGTGGATTCAAAGGTGTTATCCATAACAATACAAGAGTCGCATGAGCCGCTGGTAGATTTACGTGAGCAATCTACTATCTTGTTCGGGCCATCACCAGAAATCCCAAATAACTTCGATTATATTAAATTACGTGAGTCAGTTTACCTAAAATTGATTGAGGCTCAAAAAACTTTACCTAATGGATTACAATTCTGTGTCTATGAAGGATATAGAAGCTTGAAGCTACAGCATAAGCTTTTTGATGATAGATATTTGCTACTTAAACAAGAACATCCAGATTGGGATCACGTACAACTTTTTCAAGAAACAACAAAACTTGTTTCGCCTGTTACTAATTTAGATGGTTCTCGTAATATCCCCCCTCATTCTACGGGTGGCGCGATTGACATTTACCTCATCGACAACAATAAAAGAATTATTGATATGGGTATTAAGGTTGCTGATTGGATGCAAGATATAGATGGATCGATTTCAAAAACTGATTCTTCAAAAGTTTCCAATATAGCGCGACAAAATAGGGATATTATGTCATCTGCTTTAACAAAAGTTGGGTTTGTTAATTATCCTGGAGAATATTGGCATTGGTCATATGGTGACAGATATTGGGCCTACCATGTTGGAGCGAAAGAAGCTATATATGGTACGGTTGAATGACTGCGGTAAATATCACTATTGATCTTGCACGTAATCTCATAGCGGAGCAATTTCTAGAATTCAGTGATTTACCTATAACCGATGTTGAAAAACAAGGGCATGATAACAGTACCTATAGGCTCGGCGAGCATATGCTCATTCGTATGCCAACAGCCGCAGATTACGCTTTAAAAGTTCCAAAAGAGCAAGAACTACTGACGCAATTAGCAAAATGTTTGAGCGTTAGCATGCCGGCTCCTATTAAAATGGGCAAACCTTCGGCGGACTATCCATACCCATTTTCCATCTACAAATGGTTGTCTGGAAAAAGTATTAATTTGCTGACGTTAACCGACAAAGAAAAAGAACAACTTGCTTTTGATATGGCTAAATTCTTAAAAGAGCTGCAAGCGATTACCGACATTGAAGGCCCTGAGCCGGGTCAACACAACTGGTGGCGTGGTGATTATACTGCGCCCATTTGTCAAACCAAAAATTTTTTTTGCTCGACCTACGTTTAAAATTAACCATCAAAATATACAGATGCTAGTGTTTTATATTTGAGCGCAAAAGCTTCTCGATTTAGTACCTCATGATCAAGTCCCAATTTTAAAATGATAGTGTTATGGCCCTGAAAACCTGACAACACATAGTTGTAAGTAAGATTAGCGACCTCAATTAATCACGTAAATCTAGCCTTGAAGATATTGCCGCAACAAGCTGGGGCAGTGCATCTAAGCATGCTTCGCCTTTTTGCCGTAAATGCCGATGATGTTGGAGTGGAAGGTTGTCATAGACTCTCCTTCACAATAACATCATACGGCGCGGCTAGTTTATATTTTCTGGCCTTGTTAGAAGCATCTACTATTTCTAAAAAGCCGCTTTCAACCCACTTTTTACAAAGCGCAGCATTGGTTCTAGGCTGGAAGCCAAAGAGATCACCTATTTGTTTGGCCGTCACAACATCATATGCTTTAAATAATTCCAAGGCTTTGCGCTGTTTCGGATCTAAGGTGCGCAAAACTTGCGAATGATCTTTTTCGCCTTTCTCAAAGCTTTGCATCATCTGCGCTACAACTTTTTCAAAAGCAAAAGCCATCCCTTCGGTAAAATATTCCACCCAAGAGGTTATATCGCTTTCCGCCCTTCCAAAGTAATAATTGTGAGATGGACCGATACTGATAGCACGATAATAGCCGAGTAAGTTTTTAGCATAATATTCTTCAAGAGAATACAGTCCTTTTAAATCATAGCCACCAAGGTGCAAGATTAGCGTCGTCAGCAACCTGCTTGTTCGTCCATTGCCATCGTAATATGGGTGAATTGTGGCAAACTGATAATGGGAAATAGCCGCGACAATGGGGCATGGTATCTCTTCATTTTCTTTAATCCATGATACTAAATTGCGCATAAGACCCTGAACATCCTTAGCTTCCGGCGGCATATAGACGATTGTTCCCGTGCCGCTGTCCTTGATAACATTTTGTCCATCTCGGTAAGGCATTGGTTTAATACGGGATCGATCATCGCTCATCACCAAAGCATGCAAAGTTTGAATGACTTTTTCGGTAACAGGATGATTTTGCGCGGCATATTGTTCTAATTGAGCGAGTGCAGCATAATAGCCTTTTACTTCATGCTCATCTCGTTCTCTACCGGGGAAATGTCCTTGAAGTTGAATGACATCGAAGATCTCCTCAGGTTTGAGCTGATTACCTTCTATCATCGTAGAATAATGCGTAGTATATAGCTTTGCAGTTTCACGTAAAGAGGCAAGCACTGTAGGATTAACAGGCAGTAACGCAACCTTTTCCTTCGCAGCCTCAATTCTCATCAGGCTTTTTGCAATGCCTGGGGTGATACTATAAATGGGTTTAAAGTTTGTCGGCATGATGTAAGCTCAATATCAGTCTTTCTTGTATTATTTATTATGCCGATAAGTGGCGCATAAGTCAAGTATAACATGCCGATAAAATGCCTAAGGTGATTTACCATGTCCATCAGGTTTTGTTAGAATAAAATGAACGACCTAAGTTTTCAGAATTAACAGATGTGCGATGAATTCTTCAAAGTTTGGCATAGCAGTATCTGTTATAACCATTAATATAATTTTATTTTTGAATCTGAGTAGCAATCTTTGAAAAGCGATCATAAAATTCTCCATCTTGAAAAACATATTGAATTAATCTGGATTCCCTTGTATCAATTATCTGAGATTGATTTTAGATCTGAGCCCTTAATAGAACTGGTGCCCTAGTGTATGAAAACGACGACTTCAGATGTATTTAGGAGTGTGATGGTATGGTAAGAAAAATATACATTGTTATAGATACTATTTTTGAAATAATAAAATATTTGTACATTTTTATTAAATTATTTTTTATAAAATTACATATTAAACTTGCTAAAAATAATTGGCATCTTAGCAAAAACCGTAATTATTATAATCCAACATTATCTGCTACTGTTTATAGATATGGATCGACATGGAAAATTGCTAGGTATAATAACTTTTTTGGGGAATTTCAAAATAAAGACGATGCTATGACTTCAATATATGAAAAATGGCTTCAAGATAATGAGATTTTTGATAATATTACTTCATTACAAAGCACTTTAAAAAATATTAAACAAAAAATACTTGCTAACTATAATAATATCAAAGAAGCTCAAGAAAAAATAGAAGAGACTATAAGTCAAAACTATCAAGTTATAGCAAAAAATGAAACTAATATTAATTTTATATCTAAATATTTTTATTTGGCACAAACAACACAAAATTGTTATAAATGTCGAAAAAATATTTTGGTTAATGCTATAATATTACCAAAAGGCTTTAAAACGATTGATCACGATACTATCGATTACTTGGAAGAGCAAGGAGTTCTTGTAGAAGAATTTTCTTTATTTTGTAGCCAAGATTATCAGTCAATTTTATCATATTTAACTTACATTTCACCAAAAGCATTAGAGATAATTTATCAACACGTTAATCAACAACTTTTTCAAAAAAAATATTCTTTTTCAACCAATTCTGAATATTACAGATCAATATGTAATTATTGTGGTGCTGCACAAGGTGATAATTTCGTAATTTTAGAATATAATTCAGCATTCCACCCTGTTGATCCAAAAGATTTTTTAAAAATAAAATTTTATAAAATTGACGAAGAAATAAAAGCACTAGCTGGTACTAATAGTATTGGCTATGGTAGTGATTCAAATAGCTTAACTTCAACCTATATAAATGATATATAGTAAATTACTATATGAAGTTGCCGCAACAGAAGCTTTAATAGAAATTTGGGTGCTTCTTAAATAGGGGCTATGATGTTAGAGTATGGTTGTGCCCTCCTAAGTTTTTAAGCAAAGACATAAGTATCAAAAATCTTTGTTAGTTTTTCAAAGTAGCTCGTATCACAGCTATCCTCTATTGACCATACCCATGCAAGCACCGCTTGCACAAAACACCAATCAAGGATTCGCTGCGATGGTAATTCCATAATTTTAACAAAATGAGTGATTCGCTTGAAAATAATATTTGGTGCATCAGCGTGATGCGGTAATTCTGGGATTGGATTTATGATAAAAGCCGCAACTTCATAGGCTGCTTCGCCAATAACCCCTTTAGGATCGATCACCAACCAATTTTCACCATTTTGCAAAATGTTATCGTGGTGCAGATCTCCATGCAGCAAAACATCTGGCTTAGCAGTTTGTAACAACTGATTCCGAAGCTTTCTAGCTTTTTGCAAATAATTCAACAACACGTCATCGCGAGCAAAGCGAAGCGATCCAGCTCTAGATTGCTTCATGCTAAGGCCTTCGCAATGACAATTCAAAGCAGTAAGCCAATCTCTGATATGAGGAAAATTATGCGTTACAGGAATATTTGCTTGATGCAGCTTTTGTATAACATTGCATACAATTTCTATAGATTCATTTTCGTTAGTTGGAAAATAGCTTTTAAGCGATGTACCATGCACGGCTCTTTCTAGAAGCAGCATCCCCTTATCTTCAGCAAGCACATTCACTGCACCACAGCCTTCAAAACACCTGAGCGCATAAGCTTCTCGAGTTAGCGCCTTATGATCAAGCCCTAATTTTAAAATGATAGGATTATCGCCCTGAAAGCCTGACAACACATAGTTGTAGGTAAGATTTGTGACTTCTTTTAAATCACGTAAATCCATCCTTAAAGATATTGCTGAGACAAGCTGGGGCAGCTTGGCAAGCCACGCTTTGCCTTTTTCTCCATAAATGCTGATGATGTTGGAGTGGAAAGTGTTCATTATGACTTCTCTGTAGAAAATGGTTCTGCACCATCTTCCAAAATATCTAAATACTTACGATAGATATAAACTTTATCACGTTTCTTACCACTCTCTTCTTCTAATATACCAAGGACTTGCATATGATTTAATGCACTTCTTGCTGTTGGCTGAGTCATTTGCAATTCTTTTGCAAGGAGAGAGACTGTCACTTGCGGTAGCTTTTTCATGTATTCAAGTGTTTGCTGGCATGAAAATCTAGCGCGGCCTAAATGAGATATTTTCTCACTATCTTTTTCAAAAAGATCATTAATTCTTTCTGCTGTTTGAATGGCTTGTTTTGAAGATTTTTCTACACCAATGAGAAAAAATTCCAACCATGTCTCCCAAGTGCCAGATTCTCTGACTTCTTGCAGCAGCTCATAATAGGTATGACGATTAGCTTTCAGATAAAGGCTTAAGTAAAGAATTGGTTCATCAAGTATAGCATTAGTACATAGAATCAAGGTTATGAGCAACCTGCCAAGTCTGCCATTACCGTCTAAAAAAGGATGTATTGTTTCAAATTGAACATGAGCTAATCCTGCTTTTATGAGAACGGGCAGACTTTCATCATGAAGAAATTTTTCAAAATCTCCAAGGCAATCACTTAATTGGTCTACTGGCGGAGGAACAAAAAGAGCATTACCCGGCCTTGTACCGCCGATCCAATTTTGTGATCTTCTAAATTCTCCAGGCGTCCCGCTTGATCCTCTGCCTCCAGAAAGCAAAATACCGTGTATTTCTTTTAAAAGTCTAAGAGATAAAGGAAAATCATCTTTTAAGCGCTCTAAGCCATAGTTTATAGCTTTAACATAATTAGATACTTCTTCTACATCTTCAATTGAGACTTCAGGCTTTTGGTTATGCTCAAATAGCATTAGATCGGAAAAAGAGCTTTGCGTTCCTTCAATCTGACTTGAAAGCAGAGCTTCTTTACGTACATACATGTAGATAAAGAGCGCTGTATTAGGAATAGTCTTATGAATACTATTTAACTCAGCTAGCGCACGCGTTGCTTTTTCAAGGTAAGGATAAAGCTTTGTTAGTTCTATAGGTGGCTCAGGTGGCAGTTTTACAGGAACATATGCTTTATATGACTCACTGGAGACCTTTTGTGTAATATATATTCCTATTCTTTTATTCATAAGCCATCTTTTCTTAAGCTGTCCATACTAAGAAACTATATTAGATTATCTTTTCTTAGTCAAGGTGGCAAAGAAAAGATACGCAATCGAAGAGGTCCGATTTTACAGAGATTCCAAAATGGTTCATTTGATATTCTCCTGGTACGCATCTATAATCAAATCGGAGAGTAAAAACATGAACATACCTACTCAAGAATTGATTAGGCTGCGGAGCAACCGATCTCCTTATAATTATGCATTATGTTGATGTTCATATAATATATCTCCTACTAGATAGGTTGGGTTTTTTTGCAACTCATCAAGTTGGTGTGCTTTTATATTACATGTAATAGCTTCTGAAAACATACATAATGAAAAACATGCATCACCCTTTTTACAATATGCATCTAGGCTATTAGGATTAAGCTCTATAACCTTATCATAACACTTAATAGCCTCAGAAAAAGAACGCAAGGAATAGTATGATAAACCTTTTTTATAATATGCATCTAGGCTATTAGGATTAAGATCTATTATCTTATTATAACAATCAATAGCTCTACTATAACCTCCTATAGCTCTGTATCGCTCTGCCATTTCAAACAAATCATCAATAGTTTTATTATCAAAGTTTGTGTTCACATTATCTCTCACTTTTTGAGATTATCGTTATTATTTAAACATTATGTTCATCAAAATTTTGGACTTCACCAATCTTCAAAACATCATATTTTTCTTCTGTTATAACAACCGATCTATCTTCTACTTTATTTTCTTCAAGCAAAGATTTACCTAACAAATCTAATGCTTTAACTGATAAATCTTTATGCTTTATAGATGGAGTGCAACCAGGGTTTATAGACAAAGATTTATCGTAACACTCGATTGCTTTTTGATAATCTTCAAGATTAAAATAAGCGCTACCCATACCATGATAAGCTTGAAACAATAATGTATCAATATCAAGAGCCTGTTCATAGCATTCAATAGCTTCTTGGTTTCGCTTCAATTTAACTAATAGATTAGCTTTATTTACATATGCTACACAAAATTTAGAATCAATCAATATTGCCTTATCATACCAAGTAATTGCTTCTTCATAATGCCCGATTGAAGCATTACTAGAGGCAAGATTGCAATAATTTAATACTAAAGCCTCATAAATTTTATCTAATGCTTCTTGGTAATAAACATTAGATAATTCATACTGTTTTGATTTCCTACACTCACTAGCCTTATAGACTAAAGCAGAAGGGCTTTCTTGAGGTTCGAGATATGATTTTGATTTCATAAATTACCATTTTGTAAAAAGTAATGTTATTATACATGGCATAATATAAAAAATTTAACTATTTGTTATTTAATTCTATATCTGCCTTGTAAGATAAAATATAATTGTAAAAGAGATGAATAAAAATTTTTTATATCAATTTTTTATGTTTATATTTTGGATTTGCTACATCTTGCCCCATATGAGATAACATGTAATTATGATAATCATTATAATTACCCTCAAACCAGGTTGGATTCCCTTCTTCTTCAAAAGAGATTATATGGGTTGCGATACGGTCTAAGAACCATCTATCATGCGTTATAACAAAAACACAACCAGCAAAATCCAAGATCGCATCTTCTAAAGCGCGTAATGTATCTACGTCAAGATCGTTAGATGGTTCATCAAGTAATAGTACATTAGCGCCTTCTTTTAGCATCTTTGCCATATGCACTCTATTTCGCTCTCCTCCTGATAGCATTCCAACCTTTTTTTGCTGATCTCCACCTTTGAAGTTAAAAGCAGCACAATAGGCCCTACTCTTTACTATTCTATCACCCAGGGTCATGTCATCAAGCCCATCAGAAATTTCTTCCCAAACTGTTTTGTTAGGGTCTAAATTGTCCCTTGACTGATCTATATATCCAAGCTTAACGGTAGATCCTATTTTGATCTCTCCAGAATCTGGTTTATCTTTCTTAGTTATCATATTAAACAAAGTGGTCTTACCAGCTCCATTAGGACCAATAATACCAACAATAGCACCAGGAGGAACCTTGAAATTTAAATCCGTAGACAAGGTTTTTTCACCGAACTTTTTAGAAACATTCTCAAGCTCTATAACCGTATCCCCTAATCTTGGTCCATTAGGAATAACTATCTGCGTAACAACACTACTTTTATCCCTTTGTTTTTCTAGCAATTCTTGATAAGCATTTATCCTTGCTTTACTTTTAGACTGCCTTGCTTTAGGAGATTGCCTAATCCACTCAAGCTCTTTCTTCAAGTGCTTTGTACGATCGCTTTCTTCTTTCTCTTCAAGAGACAATTTTTGATATTTCTGTTCAAGCCAAGCAGAATAATTAGAATGCCATGGAACGCACTGACCACGATCTATCTCTAAAATCCACTCAGTTACATTATCAAGAAAGTAACGATCGTGGGTAATTACTACAACAGTCCCCTTATAGCTCTTTAGGTAATTTTCTAACCATGATACAGATTCAGCATCTAAATGGTTTGTAGGTTCATCAAGAAGTATCATATCTGGTTTTTCAAGAAGCAGCTTACATAAAGCAACCCTTCTTTTTTCCCCACCAGATATCCTAGTAACATCAGCATCTTTAGGAGGGCACCTTAGAGCATCCATAGCAATTTCTATTTCTCTCTCTAAACTCCATGCATCTACTTGATCTATTTTTTCTTGAAGTTCAGCCTGCCTTTCTAGAAGAGCGTTCATTTCATCATCAGTCATTTCTTCAGCGAATTTTGCACTCACTTCATTAAATTCATCAATCAGAGCCTTTTTATCAGCAAGGCCTTCCATAATATTATCAAAAACATTCTTACTACTATTTAATTTTGGCTCTTGAGCTAAATATCCCACTTTCAAACCATCCATGGCCCAAGCTTCACCGTCAAACTCTTTATCTTCTCCTGCTAATATCTTAAGCAGAGTAGACTTTCCTGCCCCGTTATGGCCAATAATTCCAATCTTTGCACCAGGAAGGAACGAAAGCCAAGTCTCTTTTAAAATCTGCTTACCATTTATGCTTTTAGTAAGACCCTTCATTACATACACATATTGCGTAGACATATTTATATCTCTCAAATTTATTTATTCAATGCAGATACTTATAAGGTAATAAGCAAATAAAGCCAATCTTTTTTTATAAACAATAGTTGCAATAAAACATCAATGCAGCATATGTAGCATAAATAAAAAAGAGATTTTATTTTAATATTTGAAAATACCTTGCCATAGATTCAAGCAAAGATATAATTACCAGTACAAACATTTAATTAACAGGTTAATTATGACAAAACAAATTTTTGCACTAGTTGCTTCTCTTATCTTAGCTTCATCTGTATTCGCTACAGCCACTACAGAACATAAAGATGAACCAAAAGAAGAAATGATGAAAAAAGAAGAAATGATGAAAGAAAATGCAAAAGAAGAAATGACAAAAGAAGATCATTCTCATAATAAGCAATAATTAAGCGATTTGTAATAGTTATATTTTTATACAAAACTAATACTGTTACTTCGTAAATTAAGGGCCTTAAGATACAAATCTTAGGGCCTTTTTTTATTTTATATACATACTCAATAAATACTCTACTTAAAGCATTAACAAGAAAGATAATAATTTTTAAAAAAATTACTATCTTGGATAAATAATAATGTGTATTATAACACTATTAATAGTTATTGCTTTTTA
Source organism: uncultured Rickettsiaceae bacterium (assembly GCA_964553715.1). Lineage (GTDB taxonomy): Bacteria > Pseudomonadota > Alphaproteobacteria > Rickettsiales > Rickettsiaceae > JAGOJE01. The sequence goes on from CAZKKY010000001.1 coordinate 17,948, forward strand.
CATTAATATTATGACTAACATAGTTCAAAGATTTATATCTGGTGGTTTGCTTGGCGCTATAATATTATTATCTATTTTATATAGTGATACATTATTTAATCTTATTCTTCTTACAATATCTATGTTGATGTATTATGAATGGTACAATATGACCAAAAGCGATATTTTATTTGCTGTATCTGGTATTGCCATTATTTTTATCCCCATTTTTTGCTTATACCAAGTAAGCTCTATGAATTACGGAAAGATGGCCATACTGTTATATGCTTTAATTATAGCTTCTGTAGATAGTTTTGCGATGTTTGTTGGCAAATTAGTTGGCGGACAGAAGCTTGCTCCTAAAATCAGCCCTAATAAAACTTGGAGCGGTTTTTTTGGTGGAGTTGGTTCTGCGATAATTGTATCTGTATTAGGGTATTTTTTCATAAAAGAATATAACGTAAGATATAATATAATAGAATTTATATTATTTGGAGGACTGATTGCCGCTATAGAGCAATGTAGCGATCTATTCATCTCTATTTTTAAAAGAAAATTTGGAATAAAAGATACTGGATCAATTATTCCTGGTCATGGCGGAGCATTAGATAGATTTGATGGAATAATTTTAACAGCTCCACTTCTTTTATTATTGGTATCTTTAGGCGGTATGAAGTGATAAAAAATTTTCTATCAAATATCCTCAGTGATAAAAAAATATTTTTTAACTCTTTGATGTTTTGTGTCTTGATTTATTTTATTTTCCATACTATCGCTGGCAACAGAGGTATTATAGCTTATTTTAAGATCAACCAAAAAATAGAAAAAAGTAATAATGATCTTAATATACTAAAAGCGGAAAGAATAGATCTAGAACATAAAGTAAATTTGTTAAAATCTCCTATAGACAGAGATATGCTAGATGAACAAGCAAGAAAAGTTTTTGGTGTTGCAAAACCGACTGAAAAAGTATTTGTCGTTTCTAAACCAGATGATAAAGACTCTACTAAGATTACAAATAACGCATCTGATAAATCTGAATCTCAGTAGAGTCAAGAATCATATCTATGTTATCAAATCATTATTTCCTAACAAAGGAGTAGTTGAATTTGTATCTAAATCGCTCCCTGTACTATCAAAAGAAGATATTGTTGGAAGATATTTTGTAAAATCACTATGATTAACTACTCTATCAATCATATCAAAAATGTTACCTTGTAAAAAATCTTCTTTTTGGGCAGCAAATTTTGTTGCTATATTAATAGCAATATAGCTAACAAGATCAGGAGCTTTTATAGATTCTACTAGTAATTTCCTATAGCATGCCTTCTGAAGCAATACCTCTGAAATTTCTCTAGCAAGATCCTTATCGCTCTCTGAATAATCAAGAGACAGCCCTGAAATTTCCTTATATTTTTCTACTGAAGCTATAGCGACTTTTTCTGACTCAGCAATAATTTCTTGAGAAAATAATCCATATTCATCTAATACTAAATCAAGAAGTAAAACAGCCTTTTGCATGTTATCGTTAATATCATATATGTGAGAAATATCTCCACCATAGATTTTGCATATTAGAACGCTTGATATAATACCAGCATGGGATGATGCATCAAGGCGCAAAATATTTGTTCCTTCTTGGGGATTAATAATAAAGCTATTAATCTCATCTTGAAACAATTTCACCAATTGATCCGCTGCCATTTTCCCCTTACCAGAACCATCTTCATGAAGAAATCCTGATATCTCTTTTACATTATAAAATATATTCTTAACTATACCTAAGAAAACTTTTTGGACTGTCTTTGCTACAGTTTGTTTATTTTCTAATTTTGTATAGTCTAATATCTCATTCATATCTTCATGCTTAAGTAACTCTATTGCCATTTTATGAACTATATCGTGAAAATCAATAGGACCGTTTGCTACATCAAACAAATTTTTAATTATAATCTTTTGTTGAGCATTATCTATTTTCGAAAGCACGCTACCTATTAATTGCACTGCAAAACCTACAACTGGCACATATGCTCCGATGAATTTTATCATATTACCGGCATTACCAAGTAATCCTGATTTATCGCTAGATACTATATCAGACTGCACAACGCTAGAAGCAAGATATGCTACATTTAGCTGTTTTATCAGCTCATTAAAAAACTCTATTTTGTAAGAATCATTAAAAATAGATTGAAGATCAGCTTTGCTTTCCTCTAATTTAGAAAGATAACCAGAAATTTCTAAACATAGTGGCTCTAATTTTTTAATAACTGCCATAGCATCTACTGCGGATCCTTTTATTTCTATCATTTCATCATAATATTGTGCAAGTCTGGTTTTAAGATCCTCTAGTTCATCATGACTCAAAGATCTAGAAGCAAGCCCCTTCTCTAAAGAAAATATTTTTTCTTCTTGTGAATGTAGACGTTCTTGATATTCTATAAAATCATCCTTGATCTTAGCAAGATTCAGTATTTCTTTTTGCTGATTATCATTAAATTTCTGCTCTAGCATATCTATTGCTTCCTTATTATATTCATTAGAGAGCTTAATAATCTCTTCAAAGTCATTTTGCCTTTGATGTAGCTGATCTATTCGAGACTCTAGCTCGATTAGTTTGGTAGGATTATTTCCATCCTCATTTTTTGCTTTTAGCTCATCAATTTGTTTTTGGAGATTTGATACTTCGCTTGAAGTATATTGTGCTATTGATTCCCTTAAATTGTCGTCTATTTTACTTACTTTAGACCCTAGCTCATTTAATCGAGTTTGTAATAACATCACCATAGAGTGTAATTCTGCTATAGAATCATTCTCACTTTTTCCTTCTGTAAAAGCATTAGTTATTGACTTTTTTGCCTCTATATTAGCCTCATTAACAGCAGCGCGCCTGGGATCTTCTGGATCAAGAGTAGATACAACCCTTATAGCTTCCATTGATAATGCTTGCAGTTCTTGAACCTTAAGAATTAAGTCTTGATTATTCCTTGCAAGATTACTACTCATCTTCATTATATTAGCAGCACCAATGTAAGTACGAACGTTAGGAAGTTCTCTTCTTGCTATATCATAACAATCTTGCGCTTCTTGGATTAATCCTACCCCTATCAGAGCATCACCTTTGTGCTCATAATACATAGAATTACCAGGGTCTTGTGATATTGCTACATCAAAGCATTTCAATGCCTCATCAAATCTACACAAATCTAACAAAGTACACCCTGCATTGCAATAATATCCTGATTCGTATTTGTTCATAGAAATAGCCCTTTCAAAGTAGGATAAAGCTTCTTCAAATTTACGTAGATTTCTAAGACATAAACCTTTAACATTATACACTTCATCGTTATCTTGGTTCAAATCAATTGCTTGATTAGCATAATCAAGCGCTTCATCAAATCTTTTTAATCTACTCAATATTGTTGCTTTTCTAGCAAAAGCTTCTGATGCGCCAGGGGCTAATTCTATTGCTTTATCATAATTTGCTAAAGCATAATTATCATTTTCAAGCTTGTGAAATATCATTCCTTTTTCATAATAATATTTCCAATTATTAGTACCATTCACAATTTCTTTATTACAAGTGAGAAATTTATATTTTTGTTCCATGTATATTTTACTAAGCACAGTATCAGTAGACAAATTATTCTGATGTAAATAATTAGAAAGATATTCTTCAACCTTTATATTACAATATTTTTGGGCAAGCATCAGTGGATTGTGTTTTTGAAGGCCAGATGATTCCTGATTTAAATTTGCTCCTCTACTTGCTAAAAGCTCCATCATTCTTACTCCTGCAAGCCCAGCAGCAACATGCACAAGGTAATACCCATCACCTCTAGGAATAGATGGATCAACATTATATTTTATCAATGCATATTCAACTAGCTCTTCCTTGCCAGCTTCTAAAAATAATGAAAGAGGAGTACTACTCATAGTATCACAAGAAATAAGATTGATATCTGCACCTTTAGCTACCAATACATCTAGCAAACCCTTTGCTAAATTGATATCCGATAGTTTTGATAAATAATGAATCGGACCACATCCATTATTACTTACTAAGTAGGGATTAAAATTTTCTTGATTAGCCAAAACATTAGCAAATGAATTATTTCTAGCACAAGCTACCATAAATGGTGTTATGCCATTAACATCCTGAAAATTAAGGTTAAATCCAGGGATATCAATTAATTCTTTTAACATCCATGTGTTTTCTAACGCACCGTAACTAATACGACAAAAAGCATCAAAAAGAGTAAATTGATCACCGGCAGGATTTACTACATATTCATTAATATTAAGGCCATATGAAGATAATAGCTTAACGATTTTCATAGCATTATCAGCACCTATAAAATATCCGTCACTAGACCTAATATTTGTATAAAATTTAGATTCCATCTGCAAATTTTGAATCATTGTATAGCCTTGATCGTAATATACGTGTAATTGTCCATTAATCCACAAACCACTACTATCACTAGGCATATCAAATTCATCTAATATAAAGGTTTGAATAGGAAAATTATTTAATAATTCAAACCACAAATCTTTTTGTCCAGCAGATAGGCTAGCGCCTTTTTCTAGAAGTTTTTTTACGTTAGATGGTATATTTTGTTTTACCATAACTGATAGAGCTGTATCACCCTCTTTATTTACTACATCTAGATTTGTTGATTTAGGCAATAAGAAGTTAAATATATCCGGATTCATATTCTCATGCTGTCTACACGCAGATGTTGGCAACATAAGCTCTGCAACTCTTACTTCTGTTACAGGGTCCTTATATTCAAGTATGTTTTGTAGATAAGGATTATTGATTACGTTGTGTAATATTTTTATCCTATCATCAAGATTAAAATTTGCCCAAAATGTACTAAATATCAAATAGCCAACTGAGCCAACAGGAATATTAAAGGCACTAATAACACTAATAAATTGATCATGAGTATCTGCTGCTATAGTATCACCAGAAGATTTTTGCATTTCTAGCCCTATCTTTTCGATAGCATTTTTGGTCTCATACCCACTACCTAATCTCACAATACATATGTCAGTATCTCGCAATAACGTCTCCAGCTCTATTATTTTAGAATTAGTTGGATTTTGTGATCTTAGAGAGTCAATTTTTTCTTGAAGTTTTAAAGACCATTCTCTGTGCTTTTCTTTTAATAATGAAAACATAATATACCTACCTATTGATTAAAAAATACGTAACTAGAAGTAATCTATGGTTACATTTTTTATACTACGGATGCTTATTTTAAAAGTCAACTTAAAATTACACAAAAAAAGGAAAATGTACTTTAGGTTTATAGATGTTTTGATTCATAATTATGGCAAGCCTTATGAAAATAAGGCTTAGCCAGTAAAAATGGTTAGAAAATTTTATTATGCTGGATTGGGTATATTTCCAGATAGAGGAATTTCGTGACTTTGATCATGATCACGCATATAATACGTAGGATCATAATTTATGTCTCCTACAAAAGTGTTAACATCTCCAATCACTAACCTCGATAATACCTTAAAAAAATCCGGGGTATCATACGATGAACCTGTGAAAGTGATCATTCTTGTAGTAGTATTGCCACCAACTACCACTGGATCAGGAAAGGTGTGTTGCGTGGTATTATTATTGTTTTCATTATTCATATGGTTCCTTTGATTTTTGTTACAAAATAATCACTTTAAGTAAAATAATTAAAGTAATTAATTGCAATATTTACCATTTTCATGCCTCAAACACAAGTTGCTTTTTAATTTTTTTATTCACCTATTAGATGAGATAAATTTCCTATAAAATTTGATGAGTTTTTATGTAATGAGTTAGGACTTATAAGCCATATCGAAACTACTTAAGGATAAACTTGATTTTTTTAGCTATATGTCATAATGTGTCTTGGTAGAATTATGGTACTAAGGCATGGCAGATTTATTTAGTGTAAATGCAAAATTAAAAAATGATGACAAAAGCTATACAGCATCTGACATTGAGGTTCTTGAAGGGCTAGAACCTGTAAGGCATAGGCCTGGCATGTATATTGGGGGAGTTGATGAATCTGCTATGCATCACCTTGTTTCAGAGGTTCTTGATAACGCTATGGATGAAGCTGTTGCAGGATATGCAAACCGCATTTCTATTACAATGCATAGTGATAATAGCATAACTATAGAAGATAATGGCAGAGGCATCCCTATTGATTCTCACCCTAAATTTCCTTCAAAATCAGCTTTAGAAGTAATTTTAAGCACTCTTCACTCTGGTGGCAAATTTTCAAATAAAGCATATAAAACAGCCGGAGGCCTGCACGGAGTTGGAGTATCTGTTGTAAATGCTTTATCAGAAAAGCTAATTGTAGAAGTTGTAAAAGATAAGAAATTATATAGACAAGAATATTCTAGAGGATTCCCCAAAACTCCTTTAGAAATGATTGGTTCTTCTGGTAATAAAAGAGGTACTTCTATCACGTTTTTACCAGATCATGAAATTTTTGGATCTACCCTTTACCTAAAGCCTAAAAGAATATACGAGCTAGCAAAATCAAAAGCATATTTATATCGGGGGATAGAGATAATCTGGAATTGTGATATATCACTACTGAAAGATGAATCAGTCCCCGCAAATGATGTAATACATTTTCCTAATGGTCTTACTGATTATTTAGTTTCTAGGCTAAATTCAGGTAGAAAAATCATAGATTCGATTTTTGATGGTAATGCAATAATTGGAAATGACGAAAAGATAGAATGGTCAATAGGATGGAGAGAAGATGAGGGCTTTATTCAGTCCTATTGCAATACTATTCCTACCCCTCTTGGAGGCACGCACGAACAAGGCTTAAGATCGGCACTACTACGAGGTTTTAAGATATACGGAGAAATGATAGGCAACAAAAAAGCAAGCATCATTACGATTGATGATATAATGGTTTCTGCATGTGTTGTTATATCGATTTTTATCAAAAACCCTCTATTTCAAGGTCAAACCAAAGAAAAACTCGTTTCAAATGGAGTAAGTAAAGTAGTAGAGAATGCTTTTAAGGATCATCTAGACCACTGGCTTAGTAACGATAAGGCTAGTTCTAGTAAATTGCTAGATTTCCTTATTGCTATTGCCGAAGAAAGGTTAAGTCGTAAATCTGAAAAGCAGGTGAACAGAAAATCATTTACTGAGAAATTAAGACTTCCTGGAAAATTAGCAGATTGCACTAGGAATATACCAGACGGAACAGAGTTATTTATAGTAGAAGGCGATTCCGCAGGCGGATCTGCAAAACAAGCACGCAATAGAGAAACTCAAGCTATTTTACCTATTAGAGGCAAGATTCTGAACGTTGCAAACTCTACCTCTGATAAAATAAATCAAAGCCAAGCTATTTCTGATATCGAAGTTGCGCTTGCTTGTGGATCTATGTCTAAATATTCTGAAAGCAATTTACGTTATGAAAAAATCATTATAATGACAGATGCTGATGTGGACGGAGCTCATATAGCTGCTCTTTTAATGACTTTTTTCTATTTAAGAATGCCCAAATTAATAGAAAATGGTCATCTTTATATAGCAGAACCTCCATTATACAGAATTAACCAAGGGGATAAAATATATTACGCTTCAAATGAAGATCAGAAAGAAAAATTAATAGCTAGCTTGACAAAAAACAGTAAGGCAAAAATTGATATAGGAAGATTTAAAGGTCTTGGTGAAATGACAGCATCACAATTAAAAGAAACAACTATGAATCCTGAAAATCGTATTCTTACTAGAGTAACAATAGAAGATATAAAAGCAGTAGACCAGATAGTAGATGACTTAATGGGCAAAAAGCCAGAAAAAAGATTCCAATTTATACATAGTCAGTCGTTGACAAAAATGAATGAAGTAGTAAATAATTTGGATCTATAGAATGAAACAGGTAAAGTGTATGTTTAAAAAAATTTTTACAATATTTTTTATTGTTATTCTAAGCTCTTCTGCAGCAATTGCAGATAAGCAGAACCCTAATGAAAAATATTACAAAAAATTTCAATATGTTTTTGAAAAAGTAATTAAGGAATATGTAGAAAACCCAGACGATGAGCAAAAAGATAAAATGATGGATGCAGCACTGAGCGGAATGTTATCTTCTCTTGATCCTCATTCTTCTTATCTTACTAGTGAAGATTTCGAAGATCTCATTCAATCTACCAAGGGTGAATTTGGAGGCATTGGTGTTGAAATAACATATGAATCTGGTGCTATTAAGGTAATATCTCCGATAGACGACTTACCAGCTGATAAAGCCGGTATTAAAGCTGGCGATTATATAATCAGCGTAGATGATGAGATGGTTTCTAATTTAGGTTTTTACAAATCTGTAAAGGCTATGAGAGGCGTACCTGGTACCAAAGTCAGGCTTAGTGTTTTAACAGAAGGCGAAAATAAAGCTAGAGACTTAGAACTTACAAGAGAAATTGTCCAAATCAAAGCTGTTAAATCTAAATTAGACAAAGATATTGCTTATTTAAGGATAGTGACTTTCAATGAACATACTATGACTGAAATGAAAAAGTCTGTAGCAGATCTTATAGCATCTAGTAAAACACCTATAAAAGGTATAATATTAGATTTACGTAATAATCCTGGTGGCCTATTGAATCAGGCTGTTGATATGTGTGATTACTTTTTAGATTCTGGATTAATAGTTAGTACCAAAGGAAGATCTATGACTGATACTACTTTCATGGTTAACAGATTTACAGCTAAGGCACCAAAAGTTCCTGTGGTAGTTTTAATTAATGGCGGTTCAGCTTCTGCATCTGAGATAGTAGCAGGAGCATTGCAAGACCATAAAAGAGCTATCATATTAGGCACTAAATCTTTTGGTAAAGGTTCTGTACAAACATTATTTGAGCTTAGCAATAGCAGCGGCATGAAGATCACTACTGCTAAGTATTATACACCAAATGGCACTTCTATACAGGCGGAAGGTATAAATCCCGATATTTTTGTAGAACAGGCAAAAATCGAATACCCTAAGAAAGATGAAAATAAGAAATTTTCTGAATCTTCTCTAAAAAATCATCTAAAAAATGATAAAGAAAAAGAGAAAAAACCATCTTCTTCAGATAGTATAAAAGATAAATCTGATGTTATTCCTATGTCTGATATGTATAAAGAAGATTATCAATATTCTAAAGCTTACGATTTGATAATCGGCTTAACTATAATGCAAGAAGAAAAGAAATAGCTATATATGTCTAACTATGAACTTTACACACCTAGTCATTTTCTACCATATAGACTAGGTGTAGGCATGATGATTATAAATGATAAGAATCAAGTCTTTGTTGGAAAAAGAGTAGATGCAAAGCTTCATGCATGGCAAATGCCTCAAGGTGGTATACATCTTGGGGAAACACCTAGTAAAGCTGCTCTTAGAGAGATGAAAGAAGAGATAGGCTCAAGTTCTGGATATATAATAGCTGAAAGTAAAAATTGGTATAGTTACGATATTCCTAAATTTCTTATACCTAAACTCTGGGATGGAAATTATAAAGGACAAAAACAAAAATGGTTTCTAATAAAATTCACAGGCTCTGACGAGGATATCAATATAGCTACAGACCATCAAGAGTTTTTGGAATGGCGTTGGGCAGATATACACCAACTATACGATATTATTATTCCTTTTAAAAAAAAGCTATATAAAGCTGTGTTAGATGAATTTATTCCACTAATTAAAATTTAACTATATAATAATATGAAAGTATTAATAAAAAAAACTACTAGAAAGATAAATCAGTCGGGATTAGGACAAGAAAAATGGTCCATCATTTTTCCTAAAAAACCTGAAATGGAATTCTTAAACCCTGTAATGGGATGGACTTCTAGCGAGGATGTAATGCAGGAAGTTAATTTATCTTTTTTAAGCAAAGAAATGGCTATAGATTTTGCCAAAGGCAATGGTTGGTCTTTCGAAGAAATTAAACCTAAAGAACGTAAAATCATAAAAAAATCCTACTCTGATAATTTTATTTAAATCTAGGAAAAACAAAGGAAATAACACGACCATCAAATTTAAAAATTGATTATATTTATGATAGCCCTAGGATTAATGAGTGGAACATCTTGTGACGGCATAGATGCTGCAATAATAGAAACAGACGGCAATACAGTAAAAAATTTTATAGCTGAATACCATCTTCCTTATAGTTTGGATTTTTCAAAAAAGCTACTTTCTTTGATGGATGGCAATATTCCATTTTATCATATAGAAAAAGAACTCACAGAACTACATTGCTATGCTATAGAAAACATCCTAAAACTATCTTTAACAAAGCCAGATGTAATAGGCTTTCATGGCCAGGCCTTGTTTCATGACCCTTCAAATACAATTACTATACAAATTGGGAATCCACATATAATAGCTGCAAGATTTGGTATCAAAGTTGTGTCTGATTTTCGTAGAAGAGATGTTGCTTATGGTGGCCAAGGCGCTCCTTTAATACCGGTATTTCATAAAGCGATAATGAAGGATTATAATTTTCCTCTTGCTGTTGTAAATATTGGCGGAGTATCAAATGCAACTTATATAAATAAAGAGATATTATTAGGATACGACCTTGGCCCTGGCAATGCATATATAAATGATGCTATGATGCGTCATTTTAATAAGCCATATGATAATGATGGAATAATAGCAGAATCTGGCATCGTTGATTTGGAAGTAGTAGAAAAATTTTTATCTGATAGTTTTTTCTATATCCCTCCCCCAAAATCTTTAGATCGTAATCATTTTAGTTTTGTAATGAAATTGCTAGATAAACATAAACCAGAAGATAAAATAGCTACCCTTACTATGATTACAGCGCGCGCTATATCATCTAGCTTATCTAGCCTTGATATTGACAAAATATTCCTTTGTGGTGGCGGAGTAAAAAACAAAATATTGGTAAAATTCTTACAAGATGCTTTAGAAAAAATAGAAGTTCAAGATCTTGCAAGTCTAGGCTTTAGCCCTGATTATATAGAAGCGCAAGGATTTGCTTTTCTAGCTGCAAGATGTATTAACAATATACCATCTAGCTTCTCATCTACCACAGGAGTAAAAATTCCTACTGTATGCGGAGTAGTGTTTTAAAATTAGGAAAATGATTATGATTATCATCTAGTTTTGGAACATTTTATATGTAATGGTTACTCTTACTCTTTAAGAGACTGACATAAATTAAGCAGTTTTTCTTGATATTTGGGATGATTGATCCAATTGGTTTTTGCCTTTAAAAACTTCAATTCAGAATGCCTTGTTGGCAAGGTTTTACATAGATAAACTATAGATTCGTCTGATATAAAATGAGATCTTGGAATATCTAAAATTGATGCCATTTCCTCTCTAAAAGCTGCAATATGACGAATTCTATTATTCAACTTTTTATTATTTAAATTGATTCGAGATTTTACTTTTTTCCATGCATTTTCGTAGTCTGGTTTGTAATTAGAAGGATTTAGTAATTTTTTGATCTCATTTTCATATTCACTATAGTCCTTTATTTCCTGAGATAATTTGTAATAAATTGCATGCAGATGTTGCACATCTGTTTTTGCATATTCTAGCATCAAATCTGTTAAAGGCCTTTGCAGCCAATCTGACTGCTGATGTGTTTTGTCGATATCAATATCACATATAGCTTTACATAACTCGCTATAACTTGAAGCGCTCCTAAAACCACAAAATTTTGCAGCTGTTTGAGTATCAAAAATATTTACAGGAAGAGATTTAAAATGAAGATAAAAAATTTCAAAATCTTGAGCAGGTGAATGTAATATTTTTAATATCTTCTCATTTTGTAATAGATCATTAAATGCTGATATATCTGTATTTAGAGCATCTAATATATACATTTCACCATTTTCTGTACATATTTGAATTATGCCAATTTTAGGATAATACGTAGATCTTCTAACAAATTCTGTATCTATTGCTAGTGATCTATTCTCTTGTAATTTTTTACATAAAGAATCTAATTCTATTTGGTTATTAATTAACACTTATTGCTACGTTTTTTATTTGCTATAGATAAAGAAGTTCTGTATTATCTCACAAAAATATTTAAGAATCAAGGTGAGTAATATGCATAAATATAGAACCCATAATTGCAATGATCTTAATATAAGCAATGTTGGGGAGACTGTAAAATTATCTGGATGGGTCCACAGAAGGCGCGATCATGGAAATTTACTTTTTATAGATCTTAGAGACCATTATGGCATTACTCAGGTCTTATTTACAGATCAAGATGCAAGTCTTATGGATTCTGCAAGCAGGCTTCGTTTTGAAAGTGTTATAACAATTGTAGGAAAAGTTACTGCTAGAAGCCTAGACGCTATCAATCCAGATCTAAATACAGGACAGATTGAAGTTATCGCATCATCTTACGAGTTAGAATCAGCCGCTGATATGCTTCCATTTTCTGTGAATTCTGATCAAGAAACCCCTGAAGAAACAAGGCTTACATATAGATTTTTAGATTTAAGAAGAGAAGAATTACACAATAATATTATATTAAGATCAAAAATTATAGCAGAAATTAGAAAATTGATGATAGATCAAGGATTTCAGGAATTTCAAACACCTATACTTACTGCTAGTTCGCCTGAAGGAGCAAGAGATTTTCTAGTTCCTAGCAGATTGCATCCTGGCAAATTTTATGCTTTGCCTCAAGCACCTCAACAATTTAAGCAATTACTTATGGTATCTGGATTTGATAAATATTTTCAGATAGCACCTTGTTTTAGAGATGAAGATGCTAGGGCGGATCGTTCTCCTGGTGAATTTTATCAATTAGATGTAGAAATGTCCTTTGTCACGCAGGATGATGTATTTGCAGCTATAGAGCCTGTAATGCATAATATTTTTACTAAATTTTCTGATAAATCTGTTTCTGATTTTCCATTTGTAAGGATTCCATATATTGATGCTATGCTAAAATATGGTTCAGACAAGCCAGATCTTCGTAATCCTATAGAAATATCAGATGTAACTAGTGTTTTTGCTGATTCAGATTTTACTATTTTTAGAGAAAACATCAAAAAAGGTTCTATCGTAAGAGCAATACCTGTTCCTAAAGGCACAAATCAACCACGAAGCTTTTTTGATAAAATGACAGAACATGCAATAAACGAAGGCGCTTCTGGTCTTGGATATATACAATTTACAGAAGACGGCTCTGCTAAAGGGCCTGTTGCAAAATTTTTAAATGAGTCTAAGATTTCTGAAATTAAATCTATTTGCAAAATTGGTGCTATGGATTCTGTATTCTTTTCTTGTGATATAGAACTAAAAGCGGCAAAACTTGCTGGTAAAGTACGCGCTAAAGTTGCTGAAGAATTAGGCCTAATAGAACAAAACTGCTATAAATTCTGCTGGATTGTTGATTTTCCATTTTATGAACTCAATGAAGAGACAAATCAAATAGATTTTAGCCACAATCCATTTTCTATGCCGCAAGGTGGACTTGATGTTTTAGAAAATGCAAAAACGAAAGATGATTTGCTTGCTATAAAAGCTTTTCAATATGATATTGTTTGTAATGGTGTTGAATTATCTAGTGGAGCTATTAGAAATCACAAACCCGAACTTATGTATAAAGCTTTTGAAATAGTTGGATATAGCAAGAAAGATGTTGATGAAAAATTTGGAGGAATGATAAGGGCATTTAAATTTGGTGCTCCACCACATGGAGGAATTGCACCTGGTATTGACCGTATAGTAATGCTTCTTGCAGATGCACCAAATATAAGAGAGATAATAGCTTTCCCTCTCAATCAACGCGCAGAAGACTTACTAATGAATGCTCCATCTTATGTAGCAGATAAACAACTCAAAGAATTAAACATATTACTTTCACCATCTGTTCGTAATATGCTAGACAAAAATAACAACAAGAAGGAAGTTTGATTTATGACAAATTATCTAAAATCTTTTATTATATTTTTTGTAATTTTATTTACTTACAATATATCTTATTCATCTGTTATATCAAAGGAAGATGATAAATTTAATTCAGCAAATAGTGACTCTCGTTACCATGATAAAGAGAAGTCTACAGAAAAAGTATTTTCTGTTTATGGAAAAAAAGTAAAATCTGTTATATCAGAATATACTAATAATCATTATCTTAATGCAACTTATGTAATTTCTGAAAATGGTAAAGTTATTGCAAGCGGAGCAAGAGGCATTTTTTCTATTAATGGTGATGAAAAAGTACAGTTAAAGCCAAGTCAGCAAATGGCTATTGCATCTGGCACTAAACCTATTACTGCAGCAGGAATACTACGCCTTCAGGATAAAGGCATGCTTGATGTTAATGATACTGTAGCAAAACTACTTCCTGTAGAATCAAAAATGTGGCCTAACGACACATTGCCAGAATGGGCACATAAAGTAACACTTCACCATTTACTAACACATAGTAGTGGTATAGCTGAATATATTCCTGAATTGAAGGTAGATTTTTCTAAGGGGCATGCTAATGTAAATAAGCAAATATTAAATTTTGCTGCTTCTAAACCTTTAGCTTTTGAGCCTGGATCTCAATATACATATGGTAATACTGGATTCATCATTTTAGGTCTTGTTATAGAACATGTATCTAAAGAACCATTATACAAGTTTTTTGCTAAAGAATTTTTTAAACCCCTTGGTATGAAAAAAACTTTCTTATCCTCTATGTCTCAAGGTTTAAAATATCAACGCGGAGAATTATCTTATAAATATCCAGATAGATATTTTATGGTACCTAACGGTAGTATAACACCTAATCTTGTTCTTTCTCAGGTTCCATTTCTAATTGCTCCATTCTCTGATGGTGGTATTGTGTCTACATCAAAAGACATGCTAAAATTCCATAATGCTTTACATAATGGCGCCATTTTATCTGATAAATCATACAAGCAAATGATGACTGAATATGGTAAATCTACTAAATCATCTTTTGGTTTAGAAAGTAGCTATGGCTATGGTATTTTTATTTCTAAACTCTCCGATGGTAGCACATTATATCATCACGCTGGTAGTGCTATTGCTATTCGCAGTGAGTTTGGATATATCCCTGAGTCTAAAATTTGCTATTCTATTATAAGCAATACAATGGTACAAATACCTGATGATCTTAAAGATAAAATTGATCTTACTAATTCGTATAACCAGATAGATATTGGTTTCTTTAAAAAATCTCTTCTTGATGGCATAGTTAACTCTACCAAGGTAGCACAATCTAAATAATAAACTATGGCAATATTACCAATCATTACGGCTCTTAACCCATTACTTAGGCAAAAATCTACACCTGTAGAGGTAATAGATGATACGTTCCTTAAGTTTTTAGATGATATGATAGAAACTATGTATCATGATAAAGGTATCGGGCTTGCAGCCGTACAGGTTGGTGTATTAAAACGTGCTTTAGTTATGGATTTACAAGATTCTGACGACACGAAGAGACCTAAAGGTTTTTATCCTATTAAGATGATTAATCCAGAAATTATATTCAAATCTGAGTCTAAATGCTCTGCAAATGAAGGATGTTTATCCGTACCTGGAGAATTTATTGATGTAATAAGGCCTGAATCTGTCACTATAAAATTTCTAGATCATTTATCTAAAGAGCATATTCTAGAGTGCAATGATTGGCTTGCAAGGGTAGTGCAGCATGAAATGGACCATTTAGATGGTAAAACTTTACTAAATTATGTATCTAGTGTTAAAAAGGATATAATAATAAGAAAACTTGCAAGACACAAACGCAATCAATTATGAAAATAATATTCATGGGGACACCAGAATTCGCCTGCCCCAGTTTACACAAACTTCTTAGTAGTAATCACGAAGTAGTTGCTGTATTTACCCAAGCCCCAAAACCAAAAGGTAGAGGGATGCATCTTATGAAATCTCCAATTCATATATTGGCTGAAGAATATAATATTCCTGTTTATAATCCTGCTACTCTTAAAACAGAAGATTCTTGTAAGCAAATTTACTCTTTAGAAGCTGATATTATAATTGTAGTAGCATATGGTTTTATTATTCCAAAATCCATAATAGAATGTAAAAAATATGGTTGTTTAAATATTCATCCATCAAAATTACCTAAATTCCGTGGTGCGGCACCTCTTCAAAGAACTTTGCTTAGCGGAGATAAAGAAACAGCTGTTTGTATTATGCAAATGGATGAAGGGCTTGATACTGGTGATATAATACTACAAGAGAACATCTCACTACCTGATGATATTACACTTGAGTTACTCCATAATTTATGCGCTTCTAAGGGAGCTGAACTCCTTTTGAAAACTTTAGATAACATAGACTCCCTTCCTAGAATTCCTCAATCTACTGAAGGCATCAGTTACGCCTTTAAACTAACTAAAGAAGAGGGAAAAATAAACTGGTATGATTCAGTAATTGATATAGACAGGAAGATAAGAGCCCTTAACCCATGGCCTGGCACTTATTGTAATTACGATGGTCAAATGATAAAAATACTTCAAGCAAAACCTCATTTAATTGATATAGCAGGAATAAATCCTGGTATGATAGTGCCTGACAAATCTATGGTAGTTTGCAGTGATGGAATGCTTGAAATATTATCTGTACAAAAAACTGGTGGACGTACAATGAGTTTCACAGATTTCCTGCGAGGAGTTAAAAATACAATATCATCAATGGATATGTAATGATAGAATATCTTATAAAGTCAGAAGAGGAAATGATATTATTTGGTGAAAAAATAGCCTCAATATTAAAGCCTTCAGACATAATAACACTAAAAGGCGATCTTGGAGCTGGTAAAACATTTCTTACTAGATCTATTATCAGATTTTTATGTGGACAAGATGTAATAGTGCCTAGCCCCACTTTTAATATTGTGCAGATATATAATCTTTCTGATTATGCTATTTATCATTATGATTTATACAGATTAAAATCTGAAAACGAACTTTTTGAGCTAGCATTTGATGATGCATTAAATGGAAATATTACAATCATTGAATGGCCTGAAATTGCAAAGTTTCTTATCCCGGATACTAAGATAGATATCAACATAGTGTCTAACGATATAGGACATAGAATAATAAAAATATCTTCTAATACAACACAAAATTTGATTAATTTGCTGTAAAAACTTTAGTAATAGAGTCCGCTATTATAAAATCAAAAATTAATCAAACCCAGCGAGTAACTTGGTTATTGATGTTCTGTAGTATATCACTTAGGAATTTTTGAGAGATGCATTTTCAATAATTTCAATAGCTCTTTCTAAAGTAATAGAAAACATATCTTCTCCTTTAGGAATAGATATAAATTTATTAGCATGTTTTACATATGGGCCAAACTTACCGATACCTATATGAATATCTTCATTACTATCTGGAGTTTTTCCTAAATATTTTGGTAATGACAAAAGATTGATAGCTTTATCAAGATCTATTGAAGCTGGGCTAGATAATTTTGGCAATGCTGCTCTTTTAGGCTTTTCAGTTTTAGAACCTATTCCTTCCTGAACATACCAACCATAAGGACCCTTTTTCAGATATATCTCAGTACCAGAGCTATTTTGTCCAAGTAACTTATTGTTATCATCCTCTGCTTTAGCACTATTAGTAGAATTATTATCTTCATCATCTTCATTTTGAACAATCTGCCTGGTAAATTTGCATTCTGGATAATTACTACATGCTATAAAAGCACCAAATTTTCCAAGTTTTAAACTTAAAATCCCATCGTCACAAGATTCACAGTTTTTAGAGTCTTTGCCATCTTTTCTAGCAGGAAATAAATGGTCCTCTAAAACTTCATTTAGCTTAGTGATGACATCAGATGTACTGAATTTACTAACATCTTCAACATTAGAGTTAAATCCATTCCAAAATCTTGACAGCATGCTTTTCCATGGCAATTTCCCTTCTGCAATATCATCTAACTCATTCTCAAGCTCTGCTGTAAAATCATATTCAACATATTTTTTGAATAGATTGAGCAAAAATGCTGTAACTAATATTCCTCTTTCTTCGGGTATAAATCTTTTTTTCTCTAGCTTCACATAGTTACGGTCTTGTATTACAGATATAATAGAAGCATAAGTAGATGGACGACCAATACCTAATTCTTCTAGCTTTTTTACCAAACTAGCTTCTGTAAATCTTGGTGGAGGCTCTGTAAAATGTTGAGCAGGATTAACTGATATCAATCCAAGGGCATCACCAATATTTAAAATAGGAAGTAGTCTATTTTCTTCTTGATCGCTATCATCTAAATCTTCTTTATAAATTTTGTAAAAGCCGTCAAAAACAATTATAGATCCGCTAGCACGTAATAGATAAGTTTTATTAGCAGATTCTATAATAGCAGTAACTATATCTATCAACACATTTTCCATTTGGCTTGCTATTAATCGCTTCCATATAAGATCGTATAATTTATAATAATCTGAATCTAATTGTGATTTCAATTTTTCAGGTGATAAATTAACATTTGTTGGCCTGATAGCTTCGTGCGCTTCCTGAGCATTACGAGATTTTGCTTTGTAAGTTCTAGGAGAAGATGGAACATAATCTTTTCCAATATTAGAAAGGATCCATGACCTTGTATCTACTAAAGCTTCTTCAGAAATCGATACGCCGTCAGTACGCATATAAGTTATAAGACCAGTTTGCTCACCATTTATCTCTATGCCCTCATATAATTTTTGGGCTATTTGCATGGTTTTTTTAGCAGTAAACCCAAGTTTTCTGGAAGCTTCTTGCTGCAAAGAAGAAGTAGTAAATGGAGGCTGAGGACTTCTTTTCTGTTGTTTTTTTTCTATTGAAAGAACATTATAAGTTTCTTGCTGTAACTTATTTGATATCTCGGTAGCATTTTCTTTATTGGTAATAGAAAATTTTTCTAGCTTTTCATTATTAATATGAGTTAAGCGCGCTAGAAATTCTTCATTATTAGGAGATAACATATTTAGTGATATATCCCAATATTCCTTTGAAATAAATCTTTCAATTTCATGCTCTCTATCACAAATCAGCCTAAGCGCAACAGATTGAACACGACCCGCAGACCTACTGCCTGGTAATTTTCGCCATAATACGGGTGATAGAGTAAAACCTACAAGATAGTCTAATGCTCTTCTTGCTTGCTGGGCATCTACAAGGCTTATATCTATGTCTCTAGGAGATGCAACAGCCTCAGTAACGGCTTTTTTAGTAATTTCATTAAAGATTATTCTTTTTACTATAGTATCTTTTTTAATAGCCTTTTTTTCTTTTAGAACTTCTATAACATGCCAAGAAATTGCTTCCCCTTCTCTATCGGGGTCAGTTGCTAGATAAATTGTGTCGCATTGCTTTGAAGCATCACAAATAGCTTTTACATGAGCAGAAGATTTAGGAGAAATTTCATATTTCATATTAAAATTTTCTTCCGGCAATACAGAGCCATTTTTAGATGGCAAATCTCTGATATGACCAAAAGATGCTATAACCTTAAAATCACTTCCAAGATATTTATTAATTGTTTTTGCTTTTGCTGGTGACTCTACTATAACTAACTTCATACTATTTTAATATTAATGAAAATTTATTTCCAGGATGTCTTGTAATGACTCCTGCTAACTCCAATTCCAGCAATATAGTATATATAATCTGTATTGGTAAATCTGTTTCCTGAACTATATCATCAAATGATGCTGGCGTTGCGGAAAGAGATTCTTTTATTTGATTTCTACTACGCTCGCTAAGCAAAGCATAATCTATTTTTATATTGCGAAAGTCAATCTGATCTTTGCATTTATCGAGTAATGATAAAGAATTTTGATCAAAAACAGGTAAATTTTGCAATAAATCTTCTATTGATTCTACAAGATGTGCACCTTCTTTGATTAATCTATTCGTTCCCTGGCATCTAGGATCTAAAGGAAATCCTGGGACCGCAAACACTTCTCTATTTTGCTCTGCAGCATATTTTGCAGTGATTAAAGAGCCTGAATTTATACTTGCCTCTACAACAACAACTGCAGTAGATAAGCCTGATATAATCCTATTTCTTTGAGGAAAATGCTTACCTAGTGGTGCAGAACCTATAGGCAATTCTGCAATAATTAAGCCCTGCCCTGCAATTTCTGTAAATAATTTTTTATTTTCTGGAGGATAGATATGATCTATCCCTCCTGCTATTACTGCTATAGTATTTGGTAATGCTTTTATATGAGCTGCAGTGTCTATACCCCTTGCAAGGCCAGATACAACAGATATATTATTAAAAACAAGTTCAGAAGATATTTCACCCGCAAAAGATTTTCCATTAATAGATGCATTACGAGCACCAACAATCGCAACAGACCTAGAATGTAACAACTCTAGATTCCCTAGATAGCTAATAATAGGTGGGCAATCAGGAATATGTTTTAATAATGCCGAAAAAGCAGGATCATTATAACTGATAATTTTTGCACCAGCTTTTGCTAAACTACTAAGCTCTTTTTCTGCTGATTCTCTTGAGAAAACCTTTACAGGCTTTGCCCTGCCCCCACGCATGGAAAAATCTTCAATATTTTCAAGAGCATTAGTGGCACTGCCAAATAGCCTTATCAGATCAAAAAATGTTTTGGGTCCAACATTTTCGCTTCTAATAAGCCTTAATATATCTATTGTATCAGAAGAGTAAAAATTAGTACTACCGGCTACTGCATTATCAAATAACTTATTTAACATTACCTATACTACTTAACATTATTTTACTCTTGCTCTGATTCTAGATGCTATATTTTATAATTTATCTGCATTTGATGCTAAATAATCTGCTACACCTTTTTGAGTTGCAGACATACCCTCATCCCCTGCTCTCCATCCAGCAGGACATACTTCACCATGTTTTCTATGAAACTCTAGCGCATCTACCATTCTAATTGCTTCATCTACATTTCTGCCAAGAGGAAGATCATTAACAAGCATATGCCTTACTACAAAATCTTCATCAATTAAGAAGGTTCCCCTTAAAGATATTCCATCTTCATTAAGCACATTATAAGATCTTGACACATTTTTATTAATATCTGAAACTATTGGAAACTGAACATTGCCAATTCCTCCTTTACTATGAGGCACATTCTTCCAAGCAAGATGTGAAAAATGAGAATCCACACTTACAGCAATAACTTTAGTATTACGTATAGAAAACTCACCAAGCCTATTGTGGAAAGCTATTATCTCAGATGGGCATACAAATGTAAAATCTAGTGGATAGAAAAATAATATCGCTTTATGGCCCTTTACATAATGCCTTAAATTAAATTCAGAATCTATACTATTATCTGGCATCACTGCCTTTTCTGTAAAATTTGGCGCCAACTTACCGATGAAAACTTGCATATAATTACCACTCTTATGATGTTAAAAACCTAACCATACTCTAGGAGAAATTTTTTATCAATTGTAAAATGATTTTTTATATGGCATGTGTCAATGATAATAAACTGACCCTATCAAACTCCTGGTCTCTTAATTACCAATCTGAATTTTTCAACAATTTACTTGATGGAAATATAAATCTTATATATTTTTAATCCTTAATAAAATAACTAAATTAATATCAATTAACGTGCCTATTTTCTTTCTTTTTACTAAAGCATTTATTGCGGGGCTAATAATATGCGCGGTAATTGGTCCTATTGCTATACTATTCATGAATAAAACAATTGAATATGGCATAAAAGGTGCCCTTGCAGTTGGTATTGGTGCTGCTTTAGCAGATGGGCTTTGTGGATCTATCGCTGCATTTAGCTTATCTACAATATCTGAATTCATTCAAAGAGAAGCTTCTATTATTAAAATTTTAGGTGGAATATTGCTGATATTCTTAAGTTATAAAGATCTCTCAAACAAAATATCTCCTAAAGAAGTAAAAATAAAAAGCTCTGGATTTTATCGTCTCATATTAGAAGTATTTATATTAACTGCTATAAGCCCTATAACTATAGGAGGATTTGTAGCAATTTTCTCTACTCTAGACACAATACACCATGGAATATATGATATGTTAATTATGACATTAGGAGTCTTTATAGGTTCTATTACATGGTGGATAATATTAGGTATGATAATCCTAAAAATGAAGGATAGACTATCGGGAGATTGGCTTGTTAAAATAAGGTACATCTCATCAATTACTATAGGTGTGTTTGGTATAGCAGCAATAATAAATGGAATAATATCTTAAAATTCCATTATGATGCTATATGTAGTACCATCTTTCCTCAATGTAGATTTGGTATTATATATGATAGGATCATTAATTATCCTATGCCCAAATCTTTCACATTTAAATACCGGTATATCAAGCTGTTGAGCAAAGCTTTTAATTACAGATAATATGTCTTTATTATTATCATTTATATCTCCAAAAATAATAGCTGTCACATTTTTCAAAATACTTGCTTGCCTTAGATGCAAAAGAATTCTATCTAATTGATATGGCTTTATATTAAGATCTTCTAGGAAAAGGATCTTGTTATCAGCAACAATTTGCCAGTTTGTTCCTATGGATGTCTCAACTATGCTTAAATTTCCCCCAGTTAAAGAAGAATTGATATTAGTTACATATTTTGCTAAGTTATTTATAGGAACTAAGCCAGAAATTTTTGCTTTAGGATTTTTACCACTGAGAATCTGACTAATTTTTATAAAATTTTCCTTAGATTTATCACCTGCTACCATCTCGCCTATTCCAGAACCATGAATTGTCTTCCAGCCCCATTTTTGTGTAAGGAATAAATGCATTGCAGTATTGTCGCTATATCCTATAAATATCTTCTCTTGCGAAGGTTTTGGCATCTCATTTAGCTTATCTATAAGCTTTGCACAGCCATAGCCACCACGCAGTGCCCATAATACATAGCTATCATCAAGCAAAGCTTGTTTAAAACAATTTACTCTTATTTCGTCACTAGCAGAGTGAAAATCTGTTGGAGAGCAAAAACAATGATCAGGTATATTAAGATTCAAACCTCTGCCATTTAGAGATTTTAAAAGAGAGAGAGTATTACTGTCTCCAGAAGCGGGGGCTACAATAGTAATTTTTTTACCGCTAAAAGCTTTTGTAACGTCAGATACATCATATTTACCTGGTGCAGCAGAGGCAATATTAGAAGAATAGAAAGCGATTAAATAAATAAGTAATAACAGATAATTTAAGATAGTTGTATTTTTCATAAATGCATTAGATCCTGTTTTAATTTTAAATTATTATTCTTATTTAGGATTACCCTATATACCTGTATGTTTTCAAGAACCCGATGAACATAATTCCTAGTTTCAGCAAAAGGTATAAGCTCTATCCAGTCTATTACATCATCTAATTTTGTCATTTTTCTTGGATCTCCAAATAGCTTGATCCATTTATTTACATTTTTAGGAGCAGTATTGTAATAAGCAATAGATAATACATAATAGCCATCTGTTTTTTTTAGTAAATCCTTAATATGATTAGAACCAAGCTTGATATTGTATTTGTAATCTTTAGTTAGCTTAGAGACGTCACACTGCATAGACAGAGATTTTGCTGTAGGACATGCAGTACCTTTTATTATCTGCATAAGACCCATAGCATCTCTATTACTAACAGCCTTGCTATCAAATACAGACTCTTGTCTTATTATCCCATATGTAAATGCTGCTTCTATTGGATTATTTTCTATTTTATATGGGACTGGAAATAGATATTCTTTTAAGAAAACATTATTATGAGAAGCAATTTTTGCAATAGATACAGTGTGATATGTATTATGAGAATCAGCAATAATTTTTACAAGTAACGCTATTTCAGCTTTAGAATTTGCCATTTCCATAGCTTTTTTCAGATAGTTTTTTGCAAGCTCTACCTTGTTATCTGCAAGGAGAAGTTTAGCAGCTTTTACTATTGCATTATTTTCAACTTCACTTCTATGAAATTCGCTTATTTTAGGATGTGATGGTAGTGTAATATTGAAATCTTTTAATTGTAATTTTGCTATTTGCCCATAAAATGTATAGCTAAATTCGCTTGCTTTCTTATAAAACTCTAACGCTTTATTATGGTTGTGATTTCTATCATAGCATTTACCCAGCCAGTAATATCCTCTAGAAACGCTAATCGGTGTTTTCACTACTTTCAAAAAATCATAAAAATGCCTCTCTGCCAAATCCGGATTCTTCAAAAATCTTAATGCAATCCACCCCGCATGCCAGCTTACATCTCTTATGTCATCTAATTCTACAGGAAATGATGTGCTAATTGCCTTGTAGGCGGAGACATAATCTTTGTGGTAAAGAAATTCCCTTGTCCAGTAAATTTGAATCTTCGTCCATTCTTCAGAATGCTTAGAATCTGGCTTTACTTTTTGCATCATAGATAGCAAATATTTATTAGGATCATGGTATTTTTGCAAAACTAAATAGTGATAAATCATGCTATTCGTTAGATATTTCTCTGGGATGGATTTAAATAAATCCATAGCATTGGTTTTTTTTTGCAGCAAAGCTATTGAGGCATTAAATGCATCCTTATAATTTTTGCTAACAAGATACAAAGACCTTTTTACTTCTTCAAAACGGCATTTCCATAAGTGCTCATCTAATCTTTTTACATGGTCTTCTTCAGTTAAATATTTACCATATTTTGCTAGATATTTTTTTTGCTCTTCATCTGTAAAATCCCCATAAATCCACCCCTCTCTTAGAATGTCTTTTAATTTAGAAGAATCTTTAAGCTCCGTAGCTGCGCTATAGGCATAGAATTTATATCCATTTGCTGTTTTTGGTTTATTTTTATGAAACCATTTTACTATTATATTTTTATTTGTGCAGTTATTTAGATATCTCTCTGCTTTTTTTGCTATTTCATCTATACCTGGCCAATGTGGATTTTTTTCAGCAAATTCTACTATTTCCTCAAAATTATTAGAATAATTAGAATCTAAAAATTTTTGAGAAACTACTAAATTTATAAGAGCGATATTTTTAGATTTTCTTGCTATTTGCTCTGCTTCTTTCCACTTTTTTTTATTCATATAATGGATAGCTTCATTGCCAGCTACAACAGGCTTAATAAATAAAAAGCACATTAAAAATATTGACAGCTTTCTTAAAAACTTCATAATCACGGTAATTTTATATTAAAGGTAAGATAAGATATGAATAGAGCATTATTATTTCCTGGTCAAGGGTCTCAATCTCTTGGTATGGGTAAAAATCTATATGATAATTTTTCTGTAGCAAAAGATGTATTTCTAGAAGTTGATGATGCATTAAATCAGAAGCTAACAGAGATTATATTTGGTGATGATAATGCGAAACTTACTCTTACAGAAAATACTCAGCCAGCATTAATGGCAGTATCTATTGCAATGATTGAAGTTATCAAACAAGCTACTAATAAAAATCTACCAGATTTATGCAGCTATGTTGCTGGGCATTCTCTTGGAGAATATAGTGCATTATGCGCTGCTGGCAGCATAAGCCTTAGAGATTCTGCAAAATTACTAAGAATTAGAGGTAATGCTATGCAGTCCGCATCTCCAGAAGGTAAAGGCGGTATGATTGCATGTATCGGTACATCTTTAGAAGATATTGAATCTATAATATATGAATGTATAAATGATTCTAAAGAATGCCAAATAGCTAATGACAATAGCCCTGAACAAATTGTAATTAGCGGAGAAATAAATGCGATAGATCGTATAATTGCTATAATGAAAGATAGCGGAAAAAGAGCTATCAAACTAAACGTAAGTGCTGCATTTCACTCAAAACTTATGCAACCAGCAGAGAAGATAATGGAAGAAGCTCTGAGTGATGTGGTAATAAACACCCCATCTGTTCCTATTATTCCTAATATATTAGCATATGACGTAACAGATACTTCAGTAATAAAAAAATCTTTAGTAAGCCAAGTAACCGGTAGAGTTAGATGGCGCGAAACTATGGATTTTCTAAGCAATAAAAATGTAAGTGAACTTGTAGAAGTAGGGTATGGTCAAGTACTTAGCAACCTTGCAAAACGTAATTGGACAGAATTTTCTATAAAAAATATGGATGAGTTAATAACATCATACCTATAGATTTAATTATAAATATAATTTTTATTTTATTTTACTTAGGAAATGATACAATAACCTATATAAAAATATAAAGGAACCTAATGCACTTTACTCAAATTTTCCCACTAACTTCTGTAGCTAAAGATTATGATCTCATAATGTTTGACTTATGGGGAGTATTGATAGAAGGTAGCGGCACATATCCTTACACTGTTGATGCTGTAAACAATCTTATGACATATAAAAATGTTGCTTTTGTTACTAATTCTCCAAGATTAGTGCCAAATGTTACAAGCCATATGAATAGCTTAGGATTAAATTGTAAAACAAATCAGATGTTTAGCTCTGGAGGATTTGCATTAGAATTGCTTAAAACAGATAAAATAATAAAAGAAACTCCATGTCTATATCACTTAAGTACTGGCAATTATCCAAGCGCTATGGAATATAGCATGGATCTTACCACAGATCTTTCCGAAGCTAATATTTTGTTGATGACATGCCAGTTAGATGAAGGAGAAGATCTTACAATCTTTAATAATATTCTTCAAGAAGCTGCTAAGCTTCACCTAATTTGTGTTTGTTCTAACCCCGATAAAATTATTCCCAATAATGGGAAATTACGCTATTGCCCAGGCTATTTTGCACAAATATACAGCGATATGGGCGGGACTGTAATATATACTGGTAAACCTGGTAAAGATTTATTCATTCAAGCTATCAATTCCTTTTCAGAATTTTCTCCTAAAAAAATATTGATGGTAGGAGATACTATAGATACTGATATATTAGGAGCAAATAATGTGGGTATTGACTCCGCATTAGTTACAACAGGCAATATCAGCGCGATTATTAAAGGATGCAAAGACGATGCAAGCAAGCTAGATGCTATAAAAAAATTCTGCATAAAAAATGATATAATACCTACTATGGTTGTTGATATAACAAAATAATTCTTAAACTAATAGGAGGCTATTATAGTTTTAATTCTGACTTTACTATTTGCTACTTTAATTGCATTGATTTTAGGTATAGTTTTTATGTCTATGGAAGGCAAATTAAATAAGAAATATTCTAATAAATTGATGATTGCAAGGGTTGTTTTCCAAGCTCTGTCTATTATTCTTTTGCTTGTATTTTATTTTTGGTTTAGGCATAAATAGTTATGATCATTGCTTTAGCACAAATAAATCCTACTTTAGGAGATTTTCAAGGTAACAAAAAGAAAATATTAGAATATTGGATTAATGCTGCAGATAAGCTAGCGGATATAGTAGTGTTTCCAGAACTTGCGATTTCAGGATACAATCCTTGTGACCTAATTCTGCGAAAATCCTTTGTTGAAGAATCGCAAAATATTTTAATGGAACTTGTAGAAGAAAGTAAAAATATCTCTACCTCTATTATTATAGGAAGTGTAATTTCCGAGAATGACAAAATATTTAACTCAGCTTTTATGATTCATAATGGTAAGATATTACATAGACATGATAAAATCTCTCTTCCTAATTACGGTGTTTTTGATGAAAAAAGACTGTTTTCTAGAGGTCACTGCACTAGTTTTATAGAGTTTAAAGGGAAAAAAATCCTATTATTAATTTGTGAAGATATATGGCAAAATAACCATATATTAAGTGGAATGGATTATATAATAGTGCTTAATGCATCGCCTTATGAGGTAGACAAACAAAAAGCTAGGATCTCTTTATTACAAGAAAAATCTGTAAAATATTCTTCTGATATTTTATATGTAAATAT
This sequence comes from uncultured Rickettsiaceae bacterium, assembly GCA_964553715.1. GTDB lineage: Bacteria > Pseudomonadota > Alphaproteobacteria > Rickettsiales > Rickettsiaceae > JAGOJE01. The sequence goes on from CAZKKY010000001.1 coordinate 45,788, forward strand.
GGTAGGATGCCAAGATTCTGTAATTTATGATGGCGGATCGATAATGATGAGCAAATTTGGGGATATAATGCATCAATCGCCATTCTTTGAAGAATCTTTGACTTTTACGAGTCAAATGAACCCTGTTAATAAAGCTATAGATAAAAGAGAATTTATATATAATGCACTACTATTATCTATAAAAGACTATACTAGAAAAAATAATATTACAGATGTATTAATAGGCCTTTCTGGTGGCATAGACTCTACTTTCGTAACTATGCTTGCAATTGACGCACTTGGAAAAGACAGGGTACATATAGTGACACTTCCGTCTAGATATAGCTCGCAAAAAACATATGAAGATAGTAATCTTTTTCTTACAAATATAACTAAAGAACATAAAGAGATTTCTATAGAACCTCTATTTAAAGAAGCCATGAACTCATTGCATTGTAATAAAGATATTACAGAGCAAAATTTGCAATCTCGTATTCGTGGTATGATTCTAATGGCTATTTCTAATGAGAATAATTACATGTTACTTTCTACAAGCAATAAGTCTGAACTTGCTATAGGATATTCTACTTTATATGGTGATATGAATGGTGGTTTTAACCCATTAAAAGATCTATATAAAAGGGATATATATGCCCTATCAAGGTGGCGCAATGAAAAAGAAGGCTATGATATAATTCCAGAATCTATAATAGTTAAAGCTCCTAGCGCTGAGCTAAAACATAATCAACAAGATAACCATGATCTTCCTGAATATGAGATACTAGATGAAATATTATATCAATATATTGAATGTGGTAAATCAAGATCAGATATAATAAACAATGGCTTTTCTATCGAAATAGTTGATAAAATCTTAAAACTAATTAGAATAGCTCAGTTCAAAAGGAATCAAGCGACTCTTGGCCCTAAAATTAGAAATATGAGTTTCGATTTAGATTGGCGTTATCCTGTAACTAATAAATTTTGGCAATAGGTAAATATATGAATATTATAACTAGATTTGCTCCCTCTCCTACTGGTATGTTACATATAGGAAATGCACGAATTGCAATCGCCAACTGGTTATATGCCAAAAAAAATGGCGGAAAATTTCTATTACGTATTGATGATACCGATAAAGATCGTAGTAAAAAGGAATATGAAGAAGCTATCACAAGAGATTTAAAATGGCTGGGTCTTAATTGGGACGATTCTTTCTCTCAATCTTCTAGAATACAAAAATATGAAGAAATCAAGAATCATCTTATTGAAATTGGTAGGCTATATGAATGCTATGAAACCCCAGAAGAACTAGAGATAAAAAGAAAATTTCAACTTTCTGCTCATAAACCTCCAATTTATGACCGGGCTTCTCTTCACTACACTAACGAGCAAAAAGATCAATTTCGGAAAGATGGAAGGAAACCTCATTATAGATTTCTTATGAAAGATACTCCTATTTTGTGGAATGATATGATCAAAGGTCAGATGCGCTACGAAAGCCATAATATAGGAGATCCTATATTAATAAGAGAAGATGGCAGCATGACATATATGCTATGCTCTTGTGTAGATGATATAGAATATAATATCTCTCATATAATTAGAGGAGAAGACCATCTTACTAATACTGCTATACAAATTCAAATTTTTGATGCTTTATCTGCAGAATTACCATCTTTTGGTCACTTAAGTTTGGTACATCAAAAAGAAGGTAAAATATCGAAGCGAGATGGTGGTTTTGAAATTTCTTCTCTTAGAGATAATGAATGTATAGAATCTATGACTATCAATAGCTTTTTTGCTACTGTTGGAAGATCAGAACCTACAAAAATCTTTAAGGACTTAGAGAGTTTAATAGAAAATTTTGACATAAGTAAATTTTCGAAAAGCCCTACTACTTATTTGCCAGAAGAGCTTTTAAGACTAAACCATAAGCTAATTATAGAGCTTAATTATTCGGATGTTAAAAATCGTCTTACTGATATAGGATGTAAAGACGTAACAGAAGAATTCTGGATTGCTGTAAGGCCAAACATTCAAACACTTAAAGATGTAAAAGACTGGTGGGATATATGTACTGTAACACCTTACGTACAAAATTTGGATAAAGAATATTTATCTATTGCGAAATCCCTACTAACTGAAGATGTTATAAAACCAGATACCTGGAATATTTGGACCAAAAAAATTTCAGAAAAAACTGGCAAAAAAGGTAGGGAGCTATTTATGCCTCTTCGCCTTGCCCTAACTGGTAGAGAATCTGGCCCTGAGCTTGGTGCAATATTGCCTATGATAGGGAAAAATGAAATTTTGCGTCGTCTTACATCGTAATATTCTGACAGTACAACAAAAGCAACATAATGATATTATTATAATATCAATTCTTAGTTAATTATGATTTTTTTTGCAAACAGCTATTTATTTTCCTATCATCTTATCAATAATTTATAAATTAGATGGATAATGGACTTATTAAATAAAATTTTTTTTAGGGCCCCTAAGATGTTTTTTGCAGCTGTAATGTCTAATCCTATAGGTATATTCATCACTAGTATTTTAGGTAAATGGTATATAATAGTGATGTTTTCTGCTGTAATGGTTGCTTATTGGGCTTTAAAAGGATTAGACAAAGCTGGTGTGTTATCTAACTTTACTAATACTCTTACTCATGCTTTAACAGATGCAAAATCAATAGCGCAATATTGTACTCCTCTTATTATGGATCTGAGGGCAACATGGGAATGTATTTCAAACCCTCCGTCTTATGAAGTAAGCGCAGATGAAAGTATTTTGCAAAAAGCGGTTGACCAAATTTTAAATATAATATCAACTACTAATAATACAAATAACCCAGATCCTACTCCTAACTACATCACTCATAATCCAAATTCTACAAGAAATCCTTACGAATAACATATATTAAAATCTTAGACAAAAAACCCTAGTAGTACAAAAGAACAAAGATTTTACGATAAATTTACTAATTATAAGTCTATCCATCTATTTCTTATATCAATGATTATCATCGAAAGATGTTATGACCTGAATTTTTTTTCTTAAAGTATTTCTATTAATTCCAAGAATTTTGCTTGCTCTAGATTGTACATTATCGCAATAAAGTAGTGTTTGTTTTATTACTTCTCTTTCTACTTCTGACATAATTCTTTGATATAGTCCGGAATCGGGGTCTACTCCATCATGTTTTTCAAAAAAATTTTGTAAATTAGCTTGCATACAATTAATAATAGACGAATGTATATGTTTGTTGTTCATTTTACTTAAGAATTTTGGATTAGTTTGTTATAAAAATTTTGTATCTTTTCTTTTACATCATTTGGGTTTGATATATGGTTAATTTCATTCCTAAAATCTGCAGAATTTGGAAGACCGGCACTATAACTACTAAGATGTTTACGAGCCATTTTAGAACCTGTATCGCTACCATAATAAGAAAGCATAGCTTCGTAATGTTCCAAGATTATATTAAGCTGTTCTTGAAGGCTTGGATCTGGTACTAAATTTCCTGTTAAAAGATATTGACCTACCTGATTAAGAAGCCATGGTTTTCCGTAGCTTCCTCTTCCTATCATTACTCCATCTGCACCAGACTCTGCAAGTGCTTTCGTTGCATCCTCTTTTGTGATAATATCGCCATTTACTATCACTGGAAGCTTTACAGCATTTTTTACATTTCTCACGAATGACCAATCAGCAGATCCTGTATAAAATTGGCATCTTGTTCTACCATGTATGGTAAGCATTTTAATACCAGAGTCTTCTGCTATTTTAGCAAGAGTAGGTGCATTTTTGCTATTATCATCCCATCCTGTACGCATTTTCATTGTAACTGGCACTTTAACAGCATTTACAGTTTTTTGTAGAATTTCTGCTGCTAAAATTTCATCTCTCATTAAAGCAGAACCCGCATATCCACCAACTACTTTTTTAGCAGGACAACCAAAATTTAGATCAATAATCTTTGCACCCATATCTTCGTTCATTTTAGCAGCATCTGCTATTACTTCAGGGTCACACCCTGCTAGTTGTACGCAAGAATTCGTAGCATCACCTATCTCTATAGCGCATTTTAATATGGATTGCCTAGTTTCTATTATCATAGCACGGCTTGCTACCATTTCAGAAACGACAAGCCCTGCGCCAAAATTCTTTACAAGCCTCCTAAATGGGAGATCTGTAATTCCAGACATAGGTGCAAGAATTACAGGAGTAGATAATACTATATCTCCAATATTTATACTCATAGTAATTTACTTAAAAATTTTAAAAGAATAAGATAATAGCATATTTTTTAGTTCTGTCCAATTCCCAGCTTTACTATTTTTAAAGAAAATTATAAAAAACTGACAGATAAAACTTTAAATTTGATATTTTAGATTATATAATTCAATTATAAATTTATAAATGAGAGTAATATATGAACATTAAAGTATCTGGTCAACATCTTAATATAAACTCTAAAATTCAAGAATATGTTCAGGAAAGAATGAATTATATTGTCTCTAAATATTTTGAACATGCAGTAAGCGCAGATATACACTTCTCTAAGCAACAACATAATAGTATTTTTTGTAACATCATAGTGCACCAAGGAACTGGAGATCATTTTGTAATCAAAAGCGAGGCTTCATGCGATGATATATACTCAAGTTTTGACATAGCATTAACTAAATGTGAGAAGCAGTTACGTAAATATAAATCTAGGATAAAAGATAGACACAATAGAGTAAAAATATCTGAAATAAAAATACCAGCAGTAAAATATGTAATACAGTCTTCTGCTAGAGAGGATAATACGATAGATGATGATAAAGAATTTACGTCAGTTACAATTGCAGAAAAACCTATAGAAATACTTAATATATCTGTTGAGGAAGCTTTAATGAAAATGGATTTGGAAAATTTACCCGCTTTGATGTTCAAAAACTCTAAAACTGATAGAATGAATGTAGTATATTATCGTAAAGATGGCAATATATCTTGGGTTGATTCTAAGTAATAATTTTAATTATTACTTAGACTTTTTTGCAATTAAAAAATAATTTACGCTAAGGTCATTTGTCAATTTCCAATTTCTTGTTATTAGGTCTATTCCAATCCCCCTAGACTCTTTAACATGAAAATCACATTTGGTAAGAATTTTTGCTATTTCTGATGGTTTCAAGAATTTTGAAAATTCATGCGTTCCTTTTGGTACTAGAGATAAAATATACTCCGCAGCTATTATAGCCTGCAGGTAGCTAATAGGTGTACGATTGATGGTTGATATAATAAGAATTCCTTCTGGCTTCATTAATCTTGTTACTGCCTTTATAAATATTTCAGGATCTGATACATGTTCTATAATTTCAAGACATAAAACAATATCATATTTTTCGTTATGATTTTCGGCGCTAGAACATATATAGTTTATGTCTAGATTTTGTTCTTTAGCGTGTAAAGATGCTGACTTTATATTTTCTTCGCTTGCATCAATACCTGTAACATCAGCCCCCATTCTAGAGAGTGGCTCTGACATAATACCGCCGCCGCATCCTATATCTACAATCTTAAGGCCTTGATGAAAGTCACCAAAATTCTCTATTATTTTATCTTTTATATATGAAAGTCTAATAGGATTGATTTGGTGTAATGTACTAAATTCTCCCTTTTCATCCCACCACTTACTAGATAGTTTACTAAATTTTTCTATTTCTTTATTATCGATAGTAGATTTTTCCATGTGATTCTTGTATAGTTTGCATGCAACTCATACTACCTTATATATGTCAATAATTGTACAAAAATTTGGCGGAACTTCTGTCGCAGATGTTAAAAAAATTCAAAATATAGTTAACATCATTATAGAGTCCAGAAAATTTTATGACAAAATTGTTGTAGTAGTTTCTGCGATGGCAGGTGTTACTAATCAATTAGCAAGTTACTGCATGTCTGTTTCATCTTTGGATAATATGGATAAACTTGCAGAATATGATGTAGCAGTAAGTAGTGGGGAAATGGTGACAGCATCGCTTTTATCTCTTGCTCTGCAAGAACGAGGATTAAAAGCCCAATCAATGCTATCTTGGCAAATTGCTATAACTACAGATAATCAATTTTCTAAAGCACTTATTCATAATATTAATAATGAAAAGCTACGATATTATATAGATAATGATATAATACCTGTAATAGCAGGATTCCAAGGTGTAGCAGAAACTGGTAAAATTACTACTTTAGGAAGAGGCGGTTCGGATACTACAGCAGCTGCAATAGCGGCAAGCCTTGACGCGAAAAGATGTGATATATATACAGATGTAGAAGGAATATTTAGCGCAGATCCAAGACTGGTAAGCAATGCTAGTAAAATAGATGTAATGTCTTACGAAGAAATGTTAGAATTTGCTTCTATGGGAGCAAAAGTATTACATACAAGATCTATACAAATAGCAATGAAATATGATATTCCAATTAAAGTGATATCTTCATTTTCAAAAAATACAGGCACAACAATAACAAATCAAAAGAACATTATGGAAAAAAGTAATATTACAGGAATAACCCATAACAAAAATATAGCATCTATCACTATTAAGAATCTAAATCCCTCTTCTTTAATTAAGTTATTAGATGGTAATGTCAATATAGATTTAATAGAATATAAAGAATATGAAACTATCATAATAATACCATTAAGTGATCTTGCTATTGCTAAAAATATATTAGAAAAAGAGGATTCTTTAATATCAACAGACATAGCTTTTATATCTGTTATAGGCTCTAGCATTAAAAATGATAGTAAGACTTTATCTACCATCTTATCTACATTAAGTAAAAATAATATAGATATATCCATAATGATAACATCTGAAGTAAAAATAAGCTTCCTAATAAAAGACGATAACACAGAAATAGCTATCAAAG
>CAZKKY010000001.1:52790-132744 GCA_964553715.1 uncultured Rickettsiaceae bacterium
GAAGTAAAAATAAGCTTCCTAATAAAAGACGATAACACAGAAATAGCTATCAAAGCATTGCATAGAGCATTATTGGAAGACAAAATATAACAACAATATACAAAAAACCATTCCTTGCGATGAGCCTATGGCGACGCGGCCCACTTATTGTCATTGCGATGAGCTCTGCTCCACGGCAATCTAGTGTTTCTTATCTTTCTGGATTGCTTCACCTTCGGTTCGCAATGACTTAAGCCAGGTCATTGCGAGGAGCCTCTATGGCGACGTGGCAATCTAGTGTTTCTTATCTTTCTGGATTGCTTCACCTTCGGTTCGCAATGACTTTAGCCACGTCATTGCGAGGAGCCTCTATGGCGACGTGGCAATCTAGTGTTTCTTATTTTTCTGGATTGCTTCACCTTCGGTTCGCAATGACTTGTACGTCATTGCGAGGAGCTCTGCTCCACGGCAATCTATAAGCATGGTTCACTTCGCTGCGCTCGTGATGACTAGAGTGCGCTACTTGTGATGAATGGGGCTTATCTCGTTAGCACATTTTTTCTAAGATCTTGCTTAAATATCTGGAGGAGTGCATTCTATGTTAAACTCCTTCCATGCATTATATCTTGTAGGAGATAGATCCTGAAAAGGACTTGCCTGATGTACCGCTCTAAACAGGCTGTCTACAACTGCCTGACATGTTATGCTGCCTGCATTTCCACATTGTTTACTTACTAGCTTCACATTCATAAGCTCACCATCTGGCTTTAAAGCTATATATAAAGTAACAGTAATTTCACCAGTATTTTTTGCAGCGACAGGTACATTCCAGTTACTTTCTATTTGATGCTTAATAGCCTGGTGTTCACTGATAGATATAGGATTTGAATCGTCATATTGCCCCATAGACTCTGTGGTAGCATCAGTTTTTTCAGACCTAGAAGCTTTTCTAGATTTTTCTTCTTTCCCATCAGATGCTTTTTCTAGAGTTTTAAGCAATGAATTTAGGTCTATATCTTTTTTCTTAGATTCAGCCTTCTTCTTTGTATCAACTGCTTTAGAAGGATCTTTTGGCTTTGATGCAGTAGCAATGGGAAGCTTTTTCTCTTCTGCTTTTTTTTCTTTTAATTCAGCATTAACTTTAGGCTCAACTTTATTTGGAACAGGATCTTGAGGTTGCTCTTTAGGATTTTCAGATATTTTAGATGCTTCTTTAGAGGATTCAGTCTTAGGCTCTACAGGTTTTTCTATCTCCGCTTCTTTTGCAGAATTTTTAACTGATTTTGCCTTTTCTTCTTCTATAGCCTTATCTTGTTGAATTTTCTGATTTTTCAGATTAGTTTTATCCGATACTGCTATCATCTCGAAAGTGATTATTTGATCTTCTGGTAATTTTCTAAACAAAGAAGGCATACCAAAAAATAATAATGAAGCTATAGCTATATGTAATATAAATGACAGAATAAGGAATATACGAAAATTACTTTTATTATTTATCATCATATTTTATTTCTGTAATCAGAGCTACTTTGGTAAAACCTGCTGCATTTATTTCAGATACAGTATCTATGATATCTCCGTAAGGAACATGTTTATCCCCTCTAACAAAAATACGAGTATCTAGTTTTTCTTTCGTAATAGCCATTAATTTACTACGCAGCGCTGATTTTTCTATAGGAGTTTCTAAAATATACACATCCCCTTTCCTATCTATAGTAACTGTAATAGGCTCGTCCTGACCTTGCAAAGGACTAGAAGAAGTTTCTGGTAAATCTACATTAATTCCAGCTACAAGCATAGGAGAAGTAATCATAAAAATAATAAGCAATACTAACATAACATCAACTAAGGGCGTAACGTTAATCTCGCTTATTAGATTGTTTTTACGACGATTGTTATTTGATTTATGAATTTGCATTTATAACTTCTCCTCATCTATCGCTCTAGCAAGTATAGTATAAAGCTCGCCTATAAAATCATCCATCTTATTACTTAAAAAATTAAGCCTGTTCGATAGCATATTATATGCAACAACAGCAGGAATAGCAGCTACAAGGCCTATTGCTGTAACAAGCAATGCTTCAGCAATACCAGGAGCCACAACAGCAAGACTTGTGTTTTTTGATGATGCAATAGATTGGAAACTATTCATAATACCCCATACAGTACCAAAAAGTCCTACAAATGGTGCAACTGAACCAACAGTGGCTAAAAAGCTAAGGTTTTCCTCTAATTGCTCTATCTCTCTGTTACGAACAAGATTCATAGACTGCATCACCCTCTCTTTAAGACCAATCTTCAAAGATGAATTGTCTGAAGGATTGGAATCATTTCTTTTACATTCAGTCATAGCTGCAACAAAGATAGCTGATAATGAATTATCGACAGCCCTTTTTACTCTATCATAAAGGCCATCAAGTGCCTGACCAGACCAAAAAACTGATTCAAAAACCAACATTTTAGATTTTGCTAATTTATATTTGGTATATTTTTCAATGATAATAGCCCAGGACCATATAGAAGCCATTAGAATAATAAGCATTACAGCTTTGCTTAGCATATCAGCAGAGGAAATTAGTCCTAGTATAGAAACATCAGCAGAAGATGAGATTTTTGTAGCCGTATTTGTAATTATTTCGCTTGTTGTCATTGAACGGTACTCCTATTTTTATAATCAAAAAGATAATATATCATAACTCTTTAAAATCACTATATTTATTCAGTATTTTTTATGTATTTTAAAAATTTTTTTCATATTGGAAACAAAAAACAAATCATGTGCTTGGCTAAAATTTTTTAGGCCTTTGAAGCAAGATTTAAAGAGAAAAATAGAAAATATATAAATAGAGAATGTAAAATGGATTTATAATTATTGCAAAGACTTTTCCATCATTTTTTTTGTTAAAAACTCTTCTAGCTCTGCCTCTAAAGAAGTCTCATCTTTAATAATGTTAGTATTTTCATTAGAAGACTGTGAATCTTTTAATTCTGTAGAGTCCTTAAGATCTAAATTACTTGATGCATCACCTCGAGTTGGTATTGTAATTTTTTCTAACATATTTTTAGGAATTATATGTCCTACAAAATTTATAATCGATGAAAGGAAGGGATAGGATAAAGAACTTATCAAAAACTTAGGATATTCTTCTTCTTTATTTATTTTTTCTGATATTTCATATAGGTTACCAGCTCCAACATAAGCATTTGTAGAAACAACTGATATCAAAAGAACAGCTCCTAAAGAAATAAAAACACCTTTCGCAAAGCCAAGCACTAAACCAAATAGTCTATCTATAAACCCTCCCCTAACATCTTTTACTATTAGTTTGACCTGACTACTTAATATCGCAAAAAATATAGTACTAAGAATATAGCTTATCACTCCACTAGATATTCTAGCAGCTAAATTGTTTTTTAGATATTCAAGTACAAAAGGCTCTACAAAAGGGGATAGAATATATGCAAAATATATCGAACATATAAAAGAAACAAAACCTATAGAAAGATATACAAAACCTCTAAAAAAACCTACAATAGTAGAGAGAGAAATTACAGCAATTACTATTATGTCAAAAAGATTCATTGTTTTGAGTTTTCTTAATTTATATCATTTGATTGAGTAAGAACATATTCTTGCAATTTCTCAAAAGCTTTGTTTTCTATCTGACGCACTCTTTCCTTAGAAATATTGAATTTTTGGCTTAGCTCATCCAAAGTTAGAGGATCTTCTAATAATTTACGAGATTTTAATATAAACAGCTCCCTGTCGTTAAGTATTTTCATCCCGTTCATTAATACCCTATGCTTATTTAATGCTTCTTGCTTATTTGCAAGCACTATATCTTGAGAAGGCTTATTTTCTGGTATAAAATCAATCATTTCTAAAGAACTTTCATTACCTTCACCAATAGGCACATTCAAAGATAAATCTCCTCCAGACATACGCTTACTCATATCAGATACATCTTGAGTAGTTACATCAAGCTTTTGCGCTATTTCAACAAAATCACTTTCCTGAATTTGCCTTGAGTATAAATTTGATAGTTTGTTTTTTATCTTACTTAGACTAAAAAATAATTTTTTTTGTGCAGAAGTAGTACCAATTTTCACTAAAGACCAAGACCTTAAAATATATTCTTGCACAGCAGCTTTAATCCACCACATGGCGTAAGTTGAAAGCCTAAAACCTAAATCTGGATTATATTTTTTAATTGCCTGCATTAAGCCAAGGTTACCCTCTGATACAAGGTCTACTACAGGTAAACCATAACCTCTATATGATAATGCAATTTTAGCAACTAATTTAAGATGACTGGTAACCAATTTATGTGCAGCTGCAATATCATTATCTTCTAGATATGCTTTTGCAAGTAAAAATTCCTCTTCTTGAGAAAGAGAAGGGATTCTATTTATCTCTTGTAAATACCTTTGAAAACCAGAGTCGCTAGATAATACAGGTAAATTTACTTTCTCTGTCATAATATTTATCTGCCCCATAAAATATGTTACTAAAGGTTACCACCGTAAAGTAATAACATCTGCAATAAACATATTAACATAGATTCTTTATTTTACAAATCTATTTCTTTATATGTAACCTCGAGTACTTCATAGCATTTTGAACCTTTAGGAGTTACTACCTCTACTATATCACCAGGCTTTTTCCCGATCAAAGCTTTAGATATAGGAGAAGCAATAGAAATTCTTTTTTTTGAAATATCAGATTCATATTCCCCTACGATCACATAGCTTACTTCTTCTTCAGTATCTTCGTCTATTAACTTAATAGTAGCACCAAATTTTATTACATCACCTGAAAGCTTGTTTAGATTTATAATTTCAGCCCTTGCTAGTTTATCTTCAAGGTCTATAATTCTGCCCTCTATCATACTTTGCTTTTCTCTTGCCGCATGATATTCAGCATTCTCTGAAAGATCACCAAATTCTCTTGCATCTGCTATTGCTTGAATTACTGATGGTCTCTCTACGTGTTTTAATGACTTAATTTCATTTACTAATTTGTCATATCCTTGTTTTGTGATTGGAAAACTGCTCATATAATTTTTCTTTATTCTAGTAATTTTTATCTTTGTAGTATATTGATTTAAGTAATATTTGTCAAAGCAACTAAAATAAATCAACAATAAATATAGGTATATTATGCTTCAGGAAGATATTAAACAGGAACTAAAGCGCAAAGCATTTCATATATTAAGCTTATTTTTTCCACTATCTTACGTATTTATTTCAAAGCCTTTAGCAATAACTTTAATGCTTTTGATAACTATAATTACAATATTTATAGATGTAGCAAGACATTACAACAGATCTATTAGAGAAATTGTAGACAAATTCTTCTTATCTATAATGAGACCCTTTGAAAAATCTGGTTTCTATAAATTATCTGGTTCTAGCTATATGGCATTAGGATTTTTAATTTCAACTATTATATTTTCTAAAGGCGTTGCCATAGCATCATGCTGCGTTCTTGTAATATCCGATAGTTTTGCAGCACTTTTTGGTAAAAAAATAGGCAGAGATAGTAATCACGGTAAATCCTTTGAAGGAGCAACAGCTTTTTTCTTATCAGCTTTAATGATAAGCATGTTTGCATTTCAAATAGAATCATTCAACACTAATTTCTGGATTTTAGTAATTGCAAGCCTTGCTACAAGCTCTGTAGAATATTATTCTTATCAAATAGGGATAAATGATAACTTGACTATACCTCTTACTTTTGGATCCGTAGTTACCTTACTAGGCTTCATATTCCTATGACAATGCCCTAAAAAACACCCTAACATACAATTAAAACCCCTAAAATCCTTTAAAATTTTTACCTATAGTACTTACATATTGCTTGACTGTTGCGTTAAATAGATTTATTGTTCTCTTCTAGCCAGACAACAGACAGGTTAGATCATGATTCATTCCCCAAGCGCGAGCACGCCTCTTACATTTTCACAAAAAATAAGAGATTATATCTGGCCTATATATAGGTCCGAACTACCCAAGTTCCTATCTATTACATTATTGATGTTTTGTATTCTATTCATACAAAACCTTATTAGAGCTACAAAAGATAGTATAATCAATACTATGATAGGCACTGAGACTATAGCCTTTTTGAAATTTTGGGGCGTTATGCCAGCATCATTTATCATGACTATAATCTATGTAAAGTTAGTTAGTAAAATGAGAGCTGAAAAGATCTTTTATATTATTATTTCTTCCTTCATATTCTTTTTCGCATTATTTGGTTTGGTAATTTTTCCTTATCATGAATTTTTTCATCTAAGCCCTGATACATCATTAGAGTTAATAGCTGCATTCCCTAATTTTAAATGGTTTATTTTACTATTATCAAAATGGGGGTTTTCGTTATTTTATATCATCGCAGAACTATGGCCAAGCACTGTATTTGCACTATTATTTTGGCAATTTGTAAATAAAATTACAACCATTGATGAATCTAAAAGATTTTATATTTTGTTTAGTCTTTTAGGGCAGACTGGACTTATCATTTCAGGAATTTTCCTGGAAAAGCTTCCTCAAATTAGCCAGTATCTTATAGATAAATATGAAATGACTGCAAGTGTAAATAATCTTTCTGTGGAAATGACAATGATAGTAGTTATCTCTCTAGGTATTGTTGCTATCTTTACATTTTGGGCGATTAATAATACACTACTTAATAATCAAACTCATAACATTAAATTTACTGCAAAAAAAGAAACAATGTCTTTAAGTCAAAGCTTTAAGATGATTATGGCTTCTCGTTATATTCGTCTTATTGCTATTTTACTCATTTGTTATGGCATGGCTATTAACTTAATTGAAGGCCCTTGGAAGAAAAAGGCCTCTTTGATCTATCCAGAAGTACATCAATATACTGCCTTTGTTGGTGGATATCTTCAATATACAGGTATATTTACTATATTATTTGTTCTTATTGGGTCTAACATAGTACGTCGTTTAGGCTGGGTTGCTGCTGCTATTATCACACCTATTATGCTATTTGTAACGGGCGGCTTGTTCTTTGCTGTATCTAATTTTGGTGATGTAATTTGTGCTACTTTAGCAACCTTTGTATTGCTAGATCCTATGATGATTGCTATCAATATTGGAGCCGTAAATAATGTTCTTACAAAATCAAGTAAATATACCGTATTTGACTCAACAAAAGAAATGAGTTACGTGCCCCTTGATGATGAGCTAAAAACTAAAGGCAAGGCTGCAGCTGACGTAATAGGAACCAAGCTAGGTAAATCTTGTAGTGCATTATTACAATCTATTGTATTTGTTATTTTGCCAAGTGCTACATATCAGTCTATTTCCATGTATTTAATGATGATATTTACTATAATATGTGCCATATGGGTTTGGGCAGTTTTAGAACTTGGAAAAGAATATAAATCTGCTGTAATAGCAAAAAGTCCTAAATAATTATTGCACTAATAATTTGCTATAATCTAGGTTGTTTAGGAGAAATATGACATTCTACGGTGTTAAGGATTTTTATTTAAGAAATTACCGTAATATGAAAACTCTGGATATCAATTCAGATCAATTACGAGTTATAATTTTAGGCAATAATGGAAGCGGAAAAACAAATATTTTAGAGGCTATCTCTTTACTTAGCCCTGCAAGGCCTATGCGCGGTGCAAAATTTGATGAAATGTGCAATAATGAATCCAGCTATTTTGAAGCCGGCTTTAATATTTGTGCTAATATGGGCTTTTCTCGCGTAGCAATATCTTTTGATAAATCTTCATCTAAAAAAAACATAGAACTTAATGAGAAAAAAATACCCAATCATGAACTTGCTAAGTTATGTAGTATAATATGGCTTACACCTCAAATGGAGTGGATTTTTATTGGGCCAAGTAGTGACCGTAGAAGATTTTTTGATAGAATCGTTTATTTATTTGACCATCAGCATGCTAGCAGAATAAATAAATATGAATATTATCTAAAAGAAAGAATGAAAATTCTGCAGCTTCCATCTAATAACACAGAGTGGCTTAATATTATAGAATCAAAATTATCTGAAGTTGCTCTCGCTATAATTAACAAAAGAACTGAAATTATTAAATTATTACAAGATTCATTAGACTCTCTTGAAAGCCCGTTTCCTAAAGCTAGAATTACTATTTCAGAAAACAATAAATATAATGATGTTAATATGATAATAGATCAATTTCGACTTAGCAGAGAAAATGATAAAGCCTCAGGGCGTAATAGTTTTGGGCCACATAAAGATGATTTTATTGTATTTTATAATGCTAAAAATATTCAAGCTAAATTCTGCTCTACAGGAGAGCAAAAAGCTATGTTGATTTCCATAACCATAGCGCAAATTTTAGCCTTAAAAAAGTTCACTAATAATAATCCTATACTACTGCTTGATGAAGTTTTTGTTCATTTAGATAACCAAAGACGAGAATATTTAGCAGATTTTCTAAATAAATATGAATCACAATTTTGGGTAACCTCCACTGAAGAGGAAGTAATGCAGTTCTTTCCAAATTCCCTTGTAATAAGAATTTGATTTTCTAACTATTTATCTATGGTTTATACCATATAGTAAAACTAAAAAACAACTCACTCTGATATAATTACAATTAATATACCTAAAAAGTCTATTCCTTATATAGTTTATGGTATAATCTAATTACAAAATAAATAATTTTGGTATAAAATTACTATTTGTATAATCTTCAAATGTTTCTTAAAAATATTCTTATACTAAACATAAGAATAAGAAATGATATTGAAGCCTTATTAAATATTGAAAGCTATATTGCTTTTGTTCGATATTGCACTATATGAATCAAATTATAACATTTTTCTATAATTTTACACATTTCATAAAAAACATTATAGAAAAATCTAAAAACATAGATTTCTCCTTAAGTAAAAAGCATATTGTAATTTTGATAGGAGATGCTGGCCTTTATATTTCAGTTTTTTGGCAAGGGAAATTAGTAGATTGTATTTTTATCCAAGAATGTGAATACGATTCAAATAAAGATATAAATTTTTTGCAAAGATTTCCTGCTCATAGAGTGTTTTTTGTATTAGATACATCAGATGTAGAGTTAAATCACGCTGATATATTAGCACCGCAAGAATTTATCTACCATAACCCTCTTACTAAATTTATTGATACAAAATTCAATAAAGAAATTTTAGTATCTTCTAATGTATATAATATCACAAAATCTGATCAGGATATTTATAACAGCGTTTTCGCATCCACTAAAGTTAGTCCTATTCTAGCTAAATTACTTGATTACACATCATATAATGGATTTGACGTAAATGGAGTCTATTTCTTTTCTTTAAATGCACCGTTAATAATTGATAACATCCTTGCAGAAACACTAATGCAAGAACAAAAAAATCCATTATATATTTTTATTACAGTTCTAGCGACCAGCAAAATACGAATTCTTATCTTGTCTAAAGACAATGTAATGGATAGCAAAACTATAAGCTACCCTGAAGAGAAAGGAGACTCTTACATACAAGGAGTAATAGAACAGTCCGTGATCGATGCTTTAATTTCATTAAAAAATCATATGCATCACAATAAAGTTGAGCCATTACTAATGATTGTAACTCATAATTCTTTAAAAAATTTACTTATTCAAAGTAATTTGAATATAAAAAAGACTATTATTTTATCTAATGAAGACTTTAAAAACATAAAATCTAATCCCAAAAATTCTAAACCATCATTATCAGATGGAATAATTAGCTATTTTTTGAACAAAAAAACTCATTATCATGCTAGTAATGCTGTAGTTAGCGAATTTTTAAACCTAAAAAGACTTAATAAATTTCTTGCTACGCCATGGTATATTTTTATTTTTATTTTACTTTCAACTCTTGTTTTTGTAGGAATAAAAAATATTATACAAGAAAATGAAACACAAGATATTAATAATAAATTTTATTTATTATCAGAAAACTATAGAAAATTGAGAAAAGAATACCCTAAGATTAGTAACCTTGAAGACGTTGTAAGCTTTTATTATGCTGAAAAATCACTAATTTTTGACCAAAAACTTCCATTTGACATACTAAAAACATTACTTAAATCTGTTTCTAGTAATTTTACTATAAATACAATTCAGTGGGAATATTTAAATCAACAATCTGTTATTGCTTCGAATATTAGATATCAAACATCTTCGTCTTTTAGTATAGAAAACGCAATAAAACAATTAAATAAAGAAATAGACTCTTTAAGGATTGTAATGCCAGAACAAAATATATCATTTACCTATGACAAAAACACTATTTTAAATTCAAATAATGTAATAACCATATATTTAAAACTATATATAAAATGGTAAATTAATATGATAACAAAACAAATTATTCACCTTAAGAATGTAGTAGTATTTAAAGTCTTAATATATTTTTTAATTTTAATGTTTTTCTTTTTTATTTTTCCGATTTTAAATAACAATTTAGAGATATCTATAAAATCCACAGAAAATGCAAAAACTAAACTACAAGATTTAGAAAATAAAATACTTTTTGTAAATCATTCTCAGGATGAAATAATAGCATCCTATAATAGATATTTGGCAATAGAAAAATCAAATTTTGATCTAAGCTGCTTCTTACAAAAAGACCTTGATGAATCTTATCAAAATCTTGCAAGAGAAATTGGTTTAGACCAAAAACCAGCATTATATTCCTCTGCTAATCCATTAGTAGAAAAATTCGGAGGAACTAGAAATATTGAGATCTATACAACAAATTTGATTAGTGAATTTATGTCAAAGACGGTTTATGAATCTCTAAGCTTTATTGAACGATTTTACCAAATTCTACCTAAATATCAGTTTCTGACATCTATTGATATTAATATGGAAGAATTAATCACACCAGAATCAATAAATAGGTTATCTAAAGACATTGTACCATCTTTAATAAAAAACAAAATAAATATGCAAGTACGTCAAATACATATTTTATCTTCTATAAAGTAAATATCCGATATACTAGGGTAAATTAAATTATATGAACAATAAGCTATTTATTAGCTTTCCATTTATGGTAAGAATCTATCCACTCTTGTTCGGTAAAGATTTTAGTAC
Source organism: uncultured Rickettsiaceae bacterium (assembly GCA_964553715.1). Classification (GTDB taxonomy): domain Bacteria; phylum Pseudomonadota; class Alphaproteobacteria; order Rickettsiales; family Rickettsiaceae; genus JAGOJE01. The sequence goes on from CAZKKY010000001.1 coordinate 63,887, forward strand.
CATATTCCTTTGCTTTTGATAATTTACTACCTGAGTCTTCGCCTGCTACTAATATATCTGTAGATTTAGATATTTGGCTCCCAACTTTTGCTCCCATTTGTTCTGCTATCGATTTTGCTTCTAATCTAGACATAGATCTCATAGTACCTGTAAAAACTATAGTTTTATTACTTAAGAAAGAATCAGAAATATTACTTTGATAATCCTCTATATATAATATTTTTAAAAGATCAGACAGCATCTGTATATTTTTTTCTAATTTGCAAAATGATTGGATTTTTTCTACTGTTTTTTCCCCTATTCCATCTATGTTAGAGATAGCTTCAAGCAATTTAGAATCACCATGATATATATCGACACAAAATTGTAAGAAATTTTCAGTTGTTACAAAATACTTAGCTAGAAATTTAGAATTCACCTCTCCTACATATCTTATTCCTATAGCATAAATTAATCTATCAAGAGTAGTTGTTTTTGCTTTTTCTATATTATCTCTTAGATTGTTTGCAGATTTTTCTCCGAAACCATCCATTTTAGATATAGCTATAAATTGATCTTTTCCCAATAAAAAAATATCTACTATATCTTTAATGAAGTTATTTTCTAACAAGAATAAAATCTGCTTCGGACCTAGTCCATCTATATTCATAGCAGCAATAGAACAAAAATGAGTGATTCTTTCTTGTATTTGAGCACTGCAATCAAAGCTATTATAGCAACGTAATACAGATTCAGTTTCGTCATTTTCTATCAAAGACCCACAAGATGGGCACATAGTAGGAAAAACAAAAGCCTTGCGGTCAGATGGCCTGGATTCAAAATCCACAGCTATTACTTTTGGTATAACATCACCCGCTCTTTCAACAAACACATAATCACCAATGCCTATGTCTTTTCTATCTATTTCAAGATAGTTATAAAGGCTTGCTCTTGAAACAATTACACCGCCTATTAATACAGGTTCTAGTTCTGCAACTGGGGTAAGAGCACCTGTTCTACCGACTTGAATAGTAATATCTAAGACTTTAGTCCTTACAAAACTAGCTGGAAATTTATGGGCTAAAGCGAATCTTGGAGCATTACTTACATAGCCAAGTCTTTTTTGAATATCAAAACGATTGATCTTATAAACAACGCCATCTATTTCATATGGTATTAGATCTCTTTTTTTATTTATCATCTCATAGAAGGATATAGCATCTTCTTCAGATTTGGCTAAATAGTTTTCTTTATTAACACAAAAACCAAAAGTAGATAGCTTATCTAGCAATTCTTTTTGAGTAGAAGCAAAATTATCATCACTTACCTCTCCTATACCATATACAAAATACTTTAGAGGCCTTTTAGCAGTAATCTGATAATTTAATTGACGTATAGAACCAGCAGCGCTATTTCGACTATTTGCAAATATCTTTTTTCCCTCTGCCGCCTGATTTTCATTAAGTTTAAGAAAATCTTCTTTATCTATATATATCTCGCCTCTAACTTCAAAAATATCTGGAAGACCATTAATATATGATGGAAATGACTTGATGGTTTTCATATTTTCAGTAATATTTTCACCAATCATGCCATCACCTCTTGTAGCTACACTAACTAAAGCTCCATATTCAAATCTTGCAGAAAAAGATAGACCATCTATTTTCAGCTCACAAAAAATCTCTGGAATATCTGATGCAAGCAAAAAATCTCTTACTCGTTTTGCAAAATCAAAAATATCTTCTTTTGTAAAACCATTTGCTAAAGAAAGCATAGGAAGAGAATGTGTGACTTTCCCAAAACCTTTAGCAATAGTATTTCCAACCGTCTTTATAATAGAGTCTTTGGGAGCTAAATCTGGATATTCTAATTCTAGTGTCTTATATTGTTTAACTAAGAGATCATATTCTGAATCTGATATTATTGGATTGTCCAATGTATGGTAATGATAATTATGTTTTTTTATTTCTTTAGCTAGATCATGAAATTTTTGGAGTATTTTTTCTGTCATTATATATCAAGACCTATATCTATTGCCTTTGCTGAGTGAGTAAGCCTACCTATAGATATATAGTCTATCTCAAGCTTTCCTATCTCTGATATATTTTCTAAATTTACACCTCCTGAGATATTTATCTTAGCACGGCGATTTATTAAAGCTATAGATTGTTTGATTTTATCAATATCCATATTATCGAGCATAATGATGTCAGCATTGGACTCTACAGCTTCTTGAACTTGATCTAAGTTATCACATTCTACTTCTATCGTACTAAAATGAGGGGCAAATTTTCTTGCATTTTCTATAGCAATAGAAATAGACCCACATATTGCAATATGGTTATCTTTAATTAAAATACTACTATCTAAACCATAACGATGGTTAAAGCCTCCGCCACATCTTACAGCATATTTTTGTAGAGCTCTAAGACCTGGTATAGTTTTACGAGTATCGCATATTCGTATAGACGATGGCACCTTAGAAGAATAAAGATGGGTTAAAGTAGCAACACCAGAAAGATGTTGTAAGTAATTTAAAATCACCCTCTCTAATTTTAGTAAATCGTAAATGTTACCATTCCCAGATAAAATTACATCACCTTTTGAGACAAACGCACCATCTTCTAGATGATTTTGGTATTTTATAGCACTGTAATTCTTAAAAAAGTAATCACTAACTATAAGGCCAGATATTACCCCGTCTTCTCTTGTAGATACCTCAAAATCTACATTACAAGGAGTTCTGATGATAGATTCTGTGGTTATATCTCCACCATTTCCTAAATCCTCTGCTAAGGTATTATCAAAAAAATTCTTAATTTGTGAAATAGATAGTTGCATAATTCCTTTCATCATTATATTTGTTAAGTAATATATGTTTTAGAGAAAAAATCAATATATAGACATATATAACTTAGGATAATTAGGTTGAATTTTATAAACCAGTTATTAGAATAATAATTTAAAAGAATAATTTAGGAATATTTATGCAATGGAATGACATAGAAAAAATTGTTTCTGCTTTAGAAGAAAATTATCATGAACAAAAAATTGATAATTTACGTATTGATCAATTGCATGAGCTTATAATCAGCTTACATGACTTTGACGATGATATAGAAGAGTATCCAACTAGAATATTAAATACCATTTTAGAATCATGGCAAGACGTTCGTAGTGAGAAATAAATCATCCAAACATCTTATTTCTTTGTCAGTACGGCAATATATTATATTAGCCTTTGTATTTCTAGGATTAATTCTTAGTATTTTTCCTAAATTAGACATCAGTTTTAGCCGTTTGTTTTATGTTATTCCTTTAGATTTTATACATAAAACTCACCCTATTGTTGTATCTATTTTTAGGTTGGTACCTATATTCACATTTGTATTTGGAGCATTTTGCTTCGTTTATCTGATATATTTTGGATATAAAAAAAAGTTTTTATCTTCCTCGGCTTTTTTGTTGCTAATATCACTTATCATTGGCCCAGGACTAATAGTAAATTATGGATTAAAAGAACATTTTGGTAGGGCGCGCCCACGCCATGTTTTAGAATTCGGGGGCAGCAAATCATTTACTCCTGCAGGAATAATATCCGATCAATGTAACCATAATTGTTCATTTTCTTCTGGCCATGCTGCTATGGGATATTATTTTACAATTTTTAGCTACATTACTCCACCACAATATAAAACTGCATCTTTTATAGTTGGAGTAATTTTAGGGTCCGTAATAGGAATAGGCAGAGTAATACAAGGAGGGCATTTTTTAAGTGATGTTGTATATTCTGGACTTATTATTTTTCTTGTAAATCATTTATGCTTTTTATTCTGGGAAAAGATACAAAAAAAATATAAAGAGAAGAAGAAAAAACTAAGAAAATGATCCAAACACTATTTATTATAATGATTTAAAATAGTATCTATTACATTTTCTACAGTCATATTAGAACTATCTATAAACAAAGCATCTTTTGGTATAGTAAGTGGAGCAAAAATTCTGTTTTGATCCCTTTCGTCTCTCTCTTTTAAACTAGCCATCACTTCATCTAGAGTAACTATCAAACCATTTTTTAACATCTGCGCCACTCTTCGCTCTGACCTTGTTTTAAGATCTGCTGTAATATAAATTTTTAAATCAGCATCGGGGGCTATAACAGTACCTATATCTCTTCCTTCCATCACTACTCTTTTATTATTTAAAATAAAGTCTCTTTGACTGTGGTAAAGATTCTGCCTAACTTCAGGTATAGATGCAACAATAGAAGACATTCTAGTGATGTGATCCGTATAAATTTCATTGCTATCTATCACATCAAAAGATTTAGAACATTCTATTATAGCTTTATTATCATCTTCCCTTATGCCTTCTCTTACTACTCTAAAAGCTAAAGATCTATAAAAAATACTTGTTTGACAATGAATGAAAGAAAAACGCTTTGCTATAATAGATGCAATAGTTCCCTTACCAGAAGCAGCCATTCCATCTATTGCTATAATATATGGTGTGGTAGAGTCATAAAAATTGTGATCATTCATAAAACAAATACCTTGTAAGAAAACTTTAGATCGAGCATATCATATTTAAGAACATCACCTATTAACTCTATTCTTTATATAGATTTGCCGAATATCTAGATTTTACTAATTACTGCCTAATTATGAATTTAGCTAAAGGCCTAAAGACTTAGGCTTAAAGTAACGCATCCATAAATCCACAAAGAGCTTTGTAATGACAGTAGCTGCAAACATAGATGCTACTATTCCAATACTTAAAGTAACAGCAAATCCTTTTATTGCTCCTACACCAAAGAAATATAGTAAAAAAGCAGCAATTAATGTGGTAATATTTGAATCTGTAATTGTAGCAAATGCAGATTCAAAGCCCTGACGTATAGAATATAAATTCGAAGCTCCTTTTCCTATTTCTTCTCTTATACGCTCATATATCAAAACATTAGCATCTACAGCCATACCAATAGTAAGAATTATACCAGCAATACCTGGTAATGTTAGAGTAGCATGAAACATTGATAGCATAGCAAAAATATATAAAAGAGCTATAGAAAGAGCAATATTAGCAAAAACGCCCATAATGCCATAAGACCAAGTCATGAATATCACAACAGATAAAAAACCTATTAATCCGGCTTTTTTTCCTGACTCAATAGAATCAACACCCAAATTTGGACCAATACTTCTTTCTTCAATTATAGTAAGAGGTGCAGGAAGAGCGCCAGCACGTAATAATAGAGCAAGGTCATTTGCTGCTTCAACTGTAAAACTACCAGAAATAATACCATTCCCGCCTGTTATAGGCTCGTTAATTACAGGGGCACTGAGTAATTTATTATCCAGAACTATTGCAAATCTTTTTCCAGAATTTTGTCTAGTAATTTCAGCAAAAATCTTACTACCAAAGCTATTAAAAGAAAAAGCAACAGCAGGTTGAGCGTTTTGATTGAAAGTTGCTTGTGCATCAACTAAAGTATCTCCGGAAAGAGATGCTTTTTTCTTAATGACTACACCCCTACCTTCTGAATCTTTAACAATCATAGAACCTGAGGGAATATTACCAGAAGCTGCTTGCTCAGGACTTATCATATCATCTACCATGTGGAAAGTAAGTTTTGCGGTTTGTCCAAGAACTGATTTTAAATGACCAGGATTATCAGCCCCTGGAACTTGCAATAAAATATTACTTTCTCCTTGACGCTGAATAATAGGCTCTGTTGTACCATTTGGGTCAACACGCAATCTAATAATCTCTATAGATTGATTTGCAACCTTTTCTTTCAAGTCTAATATTTTATCATTATTGAAAGAAATAGTTACGGTAGCAGAATCATTAGATATTGTAATACCTCTATCAATTTTGTACAAAATACTACGTACTCTATCAAAATCAGACTCCTCTCTTAAGGAAAAAGTGATTTGAGTCGAATTAGAATGTAAGTTTTTGTAACCAATTTTATTAGATATTAACTCTTTACGTAATGTAGAAGTAAGTATTTCTAACTGATCATGCATATATGAATTAAAGTCTATATCTAAAAGCAGATGACAACCTCCTTGAAGATCTAACCCTAGGTTAATCTTACTATTTGGTAACCAAGGAATATTCTTCGCTCTCTCGAAATTAGGAAGAATATATATAACCGATAAAATCGTAAAAAGTAGCGATATTAGTATTTTCCAAATAGATATAGATTTCACTTTTAAGCCTTAGACTTTTTTGTTACTTTTTTAAGTGTTGTTTCCACATTATCTTTTTTACTAGAGGCAGCCTTGCTGGTAGATTTTACTTCAGTCTTATCAGAATTTATAAGATCTTTACGACCTATAATATTAGTAATAGATGATTTTAGTATTTTTATATCTACATCTTTAGCTATAGTAATTTCTACAGTTTCGCTAGCTTCTGTAACTTTACTCACAACACCATAAATACCAGCTTGTGTAACAACCTCTTCTCCTCTTTTAACTGTAGAAATAAGCTTTTCATGCTCACGACGTTTTTTTTCTTGAGGACGAATCAACAAAAAATAAAACACCATGAAAATTAATAAAATTGGGACTAAACTGGTCATGCTGCTTTGCATAGGCGATATATTTTCAGAATTTTGAACATCATTAGATTTATCTACTAAAACTATATTATTGTTATCGCTTGCCATATTTGCTACCTATAATTAATAATTAAATGGAATTGTTTTTAGAGTATCGTTAAGCCTTGATATTACGATCTCTGTAATGTCTAGACCTTGACTGTAGTAAAGCAAGGGAGAAGACGGAAACACTATATTAAAATCATGTTCTTTAGTCAAAGACTTTATAATATCAATAGTAGTATCATGAGCTTGCTGCATACCATTTGAATAGGCTCTATCCAACCGTGTTTTTTTTTCTTGCATCATATTTTGAGTGTCAGAAAGCTTTTTATTGAATTTTGAGACCTCTTTTTCAAACTCTGCATCACTCAACACACCACGCTTTTTCATTATATCTTCTTCATCTTTTTTTAGTTCCATCTCTTTAGCATGCATTACTTTTTCAAGATCTTCCCCTATTCTTGATATTTCTTTTTGCATATTTTGTACAGCGAATGATTTTTCAAAAACCAAGTGAATATCCACAACAGCTGCTCGCAAAGCATTTTTATTATCAGACGAATTGGAAATAGCAAAAGCATCGCTGGAACAAGACAAAAGAATAATAAAAAATAGAGATATAATATTATTTCTAATCATATAATAATCAAAATTTATCAACATAAAAAATTAACAGTACTAAAGGCTTGTAGACATTCTAATATGAAAACGCATTTGCTCATCATATTTTTTATATTTTAAAGGAATAGCCCAATCGATTCTAATAGGCATAATTCTAGTAGTCCACAATATACCAGCGCCAACAGATACTCTAGGAGATTTACTGTTATAAATATCTTTTTTATTATAAGAAGTTTCTTCCTTTGCAAGGTCAAAACCCCAAAGCGCACCTACATCAGAAAAAATAGATCCAGATACGTTCATCTCTTCAGGTAACCCTATAGGAAAAATAAGCTCCACGCTACCAGTATAAAACCTCTGGCCATTTATTCCTTCACCAGTACGTTTATCTCTAGGACCTATGCCACCACCAGCAAAACCTCGTAAATTATAATCACCTACGCTAAATCTATCACTTATTCTTACCTTTTTTTTGTCTACACCATGCATAGTGCCAACAGAGCCAGAAATCTTCAGAGTGACTTTATTACTAAAAAATGACTTAAACACCTTAGCATCTGCTTGATATTTCAAGAACTTATTGTTACCACCAACTCCAGCATATTCATTACTAATAGAAGAAAGTAAGCCATTTTTTGGTACTATCCTACTATCTAATTTATCATATACAAAACTATTAGTTATTGAAGACGTAACAAATTTACCAACCTGATCTTTAACAAAGTGAGATGCAAGATCGCTTTTCTTTATCGTTAAATCATCTTTCTTGATAAGGTAAGATATATCATGAGATATAGTTTCTGTAATATCATAACCCGCACTAATTCTAGACCCTATAGATTTAAGAGAGTAAGGCTGAGCCTCTCCACCAAAATTACTAGTAGCCTTAGTACCACTAGAAGTACTAAAAAAACCGAGACCTAAAGATAAATCTTTATCCATAAAACGAGGCTCAGTAACACCAATATTATAACTTATTCTTTTTGAAGAACGACGCACGCCAGCATCTAAATGCTTTCCAGTGCCTAACAAATTCCTCTCAGCAAAATTGATAGAACCAAACGGTCCTTCTGAGGAACTATAACCCAAGTCCATACCTATAGATGCGGTAGACTTTTCTTCTACATCCAGATTTATATCATAACGATCAGAGCTTCCTTGAACTTTAGAAGTCCTTATATCAACTTTCTCGAAATAATCTAAATTACGTATTCCTCTTTCGGCTTTTGTAATTTCATTTCTATTGAATATATCTCCTTCTGCAATTTTAAACTCACGACGAATAACATGCTCAGCTGTTTTCACATTTCCTGTAATATTAATTTTATTAATGAATACCTTATCAGCTTTATTTACAACAAAAACAATATCTACAGTACTTTTTTCAGGATTTTTCCTAAGGCTAGGAACAACAGAAACTTGAGGATACCCACGATTTCCTAGTTCTTTAGCGATTTTATCTCCAATATTCTCAAGTAAAGTCATATCAAAAATTTTTCCTTTTTTTACGGAAATAAATTTTTTGATATCTTTATCCCTAACATCTTGCATATTGTTTTCTAATGTTACATCACCAATACGATATTTATTTCCTTCATTTATAGAATATGTCGCTATAAAATAAGTTTTGGTAGGATCAAGTTCAGCAGTAACAGAAGAAATATTAACATCAGCGAAACCAACTGATTGATAAAATTTGACTAAAAGCTCTTTATCATATTCCATTCTATCAGGATCGTAAGTATCATTACTATCCATGAACTTATACCATGCAGACTCTTTAGTCATGATAACACTCTTAAGCTCATCTGAGCGATAATTGTTATTACCCACAAAATAAATATGCTTTATTGCAGTTTTAGGACCTTCTGTGATATTAAAAATCACCTTCACTCTATTATTTAAAAGCTCCTCTATCTGGGCCACCACATTAATAGAAAAACGACCAGATCGTTTATACATTTCAGTGATTTTATCAATATCAGATTGAATTTTAGCATTACTTAAAGAGTCACCAGATTCAGTAAATATCTCTTTAGAAAGAACTGAAGATTTTATTTTACTATTTCCTTTAAAAGCTACAGAAGCTACAAGAGGATACTCCTCAACAATAACATTTACTATACCAGAAGATCCTGAGATATTGATGTTTTTAAATAAAGAAGTAGCATAGAGCTGTTTTACAGCTTTATTCTGAGCCTCCTTAGAAAATTCACCATTAACCTTAAGGCCCAGATAATTCATGATAGTATCTTGTTCTACCCTTTGATTTCCAGATATATTTATTTGCCTTATAACCTCAGAACAATAGCCCTGAGTAGCAAAAAAAATTTCAAAAGTAACTAAAAAAGTTATGAAAAACCTTATAATATTTTTATTCACAAGAGCCTATCTAAGCATAATTAACCAAATAAATTCTTATATCATTTGGGTTAAAAATTACAACAAGAAAAATTGTTTTTTACTTTTTTGAATAAGAAATAATTATAATCAAAAGATCAAACTATAGATTTTCTCGCAAAATTAGCACTCTTGCCTTTATTACGGTCATTACTATTACGTTCATTACCGAATTTTTTAGTAGGAGATGAAAACTTAGAAGAATTTCTGCTAGATTTTCTTTCGCCGAATTTAGATCCATTAAAATCGTTTGATTCTGCACTTCTAAAAGGCTTAGTAGATCTTTTTTTATAACCGGTTGCACCAGTAAATCCGTCTTCTTGTTTAAAGAAATGAGAAACACTAGGAGAATTGTGCGAAATAGCATTTCCTGAATTTCTAAAACCACTTCTAGATCTGTTCCTTGGACCTTTAGAAGATTTAAATTTACCTTCAAAAGTTGACTTTGTACCTGGATTTAAAAGCTCATTAATAGCATTCCACTTCTTTTTATCTGAAGGCGTAACAAAGCACAAAGACTCACCTTCCGCTCCTGCTCTTGCGGTACGACCAACACGATGTATATAATCTTCAGGACATTGTGGTAGATCGTAATTAATAACGTGCTGAACGTGAGAAATATCAAGACCTCTAGCTGCAATATCAGTAGCAACCATAATACGGTATTTGCTATCCCTAAATTCTCTAATTACCCTCTGACGCCTACCATGACTTAAATCCCCATGAATAGCATCTGCACTATGATCATCACCACGAAGTTTTTTAGCCATTTTCTCAGCGCCGATTTTAGTTTTTACGAAAATAATTATAGAACCATCTCTTTTTTCCAACTGCTCATTAAGTTTGCTATGCTTTTCATCTTCTGATAAAAATAAAATTTCTTGCTTTAAATTCGAGGCAACTTCATTAGTAGAAGCAATAGCAATACGCACCGGATTATTTAAATATCTTTCTGCTAAAGAGATTATGTTTTTAGGTAAAGTAGCTGATAAAAGTAGTGTCTGACGAGAGCTTGGTAAAAATTGTACAATCTTTTCAATTTGTGGAGCAAATCCCATATCAAGCATACGATCCGTTTCATCAAGAACAACAAAATCAATATTATTTGGCCTAAAAGTACCTCTAGATAGATGATCATTAACCCTACCAGGAGTTCCAACAATTAATCTTGGACGAGCCTTTAATTGACGCAATTGCCCTTGCATAGAATCTCCACCTATTAAAAGCGCAGTCTTAATAGAACTTTGCTTACCTAAAAGAGATCTAAGCATATTACTAACCTGTAAAGCAAGCTCTCTAGTAGGAGTAAGAACAAGAGCCATATTTTGAGGGTTTGATAATAATTTCGTAATTAGCGGAATACCAAAAGCACCTGTCTTACCAGTTCCCGTTTGAGCAGTTGCCAAAATATCATTACCAGAAAGCGCAACAGGTATAACCTTAGCCTGCACAGGAGTAGGCTTAGCAAAATCAAGAGAGTTAAGCGCGTTAATTAATTGCTCAGGTAGCCCAAGCGACAGAAAATCTTCCATAAATAAAACCTTTTAAAATTAGTAAAACTTATTTCCTCTAGCATACTATTAAAAAAGGCTTAGCAAGAAAACAAGTAGATAACCAAGAAACTATCTTAGTTATTGTTAACAATAGTTATGTGAAAAGTAAGAGAAATAGTCTTAGCTATAGCCTGCCCTTACATCTTTATGAGGCATACAGTTTTTAAAAACTCACTTGTAGTGCTTAAGCAAATAATCAGCCCCGGTCCCCATATTCATTTTCTTAAAAATCCTTTCATTTAATAATAAACAATTATGAAGCAGGAGTTCTAAGCACATCACATATTTTGAGGTAGAAGAATCATACACTATTTTTAAAAGAAATGGAAGTAACTATTTACAAATTGTCCATCACTTCATAATAAATCTTACAAATACATATCACTACGTTATTTTATGAGCCCATTTAGAATAGAATATACGGTATAAAAAAATCAAAATCATAATTACAGAAGATGTAATAGACATAATCCATATTATAGACAAATCAAGACAGAATATTTGATAAATAAAATATAATGGCACAACCCTTATAAACCAAACAATTACAACATCAACAATAGTTGTAAATTTAGTATCTCCGCCAGCTATTAATACACATCCTAATACCCATAAAATACCATCTACTAGATAAAAAATAAGAAGCAGGAATATACCTTTATATAACTCATCATATAAATTTAAGTCTTCTGTATATAAATTAATAATATTATCTTTGAAGCAAAACAAAATTACCGATAAAAGACAAAAACATAATATCTGTATTTTTAGAGCAGAAATTATCAGATCTTTTATCTTGTGATATTCACATGCCCCTAAAATATTAGACCCAATACCTATAACAGCTTTCTGAACCCCCTCACTTGTTGCAAAAATAAGAATTGAAATATTCATACATATATTTTGTATTGTAATTAGATCTGAGCTTGTATCTACTACAATTATCATAATGACATACCCACTTAGTATATTCATCATATATCCAATAGAATTTGGTAACCCTATTTTTAAGGTTTTTAACATTATTTCTAAATCAAATCGACATTTACGAGTATGGTATTTATTATTTTGAGCCTTACTTAAAAAGATCGTAAATACTATCAAAAACTGTAATAATAGAGCAATAGATGTACCAATAGCAGCACCAGTAGCACCCATAGGATTAATCCACCCCTCAATTCCAAAAATAAGTAAAAAATTGAGTAAAACATTTATAATATTGCTAATGAAAGAAGCCATAGCAACTATTTTTGTTTGTTTTGTACCAATAAAAAACCCTGCAACAGCTGTAAATAAAACATCTAGGAATAAAGATGACATTAATATTCGAAAAAAATCTAAACCACTTTCTAAAAAAATTTGAGGAATCAAATATGGTCCTAAAAAAAATCCAACAGGCACTAAAATAAAAGCACTAGCTATTCCAAAAAAAATCATTTGCCAGGTTGATATTGGAACCTTATCATACTGCTTTGCACCGTTAAAATGACCCGCCATTACTTCAGAAATACCTGCCATAGAATCAAATCCATGCTCAAAAGCAAATAAAAGAGCACCTACTACTGCAACGGCATTCATTACCATAATATCATAACTAGCAAGCATTATTCTATCTACTGTAATCATTAAGAGAGCAGAAAGAGAACTTAGCATTAAAGGAAATGCTATTTTAAAGGTAGATGTAAAATTTACTAACATATTGATAATTTAATGCCCTATCCGCACCAAAGCAAGCATAATAAAAAAAGGCCTATTTCTCTGGAGGCAAAGCTGGAATAGGAGAATCATGAGCATTGACCCTTAAATATTCTATCACATCAGCAATATCTTGAGGATTACTAAGGCCAGCAAAAGACATTTTGGTTCCTGGCGCAAATTTTGAAGGCTTGCGAAGCATTTTAAACAAACTTTCATAATCCCATACACCTCCTATATCAATAAGAGCTGCAGAATATTTGTAATCAGAAATTGACGCCTTCTTCCTATCTACAACACCCCATAAATGCGGACCAACTCTACTTGGTCCATTTTTTTCTAAACTATGGCATGAGATACATTTTTTTATAATAGACCCACCATTAGCAATATTTGCACTCTTCATCAAAGCCGGAATATCTATAGGAGTTTCACTTGCAGTACTACTTTCTATATTTCCTTCTGTATTAACATTAGAATTATGAACGGGGATAACATATCCCCTTTCTTTCGGAGATAAATTAGGCTTATATAGAATATTGACTATAGTACCACATATCATGGCTATTAAGCTAGCAAGCAAAATAGATGCAGCAATTTTATTCAGTTCAAAACCAGACATAAATCTATAATTAATTTAGATATAAAAATCAAAGAAGGGACCAAAGCACTTACTTAAAGGCCCATCTTTCATTAGTTCATCAAGGATATATAGCATAAACTAATATAGTTGCACAGTTTTTTATCCAAATATTGTATATTTAATTCAGATATATGATAATATTCCTAGTACAATTTCTAGGATATAAAAATTTTATGGTCAAAATCATAACTTGGAACATAAACTCGATAAGGTCACGGACTAATCATCTTTTAGACCTTATAAAAAACGAAGAACCAGATCTACTGCTATTGCAAGAAATAAAATGTGAAGATCATTCATTCCCCTATTCATTATTTGAAGGCCATTATAATATCAAAATTCACGGACAAAAAAGTTATAATGGTGTTGCAATATTTTCAAAATTCCCTATTGATGATTTAAAAATAAGCTTTCCTAATAATATCTGCGAAGATCAAGCGCGGTTTATTGAAATATCATGTAATACTACTTCTGGTTATAGCCGCATTATTTCTCTTTACGCACCTAATGGCTCAGAGGTTGGAAGTGATAAATTTTTAACTAAACTTAATTTTTTTAATCATTTTATAAAATATTTAGAAGATATCAAGAGTATAGAAGAAAATGTAATAATAGGCGGAGATTTCAATATAGCTCCATTCGATATTGACGTATATTCGCCCGATAATCTTGCAAGCAGTGTGTGCTATACATTAGAAGAAAGACACAAAATGAGAACGATTTTAAATATCGGATATCAAGATCTATACCGTCTCTACAATCAATCAAAGCAAGAATATAGCTGGTGGGACTATAGAAACCAAGGTTTTCAAAAAAACCTTGGGATGAGGATAGATACTATCATCGCAAATCCTTTAGCAGCAAATAAACTATCCAACTGCTATATCAACAGCACATATAGAGAACAAGAAAAACCATCCGACCACGCCCCTGTAGTTGCTATATTTGAATGAGATAATGAATGATAGAATGCTATAACACTACGAAATAAGAATAGCTTAAGGGATGATCAACCCAAGTAAAAGAACAAGAGGTAGACGATGAATTCCTCTAATCAAAATCTTGTGCATCTGTATTACCATGGTTCAGGTTATTAAGAATAGAATTACCGTTGATAATTTTTATAAATAACAATATTATCTTCTAATAATAAATACCAGGTATATCTCATGCTAAATTACTATGGCACATATAGCCTTGCAAAAAAAGAAATAAGGCGTTTTCTAAAGGTTTATCATCAAACCATAATAGCCCCTGCAATATCTTCAATGATTTTTCTATGTGTATTCATGTTAGCATCTAGCGACCCTGATCAAATAATTGGAGGGGTAAAATTTATTAATTTCTTGGGATATGGTCTTATTATAATGACTATAGTACAGAATTCTTTTTCAAATAGCCTATCGTCGCTTATAATGTCTAAAGTAATAGGTTACATAAATGACATTCTCATGCCACCATTTTCTGGTGTAGAAATAATCATAGCATATATTTGCGGATCTATTTTAAGAGGCATCACATGTGGCCTTGCTATTACCTTATGTTTAATTCCTTTTGTAGACTTTCATATAGCTCATCCAGGACTTCTAGTTTTTTTTACTATATCTTCTTCTACATTGATGGGACAAGTAGGTATATTATCAGGTATTGCATGTAATACTTTTGATGAAAGCGCAGCAATTACAAGTTATATTATAACACCATTATCTTTTCTATCAGGAACATTTTATTCTGTAGAAAAGCTACCTTTAATATTACAACATATAAATATTTGTAATCCTTTCTTCTATATAATAGACGGATTTCGTTATAGCTTTACAAATCACTCAGATGGGAATGTTCAAGTCGGAATTATCCTAATTTCTACGCTAAATATATTGATATTTTATGTCTTATGTAAGTTATTTGAGAAAGGATGGAAACTTAGATCATAAATTCATCTTGATGTAGTTGCTTATTGTATAAAAAATTAAGCAACTACAAAGCACACAATCTAGTAGGATGATTCTCCTGACCTTTCGAATCTTTTTCTATCGTTTGGATCTAGATATCTTTTCCTAATACGTATAGATTTAGGTGTAACTTCAACAAGTTCATCAGACTCTATATATGCAATAGCCTGCTCTAATGTCATAATTACTGGCGGAATTACTACAACCGCTTCGTCCTTACCAGAAGCACGCACATTTGATAGCTGCTTTGCTTTTAATGGATTTACCTCAAGATCGTTTTCTCTATTATGCTCTCCTATTATCATACCCTGATACACCGGAGTGTCTGGAGTAATAAACATCTTTCCCCTCTCTTGCAAGTTCCAGAGAGCATAAGCAGCTGCCTTACCATCACTATTTGAAATTAATACACCATTTCTACGACCTGGTATTTCTCCTCTAAATGGACCATAAGAATGGAAAGAGCGATTCATAATACCAGTGCCTCTAGTATCTGTAAGAAACTGCCCATGATATCCTATAAGACCACGAGATGGACCGTGAAAAGTAACACGTGTTTTACCGCCGCCAGAAGGGCGCATATCTTGCATCTCACATTTACGAAGACTAAGTGATTCTACAACAACACCAACAAAATCATCATCCACATCAACTTGAATCTCTTCAATCGGCTCTAGCTGATTACCTGATTCATCTTTCATCATCACTACTCTTGGACGACCTATAGAAATCTCAAAACCTTCTCTTCTCATAGTTTCAATAAAAACACCCAGCTGCAGCTCCCCTCTTCCAGCCACTTCAAACGCCTCATTATCACTAGAACGAGTAACTTTGATAGCTACATTTCCTTCAGTTTCATGCATCAATCTATCACCAATAACACGTGATGTAAGCTTTGTACCCTCACGTCCTGCCATAGGGGAATCATTAACAGAAAATCTCATAACAAGGGTTGAAGGGTCAATAGGCCTTGAAGGCAAAGCTTCAGATATTTCAGGAGCACACAATGTATCTGCAACGGATGCTTTGGTAATGCCAGCAAGAGCAATAATATCACCAGCTTCAGCTTCTTCTATAGGAACCCTTTCAAGACCACGGAATGCAAGTATTTTGCTAACTCTTGCATTTTCTAAAAATTCCCCATTACGATCTAATACCTTAATAGCTTGATTTACTTTAATAGTTCCACTATGTATGCGCCCTGTTAATATTCTGCCCAGATATGAGTTATATTCACGAGTAGTAACAAGCATAGAAAATGGCTTGCTTTTATCTGCAATAGGCGGAGATACATGGCTTAAAATGATATCAAACAATGGTGATAAGTCTTTGCGTTCATCATTAAGATGCTTTACAGCCCAACCTGAACGACCCGATGCGTAAATAATAGGAAAATCTAGTTGCTCTTCTGTAGCATCAAGTGCCATAAAAAGTTCAAATACTTCATCTACAACTTCACTAGTCCTTTCATCAGCTCTATCAATTTTGTTTATTACAACAATAGGCTTTAGGCCCAAAGAAATTGCTTTCGATAATACAAATTTTGTTTGTGGCATTGTTCCTTCTGAAGCATCTACTAGTAATACAACACCATCTACCATGCTAAGAATACGCTCTACTTCTCCACCAAAATCAGCGTGTCCTGGTGTATCTACGATATTAATACGTACGTCTCCTCGCATAATAGATGTGCATTTTGCAAGAATAGTAATTCCACGCTCACGCTCTTGGTCGTTAGAGTCCATAGCTCTTTCAGCAACAGATTGATTGTCTCTAAAAGTACCAGACTGTTTTAACATATTATCTACTAGCGTGGTCTTACCATGATCCACGTGGGCTATAATTGCAATATTACGCAAATTTGACATCAAAAAAACTCTATGATAAATGATTTGAAAAAATGCATTATATACGAAATTCTAAAAAGATGGTAAGGATTTTTTATTTTATTGGTATTACTACTAATTATAAACATAAGAGCTATGTCTAGAAACTTCTCTGTTCTAAATTAATATTACTTATAGTCTATATATACAGTGATCATCACTATAGTTGCTTTATGTTTTTTATAAAATTTTGTTGACTTAGATATGTACTTTAGGCTATAAGACATCTTGATGATGTTGCATTATATTTGCCATCATATTTATTCGGGGCATAGCGCAGCCTGGTAGCGCATCTGGTTTGGGACCAGAGGGTCGGGAGTTCGAATCTCTCTGCCCCGACCATATTTCAAAATCTCAAAAATCCATCTTTGCTAATGATTATATTGTAAAGAATGGAATATGAACATAGCATTTAGCTACTAAATGCTGTTGATATAATTATACATCTAGTACTTATGAATAAAGTTATAATATATACAAAATCCATCTGCCCATACTGCGTAAAAGCAAAAGCATTACTTGATAGAAAAAACTGCAAATATCAAGAGATCAACATTGAAAATGATGAATCGTTAAGATCAGAAATGATGCTAAAATCCTCTGGACGTAAAACAGTACCTCAGATTTTTATAGGTGATTATCATGTCGGTGGGTGTGATGATCTATATGAATTAGAGCAAAATAATAAGTTAGACAATCTTATTAGTAGATATATTTAATAATATACATCCCTTGTGGAATATAGCCCTGGCTTTTCTTGACTTGACATCCACAATGCGCATCTTATCGCCCCATTAGCATATATAGATCTATTTTCGGATTTGTGAGAGATTTCTATAGACTCGTTATTACCTATAAACATAATTCTATGCTCACCACTGATATTACCACCACGAATCGATGAAAAACCTATCGCAGATTGAGGCCTCTTACCATTCTGATGGTTCCACTGAATAAATTCTACGTTCCTAGCTTTGGCAATAGCATAACCTAAAGATAAAGCAGTACCTGAAGGAGCATCTTTTTTAGAAGAGTGATGAGAATCTATAATTTCTACATCATATGTAGAATCTAATGTTCGCGCAATTTCAGAAACAGTTTTTTCAATTAACGCTACAAGAAAACTCATGTTAGCTGAGTATAAGATTGGAATATTTTTTGAAGCTGCCACTAAAGCATTATACTCAAGATTAGTAAAAGACGTAGTACCAACAACAAGCTTCGTATTATACCGCAAAGCACATGGAAGTAAGGCCATTAATCCTTCAGGTGAAGAAAAATCTATTACAACATCAGAGTTTTTACATAAATCATCAATGTCAGATCCTTCAGACCTTGCATATGAATAAGAAAGCACACACCCTTCATTATGTTCTATAGCATCTATAATTTCTCTACCCATCCTACCGTTAGAACCATAAACGCCTATTTTGATCATTTTTTATATTTTTTTGAGTTGATGATAATTTCTTTTATAATAAGATAATGGCATTTTTTCATTACGAATCAAAATATTTTCTACCAATCCAAGAATTATTTTATGATCACCACCATCATATTTAGAATATAAACTACATTCTATATTACAATTAGCAGGCTGTATCAATGGAGAATTAGAAAACTGCCCTAAACTATAGTTTGTATAATTAGCAAATTTATCCCTATTAATAGACGCAAAATGATTGGATACTTCCTTGCCTTCTTCAGCAAGAATACTAATAGCAAATTTTTTACTCTCCATAATAGCTGGAAGAGTTTTAGAAAGAGAGTTAATACAAAATAATATTAAAGGAGGATTCAAAGATACAGAAGTAAGAGAAGTTGCTGTAAAACCGTATAATTTTCCAGATGAATCGGAGCATGTAATAACAGAAACACCAGATGGCAAATTACTCATTGCATCTTTAAAAAGATTTACTGAAAGATTCATTATTCACTCTTAATCCATTTCTGAATAATAATAGACATTTTATTTTCTTTCTGTAATTTTTCTATAGCATTATTAATAGGTATAAGAAGGTCAGACCCTTTAGGAAGAACTATGGCAAATTCAGATTTTAGTTCTGGAAGGTCAAAAAAAGATAATCCTTTGTTGTTTTTAATGAATTGTTCAACCTGCATCTTTTCTAGTACTACTGCATCAACCGAGCCAGATTTAAGTTCTTCTATTAAAACCAAATTATTTGATAAAGATCTAATCAATGTCCCTGGCATTCCATCAGCTAATTTTTTCGCCTCTATCTCCCATGTTGTACCTAGTTGAGCCCCTATAACTTTTCCTTGTAAGTCAGAAAATTTAGAGAAGTTATCATCAGCCCTAACAATCACTGCAAAACCAGATGAAGCATATATATTAGAAAAATCGAAATATTCTTCTCTCTCTGGAGTTTTTGAGACAGCCGAAATTACACAATCTAAACTAGAGCTATTAATAGCAGGAAAAAGAGCAGGAAAATCAATGTTTTTTATCACAAGCTTTTTACCCATAACATCAGCTATTGCTTCAATTACATCTACATCAAGACCCACAATTTTTCCAGAGCTGATAAATTCATAGGGAGGGTTATCAGCTGATAACCCTACTACTAGAGTATTTTCTTCATTATTTTTTTCTCCACAAGCAGTAAGAGTAACCAAAAAAATCAATATAGATAAAAAATATTTTTTCATTTTAACCTCTTACTTATCGCAAATAGAAAATAATAAACTAGATATCTTTCTAAGATATATAATTTAACCTGAGATTAGTTCCCAGCTATTGCAGCAACTTCAGCAGCGAAGTCTTTTTCTTCTTGAACAATGCCTTCGCCAAGCTCAAAACGTACAAATGCCTTTAATACAATATTAGCATTCATAGATTTTCCAGCTTCATCTATTACATCTTTAATTTTGGTTTTACCATCAATAACAAAAATTTGTTCTAGCAAAACAGCTTCCTCATAAAATTTACGAATTCTACCATCTACCATTTTTTCTATTATGTTATCTGGCTTACCAGAAGCACGAGATTGCTCGAAGAAAATATCCCTCTCGCGAGCTATTAAAGCTTGATCTAAACTTTCAATATTAAGAGACTGGGGCCTTGTAGCAGCAATATGCATAGCTATTTGCTTACCAAGACTCATCAATTTGCTCTTATCACCTTCAGATTCTAGAGCGACAAGAACAGATATCTTTCCAAGACCATCTGCAATAGAGTTATGAATGTAAGATGCAACAACACCATCTTTAACACTAATAGTTTCCATACGTCGCAAGCTTAGGTTTTCTCCTATAGTAGCAACATTCTCAAGAACTTCTTCTTCTACGGTGCGCCCAGAAGGCATTTTCATAGATTTTAAAGAATCCAGATCAGAAACTTTCACAGCAAGTTTAGAAATGCCTAAAACCATAGACTGAAACTGTTCATTCCTAGAAACAAAATCTGTCTCTGAATTAACCTCAACAACAGAACCAACGTTTGAGTCAACAAAAACGGCTGTCAACCCTTCAGCCGCAACACGTCCAGATTTTTTTGCAGCAGCAGACAAACCTTTCTTACGAAGCCAATCTATCGCATCCTCAAAATTACCATTAGTTTCTGTCAAAGCTTTTTTGCAGTCCATCATGCCAGAACCGGTTTTTTCACGCAAATCTTTTACAAGTGCAGCAGTAATCATAATTCATTCTCCATTAATCTTTACTAATCATAAGACTAGTTATTATCTTAGTTTTCATTTGTTGTTTTTTGATTCTTAGAATCAGAACTTTTTTCTTTCTTTAGAGCTTCTTCAAAATCAGCTCCTTTATCCGCATTGCTATCTATATCAGAAGCTGCAGAAAGCTTTTTTGGAGCTTTAATTTTCTTTATAGAACTTTCAGAATCACCCTTTTCATTTAAAACAACTTCAGAAATAGCACCAAGATCAACACCAGACGCAGCAAGAGATTCTTGAATCCCTAGCAAAGCAGCTTCCGCAAATAAATCTGTATATAATTTAATAGATCTTATAGCATCATCATTACCTGGGATAGGGAAAGTGATATCATCTGGATCAGAGTTACTATCAACAACAGCAACAATAGGAATGTTTAGTTTTTTTGCTTCTAAAATCGCTAGATGCTCTTTGTTAGTATCTATTACTACAATCAAATCTGGCCTACCACCCATGGCTCTAATTCCAGAAAATGCGCGGAATAATTTATCTTTCTTTCTAGTAATTTCAAGCACTTCTTTTTTTGTGTAACTATCTACAAGCTCTTGATCAGATAGAATTTGTTCATATTCTTCAAGTTTTTTGATAGACCTAGAAACTGTTCCCCAATTTGTCAAACTACCACCAAGCCATCTATGATTTATATAATACTGACCACATTTTTCAGCGCACTCCGCAACCAATTCACGAGCTTGAACTTTAGTTCCTACAAACAAGACTCGACCATTGTTTTTGACTGTTTGATATATCTCTTTCATAGCAACGCCAAGCAAAATAGACGTATATTCCAGATTCATGATGTGGATATCATCACGCACACCATATATATATGGCGCCATTTTAGGATTCCATCTTGCAGCCTTATGGCCAAAATGAACACCAGCATCTAATAAAGAGCTAATGCTAACAGGAGAAAGTTTAGACATAATTTTCCTTTTTATTTTTAGTTATACCTCCGCAGAACAAACCCATCAAAGATCTATAAAGTTTTATAAACCCTAACAGGACTAAGTATATATTCCACGTGCGAATTAGTTATAGCTAGCGTAGCTTATAAACTACAAAAGCTTGGTAACTTGTAAATAATTTTTCTACTTTTGTCAATCAAAAACTGCCGAAAACTATTAAGAATTGATCTTTGATATTATCATCAAATTGCCATTGCACATTACCCATCTACGATATAAAGCGCCTTGAGTAATATTATAGTTGATTTTCTAATGTTACTGTTTGCAATATTACGCTATCAACCCACAATATTTTTGCTTCAATATTATGATTTTTATATATTTTGCTAATAGCATCTTTATAAAATAATAATTGCTTAATATAAGAAATAGGAAGCTTAGAATATTTATCATGATTTCCTGTTTTATAATCTAATATCACTATTTTATTATCATAAACTGCCATAAAATCTATTCTACCTACCCGGATTTCACCATTAATATTTACTCCAATATTAACTTCAGTTTTTATCTCGGATTTTAGTAAATTTTTAAATTCTTCTAAATTTAAGATTTTATCTATCCGATTACCTACAAACTCTTGCTGAGATTTTGACAAAAGGCCTAGCATAGGGTGATTTTTGGCTATCGAGTAATCTCTTGTTCTAACAATATCTTCTATCACTTTGTGAAAAATAGTACCAAAAACCATGGCTTTACTACTATCAAGATCACTATTTTCTGATGATGATAAATTAGTAAATTTTTTGATGATAGGATTTTGTAGTGGAATATTTGGTAAAACTGGAGCTAATATTTGTGGCAATAGGTTATTTTCATTATTTATATAAGTATTAGAGCTATGATTTTGATATATCAGGACTTGCTCTGATAAAAAACTGTAATTTTCTACATCATATTCAAGCTGGCTCATAGCATTTTGCAGGATCTGATACCAATGACTATCATTGTTTTTTTGACTACTACGATAACATGCGATTACTAACCTATCTTCTGCTCTTGTCATTGCTACATAAAGCAGCCTTAAATATTCTTCATATTCTAATTTTTTATTATATTCTTTACATTTATCAAGATAATGGCTTACTGACGATGAAGATGACGACCATAATGCAACGTCTCGCTCTGCCCAAACAATATTATTCATATTACGAGGCAATGTGATATTATCTGCGATTATAACTACCGGGGCCTGCAGACCTTTCGCTCCATGAATAGTCATAACTCGAATCTGTTTATTTTTTTCTACACTACGTTTTATTTCCGTATTGCTTTGTTCAAACCAAATAATAAATTCTTGGAGGCTTTGACTGGTATCTTTAGCAAAAGTTGTAACTAAAGAAAGAAATTCATTAATGATATCTGAAGATTCTTCGCCGCCATAAGATAAAAGCTTTTTTCTATATCCAAAAGTATTTAATATGATGTGAAAAAAATCTTGTAAAGAATATGCTAGATATAATTCACAAAATTGATCTAATACTAAAAATATATTATTCAAACCCATAGATTTAGTATTTTCTAATATAAATTTACTTTTATCGTAAAGAATGATATCACGAATTTCATCGTCATTTAAGCAAAAGAATGGTGACTTTAAAAGGCTTGCTAGGTTAAGGTCATCAAATGGTTGCAGTACAAATTTTGCTATAGAAATTATATCTTTTGCCTCTATGCTAGAAGATAATATAATTCTATCCATACCAGATATTGCAAGACCAGTATTTTGTATTGCCCTTACCATATCAAGAGAGTTGATATCTCTCTTTCTAATTAGAATCATCACATCTTCTTCTGTTATCACCTTACCAGTAGATGGCAAAATAGTTTTAGAAGACATCAGATCTTTTATATAAGATGCAATATTATTACCAAGCCTAGTTCCCAGGCTAAGACTTTCTGATGATGGTATAATAGGCCAGAATAAATCTTCTACTGAATTTTCTTCAAGCACAGGCCATATTTCTACTCTACCACCATCTAAATTACGAAAACACTTAAGATGAGGATTAGCAGGAAAATTATGAGATATCGAGTTAGTTAATCTTTCAAAAGTTGCATCTACAAATTTTACTATAGCTGGAGCAGATCTATAACTTAACGCAAGATCTATTATTTCATATGGCTGAAGACTAAAATTCATTTGATTGTATAAAAAGTCTTTCATTCCTTGAAAAGCTCTAAGATCTGCTCCTTGAAAACTGTAAATAGACTGTTTCTCATCCCCTACCACAAATATTGTTCTCTGCTTATTATTATCGCTTCCTGAATAAAATTCTTGCATCAAAGAAGAAATAATAGTCCATTGCGCAGGGCTTGTATCTTGAGCTTCATCTATAAGAATATGATCTATCCCACCATCTAACTTATAAAGAACCCACTCTTTAAACTCGCTATTATTTAGTAATTTATTCGAAAAATATATTAGATCGTCATAATCTAAATATCCATATTTTGCTTTTTCAGAGTCATAACTTGTTATCAGTTTTGATGCTAGAACAAATAGATATTTACTATCTCTTATCAATCCAAAAGTCTTATTGATCTGATCGAATTCTACTATCTTCTTTTGTACATTCTCTATAAAGCCTACAAAATCTGGCATTTCTTTTGCGCATTTAGAAGAAATTAATTTGACCCTTGGCTTATCTAATTTTGTTAGAAATATTGACTTCAGAATAGAAAAATTTACCTTTTGTTCTAAGATGGGCTGGTTTAAATAATTTTTATATTGAAGTAAAAAATCATATTCATCAGATTTTTTCCAGTATTCAGAATCATCTGCAGCGTATTCTTTTAGAGAGTTAATGAATTCTAGAAAATATTCATCCTGAGTTAAGGTAATATTCATAGATTCCTTCAAAAAATTTTCATAACTTTTTGATTCAGAAAAATGATCTATCAACAACTTAAATTGAATTCTGGAATCTATAATTTTATTTTGTAAAACATTCAAAGAAGTCTCGTGAACATTAGTTTCAATAAAACTTAATGCTTCTTCTTCCTCAAGGTTTAATGGATTATCAAAAATAGTTTTGCTTACCTTTAATATAAGGTTTCTAGACCTAACTTCATCTATAACCTCAAAACCTGGAACGATAGAAGCCTCTAATGGAAAAAGCCTTAAAAGAGTTTGGCAAAATCCATGAATAGTTTGTATCTGAATTTGCGCAGGAGATTTAAGTAAAATATGAAATAAATTTTTGGCATTTACTATTTCTTCTCTTGTAGGAGCCCTACCTAATAGTAAATATAAAGATGATTCTAAGGATTCTATACTAGCATCATGCCAAGCCCTTAACTCTTTGTTTATTCTTTCCAGCATTTCACCAGCCGCAGCCTTGGTAAATGTCAGACAAAGTATTTTCTCCGGCGAAGAGCCATTAAGAATTAATTTTAATACCCTATCTGTAAGAATTTTTGTTTTACCAGTACCAGCAGAAGCTGAAACCCATACAGATGTTAATGGATTTGAAGATCTCAACTGCTCTTTATTATGACTGAATTTCATATCTGGTTTATCAATAGTACTTTTAAAGAATATAGTTTATATAAGTTAAAAAATCCAACTTTATAACACTTAATTTATAGCACTTAGAGTTAATTTGCACTATGCAATTTAAAATTTTGTTATATAATGACGGGTAGTTTTATCAACACTTGTTATGGTACGTAAATTTATGTCTAAAAATTACATTATTATTCAATCTAAAATTATCCTATCAATAATAGTACTTTCTGTGCTTAGTGGATGCGCGACTAATCTTTCTGGCGATGTTTATACAAGCGGATCTACTATGAGTCTAACACTTGAAGGAAGCGTTATATCAGCACGTCCTGTTACTATAAAAGACTCTCAAAAAATGACTGACAACACTACAGGTATGGTTGCTGGCGGATTACTTGGCGCAGTAGGAGGAGCAGCAGCTGGTAATGGAAGAGGCCTTGCTACCGTAGGCGGCGGACTTGCAGGAGCCGCACTTGGAGCTGTACTTGAAGATAAGTTAAGTACAAGTAAGGGAATGGAATATATAGTAAAGCTTGATATGTCTAAATTCAAGGATGGATATTACGAAGGCACGCCCGCTATGAGAAATGTTCTATCTACCGCAAAAACAAGCGGACTTATTACTGTTGTACAATCCGCTAGTGATAATGTAGTTGCAGAAGGTCAAAAAGTATATGTTATTTTCTCTAATAACCGTACTCGCGTTATTCCTGCAAAATAACAAGACTTTAGTTTGTTTTTAATTGTCTATTACTACTTTAGATCTTTTTAAGGATATCTTACTTACAGTTTCTCTATCAATTCTTATAACATCTTGTACTGATAGAGGAACTATAGTAAGAAGGCATGTCAATTATGATAAAATAATACATGGAGAGACAATATTAATTCTTCCGATATCTCCTAGCGTTAAAATTGTTGATATTGCCGGAAATCAATCTCAAAAAAAAGATAACGAAAAATATTTACAGGATTTAGTTCAGAAAGTATTAGAGGAAGAGCTCAAAATACATTCTATAGACTCTAAAATTCTTAGCCACAAAGACCTTGTTTCTTTCGGATTAACTAAAGATTATGAAAATCTGATTGATAAAAATGAAGAGATAATTAGCTACTTATATTTTTCTAAAAAACAAGATAGAAATATTGCATTTAATACTTCTATTTCTTTTGGCAGTGATTTACAAAATTTTGTTACTAAAACTGGTTGTAATATTTTAGTAGCGCTTGACTATAACAAAGTTATACAAACTGGGGGCGCTAGAATGAGAAATTTTCTTCTATCTCTTATTAACGCACTAGATGGAGGAAAAACAATGGCTGAATCTAGGGATTTGTCTATAATTTCTATTAGTTTCATAGATGCAAGAACGGGAGATTTTTTGTGGTCTAATCTACAAATAGATAAAAATGATGCTCATAAATTTATGGAAAACAAAAAACACGACTTACAGAAGTTAAAAAACCTTGTAAGAAGAGTTCTTTCTTCTATAAATATATAAATAAAGTCTTCAATAAAAAGATTAGATAACTGGAATAATACAATAATCAAACCCGATTAAACCATAAAGCAGACTAAATAGATCCAAAGAGCTTAGATTATTATGCATATTAGAATAGGAACTAGAGGAAGTAAACTAGCATTAGCTCAAACAAATCTTTTTATAGAAAAAGCAAAATCCATTTTTGATTTTACTTACGAGATAGTTGTAATCAAAACTACTGGTGACCAAATCTTAGATAGACCATTATACGACATAGGTGGTAAAGCTCTTTTCCTTAAAGAAATAGAAGAAGCTCTAATAGCTATGAAAATTGATTGCGCAGTCCATTCTATGAAAGACGTACCAGGCAAGTTACCATCTGGACTTATCATTTCTGCAATGCTAGAAAGAGAAGATCCTAAAGATGTTTTGATTTCAAAAAATGCGTGTAGCATTATGGAACTTCCTATAAATGCACAAATTGGTACATCTTCTGTAAGACGGGCTGCTCAGATAAAATTGCTTCGTCCTGATATTCAAATATGTAGCCTAAGAGGTAACGTTCCTACAAGAATTAATCAATGGAAAAATAGCAATATGGATGGCATTATTTTAGCATCTGCTGGAATCAAAAGACTAGGACTTTATGATGAATCCATTTGTCATGCAATTTCTATAGAAGAAATGATTCCGGCAGTAGGACAAGGCGCAATCGCAATCGAGATTAGGAATGATGATGATGTGATGCAAAATTTATGTACTAAAATAAATCATCTTCCTACTTTTAATGCTGTAAGCATGGAAAGAGGCTTTCTAGAATATTTAGAAGGAGACTGTAGAACAGCCCTAGCTTCATATGCTTATTTTGTAAATGAAGATACAATAGAAGCAAAATACATATTATTTAGCGAAGATTTTAAAATACATTATAGAGCTAACAACAAGAGTACACCTAAAGAGTCTTATACAAAAGGTGTAGATGCAGCAAAATTAATACTTAAAGAAAAAGCCCAAAATACATTACACTAGCTTAGATATTTCATCAAAATCAAATCTTGGAAGACGAGGATAAGATTCATCAGACAACCTATATCCCAAAGAACATATAAAATCGACTCTAAAATCTGTATCACGAAGGAATGCTTCATTAATTTTATCTTCAAAAAATCCAGACATAGGACACACAGCAAGTCCTTTACTTCTAGCTACCATCATGAAATATGCAGCTTGCAGAGTTGCATTTCGTTTTGCAGTATCTAATGCTAGAGAGTCATTACTACTAAAAAATCCTTTTACATCAGGGTTGTGAGGCAATAACTTATCCATTTTGTTGTAAAATTTAAGATCATATGCGAAGATCACAGTAATAGACGATGTTCTTATGTTGTTAATATTACCATCCATAACGCAAGATACCAATCTCTCCTTTTCTTCTCCACTTTCTACGAACACCATTCTAACAGGGCTGCAGTTATATGATGTAGGACCCATTTTTGTAATGTTGTATATCTCTTGTAGCAAAGATTTGTCTACTAGTTTATCTTTATCAAAACTATGACATGTTCTTTCTTGTAAAAAAATTTCTTCAATAGTTTTATACATATTTCTATTCCATTCTTAAAGTTTGCCAAATTTCTTGCCCAATGTTTAGACCTTCTTCAGAAAATTCTATAGGAAGATGAGCGTTTTCTATCCCAGAATCCATATTGCATTTTTCTATGATAGATTTTATTTCCGCATCAGATAATCCTGAAGAAGATGGCCATAAATAGTCAACTAATTCGTTATAATTATATAAATTTAAAACAAACTTTCCTTCAGGTATGGTATTTTGGTTAAAAACCATCTCTCCAGAGAAGTCCAAATTCGCTTCGTCATCAACCTTTATCTCAAGAGTTTTTACATTAAGACCTTGTATCATTATTTTATTACTATCCTGACTTGCAAATTTTATTTCTGCAAAAGCAGATAGAGATAGTTTGGTAAATTTAGTAATATCTGAATTTGCATCACACAACATATCACACTCTATTCTGAAGTCTTGTTTTGCAAAATTATTAATAGAAGCTAGATTATTTTTGATTTCTATAATCTTGGTATCATCTTTAGAAACCATCATCAAAAATGGTGAAATAACTATATTTTGAAAATTCTCTATAATATTATTTTCTCTAAAAACCGGATTTTTTATATTAATCTCAAAAGAAGGATCGCGGTTAAAAACTACATTATAGACTTTATTCTCCTCTGCCTCTCCGAATATAGTAAGCTTTGCTATATCACTCATAGAAAAAACAAATTCTTTGCAGGTAATACCAATTTTGATATTAATATTTGATGTTTCAATAGCAAAACTTTCGCTATTAGACTTTATAACTGGAGAAATAATTTGAAACTCCCATTTACTAGGAAAACCTGTGGCTTTTATATTGTTATATTCAATGGATAAATCTTTATAGTTAGAAAGATTTTGTTGTAATTTATTCTCAAGCAAATGCGAGATAAACAACCATACACTAAGATATATTAAAAATGACCCAAATAAAATTTTTCTTATCAAAATAATCTCTTTATTTCTCTATACCTAGTTTGTTACTGCCTCTACAGATATTACCTCAGGTACATAATACTTTAGCATAGATTCTATGCCTTGCTTCAAAGTAATAGTAGAACTAGGACATCCAGAACATGCACCTCTCAGTTCTAGCATAACAACACCATTGTTAAAGCCTACATATACTATATCTCCACCATCCATAGCAACAGAAGGTCTTACTTTGGTTTCTATTATTTCTATAATTTGTTTTTCTATTTCGGTCAAATCATCCGAAGATATCTCAGGAAGTTTTTCTTCATCATTTTCAAATACTGGTAAGCCAGCAACAAAATGGTCCATAATAACCATTATCATCTTAGGCTTTATAACATCCCAATTACAATCTTCTTTTTTTGTAATAGTAATGAAGTCACTCCCTAAAAACACTGCCTCTATCTCATGAGCTTTAAATAGTTTTTCTACAAGAATACTGGATGAATTTTCAGAGGATGTAATATAAACCGGCTGCTTGCTAACCAAAGTCCCAGTAATAAACTTTAATGCATTAGGGTTAGGAGTAAATTCAGTTTGAATAAACATAGATTCTGCCATTTTAATTTTTTCATATTTTATATACTATCTGATTCTAAAAGTGATTCCTCAAAAAAATCTATTTTACTTTCACATTTAGAAACAGAAATTTATATATAGTTAAGCTTGAGTGATCTAAAAAGTATTATTTTTATTAATACAAAACTAAAAAAGAAAAGTTATACGAATATGAAACAACAATACAAGTGGTACCCGCGGCCGGACTTGAACCGGCAAGGGCTAAAGCCCCACGGATTTTAAGTCCGTTATGTCTACCATTCCATCACGCGGGCAATTATTGCTCCGCGATAATAGTAGAAAGCGAAATGCTGCGCAAGACTTTTCTGCAAGTTTATATAAGTTATTTCTAAGAATTTTGTGTTAAAAATCATAATATATGAAAAACAATATAGTAAAGTTATATTCTCTGTTGATTAATTGCTGCGTAATTGTTTATAATGCATCTATTATTATAATGTATTAATTAGATATAAATAATGTCAGATAATGATTCGTCAGAAAAAAACAATGTAACTCGTAGAGACTTTATGGTTCTTACTGCTGCTAGTATGACAGCAGTTGGCGCTGCGTGCACCGTGTGGCCTCTTATAGATTCTTTAAATCCTTCATCTGATGTACTTGCATCATCTTCAATCGAAGTTGATATATCTAACGTCACTCCGGGGAAAAGCTTGGTAGTAAAATGGCAAGGTAAACCTGTGTTCATTCGTCATAGAACAGGAGAGGAAATAGAAAATTCAAAAAATACACCTCTTGCAGATCTAAAAGACCCCGAAACCGATGAACAGAGAGTTAAACTTGGCCATGAACAATGGCTTGTTGTAATAGGTATTTGTACTCATCTTGGGTGCGTACCAATAGGAGATCAAGGTGAATATGATGGTTGGTTTTGTCCATGCCATGGCTCTGTGTATGATACCTCAGGTAGAATAAGAAAAGGCCCCGCACCATTGAATTTGGAAGTTCCTCCATATGAATTTATTAGCGATACAAAAATTAAAATAGGCTAAATGAGATGACGAAACAAAATGGCCATAATAAAAATTTACAATCTAAAGAAAAATCAGGAATTATAGGATGGATAAATTACCGCTTACCAATTTTTACATTTTTAGAAGATTTAGGTAAATACCAAACCCCTAAAAATTTAAGTTATTTATGGAATTTAGGTTCTATTGCTGGTATTGCTTTAGTAATTCAGATTATTACTGGCGTTATGCTTGCAATGCATTATACGCCTCATGTAGATCACGCTTTTAACAGCGTAGAACATATAATGAGAAATGTAAATTACGGATGGCTTATAAGATATATTCATGCTGTTGGGGCCTCGATGTTTTTTGTTGCTGTATATATTCATATATTCAGAGGATTATACTACGGATCGTATAAACAGCCCAGAGAATTGCTTTGGCATATCGGCATTATTATATTTCTAGTCATGATGGCTACTGCATTTATGGGATATGTTCTTCCATGGGGACAGATGAGCTACTGGGGAGCAACAGTAATTACTAATCTTTTTTCTGCTATTCCTGTTATAGGAAAGAGTATTGTAACATGGCTTTGGGGTGGTTTTTCAGTAGATAACCCTACCTTAAATAGATTTTTTGCTTTGCATTACTTATTACCATTTATAATTGTTGCTCTTGTTATGCTGCATCTAGTTGCACTTCATGCACATGGTTCAAACAATCCTAAAGGTATTGATGTAAAATCTCCTAAAGATACAATAGACTTTCATCCATATTATACTGTAAAAGACTTTTTGGGGTTTGGGGTATATTTTATGATATTTGCATATTTTATATTTTATGAACCTAATTATTTGGGTCATCCTGATAATTATATAGAAGCAAATCCACTAGTTACCCCAGAGCATATAGTACCTGAGTGGTATTTTCTACCATTTTACGCAATATTGCGTGCTGTGCCTAGTAAACTTGGAGGAGTAATTTTAATGTTCTCTGCTATTGCTATTTTGTTTTTCTTACCATGGCTAGACAAATCCCCTGTTAGAAGTAGCAATTATAGACCTCTTAATAAAATTGCATTTTTTATCTTCCTTATAGATTGCCTAATCCTTGGATATCTTGGCAGTAAGCCAGCTGAAGAGCCATTTATAACTCTTAGTCGTTTTGCTGCCCTGTACTACTTTAGCCATTTTTTGATTATAGTTCCACTAATTGCTAAATATGAAAAGCCATTACCTCTTCCTAAGTCAATATAATAAATTTGCATTTTATGATTAGAATATTAAATATTATATTTTTATTTTTGACTCTTTCGTCTAGCGCATTTGCTAAGAATAATGAACCATTAAAAAAACTTTCTTGGCCATTTGATGGTATCTTTGGAAGCGTTGATAGAAAAGCTGCTCAGAGAGGATTCCAAATTTATAAAGAAGTATGTTCTGCCTGTCATTCTATGAATCAGTTATATTATCGTAACCTAATTGACCTTGGCTTTTCTGAAGAAGAAGTGAAAGAATTAGCGCGCTCTGTGACCATAAAAGATGGACCAGGAGATGATGGAGAGATGTTTGATAGACCGGGAATCCCTTCTGATAAATTCATCGCTCCATTTTCTAATGAACAAGCAGCTAGAAGTGCGAACAATGGATCTTACCCTGCTGACCTTTCTCTCATTATAAAAGCACGTAATGATGGCGCGAACTATGTTTACTCTCTTCTGACTGGATATGAAAACCCTCCAGAAGGTTTTAATATGATGGAAGGACTTAGTTATAACCGCTATTTTCCTAATCATCAAATAGCAATGCCTCAACCATTATCTGATGGGATAGTTACATATAACGATGGAACGCCTAATGATTTAGACCAAATGTCACGAGATATAGTTGTATTTTTGCAATGGGCGGCAGAGCCAGAAATGGAGAGAAGAAAAGCAATAGGCCTTAAATCCATGCTATTTTTAACAGCATTTACTGTAATTTTCTATCTAACGAAAAAGCGTATTTGGGCTAGACTCAAAGATTAAATAAGTTTACATTATTATAAAAACTCTAATCAAGTGAGGCCTTTATGATAAGAAACACTCATGATTCTTACGGTATAATATCCCAGATATTACATTGGGTAATTGGTTTTTTTATTATAATTCTTTTATCTGTTGGATTTTATATAGAAAGCTTACCAAATTCTCCTGAAAAATCGAACATTCTTAGCATTCACAAAGCTACTGGTGTTCTTGTATTAATGCTTGTTTTTGTTAGAATAATTTGGAGGCTTAGCAACATACAGCCATCTATTCCAAATTCGAATATTCTTTTAGCAAAGCTTGCAAATATTAATATCTTTTTTCTTTATTTTTTGATGGTTGCAATGCCTATTAGCGGTATTACTAGCTCTTTAATGTCAGGCCATGATATTTCTTTTTACGGAATATTTTCAATCAAAGCTGTAGGTAGTTATAGTACAATAGCAGAATATGCTGGTTTTGCTCACGGTATAATGGCATTCATATTCGTTACACTTATTACATTACATATTATAGCTGCTTTATATCATCACTTTATCCTAAAGGACAACATACTACGTAGAATGATAAATAAAAACTAAGCTTTATTAGCAATTCTTTCATTGATACTTGTTAAAAATTGATATCTTCAGTTACAAGGGATAGTAAATAATCTTAGATCAACTTAAGCGGAAGTAACTTTAGATTTTAGCTTCTTCTTTTTAGAAGACTTTGCTTTAACTACATGAACTTTAGATTTGTTTTTAGCTAAATTTTGTTTTGGAGCCTTTGCTTTTGTAGCAACAGCAGCGCTAAAACGAGAAGCAGAAGGAGGAAGACCTAAGTGCTTATCTAAAAGAGACACCATTTTATAATCACGCGAGTGTTTATTGCTGCAACCAGTTACCACTCCTACTATCCTCTTACCATCTTTTGAAGCTGTAGTAAGAAGGTTATAACCTGCTGGGGTATGAAAACCTGTTTTTGAACCATCTGCCCACTCATATTCTTTTATAACTCTATTACGAGTATGATAGGTTTGGCCATTAAAGACGAAACTAGTTTCAGAAAACAATGGGTAATATTCAGGAAAATCTCTTTTTAATGCCATAGCAAGTTTTGCCATATCAATTGCTGTACTTTTTTGCTCTGGATGATGCCACCCTGAAGCGTTACGGAATGTTGTATCATGCATACCAAGCTCATGTGCACGCTGAGTCATCATTTTAGCGAAATGACGCTCTGAACGACCTGATATAGCCTCACCAAGAAGTACTGCCGAATCATTAGCAGATTTTATAATTAGGGACATTATAGCATCTTTCACAGAAATGCTCTGCCCTAATTTTAACCCTAGTTTAGATGGAAGCATACTAACAGCGCTCTCAGACGCTACAAGCATTTGATCCATAGATAACTTACCCTGATTTATAGCTTCAAATGTAAGATAGAGGGTCATCATTTTTGTAAGAGACGCAGGATAAACACGGGTATTTGCGTTTTCAGCATGAAGAATCTTTCCGTCATCTATATCAACTACTATACTAGCCTCAGTAGGTGCAGGAATAACTTGCTGTATTTTTGTTTGAGTTGTAGATTTTGAAGATTTTTTAGGCTTTGCATTAGCATCAAAGACTGATAAAATCGATGCAATTAGTAAAAAGCATAAAGAGAAAAACCGCATAAAAACCTATTAAAATAGCACTCAGTGTAATTAAAATTTTCAAAATTAGGGATTAGAAATTTCTTTTTTAGATAAAACCCTAGCCCAAAAACCTTGTTTTTTAACTTTTATCTTAAGAATTCTAAAGATGTTATACCTATGAGTCAATATAATTCTAAAGAAATATATTATCCAATCTCTTCCTATGTAGAAAATTCCTTGTTTCTTTGCAACTATATTTCATAGAAGAATTTACTATAGATGTTATTAAGATTATATAACTACAACATTTTCGCCGTCTGGATCTATATTTGTTTTGCGCGGTAAATCCACATAACCATCAAAAACTAATTCAACTTTTTCTACAGGATTACTTTTTCGCATAGGATATATCTCAGCAGTAATATCAGACAATAAACAATAATGCTCTGGTCCTGTACCGTGCTTTTCTTTAGTCCATTCTCCAAGATGAGAATAATTAAGCATATCTTCTTCTATATTACTAGAGCGTATTATTGGTATTATTTTTTTTGTTGGTCTACTAGATTAAAATCTTTTATCTGGTTATAAAGATCCGCAATAACACATGCTTCATTTTCATCCATTACATGATTATGAAATTTAGTAATCTCATTATCTTTAATGAAGTATAAACTTCTTGATGTTAACGATTTATTTGGTACCTGTTCTATACTATCTAATACTATAAAAAAATTGTTAAGACCATAAAAATACTTCGTGGCACCAAAACCTAAAAAATTTAGCCCTAGCTCTGAATAAAACAACTTTAATTTATCTACATGGAATGATTTTATTAAAAAAAGCATTGACATCATTTACCTCATACCCATTTCTACTTCATAACCAACACTAGACCTCTTTGTAGAATAAATCTGGCCTAATTAAGTAATACAGTGAATCTTCGTTTATTTTAAATGAAAATAATTTTTTAATCCTTGATTTTACTACAAGTTTTAGTAGGATTTTGCTTCATATATATCTCTTTTAAATTTATGACAACATCATTTATACATCTACGCACGCAGAGCTCTTATTCCATGCTTCAAAGTGCTTTGAAAGTAAACCAAATTATAGCTACTGCAAAAAAATTACGTATGCCAGCCGTTGCAATTACAGACCGTAACAATTTATTTGGGATGCTGGAATTTGCAATAGAAGCAAAGAAAGAAGGTATTCAAGCAATACATGGTAGCATCCTTACAGTAGAAGATAATAAAGAATGTGGCGATATATTGTTAATTGCAAAAAATCAAGCTGGTTATCAAAATTTGCTAAAACTAGTGAGCCATATATATATTAATCCTGATTTCAATCAAAATAAGAATATTTCCTTTGAGACTTTAGCAAAATATCAAGATGGTATAATTATGCTATCTTGCTATAGTGACGGCTTAATTGGTAAGGCTTTATTAGAATCTGATATAAACAAAGCCGCAAAATATATAGAAAAATTTCACTCCATATTTCAAGATAGATTTTATTTAGAGATTATGCGCCATAAAATGGCAAATGAGCATAAAATAGAGTCTAAATATATAGAACTTGCTGCTAAATTTCATATCCCTCTTGTTGCTACAAACAATGTATTATTTGAAAATATCGAAATGCATGAAGCACATGATATTCTACTTGCTATATCATCTGGCATGACTAAAGACCATACAGATAGGCCCACTGTAAGTAACCAATGCTATTTCAAATCTCAAAACGAAATGATAGAACTCTTTAAGGATCTACCAGAAGCGATAGAAAATAGCATACATATAGCAAAAAGATGTAGCATCATGGCAAGTAGCAGTGAGCCCATGCTCCCAAATTTTACCGACTCAAATATCGGAGAATCAGAACTACTGAAGTTAGAAGCTATAAAAGGCTTAGAAAAAAGGCTTGAGGCAAAATTTAAACTAGATTCCGGGCTTGACGTTGATGAAACTACCAAACTCTATATGGATCGCTTAAATTATGAATTAAAGATAATATGCGATATGAATTTTGCTGGTTATTTTCTTATTGTATCGGATTTTATAAAATGGAGTAAATCAAATGGAATTTCTGTAGGCCCTGGAAGAGGCTCTGGCGCTGGATCAGTAGTTGCATGGAGCCTCTTAATTACAGACCCAGACCCTATAAGATTCGGATTAATATTCGAGAGGTTTTTAAATCCAGAACGTATTTCTATGCCAGACTTCGATATAGACTTCTGTCAAGAACGTAGAGAAGAGGTAATAAAATACGTAAAACAAAAATATGGATACGAAAGAGTAGGACAAATTATCACTTTTGGAAAAATGCAGGCTAAAGCTGTAATCAAAGACGTATCTAGGGTATTATGCCTTGCTTATTCATATGCGGATTATCTTACAGAATTAGTGCCATTTAACGCTGTAAACCCTGTTACATTAGATCAGGCGGTAAGAGAAGTAGCAGAGCTAAAGCAAGCACATAGCGGTAAAGGATTATACAATCTTACTGGAGAAGAAGAACTTATAAAACAAGTTCTTGATACAGCTCTTACTTTAGAAGGACTGCACCGTCATTTATCAGTACATGCTGCAGGTATAGTTATAGGAAGTAAAAATCTGATAGAGATATTACCTCTTTATAAAGATCTAGCAGGAGATATGCTAATTACTCAATATTCTATGAAATATGCAGAGCTTGCAGGACTAGTAAAATTTGACTTTTTAGGATTACAAACTCTTACTGTTATCTCTAAATGCTCTAATCTACTTAAAGAAAAAGGCATAGAGATAGATTTACCCAATTTGCCTTTAAACGACCAAAGAACTTATGATTTGTTATCTAGAGGAGAAGGAGCTGGAATATTCCAATTTGAAAGTATAGGAATGCGTGATACTCTAAAACGTATGAGGCCTGATTGTATAGAAGACCTAATCGCTCTTGGGGCTCTCTATCGCCCTGGTCCAATGGATAATATCCCTACTTATATAGCATGCAAACATGGACATGAAAAACCAGATTACCTCCACCCTGCCCTAACACAAATTCTTGAAGAAACTTATGGAGTGATTATTTATCAAGAGCAAGTACTCGCGATAGCACAAGTTCTTGCTGGATACAGCCTTGGCTCTGCGGATTTACTTAGAAGAGCAATGGGTAAAAAAATCAAATCCGAGATGGAAGATCAGGAGAAAATGTTCGTTCTTGGGGCTATAGCAAATAATGTAGATGAAGATATGGCAAGGAGTATTTTTGCTACTGTTGCAAAATTTGCAGGATATGGCTTTAATAAAGCCCATGCTACATCATATGCTATGATTTCTTATCAGACGGCCTATTTAAAAGCTAATCACACTAAAGAATTCTTAGTAGCATGTTTAAATCTGGATATTAACGATTCTGACAAAATAAACCTTTTCATCCAAGAAGCTCAAATTTATGGTATTAAAATACTAGCGCCTGACATAAATCACTCAAAAGATTATTTTTATATCTTAGGAGATGATATTGTCTTTCCTTTTGGCGGAATTAAAAATGTAACCCCATTTTTTGGAGAGATCATATATAAAGAACGCTCTAATAAAAAATTCTTGAACATCGTAGACTTCGTAGAGCGTATGCCTGAAAAAAGCATAAATAAAAAATCTCTAGAAAATTTAATCAAAGCGGGATGTTTTGATAAACTAGAACCAAACCGAAATAAATTATTATTAAGCATTCCAAATCTCTTATCACACCATAATCTTCATCATAACGAAAAAAACACTCGCCAGATAACATTCATGGCATTACCACAAAATAATGTTTTAGTTGATGGTGTAAAAGATTTTTCCATAGAAGAAAGAGCCTTCATGGAATTTGACGTAACCGGTAGTTTTTTTTCATCTCATCCTATTGCATCTTACAGCGAGATTCTAAATAATAATAAAGTAGTAGATTCAAATTATGTAAAACATGAAATGCCTCTTAAGTCTCATAACATAAAAATAGCGGGCATCATTATTAAAAAAGACGCTCGAATGTCACCTAGGGGCCGCTTTATTACTCTTAATATATCAGACCACTACGGAAATATAGAAGTTACAATATATAACGAAGAGGTAATGAAAAATTATGTTCACTTACTGAATCTAAAAACTATGGTTGTAATATCTTGCGATGCTTTTAAAGATGAAGGAGGAGTTAGGCTTACTGCAATTGCATTTGAAAGTATAGACGATCTAATTAGTAAAACAAAGCAGGTAATAAAAAGAGAAATTAAGGGCCCTGATGACCTTGAAAAAACCATATCTATAATAGATCAAAATACACAAGAGGCAAAGCCAAATACTTATATAGAATTGATGGTTGATATTGATAGTAATTTCTCTGCTAAAATAAAATTACCACCTATAGCACTACCATTAGACTTCATAAAAAATAAATTCTAAAAGCTAATAGGCATCATAGATTAAGAGAATATTTCTTCATTGCATCCATAAATGCATTAGCAGGATCTTGAGATATTAATATATCTTTTTGAAATATTTCCTTATGAATGAATATTTTATAAGCATGCAGAAGTAAGTCATTATGTGAATTTTCATCTCCATATTTTTCATCACCAGCTATTGGAGTTCCAAGTCCATATGCACAGTGAGCCCTAATTTGGTGCATTCTTCCAGTTTTAGGAGAAAATTCTATAAGGTTAAATCCATTATTACTAGAGAGCAATACATAATCACTAATTGCACGCTTAGCATCTTCTGTTTCTTCTGAAACCTCTATCATTTTATCGTCAATTTTAGTAAGAAAAGACCTGATAGTGCCAGAAGTATTTTTTAACTTACCATATGTAATTGCTAAATATTTTTTCTCAATACGATGATTCTCAAAGGCTTTAGCAAGGCGCGTAGCTGCCCTTCTTGTTTTTGCAATGAGCAAAATGCCACTAGTATTGCGATCTAACCTGTGTACTAATCTAAGGTCATGGCCTATTGAATTAAGATAGGACAAAGCATGATCTACAGAAATATTGATGTTTTTTCCACCTTGCGTAGCCAGTCTAGCTGGCTTGTTTATTGCTATAAGATTCTCATCCTCATATATTAGATATTCCAACATCAATTTTTTAGCAAGCGAAATCACATTACTATCAAAATCCCCCTGAAGATTTGATATGCCATCATTAATATGGAAATATTTATTTATAGTGATGGTAGTACCGTTTTCTACTCTATAATTTGAAGAAATTTTTTGCCCTGCAATTTTTATATCGCCATTTCGTAATGCTTTTTCTATAATGCCTTGCGTAAGACTAGCATCTATGGTTCTTAAGTACCTATCTAACCTCATGGGATCTTCTATATTAACAATAATCTCTTTCATAGTTTAGCACCTAAATAACTTATTTTCTAAAAGCATAATATCAAGATACTAAATATAAACAAGTATGCCTTGCTTAAAGCCACAAAAGAACTAGGCGCTTTAAAACAGAGCTTTGATGGGAGTGTTGTTAAATAATACTCTCCTAAGCTTTTGTAAGTGAATCTGGGCTAGCGCTTTTTCCTACTTCTCCTAATTTGTGATCCAGTTTGTTTTGTTTATGAACTACATCTGTTACATCCTTAA
Organism: uncultured Rickettsiaceae bacterium; assembly: GCA_964553715.1. Lineage (GTDB taxonomy): Bacteria > Pseudomonadota > Alphaproteobacteria > Rickettsiales > Rickettsiaceae > JAGOJE01. The sequence continues at coordinate 104,266 of CAZKKY010000001.1, forward strand.
CACCGTGTTCTGATATTAATTGACCAACTATAGCTTGCGTTTCATGTTGTTCTGCCACTGATTGAACATTATTAGCATTTTCTTTGGGCTGCTTTGATGTCTGAGGAGTAACATTCTTTTGAGTATTTTTATGATTTGTGTCACCTCTAACCTTTTTAAAAGGAGCAGAAATTGTATCGCTAATCCTTCTAAAAATAGATGGTTTTTTGGACTCCAAAACTTTCTCCATCTTCTCAAGCTTCTCTAGAGTGTTTTTTAGATCCCCAATCCTACTCTTAAGCTCTGCTAATTTTTTTGTTTGATTTGTAATAATCTCCTTCCTAGGGTGATAGTCACTCTCGGACTTCTCCTCATTCCATTTTAAGTATCTCTCCGTAGACTGCTTCTCATAAATGAAGACTGAAAGTTTTCTTGTTAACAAAATTCTATATGTCTTAATCTGATGTTTTTCACTTTGAATTTTGTTAGGATATTCAGTATCACTAATATTACTTTTAGTAAACTCTTCTTTCCAATGATCAAAACTCTTTTTATCGAATGCTTCTTTCCAATTTTGCCACTCTGTAGTCCTTGTAGTCTCTAGAAATGGAATTTCTTTCTCTTTTTCATCTAAAAACTTCAGATTCTTACGAATTTCAGATAGTCCCTCAACAAAGTCTATAATACCAATAGGCCCCCTTCTAATAGCATTAATAAATGTTAGATATTCTCTGCTATTAGACAGCTTTCTTCTCTGGTACTGCAACATTTTTTCCAATTTTTTAGGACTATGCTCGCTATCAAAATATTGCGCCGGGATCATAGTATCGTATTCCCTATAATGCGTCACTTCCTCTTTTTGAGTATTAAACCCTCTTGGCTCAAGGTTTTCAATTTCCTCGGATCTTAAATTCAAAAACTCTCTCATCTCTTTTTGGTAGTTTTTGTCTTTTTCTCCATTCGAAATGACACTCCATGCATTAAGCATAAGATTTTCTTGTTCTAGCAGGCTGCGTGCTGCACTAATTTCACGCTTCCAAAATATATCCTCCAATTTTATACGTTCATCAAATTCTGATTTCCACTTCTCTATGTTGCCTCCTTTTGCATCTAAGTTTTTTTTCCAATTTTTCCAGCCATTAGATTGTGTTCTTCTGTAATTTAGTTCATCATTTATCATATCAGGAATGCTGACACGAGAGATCATTCTGTACGACGAATCAACCATATCCAGTTTATCAATTAATTCGTTTCTTTCTACTCTGTTCTTTTGCATATCATTTTCTAATACAAATATCTCTCTCTTTAACAGTGCTAACCATGAAATAATATTAGTCAATTCTTCTTGTCGAATATCATGCAATTCTTTAGGAACATATCTTGCCTCAAGATCCTTTATCTTTATGGTTTTAACTTTTTCCTGCAGCTTTTCCTTGTAGTCTTTGACATAATTACTGACACCTTTCTTCTCCGTCACTTCTTTCCAATTTTTCCAGCTATTAGATTCTGTTCTCTGGTATGATTCATTGTCATCGATAATCCGCTTAATGCTCTTCTTCTTTTTCTCCAAAAAGTCTCGCATATCAGTAGCTTTCTTGTTACTATTATAACCATAATTGCTATATATAAGAGCATCTTCTTTTGTCATCAGGTCCGATATTCTAACCATGTCTTTGACTGTAGGAGGATTATAAGAAAACTCCGCCTTCCACTCTTCAATTGTTTGCTTATCATGCTTATCTTTCCACGAGAATTTATTGCCTTGCTCCTCATCTATAAGATCCAGCTTTTTAGAACCTTCATCCTGAATTTTAGTATTTTTATCATTCTTACTCATCACTACCTCATAATAATAACTATTAATATTAAGATTTCTAATTATAAAAATGTCAATTAATAGTTGAAAAATTAATCTAGTAAAATTTTGCACTATGTTTTTTAAAACAATAAAATTTTATAAAAGTAGCGGTAATACGATTCCCGCTTACGCGGGAATGATGGGACGCTGCGCAGGAATGACAAGAATACAATTGATTTGTCATAAATTCCTCGCAATTGACAGTGTTTTTATTTAGAACGAAGTCAATTTCCTATCTTAGGTGAGTATATGTCTAATATAACCATTTGCAGACTTTCTTTATCCTGCCAAGAGTTAATTTGAAGATAGCCTATAACTGATATTTTGCCAGGTGCTTTACTTAGCAATAATGTTCCTATATCATTATCTGCTGCGTTAAATATTATAGATCTTAGAGTGCTAGATCCATAAGCATTTTGAGTTGGAGCTAAAAGAACACTAATATGTTTTTCACCTACTATATTTGCTTTTATAACAAATAGACCATCTATTCTAACTATAGGCTCAGAATTGGACGTGCCGAATGGTGAAAGTTTTTGAATTTGCTTTGCAAGATCAATAGTTGCAGCACTTGTAGTAATTTCAAGATCATATTCTGAAGAATAATTTATTAGAAAATCATCATATTCTCTTTTTGTTTGCTTACATAAAAAATCGTGTAGATCTGAGATTTTATCCTTATATATAGAAAATCCAGCTGCCATTGCATGCCCTCCGCCTTCTTCTAAAATGCCATGCATTTTAGCTTCTACAATTTTGGCGCCTAAATTTATACCCTTGACAGACCTACAAGATCCCTTCCCTATATCGTCATTTATCGCAACAATGATAGCTGGTTTATTGTATTTTTCTTTAATACGGCTTGCAATAATGCCTATCACACCCGGATGCCAGCCTTCTTTTGCTATCAATAATATATTAAGATCTTTCTGACGCTCAGCCTCCACTATTGCCTCAAGAAGCATCTGAGACTCCATTTCTTTTCTCTCTGTATTATAAGCATCTAACTTTAAAGCGATATCTCGGGCCTTAATTTCACAAGTTGTAGAAAGAAGAGCAGTACCAAGGTTAGACTCCCCTACTCTTCCTCCTGCATTTATCCTAGGTCCTATAATAAAGCCAAGATGATAACAACTAGGCACAGTGTTTAAATTACACATATCTGAGATGGTTTTTAAACCTATATTACCCCGTTTTGCCATCATCTTAAGGCCTTGTAGGACAAAGCCTCTATTTAATCCTATCAAAGGAACAACATCACAAACCGTGCCAAGAGCAACAAGGTCAAGATATTGCATTAAGTCTAGCTCGCTTCTTAGTTCAAAGAAATTAGATTTTTTTAAAAGCGATACAACAGCAACAACAAATAAAAAAGAAACTCCAACAGCCGCTAAATAGTTGTATAGACTAGTCTCATCTAAACGATTTGGATTTATTATAGCAAAAGCATCTGGCAAAGTTTCTCCACTAATGTGATGATCTAATACTATAACATCAATATTTTGATTCTTTGCTTCAGACAAAGCTTCAAATGCCATAGTCCCACAATCTACTGTAATGATAAGAGAAACGCCTTTTTCTTTTAGCTTGTTTATAATGGATACTGAAGGACCGTATCCTTCAGTAATTCTATCCGGTATATAAATTGTAATATCAAGCCCTATATCTCTAAAAAACCTTTTCAAAAGAGCAGAAGATGTAGCTCCGTCTACGTCATAATCTCCAAGAACGCATATAGATTCCTTTTTGTTTATAGCCTCTATAATCCTTTCTGAGGCCTTTTTCATATCTTTTAAATGGAAAACATCTGGTAATAAATCACGAATCTTTGGATTAAGGAAGACTTGAGCATTGCGTAACGATACGCCTCTTGAAACTAGCAAATTTGCCATAAAATCACTAATATTCAAAGACTGAACCATTTGCTCTATTAATAACTCATTTCTAGGTTTTAAAGACCATTTTTTACCTAGAACTGATTTTAACATTTCTTTCTCCTTGATGTTATTGTATATATAGATTTATCATGAGAATTCATAGCTATAGAGCTAATTATTATATCATTCTCTTCTATTTTGATTCCATCTTTTATGAGTAACCCATCAGTAATTGCAGTAGCTACAAATATCACATCACCTTTTGCCATATCGTAAAGGTCATATTGCTTACTTAAATCTCTAATGCCTAATTTATGGGCTCTTGCTATTTCAATATCACTATTAAATAGTAACTTTCCTACCATTTGACCACCTAAAGACTTTAATGCAGCCGCAGCAAGTACTCCTTCAGGAGCACCCCCTATACCCATATATACATCTCCAGCTTTTTTTGTTTTAATAGATGTAGATATTACAGCCCCGATATCGCCATCCTGAATTAACGACACTCTAGCCCCAGCTTCATAGATTCTTGCTATTAATTCCTCATGACGTTTTCTATCTAATACTATTACAGTTAGATCACTAATTTCACACTTTTTAGCAAGAGCAATATTTTTTAAATTCTCTAACGGAGTATTACTTAAATCTATAATTTTTTCTTCAAAATCAAAACCTATAGCTATCTTATCCATATATACATCAGGCGCATTAAGAAAACAGCCCCTATGGGAAGCACCTATAACTGATAATGCATTGTTTTTTCCGCTAGCAAGAATAGTAGTACCTTCTAGAGGATCTAAAGCTATATCAATCTTTGGACCAAGACCTGTTCCTACTTTTTCGCCTATATATAACATTGGAGCTTCGTCTCTTTCGCCCTCTCCTATTACTACTACTCCATCAATATTTAGGCTATTAAGAGATTTGCGCATTGCATCAACAGCAAGCTGATCTGCTTCTTTTTCTTTGCCTTTTCCTAGTAGACGATAAGATGCAAAAGAGGCTGATTCAGTCACAGAGATTAAATCTAAAATAAAACTATTATTCATTATTTTGTCTATCATATAATTTTCTTTGGTATAATGAGTTTTATAATTGCATATTGCGCAATAATTTGCTATTAAATATTTTGCATGAAATCTCGTTTTTTATTAAAAAATATTTTTTAATTTGAGATTCAAAATAGCTTGCGGCCATGGCGAAATTGGTAGACGCGCAGTGTTGAGGTCGCTGTTCCCAAAAGGATTGGAAGTTCAAATCTTCTTGGCCGCACCAAAATTTTGGTGTAATATCTTTTAGAAAGTACTAATACCATTACTACTGTTAATCAGAAAAATGGTGTTGTCGATGCGTAAGTTCAACCTAAGTGCCCTGAGGCAATAATGCAAAAATCTGATAAGCACCATATTCTTCCTTCGCATCATGATAGCCTAAGCGATACTTTTGAGAACATAATAGACCTTATAGAATCAGGCGATAATAAAAATGCAAAGAGATTATTAGTAGCAATGCATCATGCAGATTTTGCAGATTTTCTTGATAACACAAACCATAAAATTCATGAAAAGGCTTTATACATACTTGATAATGAATTTAAATCAGAAACCCTGATATGGATTAATTCTAGCACTAGACATTCTATTGAAGATATAGTACCTGCTGTAAAAATTGCCGGATGGATAGATGAATTAGATACTGAAGATGCTATCGAAGTTATTGAGGATTTTTCTATAGATATGAAAAATTCTATTCTAGAGCTTATTAGTAAAGAAAAGAAACAATATATCCTAGAAGGATTTACTTATAGAGAAAATACTGCTGGTAGGGTTATGGAGAAAGAATTTGTATCGTTCTTGGATTACTGGACAGTAGGACAAGCGATAGATTCCATAAGACATAATAATTCTGAAAAAGATTTTCATGGAGCAATTGTTGTAGACTCTCGCAATAAGCCTACAGGTAATATTTCTCTATGCACTTTACTTAAAAATCCTCGTAATATTCCTATAAGAACATTGATGAATGAAGATTTTAAAATTGCAGATACTAATACAGATTTAGAGCAACTGTCCTATATCTTTAAGCAATATGCTCTTACTATAGTTCCTATAGTAAATAAAACCGGAAAAATAGTTGGTACAGTTTCAATCGATAACATGATTTATATCGTTGAACAACAAGCTGAGGAAGATATTATGCACCTTGGTGGCCTTAATGTACAGGACAACTCCTATTCTTTGCTCTTTACAGCAAAACATAGATTTTCGTGGTTATTTATAAACCTAGTTACAGCTTTTCTGACTGCTATTGTTATAAATCAATTTAGTGATACTATAGCAAAAATAGTAACTCTCGCTTCTATAATGCCTATAGTTGCATCTATTGGCGGAAATGCTGGAATGCAAACAATGACTGTAACCGTAAGAGCTTTATCTAGTAAAGATTTGACTCATACAAATTACAAAAAAACCATCATAAAAGAGCTATTAGTATGCGGTCTAAATGGAATAGCTCTATCTATTTTAGGTGGAGCTTTTACGTTTTTGTTATTTAATAATATTGAGCTAAGTATAATATTTATTTTTGCTGTGCTGATAAATTTTCTAGTAGCGGGCTTATTTGGATCTGCTATACCTATTATTCTTGATAATTTTGATATTGACCCTGCTACGTCCTCAGGAGTATTACTAAGCGTTTTAACAGACTCTTTCGGATTCTTTACATTCTTAATTCTTGCTTATTTGTTTTTAATATGAAAATATTGCCTTATATTATTTTATCAATCTTACTTGCTGGATGTAATTATAAATTTAAGATAAATTATGATTTCATATCCGGCGGATCTGCTCCTATTGAGATTAAAAAAAAGGTAAAAGTAGCTCTTGTATTAGGTGGTGGTGGTGCCAAATCTATCGCTCATCTTGGCGTAATTTCTGTGTTAGAGAAAAACAATATTCCTATTGATATTATAATAGGCACTAGTGGAGGAAGCATTGTTGGAGCATTATATGCAGACCATCCAAATGCTGAAGAGCTAAAAAAAGAATATTTCACATTCAAACAAGCTGATCTCATTAGCTTTTCTTTATTATCTGCTTTAGATGGCACATATAGTACTAGGGCTAGCATAATAAATGGGCAAAATGGAGAAAATTTCTTAAAAGCAAATCTAGAGGCTAAAACTTTTGATAAGTTGCAAATACCATTCATAGCATTAGCAACAGACGTAGTAACAGGCGAAACTATAGCTATTGATAGTGGGCCTATCGCGCCTGCTGTTAGAGCATCTTACTCCATACCAGGACTATTTGCCCCTGTAAAGCTTTATGGTAGAACTCTAGTAGATGGGGGAGTAACAGCTCCACTTGGGATTGACGTAGCTAAAAAATATGACCCTGAAATTATTATAGCTATCGATGTTACATCTTCTGTCAGAGAAACTAATGTTTCTAACATGTTAGAGCTAACCTTGAAGTCTCTAAGTATTACATATGCTACTTTGAATAATTTACTTGGCAAGCAAGCAGATATATTAATCCAGCCCGATGTTACAAATATAGGTTTGTTTGATGATCATAAAAGAGAGGATCTATATAATTCTGGCGTAAAAGCTGCTACTAAAGCATTACCAGAGATCAAACGAAAATTGATAGAAAAAACGAAAAAACTATAGATATAGCTTGGATAAAAATATATGAGTTGAATAATTGTAGGACCTATATTTAATAATAGATCCTACGATTTCGTTTCCTAAAATCAGAAGAAATTAATATTAGATATCAGATTCTGAATGATATCCTATACATTCCAGTTCAATTTTGTTTAATTCTTCTGGAGTTCGTGATGACTCTATTACGTTACTGTCAATTTCATGAGGCAAATAAAAATGTCCGTTGTTTAAACCCCCTTCTCTTGTATATATATCTAAAAGATAACTTTTTACTCTAGAAGAATCAGATGCTAATAACTCTAGAACAAACTCAGGATTTTCTGAATATACATATGCTATAGCAGCTGGTACATTAAAAACACCCTTCAACAAATTCGCAACTTCCGAATCACTAGTTATTACACCTTCTTTAATATGTCGTTCTTTTAGACTACAATATGCATTCTCCACTTCCCAAGAATCAGATTTAAGATCACCCTTGCTATTAAACCAAAAAACTGGTTTTATGTTAGTATTTTTTCCTTTATCATTGCTACTGTTTAACATGCTTTATTCCTCATAATATATTAGATTACTATAAAAATCTTAATTTTTATAAAGTACATATATCATATTAGTGATATTAAATCAAGGTTTAGTTAATTTATATTAACCAAATTGTCGTTCTGATAAAAGTTCTTACCTTTTTCTAAGTTAAACAAATACATAAGTATGTTGTAATATAACATTTTAGAGGGCAATAATTTTGTTTTATGATATATGTTTGCTTTACATTACGTGGTATTTTTCATATAAATTATTCATCTAAAATAAAACATAGGGTAGAAATATGGAAAAATGCACAATTAATCACCAATATAGATGGAAAATAATTTTTGTTATTTTTATTTCTGTAATAGCTTTTATTGGTTATCGATATTCTAATGTTACTATGAGTAACCCTGTTGTATCTTCAGTCGATAGTTCAGAAAACATGGCTACCATCTCTAAAAACGATTTATACCCTATAATCCATGATTACATAATGAATCATCCCGAAGTTATTCTAGAATCTATGGAGCAAATGCAAAAACGAAAAGCTGAAGAGATGTCAGCCCAAATGAATAATGTAATCCGCGATAATAAAGAGGCTATAGAAGATATATCAAATAGTCCATATGCTGGAAATAAAGATGGTGATATCAAAATTATTATGTTCTACGATTATAGCTGCGGATATTGCAAGAAAGCTAACGATAGTTTAAATCAATTTTTAGACTCTGATAAAAATATTATGGTTATTTATAGACCAATAGCAGTGCTAGGAGAACAATCTGATTATATTGCAAAGATTATGCTTGCTATACAAAACAAATTTCCTGATAAATTCAAACTTGTTCATGATGCTATCTTAAATGTAAAACAAATCACAAAAGATGATATCGCTCTTATAATAAATCAAAATTCTTTATCTATGGATATTCTAGAAAAAGAGATTGCCAGCAAAGAGGTTGAAGCTATGAAAATGCAAAATGCAAAATTGGCAGATTCTATAAAAGTAAATGGCGTTCCTGTATTTGTTATAGATACTGGATTTTATCAAGGAGCAATGGATTTAGACACGTTTGTTACTACTGTTGATAATATAAGAAAAAGCCGATAATAATTAAAAGGATTTTTTATCAAAATCCTTTTGATTATTTAGCAAAATCTGCTAATGTTTGTTTCAAAAATTTCATCCCTACTGGTTATGCCAAGATAGATGAGATAAGCAATAAAACTCTATGGTCTTATAAATGATACAACTAACATTTCCAGATAATTCGGTAAGAGAGTTTAAATCCGGAATCACTGGTGCTGAAATTGCATCTAGTATTTCTTCATCTTTGGCTAAAGAAGCCTTAGCAATTGTTATAAACGGTGAAGAGAAAGATTTATCTAGCCAAATTACAACAGATTCTACTATAAAAATCCTTACGGCTAAAGACCATGAATCTCTGGAAATTATACGTCACGATGCTGCTCATATTATTGCAGAGGCGGTAAAAGAGCTCTATCCCGAAGTTCAGGTAACTATTGGACCTGCTATAGAAAACGGATTTTATTATGATTTTGCCCGTGATGTTCCTTTTAGCACCGATGATCTTGCAATTATCGAACAAAAAATGCTAGAGATTACCAAAAGGGATGAAAAAATAACCAGAGAAATCTGGAATAGAGAGGACGCAATCGAGTTCTTTAAAAACATAGGTGAATTTTATAAAGCTGAGATTATATCATCTATACCTGAAGGAGAAGAAGTATCTTTATATAGACAAGGTAATTTTTTAGATTTGTGCCGTGGTCCACACGGACCATCTACAAAACATGTAAAATATTTCAAACTGATGAAAGTTGCAGGAGCTTATTGGAGAGGTGACAGCAGAAATGCTATGCTTCAGCGTATTTATGGTACAGCATGGGCTACAAAAGAACAGCTTGATCAATATTTATTCATGCTTGAAGAAGCTGAAAAAAGAGATCATAGAAAGCTTGGCAAAGAACTAAGTTTGTTCCACATACAGGAAGAGGCTCAAGGAATGATTTTTTGGCATCCAAACGGGTGGTCTATTTATCAAACTATTGAACAATATATCAGAAAAAAATTAGTAAAACATGGATATGTGGAAGTAAAAACTCCAATTGTTTTAGATAAAAGTTTGTGGGAAGCTTCTGGTCACTGGGAGAAGTTTAGAGAAAATATGTTTGCCCTTCCAAATGACGAACAAATAATGGCATTAAAGCCTATGAGCTGCCCTTGCCATGTGCAAATTTTTAACCAAGGAACTAAAAGCTATAGGGATCTTCCTATTCGTATGGCAGAATTTGGATGCTGCCATAGAAATGAACCATCTGGAGGACTTCATGGATTAATGAGAGTTCGCAGCTTTGTACAAGATGATGGCCATATTTTCTGCACAGAAGATCAGATCACCTCTGAAACTGTTGCATTTTGTTCTATGTTGATAGAAGTATATAAGGATTTTGGCTTTGATTCTGTTGAAGTAAAATTTGCAGACCGCCCTGATGTTAGAGCTGGAAGCGATGAAATATGGGACAAAGCTGAAAACGCACTCAAAGAAGCTGCTGTAGAATCTGGCCTTGAATATAGTTTAAATCCTGGAGATGGCGCATTTTATGGACCTAAATTAGAATTTTATCTTCAAGATGCTATTGGTAGAAAGTGGCAATGTGGCACTTTACAGGTAGATTTTGTATTGCCTGAAAGGCTAGATGCAATCTATGTAGATAAAGATGGCACAAGAAAAAGGCCTGTAATGCTACATAGAGCTATTATTGGTACATTTGAACGTTTTATGGGGATATTAATAGAGCAATATGCAGGTAAATTCCCCTTATGGCTTGCTCCCGTTCAAGTTGCGGTTATTACTGTTACTAACGATGATGATGAATATGCCACCAAAGTATTTAACATATTAAAAGAGTCCGGCGCGCGAGTAATTCTTGACACTTCTAGTGAAAAAATGAATTATAAGATACGTCATTTTTCGACTCAAAAAATACCATTAATTGCTGTTGTTGGTAAAAATGAACGCGAAAACAATACTGTTACTATCAGAACTCTTGGTTCTGATGAGCAAAAAACTATGGATATACAAAATTTAATAGATATTGTAATGGTATAATGTTGCTAAAAACAAAAACATATTTAAACTAATATAAACTAAAAATGGAGAATTACTATTTCTGAGAATCGTAACAATAAATTTCCTTCTGTGAATCGTGAAATTAAAGCTATGCAAGTTAGGCTTGTAGGCGCTGATGGAGAGATGGTGGGCGTTGTAAAATTATATGAAGCGCTTGCTGCTGCTGCCCAAGCTAATTTAGATTTGGTTGAAATATCTCCTCAAGCAGAACCTCCTGTTTGTAAAATTATGGATTTTGGCAAATATAAATATGAAAGCAAAAAGCGTATTCAAGAATCTCGTAAAAAACAAAAAGTTGTGTCTGTAAAGGAAATCAAATTTCGACCTAATATCGGCCAAGGAGATTTCGAGGTAAAACTACGCAGCATTAAAAAGTTCATTGAAGCTGGTGATAAAGTCAGAATTTCTCTTTGGTTTAGAGGAAGAGAGATAGTACATAGTGAAATAGGAATGTCTTTATTTGAGAAGATCACCTCTTCATTAGAAGATATCGCGAAAGTAGAATTAGAGCCCAAAATGGAAGGGAAGCAAATATTAATGATCTTAGTACCTAAGAAAGTTTGAGAAGGAATGGGGATAGTTTATTTGACTAATATTTATTATCTTAACAGAAAAACCACATATAAATATTGAGTTGATTGATCACTGTAACCAAAAGTCAACATCCAGAGATCAAAAGATTATCCTAACTTCCTAATATTCTTTCTTAATACTTTAGGTTAAGTTAAGACGAAATTAATATTACTAAACTAACTATTTATTACTACAATCCATGTTTAGTTTTTTGAATTCATTATTCTCTAATAATACCAGATTATCTAGTAATCCTCCTCAAAACCAGATCTTAAACCAAGAAATATTGATATCTAGAGAGGAAATGTTACTTGATTTATGCAGATATCAAATGACTCAGGAAGCGATTTTTTTCTTACAATCAGAGGGTGAAAACATTAATCTGATTTATGATGATGGTATTTTTTTTAGATTAGCTATATTGCATAATAATCCAAAAATTTTATCAGAATTAATTACTACATACAAAAAACATGCTAATCCAAGTAATTATCTTTATCTGGACTCCATATTAAACGCTACACACTCTATATATCTTACTATAGAGATAGCTGAAATTATAAATGGTTATAAATACCCTACAAATGATATATATAAAACATATAAAATCTCTCCTCCACTTCATTTTAAGCAATTCGAAAAATTTTCATTAATACAAGAGGATAGTAATTCTGCACCATTTATCTCTCTACCACTTACAAGCGATTCTCTTAACCTAAAGTCTAGACATGAATATTGGAATCTTTTTGCGCAAAAAGGAAAATATGGAGAGTCTTTAAATATAATAAATGATTGGCACATTGATATAGATCCCAAAGCATTAATAATATACAATTGTATTGTTTCTACTAATGATAATAATGATATAGAAAAAATTTTAAGTACTATTAACAAGGAGTATCAAAATACCTATTTAACATATATTTTAAATATAGCACAAATCTTAGATAATCAAAAGATTGAAAATATTATCACATGCTATATACAAAAGTACAAAGTAGAAGATGAATATTTAAACGAGGATAATACTATCTTAGATAGTTATCTAAATAAAAGCTTTGGTAGCGCATCTACAATATCCTACTATGATGATCAAGAAAATCTTGAACCATTTCACTTCGATGATGAATTTTATCCTACTTAGACAATAGCTTTTTCTATCCTAATTTTTACATCAGAATCTGATATAACCGTTGTAACTTCATATACGCCCTCCCCAGAAACAAGGCCTAAAGTAGATAAAGTATGATGAGTAATCAGTTCTTTATATAATTTAATAGCATCATCAACTTCTGAATTAGTCTGAATATCTAAAATAATACGATCAGAGACATTCAATCCTCCATCTTTCCTTGCTTGCTGTACCGCTCTTATTACATCACGTGCTAGACCTTCTAAAATAAGATCGCTATCCATAGCAAGATCCATTTCTACAATTCCATCGTTACCAGATAAAGCCTTAGTCCCTTTAGAATTTTTTGGCTCTAATTTTACATCAAATTCTTCTGAAAAAAGTACCTGACTAGCAATATGCAAAGAATCACCATCTATTTTCCAATTACCTTGCTTATTTGCAGAAATTATGTCCTTCATTTTATGGGCAAGTCTTTTACCTACAATAGGGAAATTTATTGATAGTTTAAGATCTGCATATTTTAATATATCATCTTCATAGATCACAGACTTTACATTAAGCTCATCTTTTATTAGGTCTTCAAAAGGAACAATATCTTGAGCATTTTTGCTTACAATCATAATGCTTTTAATAGGCTGACGCACCCTTATATTCTCAGTACTTCTTATAAACAAACCTGCATTGCATATTTCAAGAGTTTTATCCATAGCATTTACAAGATTCTGGTCTACGTCCACTTTACTTAAATCTGGAAAATCAGCAAGGTGCAAACTCATAGATCCATCTTTTCTATTACCATGCAAGCCTAGATATATTTCTTCAAAAATCATTGGAAGCAAGCTACTGCAAGCCATGCACATATTTTCTAAACATGTAAACAATGTATCATAAGCATCTATTTTATCCTGATCTACCTGCTCCTTCCAAAAACGATTTCTACTTCTTCTAATAAACCAATTATTTAGTATTTCAAAAAAAGAGCTAAGCTCTACATAAGCGCTACTACTATCAAAATTTGATAACGCATGATCAATTTTTTCTATAGATATACGCAATTTAGAAAGAATGTACTTATCAAGAATATTAGACGATGCATAAGATGTTTTAGCTTTTATTTTATCAGCATTCGCATATAAAGTAAAAAAGTGATAAGCGTTCCATATTGGTTTTATATGAAGTCTTAAACTCTCAAAAACCATTTTCCCATCCTTATCTATTAGCAATTCTTGCCCTTTAGTTACGGTTGAAGAGAGCATAGTAAGGCGCAAAGCATCCGCCCCATATTCTTCAAAAAGAACTAAGGGATCTGCATAATTATTTAGACGTTTTGATAACTTCTGACCTGTAGAATCTAAAATCACCCCATGACAGATACAGTTTAAAAATGGCGGTCTATCAAACAAGGCAGTACTTAGTACCATCAATGTATAAAACCATCCACGTGTCTGAGCAGTGTATTCTACAATGAAATCTGCTGGAAAATGCTTTTCAAACCATGATTTATTTTCAAAAGGATAATGAACCTGAGCATATGGCATAGAACCACTCTCAAACCAACAATCAAATACATCACTTACTCTACGCATTACAGATTTACCAGTCGGATCATCTGGATTTGGCCTTGTGAGTTCGTCAATATATGGTCTATGAAGATCATTTACAACAACACCGAAGTCTCTTTCTATTTCTTCTATAGAACCATAAACATCAATTCTAGGATAACGTGGATCATCAGATTTCCATACCGGTATTGGTGTACCCCAAAATCTATTACGACTAATAGACCAATCTCTTGCATTCTCTAGCCATTTTCCAAACAAACCATCTTTGATATGTCCTGGTATCCAGTTGATTTGGCTATTAAGCTCTACCATCCTATCTTTAAAGGCAGTAACTCTAACATACCAAGATGGAACAGCTTTATATATAAGAGGTGTATCTGTCCTCCAGCAATGAGGATAATTATGAAGATATTGTTCCGTTTTAATCCAAGAACCTTCTGCTTTTAATTTGATAATGATAGGATCATTTGCATCAAAAACTTGAATTCCTACAAAATCAGGTACTTCATTTGTGAATTTTCCTGCATTATCTACAGGGCATACAAGTTCTATATCATTTTCTTGACACAATGCAAGGTCGTCCTCTCCAAAACCAGGAGCCATATGTACTATACCAGTACCACTACCTTCTAATACAAAATCTCCAAGCAATATTCTAAAAGAATTAGCATTATTTTTGAAATAATTAAATAATGGATAATAAGACAAATCTTTTAGATCTGTTCCACTGCAGCTATTATAAGAAGAATCTGGGTTATAGCCTATCTCTTTAGCATATGAAGTGGCAGCAAATTTGCCTAAAATGTAGCATATACCATCTTTAGGAACAGCTATATATTCCATATCCCCCCTAGCTGCAAGTGCTAGATTAGATGGCAAAGTCCATGGAGTAGTAGTCCATGCTAAAATTCTATATTCTTTGCAGCCAGAAGGAGCAAAATCTGGCTTGGTTTTTAGTTTAAAAGAAACCGTCACAGCTTTATCAGCTCGTTCTCTATATGAATTATCAAGCCTTGTCTCAAAATTAGATAGAGGCGTCTCGCATGCCCAAGAATATGGCATAACACGCATAGATTCGTAAATATATCCCTTTTCATGAAGCACTTTAAAAGCCCATATTACAGACTCCATAAAGCCTTTATCCATTGTCTTATATGAATTTTTAAAGTCTACCCACCTAGCTTGGCGATCCACATATTTTTCCCAATCATCTGCATATTTCATAACAGAGGACCTACAATGGGCATTGAATTTATCTATACCATATTCACTAATAGCTATTCTACCAGAAAAACCCAAGTCTTTCTCTGCGCCCATTTCAGCAGGAAGGCCATGGCAATCCCACCCGAATCTGCGCTCTACTTTTTTACCTTTAGTAGTTTGATATCTTGCATATAAGTCCTTTATAAACCCTGTAAGCAGATGGCCATAATGAGGAAGCCCATTAGCGAATGGTGGACCATCGTAAAACACAAATTCGTTATTTTTGGAATCTTTTTCAGAAGGCCTAAAGTCTATAGATTTTTCAAAAAAATTATTTTCTTGCCAAAAATTCAATATTTCTCTTTCTATAGATGGAAAGTCAGCATTTGAATCTACATCTTGGTAAAATTTTTTATCTTTCATAATATTAGCTAATAGGAGTTTCTGTCGATCTACACTCTAAATATTTTTTCTTTTTTTTCAAGAAATTTATTAGAACATCCTTTCTACAATCATTTATAAAAAATTTGATAAAAAGATGATCTTAAAGATAAAATTATTAAAAATCTAGATCAGCATAATGCAAAGGGGGCTTAAATCCACCAACACTATCACGCAAAATTGGTGCAAAGCTTGGTCTAGATTTAATTATAGAATACCAATCTTTAATAACCGGATATATTTCCCAGTTTAACTCTCCAAAATAATCTAACACCGATAAATGGCTAGCACATACTATATCTGCAAATGTAATTTTACCAGAATTAGATAAATAACTACGAGACTCAAGAAGTTTAGTTATATATACTAAATGATTATTCAGATTATTTTTTGCAGCTCTTATAAAGTCCATACGAGGAGACCCAGCATTACGTACTAAACGTATTAATTTTTCATCCAATATCCACTTTGTTACTTCTCTATAGAATTTATCATTAAACCAAAAAATGATTCTTCTAATTTCTGCAGACTTTTCAAAATTTTCATCCATTAAATCTGAAGGGTATGTTTGGTGTAAATATTCTATTATTGGATATATTCCACATATTACTGCTCCTGAAAGCTCTGTAAGAACAGGTACGTCACCAGAATGATTCAGTTTTAAAAAATCTGGACGACGCAACCAAAAATCTTCCTTGACTAAAGTGACAGGAATGTCTAGTTCTTTTAAGATAATACGGGCTTGCCTGGAAAAAGGGCAAAGATTATAATGGTATAGTGCTTTCATAATATTTAGAATATTACTAATAGCATTTCGACTTGTCAAGTTAGGAGAAATTAAGTGTTTGATAAAATAGAAAATAATCCTAAAAAATCTTTATTTATTTTCGGATTATTCTTTTCTCTTTCTTTTGCACCCACATTTTTCTTCCCGTTATTATTTTTAATAGCATTTTTAGCTTATCTAATAAAAAATGCAGAATCTGCAAAGGTTGCTGCCGCTTATGGCTTTTGGTTTGGTTTTGGTTTTTGTATATCTAGTTTATATTGGATATCAATAGGAGTAAGTGTATATATTAATGATTTTTGGTGGGCTATTCCATTTGCTTTTTTTGGCCTCCCCCTATTTCTCAGTATATTTATTACTTTCCAATCAACTATATCTTGGTATTTTCGAAACTCTCAATATTACATATTATTTTTTAGCATTTTTTGGGTAATTTTTGAGTTGCTACGCTCATTTCTCTTTACTGGTTTTCCATGGAATTTGCTTGGATATAGCCTTGCTTTTTCTGATTACCTTTTGCAGCCGTTTAGTATATTTGGCACATATGGAATGAGCTTTATAGTAGTCTTTTTATCTGCTCATGCAATAAGCTTGATAGAACAAAAATATGTTGCCAGATATATCCTATTTCTTGCTCTATCACTTTCAATCATTTTTGTTTTTGGGTATATAAGACTTAAAAATCATCCTACTAAATTTTATGATATTAAACTACGTTTAGTACAAGCTAATATTCCTCAATCTGATAAATGGGATAACGATTTATTTTGGTCTAACTTAGAGTCTCATGTTGAGCTTTCAAGAGTTAACCCTGAAGTACATCCTAATATTATTTTATGGTCTGAAGCTGCAGTGGTAGCACCATATACTATACCGCAAGTAAGAAGATTAATTGAATCTGCTATAATATATCCTGATAGTTTTTTGATAACAGGAGGCATTACTTATGTTAACAAAAAGTTGTTTAGCTCTTTATATTCTATTGATCAAAGAGGTGATATATTATTTGAATATCATAAATCTCATCTCATACCTTTTGGTGAATATACACCATTAAAACATATAATACCTTTTATAAAAAAGCTAACTCCTGGGACAATAGACTATAGCCCAGGAACCATGGGGCAAATAGTTTATTTACCACAGTTTAGTTTAAAAATCCGCCCTTTGATTTGTTATGAAGTAATTTTTCCTAGAGAGTCTATAACAAAAGACGCAGATGTAATAGTAAACCTTACTAATGATACATGGTATGGAAACTCTACAGGACCATATCAGCATTTTCAAATGGCAAGAATGCGCGCTGTAGAGAATGGAATACCTCTAGTTAGAGTAGCAAATAGTGGCATTTCAGCAATTATAGATCCTTTAGGCAGAATAATATCCAAAAGCAAATTATCACATACCATAGTATTAGATAATTATTTACCACAAAAATTAAAGCAAAAAACTTACTATGTAAAATTTCAAGAATTTACTTCATTAGTTTTACTACTCTATTTTGCTTTAATGTCTTATTTTTTAAACCCCAAAAAATCATCGTATTAATAAATTATAAGAATAGAGTGTATATAACTACTATATAGGTTATATTTATATGTTAGAACGAAGTGTGAATGATAAAACATTATTTCTTTCCATTTTGTAAGATTGTATTTATTATATCTGTGATCTATTTTATTTGTAAATATTATGCCACGCTATAAGGTAATTATTGAATATTTCGGAGAAGGATTTGCTGGATTTCAAAGACAGGCAAATTACATTTCTATACAAGAAGCTTTAGAAGTAGCAATAGAAAAATTTAGCAATGAGCCTACTACTATTTATGCTGCTGGCCGCACTGACGCTGGCGTACACGCTTTTGGTCAAGTCATTCATTTTGACCTTACAAAGCATTATGAACCATATGTTGTAACACGAGCTTTAAATCATTTTCTTAGGCCATCTAGAATATGCGCTGTAAAATCAGAGATAGTAAATGAAGATTTTCACGCAAGATTTTCTGCTAAAGCAAGGCATTATACATACATAATCAAAAACAGAGAGGGCAATCTTGCTATAGATAGAGGAAGAGCGTGGCACGTTAAAACAAAGCTTAATATTGAATCAATGAATCTGGGAGCAAGCTATTTAATAGGACAGCATGATTTTTCATCTTTTAGGGCTTTATCATGCCAGGCAAAATCCCCTGTTAAAACTCTTACTAATATTACTGTAGAACATATTTTAGATGAGGTCAGAATTGCTGTCTCAGCTCCATCGTTTTTGCATCATATGGTACGTAATATTGTTGGTACATTAGTTCTTGTAGGGTCTTCTAAATGGAGCCCGGAAGATGTAAAAATATCATTAGAGGCCAAAAATAGATCTAGCGCTGGCCCAACAGCACCTGCATGTGGGTTATATTTTATGAAAGTAGATTATTAAAGTGAATATAAAATCAGCTATTAATGAAATAGCAAAAAAACTAGAGAGACATAAAATAAGTCTCCCTAATTTAGAAGCTCGCATTATAATGATGCATGTTCTTAACAAAACACAAGAATATCTTGTTTTAAATAGCGATGCAGAACTATCTAATAATTCATTAAATACCATAGAGTCTATAGTCGCTAGGCGCATTAAGCTTGAGCCACTTGCATATATAATAGGTAGAAAAGAATTCTTTGGTCGAGACTTTTTTATTGACTCAAATGTGTTAATACCACGGCCTGATTCTGAAATTGTTATCGAAGCTATTTTAGAAAACAACCATCAAAACCCTAAAATATTAGATCTAGGCACAGGTTCTGGGTGCCTTATAATTACCTTAATGCTAGAAATTCCAAATAGCACAGCTATTGCAGTAGATATTAGTACTAAGGCAATAGAAATCGCTCAAAAAAACGCACAGAGATATTCCTTAGATATAAACTTTTTGCTTAGCGACTGGTTTGAAAATTTACAAGAAAATCAATTGTTTGACATCATAATATCAAATCCTCCATATATAGCCCGCAACTCTAAAGAAATATCTAAGGAAACTATGCTATATGAACCCTCAAATGCACTATTTGCTGATAACGATGGTCTAGAATGTTACCATAGAATTGCCGAAAATGCTTATAAGTTTCTGTATCCAAATGGATCTATATATCTCGAAATAGGATATGATCAAGAAAAAAAAGTAACAGAAATTTATAAAAAGGCAGGATTCATATTAGAAAAAAAATATGAAGATTTAAGCAAAATAATAAGATGTCTGAAGTTTGTAAAGCAGTGTTTGTAGATATATTAGTGGTGGCCAGGGCCGGGATCGAACCGGCGACACAAGGATTTTCAGTCCTTTGCTCTACCAACTGAGCTACCGAGCCAACTAAAAATTACCGGTACACATAGGAGTAAGTACTAGTAACTAGAGTGTTATAATAGACTATCACACCTTTGTCCATTATAATTTTATAAAATTTTGTAAAATTTATTATTTTAAAACTTGACTATTTCTATTCTTACATGTAGAGTGCCTACGTGTTTTATAACGTATTTTTAGAGCTTTAGAAGTGAAAAAGACAAAAACGATATTAGTAAAATTAGCAAGTACTGCAAAAACTGGTTACTTTCTGGTAAAACAACGCAACCCAAAAACTCAAACAGAGAAATTAGAGTTCAGGAAATATGATCCTGTTATTCGCAAACATGTGTTGTTTAAAGAAGAAAAAATTAAATAGGAAGTATTATGACAGTAAAAATTCGTTTAGCTAGAGGCGGTGCTAAGAAAAAACCTTATTATAGAATAGTTGTTGCTAATGCTACAGCCCCGCGTGATGGAGATTTTATAGAAAAAATTGGAACATATAATCCTATGCTAGAAGATAGTAAGGAAAATCGTGTTACATTAGACGTCGCAAGGGTTAGTTACTGGCTTAATAATGGTGCACAACCTACCGAAAGAGTGACAAAATTTATAGTCCAAGCTGGTGTAAACCTTCCTGATCACTTAAAGAAAAAGATAGAAAATAAAGAAAAAAACCGTAAGCCTAAGGCTCCAAAGAAAGAAGCATCTGCATAAACCTTGCTTGCGTGAATAAATTTGGCGTGCATCTACAGATGCCTGCTAATTTAATAACTAGAAAAAATTAGGTTAACAGAATAACTTTTTCTTAAACCCTAAGCTAAGTTATAGCTTTATAATCGATAGGATCGATTGCTGTTTTTAAATATAGTATTTGAAGTTGAATTTTTTGATAAATATAAATCTACTACTGTAAACTATAAGGCAGCTGTAGATAAAAAAATCAGCAAGATTCAAACTAGCTTACTATAACTATACGCCGGATTAGCTCAGTGGTAGAGCACCCGCCTTGTAAGCGGTAGGTCATCAGTTCAAATCCGATATCCGGCACCACTATATATCTATTTTATCCTTTTAATTGTCCTTCCCACACAACTTCCTGTCATTCCCTTGTAGGGTAGGCCCAGGAATGACTCACCGTTTACACTGTGGTAACAAAAAGAGATACTATCTGTAATTCCCGCGCAATGTACTGTTATTCCACCGAAGACCTGAATCTACTAAGACTCTCTTTTTTACTAGAATGACGATTCTATTTTCCCGGAAGAGATGAAAATGATTTTTATGAAACGGATGTTGGGTCGGTGATGTATCCTTTCTATCAGTATTTATTTAGATTTTTAAAGATGCTATATCACACAAACTCTATCATACAAATACTATTAGTAGTACCTTATATATATTAATAAATGCAGTACTTACAATATTTCTGTGATTGACTTTTTTTCAAATTATCTTTATCCTCCTTGCTAATAATAAATAATTTATAAGAATAAATCATGACCAAAAAACTTCCTACAATGCCAAAAGCAACAGCGGTTTGGTTAATAGAAAATACTATATTGACTTTCAAACAAATTGCGGATTTTTGCGGGATGCATGAGCTTGAAGTGAAGGGTATAGCAGATGGAGAGGTTTCTCAAGGAATAATAGGTATTGATCCTATTGTATCAGGCCAACTAACAAAAGAGGAACTAGATAGAGCCATAAAGGATCCTAAAGTCCAAATGCAGATTTCTTCTAGCGTGATGGATTCTTTTACAAAAAATACTAAGCAAAAAGGTGCAAAATATACTCCTGTAGCACGCAGGCAAGACAAGCCCGATGCTATATATTGGCTACTTAAAAATTGCCCTAATATACAAGACGCACAGATTAGTAAGTTAATAGGAACTACAAAATCTACTATCGAAGCAATAAAAGATCGTAGCCATTGGAACATGAAAAATATCAGACCTAGAGATCCTGTACTTTTAGGGATTTGTAGTCAATCAGATTTAGATAAGTTACTTACTCAAGTAGGTGTGACAATCCAAAATAATATGTCTAATGACGATAATAACCATGAAAATGATTTTTATTCGCTTGATAATAGTAAATATTGAATAGTAATGGATAAATAAGGTAAAAAATTGTGATAAAAAATATATTAACTTTAATATTTATTATATTGATCCTGCCATTTAGCTCTTTTGCTGAGGATGATGGATACCCTAAAAGCAGGGAAGAAAGAAAGGCTGATGAAATGGGCTCTATGATTGGTGGGGAAGGAATTGTTTTTCGTCCAGGAAAAATTCGTAATGAAGAAACAAAGACCCCTGAAAGTAAAATAAACAAATTTTTATGGCAGGCTTCTACAGAAATCTTAAGTAATATAGCCCCTCTAATTGTGAAAGATGAAAATAGAGGAATAATTTCTACAGATTGGTTCAGCAATATAGATCACCCCAATAGCAGCAGTAAGATCAATGTTGTAATAATGGATAATATCATTTCTCCAGAATCTATTGATGTAAATATCCAACATAAAACTCTTAAAAACGGCAGATGGTTAGAAGAAAATCTAGAAAGGGCTATGAAAATGGATATCGAAGCTAAAATTCTGCGTCGCGCTAAAGATATATATATCAATCACTCAAAATAAAATCTTAAAAATGAATATTAGAGATATCGAAAAAAAATGGCAGGATATCTGGGTAGAAAGAAGTTGCTTTAAGGCAAGCAACAAAACAGACAAACCAAAATATTATGTCCTTGAAATGCTACCCTACCCTTCAGGAAAAATTCACGTTGGTCATCTAAGGAATTATGCGATTGGAGATGTGCTTAGCCGTTTTCTTAAAGCGAAAGGATATAATATATTACATCCTATGGGGTGGGACGCTTTCGGTCTACCTGCTGAGAATGCCGCTATCGCTAACAATTCACATCCCGCTAAATGGACATATAGCAATATTGAATCTATGAAGCAGCAATTACAATCTCTTGGCCTATCTTACGACTGGGATAAAGAGGTTGCAACTTGCTCTCCATCTTACTACAAACATGAACAAAAATTCTTTTTAGAATTGTACGAGAAAGGAATTGCTTACCAAAAAGAATCAATTGTTGCATGGGACCCTGTAGACCAAACTGTGCTTGCCAATGAGCAAGTAATAGATGGCAGAGGTTGGCGTTCTGGTGCATTAGTAGAGAGAAAAAGCTTGAAGCAATGGTTTTTAAGAATCACTAATTATGCCGAAGAGCTATTAAATGAGATAGAAAATCTGGAAGGATGGCCTGAGAGCGTACGCTCTATGCAAAGAAAATGGATCGGAAAATCTAGCGGAGCATATGTAGATTTTAAGATAAAAGACCACGATAAAACTGTGAGTATTTTTACAACATGCCCAGAGACATTATTTGGCGCTAGTTTTGTAGCTGTAAGCTATAATCATCCTATTTTAGAGTTAGTAGAAAAAACTCCAGAAGTTCAGTCTTTTATAGATAGATGCTCTCATATGAGCGTTGCTTCTGCTGATATAGAAAAAGCTGAAAAAGATGGCGTATATACAGGCCTAAAAGTGCTTCATCCTTTTAATAATAGCATTGAGATTCCATTATTAATAGCCAATTTTGTTTTAATGGATTATGGCACTGGAGCAGTTTTTGGATGCCCTGCGCATGACGAGCGAGATCATGATCTTGCACTAAAAATGAATCTTCCAATAAAACAAGTGATCGATACCAAAGAAAAGATAGAAGATATTGCAAAAGCTGCTTATACAGGCGATGGCATGATGATTAATTCTGAATTTCTAAACGGCTCTACGAGAACAGATGCAAAAGAACTAGCTATCAAAAAGATTGAATCTCTTAGCATAGGAAGTAGCGCGACTAATTACCGTATGAGGGACTGGGGTGTTTCACGTCAGCGTTTTTGGGGATGTCCTATTCCTGTTGTTTATTGCGAAAGTTGTGGAGTTGTTCCTGTTCCAGACAGTCATTTACCTGTTGAATTACCAGAAGATGTAAATTTTTCCGGTCATGGAAATCCTCTAGATAATCATCCTAGTTGGAAACATGTAAAATGCTATAAATGCGGCATGGATGCTGAAAGAGAAACCGATACTTTCGACACTTTTTTTGAATCATCATGGTATTTTTCTAGATATTGCAATCCAAATGCAGAAAATATGACAGATAGAGAGGCTGTGGATTATTGGCTTCCGGTAGATCAATATATAGGCGGGGTTGAACATGCTGTAATGCATCTGCTATATGCAAGATTTTTTACTAAAGTGATGAATGAATTTGGTCATGTAAAAATAAGAGAACCATTTACAAATCTTCTTACCCAAGGAATGGTTTTACATGCAACTTTTAAGGATAAGAATGGCAAATGGCTATATCCTAAAGAAGCAGCTGAGATGAAAAAAAATGGCCTAGAGGTTATAGAAGGCAAAATTGAAAAAATGAGCAAGTCTAAAAACAATGTAATTGATCTTGAGTTTATTCTTGATAATTTTGGGGCTGATACTGCGCGTATGTTTGTCTTATCAGATAGCCCTCCTGAAAAAGATTTAGAATGGTCTGATGCCGGAATAGATGGTTGCTATAAATTTATCAATAAATTATTTTCTACTTCAAATATTCTAACAAATAGCGCTTTATATAATGAAGCAAATTTTGCTAGCCACCCTCTTCTAAAGCAGACTCATGAAACTATAAAATATGTAAGTGAAGATATTGCAAAATTTAGGCTTAACAAAGCAATAGCACGCATTCGTGAGCTTTTTAATGAGATATCTAGTAATTTAGAAAATGATGATCTAAAGCCACTTTTATCTTTTGCTTTTGATATAACAATTCGCTTACTTAATCCTTTTATTCCTCATATTACAGAAGAAATTTGGAGTAAAATGCATAAAGATGATGAAATATTAGCTAGCAAACCATTTCCTATACATGATGAAAAATTTTTGTTATCATCATCTGTTATCATGGCTGTGCAAGTTAACGGAAAATTACGTGCAACTCAGGAATACAATATAGATGCAAGTGAAGATGAAATGAAAAATATAGCTCTTAGCATCAGTGCTGTTAAAAAACATATAGAAAATAAAAAAATTAATAAAATCATCATTGTTCCTGGCAAAATAATCAACATAGTAGTTAGTTAAAATTAAATGCAGAATACAACAAATCAGATTAGAGAGAAGTTTTTAAGTTATTTTACTAGTAATGAGCATAAGCATGTGCATTCTAGTTCTTTAATTCCTCATAACGACCCTACTTTAATGTTTGTTAATTCTGGTATGGTACAATTTAAAAATGTTTTTACCGGTCTTGAAACAAGGGATTATGTGCGGGCTACGACAAGCCAAAAATCTGTAAGAGCTGGTGGCAAACATAATGATCTTGATAACGTTGGATATACGGCAAGACACCATACTTTTTTTGAGATGCTTGGAAATTTTTCATTCGGAGATTATTTTAAAGAAGATGCTATATATTATGCATGGAATTTGATCACAAAAGAGTTTGGGTTAGATAAAAATAGATTATATGCAACTGTGTATCATACTGATGAGGATGCTGCAAATTATTGGAAAAAAATAGCCGGATTTGGTGAAGATAGAATAATAAAAATCAATACCAATGATAATTTTTGGTCTATGGGTGATACTGGACCTTGCGGACCATGTTCTGAAATTTTTTATGATCACGGAGATCATATTTTCGGCGGTCTTCCTGGAACACCTGATCAAGACGGTGATAGATATATCGAAATCTGGAATATGGTTTTCATGGAGTTTGAGCAAGTAGGAAATGGTAAATTGATCGAACTTCCTAAAAAATCTATAGATACTGGAATGGGTCTTGAAAGGATAACTGCTGTTTTGCAAAATGTTCATGATAATTACGATATTGACTTATTTAAATCTATCATTGAAACATCTGAAGATTTTACAGGAACTAAAGCTGAATCGGATGCTAAATTCTCTCATCGTATTATAGCAGACCACCTACGTGCATCTGCATTTTTAATTGCTGATGGAGTCATGCCTTCAAATGATGGTAGAGGGTATGTTTTAAGAAGAATCATGAGAAGAGCTATGCGTCATGCTCATCAACTTGGTGCTAAAGACCCATTATTATGCAAGCTAGTGCCAAAACTTGTAGACCTTATGGGAGTGGCTTATCCAGAACTAAAAAGAGCAGAATTATTTGTTACAGATATTCTAAGACAAGAAGAAGAAAGATTCAAACTAACTTTAGATAGAGGCTTAAAGCTACTTAATGATGAGGTAAGCTCTATAAATCCTGGTGGAGTTTTGTCCGGAGAGTTAGCATTCAAGCTCTATGACACATACGGCTTTCCCTTAGATTTAACAGAAGATATATTAAAAAGTAAAAATATTACGGTTGATCAATCGTCTTTTAAAGAAAAAATGGATGAGCAAAAAATACGAGCTAGAAATTCATGGGCAGGGTCTGGTGAATCTTCATCTGACAAAATATGGTTTGATATAAAAAGCAAATTTGGTCCCACAGAATTTTTAGGCTATAATATGACAAAAGCCGAAGGACAAATTATTGAAATAATACATCAAGAAAACGAAAATGTTATTATTATAACTAATCAGACTCCTTTCTACGGAGAATCTGGTGGTCAGATGGGTGATATTGGAACCATCACAGGGCAGAATTTTGTTGCCAAAGTATTAGATACCAAAAAATATCTCTCTATTCACGCACATATCTGCAAAATAGAAAAAGGCGAATCAAAGATAAATGACATAGTCTTGCTAGAAATAGATGAACAACATAGAAAATCACTCAAAGCACATCACTCAGCTACGCATATTCTACATGCTATATTACGTGAAGTTCTAGGAAATCACGTAACTCAGAAAGGATCATTAGTATCGAGCGATAGATTAAGATTTGATATAAGCCATCCAAAGGCTTTATCCAAAGAAGAAATCAAATTAATAGAAGATAAAGTAAATGAAGCAATAGTAAATAATTACACTGTACACACTGTTCTTATGTCTTCTGAGGATGCAATAAATAGTGGTGCTATGGCATTATTTGGCGAAAAATATGAATCTGAAGTACGTGTTGTTTCTATTGGAGAGGAAAAAAACCTTGTTGATCCTAATGGATCTTTATCAGTAGAACTTTGCGGCGGTACGCATGTTAATAGAACAGGTGATATTGGATATTTTTCTATTATATCCGAGTCTGCTATTGCATCTGGTGTACGTAGGATTGAAGCAGTGTGCGGAAAAGCCGCTGCTATGCTTGCTAGAGAGAATGATGATATTTTGAAAAATATCAGTGATATTCTCAAATCTACAAAAAATGAGCTCATCAGCAAGACAGAGGCTCTATTATCAAGTAAAAAAGCTTTAGAAAAAGAGGTGATGAGTTTAAAGATAGATCAAATCACTTTTTCAGAATCTTATATCAAAAACAATGCTTTAAAAGCAGGAAATTATTATATAATCTGCAAAATTTTAGATGATTTTGATACAAAGGCAATGAGAATAGCTGCTGAAGATATGTCTAAAAACCATGATAATTTATTTGTAATATTCATCAGCAAAAATAAGTTTAAGTCTGATGATAGTAAAAAACAGGCAGAAGAAACTGGCACAAAACTATCTATCATAGTTTCTGCTAGCAAAGAAGCTTCGCAAAAGCTTAGTGCTTCTGATATTGCTTCTGATATTGCGGCTCTTCTTGGAGGAACTGGCGGAGGCGGGAGTAAAATTCTAGCACAATCTGGCGCTAATTTTGATGCAACCAAATTACAAAATATTGAAAGCAAAATCGCCGAAATAATATCATCTAAGATATAAATAGATTTATAGTGCTTCTATGCATTAATCAAATATCTGAGGTATTAACTTGTGATACACTAGAAGTACTATCGCCTACCAGATTCACTTCGTCTTGATATAATTCTTCATATCTTCCGTATGTGCTACAACCTTGGAAAAATATTTCACCTAATGTATCATAACCTGTATATTTTTTATAAATAATGTTTACATTATCATCAAAATAAACGTCTTTATAAAAATAAATGAAGCTACCTGGATATATTATGATATCATTAGTAATATGAATATCTTGATAAAAAAATATCTCTCTAATATTTGCAGAATCATCATTATTTACAAAATCAGATTCTATAAATTCTAAAGTATTTGTATATACCGTAGAATTGAAAACTACTTTTTTTGCTTGATATATAAGAATTTTATCCAGATATATAGAATTCGATATTATGGTATGGATTCCTTTTATAATTATAGATCCAAATCTAGGGTGTGTCGTCACGAGATTTGCCTTTCATAGTTAATTGCATTGTGCTATT
>CAZKKY010000002.1:0-6191 GCA_964553715.1 uncultured Rickettsiaceae bacterium
TACAATGCGGCTTCGCCCTATCAAATTTCGCCTTACCCATCTCTAATTCTCCTATAAAAAAATCAAACCAATAACAATTTTGTACAAATTACACAGATAACTTCTGTCCAACACATAAATTAAATATATTGGAGCGGGTGATGGGAATCGAACCCACACAGCCAGCTTGGAAGGCTGGAGCTCTACCATTGAGCTACACCCGCGCACTACCACTCAATAAAACTTGGTGGAGGGAGTAGGATTTGAACCTACGAACGCTTACGCGGGCAGATTTACAGTCTGCTGCCATTGACCACTCGGCCACCCCTCCAAAACTGCCGTGTAAAATATCGGAATTTTATATAAATTGCAACCTAAATTTTACTCAGTTTTCGTATTTAGTAGCTTAGCACAGCCAAAAACCCGGTTATAGATTATTTGTTGGTTGTAAGTTATTATAATAAATAGTATCTTCTGTCAAGAAGAATTATTAAACATCAAGAAAATGACGTCAAAAAATCACAATAGAAACAAATTAGATCAAAGAAGGAATTATTACTATGTATACGGAAAACATCCTAGCATATCTGCATTAAATAATCCTAAACGAAAAATCATAGAAATATATTGTTCAAAAGATTTTTTTGAAAATTACAGTCAAATAATATCTATTCACAATTATAAAATAGTAAATAATGCTTACCTAAATGATTTATTGCCTAAAGATTCAGCTCATCAAGGAATTATAATCAAAACAAAACAAATATCTACAACTATTGAGGCAATAGACCTTACTGGGCAAAATATGAGAATAGCAATTTTGGATCAGGTAACTGACCCCCACAATGTAGGAGCAATAATTAGATCAGCCGCGGCATTTGGAATATATACTGTAATTATAACCAAAGATAATTCAGCAGAAGAAAATGGAATATTAGCAAAAACTTCTTGTGGTGGTTTAGAAAAAATAAACCTTGTTTGTGTTACTAATATCAAAGCTACAATAGACCTACTTAAGAAGTATGGTTTTTGGATTATAGGATTAGATAGCAATGGCAAAGAATATATATCAGAAAAGATTTTATCCGGAAAAATCTGTATGGTTCTTGGTTCTGAAGGATCAGGGATGAGAAGATTAACATCTGAAAATTGTGATCTATTAGTAAAAATACCAATTGATGAAGCTATGAATAGCATAAATGTATCTAGCGCAGCATCAATAGTATTTTATGAAGCATATAAAACTTCAGTAAAATAAAATTATTACTTAGACATAAAGTCATCAAGAAAAATAACTATGATAATAATTCTATAAAAACCACTGGATTTTGCTTGCAAGTGCTAATATAAAGATTATCAATAGTTTATTTTATTATGGTAAAAATTATGAACAAAGAACAAGCTCTAGCAGCAGCTTTAGGTCAAATAGAAAAAAGCTACGGGAAAGGCTCCGTAATGAAACTTGGACAATGCAAGGCTGTAGATGTTGAAGCAATATCTACTGGATCTCTTGGTCTTGACATAGCACTCGGTATAGGGGGCTTACCTAAAGGACGCATCATTGAGATATTTGGACCAGAATCTTCTGGAAAAACAACTCTTACTTTGCATGCAATAGCAGAAGCTCAAAAGAAAGGCGGAATATGTGCTTTTATAGATGCAGAACACGCTTTAGATCCAGCTTATGCAAAAAAATTAGGAGTAAAAATTGACGATCTTATAATATCTCAACCAGATACTGGAGAGCAAGCTCTAGAAATAGCAGATACTTTAGTTCGTTCAGGATCTATTGATCTTTTAGTAATAGATAGCGTAGCTGCTCTTGTTCCTAAAGCAGAAATAGAAGGAGAAATGGGAGATGCGCACGTAGGATTACAGGCAAGATTAATGAGTCAAGCACTTAGAAAGCTTACTTCATCTATAGCAAAAACCAATTGCATAATAATTTTTATCAATCAAATCCGTATGAAGATTGGTATAATGTTTGGCAGCCCAGAAACAACGACTGGAGGCAATGCTCTTAAATTTTATTCTTCTGTAAGGCTAGATATAAGGCGTATAGGATCTATTAAGGAAAAAGAAGATGTGACTGGAAGTCAAACCAGAGTTAAAGTAGTAAAAAACAAAGTATCTCCTCCGTTTAAGGTGGTAGAATTTGATATAATGTATGGTTCTGGAATTTCTAAAACTGGTGAAATTTTAGATTTAGGCGTAAAATTAGATATAGTAGAAAAGTCAGGATCGTGGTTTTCGTATAATAGCACTCGCATAGGACAAGGTAGGGAAACTGCAAAACAATATTTGCTAGATAACCCTGCTATATCTGATGAAATAGAGCAAAAAATTCGTCAAAAATCTAGTATTTCTGGTGGGGAAATTTTTACCATCATGGCAGATTCAGATAATGAAATTATATCAGAGTAATAATTATGATCAATTTAGAAGGTAAAGTAGCGCTTATTACTGGAGCATCAGGAGCTATCGGAAGCTCTACTAGCAAGATGCTACATAAATTTGGAGCTCATGTTGTAATAAGTGGAACCAATGTAGAAAAATTAGAAAAACTAGGGCAAGAACTTAGAGATAATTTTACTATAAAACCATGTAATTTAAATGATAAAAAGGCATGTGCAAAGCTAGTAGAAGAAATAGAAAATTTGGATATTCTAGTATGTAATGCAGGCATTACAAGAGATATGCTAGCTATTAGAATGGCATTAGAATCTTTTGAAGAAGTAGTAAATATAAATCTAACATCAAATTTCATACTGAATCAATCTGCTCTAAAAAAAATGATCAAAAACAAAGTAAGCGGAAGAATTATCAATATTTCATCTATAGTTGGAGTATCTGGCAATCCTGGACAAGCCAATTATTGTGCAGCCAAAGCTGGTTTAATCGGTATGACTAAATCTCTTGCTATGGAAGTTGCAAGCAGAGGAATTACTGTTAATTGCGTGGCTCCTGGATTTATAAAATCAGATATGACAGATGGATTAACCGAATCACAAAAAGAGTCCATTTTACAAAGAGTGCCTATGAAACGTATGGGAGAAGCTGAGGATATAGCCTCAACAATTGCTTTTTTGTCAAGCAACTATAGCAGTTATATAACAGGCCAGACTATACATGTAAATGGTGGTATGTTGATGGTATAATCAAAAGATGGTGAATTAATTATTTTTTTCTGCTAGCCTTTTGGTAAAAATTATGATAGAAGTTTGCGGAACCTGAATTTTTGTGATTTAGTAATTAAATTAACTTGGTTCCATGTTGTGAGTATTTATTATGTCTCAGATTATAGATATTGAGGCATAGAATTTTTAAGAGGATGTATTTGTTAGTTATTTATTATCTTAGCGATTTTTAGAGAAAACAAACTTTAATATTCTGATCAAATATATTTATAATCAGAATATCGAGAAGGAACTCTATATTAGATCATACATAAGAATAATAACTACAAAGACTAAATCAAAATAATTCTTAGATAAATAATCACCTTATATTGATAACTAATTAAAATAGGGCATATATTATTATGAACGATGTCGAAGAAAAAATCATCAAAATCACAGCTGAAACTTTAAAGATCCCTGAAAGCAAGGTCACAAAAGATTCTCAATTTGTTGCAGACTTAGGTGTAGACAGCCTTGATTTTGTTGAACTAATGATGGCATTTGAAGAAGAATTTGGATGCGATATTCCTGATGAAGAAGCAACAAAAATCTCCACAATAGCTGATGCTGCAATATGTGTACAAAAGCATCGTTCTGTTGCATAAAGGAATAATCTTTTAGATAAGGGTAGACTATGCAAAAAAGACGAGTTGTAATAACTGGTATAGGAGCAATTACTCCCTTAGGATTAGATGTCAACACTACTTGGGATAATCTAATAAAAAATAAAAGTGGTATTAAAAAAATTACATATTTTGATACCACGTCCTTCCCTGTAAAAATTGCTGGTCAAGTAGACAGCTCTTTCAATCCTGATAATTATATCGAACCACGCGATGTCAGAAAAATGGATTTATTCATACAATATGGCATAGCAGCTGCTTCTGAAGCTATAGAAGATAGTGGTTGGAAACCTAGTGATGATGAATCTTTAAATCGCACCGGAGTAATTCTTGGTTCTGGTATTGGCGGACTTGCTGCTATAGAAAAAACATCTGTATCATTCCATAGTCATACAAGTAAAGTTAGCCCTTATTTTATTGTTTCATCCTTAATTAATCTATTGTCTGGTCATATATCTATCAAATATGGGTTTCGCGGTCCTAATCACGCTGTGGTTACTGCCTGCGCTACTGGCGCACATGCTATTGGTGATGCAATGCGTATTATCAGATATGGTGATGCCGATGTAATGGTGGCTGGAGGCGCTGAGGCTGCAATCACACCTGTTGGAATATCAGGATTTACATCATCTAAAGCTCTTGCTACTAGTTTTAATGAATCCCCTGAAAAAGCTTCTAGACCTTGGGATAAAGCTCATGAAGGTTTTGTGATGGGAGAAGGTGCTGGTGTTGTTGTTCTAGAAGAATATGAGCATGCCAAAAAACGAGGGGCTAAAATATATGCAGAACTTGTAGGATATGGCATGGCTGGGGATGCTTACCATATTACTTCTGTTCATCC
Organism: uncultured Rickettsiaceae bacterium; assembly: GCA_964553715.1. Lineage (GTDB taxonomy): Bacteria > Pseudomonadota > Alphaproteobacteria > Rickettsiales > Rickettsiaceae > JAGOJE01. Next base: position 4,623 of record CAZKKY010000002.1, read on the forward strand.
TGAAGGTCTTGGCGCAAAAAATGCAATGATGGCATGTCTTAAAGATGCTTTAATTAATCCATCAGCAATAGATTACATAAATGCTCATGGTACATCTACTCCTCAAGGAGACCCTGTGGAGCTCAATACTGTACAAAAGTTATTTGATGACAACAAAGATCTTGCTATGTCTTCTACTAAATCCATGACTGGTCATCTACTCGGCGCTGCAGGTAGTACTGAAGCTATTTACTCAATCCTTGCTATTAGGGATCAAATAGTGCCAGCAACTATTAATTTGGATAATCCATTAGATGATGTTAAAATTAATCTAGTAGCAAATATTGCACAAGATAAAAAAATTGATTATGTAATGACCAATTCTTTCGGATTTGGTGGTACTAATGCAAGTTTAATATTAAAAAAGATTTAACACAGTTAGATTTGCCATAATTTCAGATATTCACTTTATTTCTGTGTTTTACTTGGATTATGCAACATTTTTAAACCTTCATTCTTCCTAAGAAAACTGATAAGACAATAAATTCTCATGAAACTAAAAAGATTTTTTATTCCAATTATTATATTTTTATTGCTATCTTTAGCTTTAATAGGAACAATAATACTTTATCTTATATTACAAGGACCTTTAGATAGTAAAAAAGAGATTGTAATATATAAACGAACTTCAACCAAAGTTATTTCAGAAAATTTATACAATAACCAAATAATTAGACATCCTCATTTGTTTAATTTTATTGCAAAGATTTACGGAATATCTGGAAGACACTTAAAAAGTGGTGAATATGCTTTTACAGAAAAAATAACACCATTTCAAGTGATTAATATTCTGACTTCTGGGCAGTCTATAATCCATAAATTAACAGTAATAGAAGGACAAACAATTCATGAAGTGGTAGAAAACTTACGCAATCAATCTATTCTAAATGGTGATATAGCAGAAGATTTTACAGAAGGTTTTTTGATGCCTGCCACATACTTTTATTCTTTTGGAGATTCGCGCAATAAAATACTCAGTCAGATGAAACAACAAATGTCTGATGCTCTTGACAAATTAATGCCAGAATTATCACAAGACTCTCCTTTGAAAACTAGATTAGATGTAGTAACTCTTGCATCTATTGTAGAAAAAGAGGCTTTGTTAGATTCAGAAAAACCTATTATTGCTTCTGTATTTTTAAATCGTTTAAAGAAAAACATGAAACTCCAAGCTGACCCTACAACTATTTATTCTATAACTATGGGCAAGAGTAAATTTGCTAGATCTATTACAAAAAAAGATTTACAAAACCCTTCGCCTTATAATACATACTATGCTTATGGTCTTCCGCCTTCCCCTATTGCATGCCCTAGTATTAAATCTATAGAAGCAGTTATAAAACCAGATAATACTGATTTTTTATATTTTGTGGTAAATCAATCTGGAGGGCATAATTTTGCTAAAACTCTTGCGAGTCACAATCATAACGTTGCGCTATATAAAAAATCAAAAACTAATAATAAGCCAAATAATATTGATTAGAAAATATATTATTTCTGACTATATATTCCGAATTTCTAATATAATTA
>CAZKKY010000002.1:6291-93632 GCA_964553715.1 uncultured Rickettsiaceae bacterium
TTGATTAGAAAATATATTATTTCTGACTATATATTCCGAATTTCTAATATAATTATGGAATATGTTCCTTAGTTATTTGGGGTTTTTACTATGTATAAAAGACATTTACGACTTTCATGGAAGAACACAAAGTAACAAGAGGTTATATAGTGTGCCTTGAAGATAGTATAAGGAAAGTTTGCATTAATGACTGTCAAGAAATTATTATAATGCCTGTAGTAGAATTTTTAAATCATTTATGGGAACAAAATATAGAAAATATTACTATTTAACTTGTAGAATTCTCACTTAGTGATTATATAAATAATAATTGCCAAGACTGAAACCATATATAATCAACCCTATTAATCGGGATAAAAGAGAATAAAAATGTCTAAATTAAAGTACACCCGCGTATTACTGAAACTCTCTGGAGAGGCCCTGATGGGTGATACAGAGTTTGGACATGACCATCTTACTCTCAATCGAATATCTAATGATATAAAAGAAGTAATGGATTTGGGAGTAGAAATCTCCATAGTAGTAGGTGGAGGTAATATTTGTAGAGGGACAGATGTATTAAAGCTTGGCATAGAAAGAACAGCAGGAGATTATATGGGAATGCTGGCTACTGTTATTAATGCTATTGCTCTGCAAAATGTACTAGAGAAATGTGACATAGATACAAGAATATTATCTGCAATCCCTATGACTAGTATATGCGAACCATATATAAGACGTAGAGCAAAAAGACATATGGAAAAGGGAAGAGTAGTGATTTTTGCAGCTGGTACTGGAAATCCTTTTTTTACTACTGACACTGCCTCTGTATTACGGGCTATAGAAATGAACTGCGATTTATTGCTAAAGGCAACTCAGGTAGATGGGGTATATTCTGCAGATCCTTTAAAAAATCCTTCTGCTAAAAAATTTGATAGAGTAACATATACAGAAGTGTTACAACAAAATCTTAACGTAATGGATATGGCGGCAATTGCACTTGCTAAAGAAAATGATTTGCCTATTAAAGTTTTTTCTATTAAAGAGAAAGGTAATTTCGCCAAAGTATTAAAGAGCCAAGGTAGTTATACAAAAATTCAAGGAGTATAAAAATGGAAAAAGAACAAATAATAAGTGAACTTAAAACTAAAATGGAAAATTCTATCAAAGTACTTGATAACGAACTAAAAGGTTTACGCACTGGTAGAGCATCTGTAAATCTTCTAGACCCTGTTATGGTAGAAGCTTACGGTAGCCGTATGCCAATTTCTCAAGTTGCTACAATATCAACACCAGATGCTAGAGTAATATCTGTACAAGTTTGGGATAAATCTATGGTAAAAGCAGTAGAAAAAGCAATTACTGAAGCGAATTTAGGCCTTAATCCAGCATCAGATGGACAATTAATAAGGTTACCTATACCTTTACTTAGCGAAGAGAGAAGAAAAGAGCTAGTAAAACTTTCGCATAAATACGGAGAAAACACAAAAATTGCTTTAAGGAATGTAAGGCGTGACGGAATGGATATTCTAAAGAAAATGGAAAAAGATGGTAGCATTACAGAGGATGAATATCATTCTTTCTCTGAAGAAATTCAAAAACTCACTGATGATTTTGTTAGTAAAATAGACAATCAAATTAAAGCCAAAGAGCAAGATATACTCACTATTTAATTCTTTCATTGCTAGCTAAATATTGCAATAAAGCTCTAGTGGCATAACTTTATCTAAATGTAAATTTTTCAATTAATGGAGAATGGTTATGCCATACAATATGTCTTCTTGTATTAAATGTGGAATGAATAATACTTACCAAGACGGGTTAAGTTTTATTTGCCCTGATTGCTTCCATGAATGGGGAGCGCATGAAATTATTATGCAAGATGATAATAATACAATCATTAAAGATGCTAACGGTACGATATTATCAGATGGAGATTCTGTAGTATTGATTAAAGATCTTAAAGTCAAAGGCTCATCAACTACTTTAAAAATGGGCACTAAAGTAAAATCTATTCGCCTAGTAGACGGAGATCATGAAGTAGATTGTAAAACAGAGCTTGGACAATTTATGTTAAAAGCATGTTTTTTACGTAAGGTCTAATATACCATTCTACGCTATTGTTTTGCCTATACCATATATAAATTCGCTATTGTTTTCTATACTAATTTGTAGTGCGATGCTAAAAAAAGACAACTTAATTTAGACCTACCAACAGGAAAGAGATTTACTTGGTATTATTGAATTTACGAAAGAACATAAACCTAGACTTTCAATCGTTGTAAGCCTTGAGGTCAAGAAGCGTCTACTTGATTGTAATGGACATAAAATTATGATTTATCCGGTTGAAGATTTTCTTAAAGATTTATGGTCAGATAAGTTATATAATTTGTCAGATTGAATGAGATATGAAACTTTGAACGGTAAGTTTTTAGATATTAACTTTCTTTACAATTATTTACAATTTCTAATACTTCAGCTTTTATTTTACCTTCTCTATTTTCGATATATAGATCTTCCCCTATAGATACAGATAATGGAGATGCTATTATAGCGCCTGATTTAGCTCTAACGATGCTAAATCCTCGTGATATAACATTTTTATAGTCTAAACTCGATAAAAGGCTTGAATATAATGTTATTTTAGTTTCTAACCTATCAATATATCCAGATAACACTTTCTCAAGCTGATTTTTTATTCTTGTAACATCTTCATATTTTTGTGGGATAAATTTTATAGGATTTAAAAAATCTATCCTATGCTGTTTTAATTCCATTAGTTTAATATTAACTAGTCTTGGTAGTGCTGCATATAATGAAAACACTATATCATCTAATTTTTGCTGAACGCTCATAATAAGAGATTTAGGATCAGAAAGGGCATTATTATAAGTAGAACTCAAATTTTCCATATATTTTATTTTATTTTCTAGGATTTTTATAATCCTATTAAAATGAAGATCTAAAGTATATTTCAAATCTGCAATAACAGGTGTTGCTATTTCTGCAGCTGCAGTAGGAGTAGGGGCTCTAAGATCAGCAGCAAAATCAGACAGGGTAAAATCTGTTTCATGTCCTACAGCAGATATCACAGGAATAATAGATGCAGCTATAGATCTTACTACTATTTCTTCATTAAAGCACCATAGATCTTCTATGGATCCCCCTCCTCTTGCTACAATAAGAATATCTGGACGCAAATCTTGGGATAATTTATTAAAACCATTTACTGCAGAAGTAATTTCATCTGCGGCATTTTCTCCTTGCACAGATACTGGCCATATAACCACTCTTAGAGGGCATCTATCCTTAATTCGGTGTATTATATCTTTTATTACAGCTCCGCTGATAGAAGTTACCACTCCAATAGTCTTAGGAAAAAATGGCAAAGCTTTTTTTCTACTATTATCAAATAATCCTTCTGCTTGTAGTTTAGTCTTCCTTTTAGCTAAAATTTGCATCAAGGCACCTTCACCACAAGCTTCTATATGCTCTACGCTAAGCTGATAACGAGATTGTCCAGCATATGTAGTAAGCTTACCTGTAGCAATCACTTCTAAGCCTTCATCTAGTTTAGCAGGCATCTTCGCTAGAGCATTTTTCCAACAAGTGGATGCAATTATGGCATTTTCATCCTTCAGATTGAAATATGCATGACCTGAAGCTGCAATTTTTAATCCTGATATCTCGCCTCTAATACGTACATAACCAAACTGCGTTTCTACAAGACTTTTGATATGTGAAGAAATCTCGCTTACGGTGTATTCTTTTAACTGTAATTGATTTAAATTAATAATATTAGTCATAATCATAGCAATTAGATATTTCCAGAGAAGAGATTTTACTATATTTTACATTATGAAGAAAAACAAGGTTACTTTAATGCATTTGCTTAGTTACCAAATTATCATAAGATATATGCTGATATTTGTTATAGGATTGTTATATCATAAAGCATCAGCAAATATTATGACTAATAAGGATAATTTTTTATCAGCAGATAATATTACCTATGATAGCACTACAAAATCTGTTAGAGCTTATGGGAATGTTCATATTATTTCACAAGGATACATTATAACAGCCGATAATATAATTTACGACTCTATTAATGATGAGCTATTTGCAAATGGTAATGTAAGAGTAAAATCTGATTCGAACGCTCCAGATCACAAAAAAATTCAACTTGACGGAGATAGTATATTTTTTGAAAATAAAATGAAAAGTGGAATCATTCAAAATTTTATCTTATATTTTGGAGATAATTCTATCTTGGCTTCTACTATGGCAAAAAGAATCGACGAGAACCATAGTATTCTTAAAAAATCTGAATATACAGCATGTAGCATCTGTAATAATCGTTATCCACTTTGGAGTATATCTTCTAAGGAAACTGATCTAAACTTTGCCAAAGAAAAAGTAATATATAAAAATGTATTTTTTAAAGTCTATGGAGTGCCTATATTTTTTACACCTTATTTTGCTCATCCCACGCCTAAAGCAAAGGCTCAATCAGGAATTCTTATTCCTAATAAAAGTAAAGCTGGTATAGGTGTGCCAATATATTTCAGACCAAAAGATAATTTTGATAATACTACAACCCCAAGACTTAGTTCAAATGGATTAATAATAGAAAATGAGACAAGATATCTATCTAAAGAAGGGGAATATAATACAAATCTTAGTTTTATAAGGTCAAATATTAAAAAGACATTAGATAACAATCAAACTAAAAATCAAAAACAAAGTAGGTTCTATGTAAGTTCTAAAGCAGATTTAGTAAAGGGTAATTACAATTACGGATATGATTTTAATAGAACATCAGATAAAGCATATCTAAAAGAATATTATGATAAAAATGATCCTCACTTAACTTCAAATATATATATTGAAAAAATTAACAAAAGTAATTTTGCTAGAATAGATGCTTTGCATTTTCAAGAGCTAAAAGCTTCTACAGAAAAAGACTCAAATAGCTATGTATTTCCTGAAATTACTGTAAGACAAATAACACCAATAATAGATGATAGTACAAATATTATTCTAGAAAACAGCACAATACATTATTCTGAAAATAATAATTACAATGTTAGTCGGAATAATCTGACTACTATTTTATCTAAAACATATAAAACTACAGATGGTCATTTAATTTCTTTGTCAGGATATAATAGAGCAGATTTTTATTATGCTAATATAGCAACCGCAAAAAAATTAGAAAAAAATGGTATCGCAACCAGAAATATTCCAGAAATCCATTTAGGATGGCAATATCCTCTAATTAGACATGACAAGGAAAAGATGATTATACTAGAGCCAGAAATTCTATTCGTGGAAGGTTTTGGAACATATAAAAAGAATCTTAAATATGATTATATAGATGTAAATGCTTATGATTTAAATGAAGTAAATTTATTTAACTCTAATAGATATAGTGGCTTTGATTTTCATGAATATGGTCGTCGTTTAAGCTATGGAATAAAAGCAAGATCAGATCATAAAGAAGGATACACCATTAAAGGCTTTTTAGGAAAATTAGAGTACTTAACAAATAGCAACGGCCCTCATAAAAACCCTGATTTACTAATCAAATCCTCAATTAACTTTAGTAATCTTGTAGAAATATATTATAACACTAAAATATATAGTAAAACGTCATCGAAATTTAGGGAAGAAATAGGCGCTTGGTATAATAATAACATTATCTACAGCAATATTAGTATGATTAATATAATACCTTCTAGCTATTATACAAAAGACTCTCTAAATCAATATAGCTCAGGGATCAAACAAATGTTTATTGATACAAGATATAAGATAAATGATGAGTGGTCTGCTGGGTATGATATAAGATTTGACCTAGCCTCATATAAAAAAATATCACCAATATCACGTAATATAAAGATGACATATCATGGCGATTGTGTTAATATCTCGATGCGAATTGGCAAAACATATACAGCAGACCCAACTCGCGGTATATACAAGACAGACAGTAATTCTGTTTCGTTAAGTTTAAAGACCTTAAGTTTTTAGGAAGATGATATGAAAAACTATTTAGCTTTTTTAGTTCTATTGATCACATTTAATAGCTCTGCTGCTATAGAGAAAATTGTTGCTATAGTAAATGATGACCCAATCACTTTTAGTGAACTAGAAGATCGAGTAAAAATGGTCGCCTTTTTATCAAATATTGATCAATCTGATGCCAAGAAAAATAAAGAACTTCGTACCGTAGCTTTAAATAGCCTTATAGACGAGCAATTACTTGAACAACAAGAGCAGAACTTGGGAATTAAAATTACTGAAGAGAATATAAAAATTGCTATAGCAAATATTGAAGAACGCAATAAAATGCCAAAGGGTCATTTAACTAATTTATTAAGCTCTAATGGCATAAGCGTTACAAGTTTTAAGAAAAAGGTCGCAAATGATATCTTAAAATACAGACTCATTTCAGAGGTATTTGCTCCGAATGTAAAGCTAAGTAATGAACAATTTGAAGCTGTAATTTTTAATCATAAAATCAAAGATGCTGATGTAAAAATTAATATTCTTTCAGCTAAAAATGCTACAGAACATGGCTATCAAAAAATGTTAAATCTATCTAGAAAACTTACTACTTGTGCTAAATTGCGTCAATCCACCTACAGCAAGACTGCAACTCTTAAAACCATAGAAACTAAGTTTAGTATGTTAGATCCACAAATACAAACATTAGTAAAAAATATGAAAAATGGTACCCATAGTAATGTAGTAAAAATAGGTGATGAGTTTAAAATTCTTATGCTATGCAGCAAGAAAATAGAAAATTTTACTGATGAAGAAAGTATTTATTTATCAAATTTTTTAATGAATAAGAAAGTATCTTTGAATTTAGTAAAATACCAAAATAATTTACGTAAAAAGGCTTATATAAAGATTTTCTAGGTTTTTGTGAATAGTTTACCTTCGATCTCTCTACATGCAAAATCCTATGGGATAAAACCTTGCAAAAGGCTAGGACAAAATTTTATTTTTGACTCTAGCCTATGCGACAAAATAGTAAGAGCATCTACAAATATTACAGAGAGAGATGTTCTAGAAATTGGACCAGGACCTGGTGGTCTTACTAGATCTATATTATCACAAAAGCCTCGCAAACTTATAGCCATAGAAAAAGACCCAAGATGTCTTGACCTTCTGATAGATTTGCAAAAACATTATTCTAATTTAGAAATCATTTCATCAGATGCTCTTAAAATTTCATTGAATGATTTAGTATTAGAAAAATCTCTTGATAAAATAACTGTTATTTCTAACTTACCATATAATATTGGAACCACATTATTATTTAAATGGTTAGATAGTCCTGAAATAATAGAATCTATGACTCTAATGCTACAAAAAGAAGTAGTTGATAGAATTTGCGCTAGTCATTCTACTAAAGCTTATGGAAAGCTATCTGTAATGTGCCAAATTGTGGCTAATGTAACAAAAGAATTTGATGTGTCTCCCAAAGCTTTCTACCCTCCTCCTAAGGTATATTCTAGCATTGTCAAAATTATTCCTAAAAATATACAATATGATGCATTACTATTAGAAAAAGTCAGAGAAATAACGCATAATGCATTTATGTTTCGTAGAAAAATGCTTAAGAAAGCCCTTCCCCAAATATCTGAAACTATTTTCAGAGATCTCAATATAAATCCGAATGATAGACCTGAAAACTTATCACCGGAGCAATATGTATCACTAGCTAGGAAATTATTATGACTAAAATAGTTCTTGGGATAGAGTCCAGCTGCGATGATACAGGTGTTGCAATAGTAACAGAAGATAAGAAAATTCTATCTAATATAGTAATATCTCAACTAAAAGAACATGCACCATATAATGGGGTAGTCCCAGAAATAGCGGCAAGATCACATCTTATGAATCTAAGACTTGCTACTAAAGCTGCTTTTGCTGAAGCTAATCTTACAATGAGTAATATAGATGCTATCGCAGCAACTACAGGCCCTGGATTAATAGGTGGAGTAATTGTAGGCACAATGTTTGCTAAAGCTATTGCATCAGTTACTAAAAAACCTTTCATAGCTATAAATCATTTAGAGGGGCATGCTCTAGCAGCGCGCTTAAGCAACAAAGTAGATTTTCCATATTTATTACTGCTAGCGTCAGGAGGGCATTGTCAGTTTGTATCTGTTTTAGGTGTTGGAAAATATCAAATTCTGGGACAAACTCTTGATGATGCAGTAGGAGAAGCTTTTGATAAAACAGCAAAAATTCTTGGTCTGGGGTATCCCGGAGGACCTATTATAGAGAAATTAGCAAAAAATGGAGATCCAAATAAATATCAATTACCACTTTCTATGGTAGATAGAGAAGGATGTGATATGTCTTTCTCTGGTCTAAAAACAGCTGTTCGTTTATTAATAGAAAAAATCAAGCAGTTAGATGATCAAAAAATATCAGATATCTGCGCGTCTTTTCAATATACAATCTCAGAAATTTTATCTCGTAGAACCCTAAATGCTATTTCATTATTTAATAATAATCACAAAAGTTCAAACTTTGTTTTGTCTGGTGGGGTTGCATCCAATATATATTTAAGAAATCATCTTGCAAATTCTATAAGAAACAAAGATTTTAATTTAGTAGCACCACCAATCACATTATGTACAGATAATGCTGCGATGATAGCATTTGCAGGAGTCGAAAGGCTTCGTATTAACAAAACAAATGATCTTCAAACATGTCCTAAAGCAAGATGGAGCCTTGAAGATTTATAGTAATTATCCAGCAATATTATTTGCTATTTAAAATCAATCAAGCATACTATTGGGATAACATTTTTAAAACATTAAGCTTTAATAATTGAATATTTTTATCTATATCCCTTGCAGCTTGTTCAAACTCTTGTTCAAGTCTTTTATTGTGAGTAATATTAATTGATACTCCTACAACTCCTATTACATTATTATCTTCGTCGAATAACGGACTTTTTGAACTTAAAAACACAGTCTGGAAACCGCCGCTAATCATTGGCCTTTCTTCGACATCATATTGTTTGCAGTTATTTATAACCATCAAATCTGTTTCTCTGATTTTACTTGCTTGATCTTTCCAAGGCATCTCATAGTCAGTGCTTCCAATTATTTGATCGCTACTCATACCAGACATTTCTGCCATATACTTATTACATCCAAGATATTTTCCTGACAAATCTTTCCAGTAGACGCTTGCATCTATAGCATCAAGTATTTGATAATCTAGGTTATTTTTCATAAATTAAATCAAATGTAAGTTAATTGAGCAAATCATACATTGTTTTTCCAATCGTAGCAGGTGAATTTGCAATAGTAACTCCAGCACTTCTTAAAGCTTCAAGCTTATGCTCAGCAGATCCGCTGCTACCAGAAATAATAGCACCAGCATGACCCATTCTTTTTCCTTTAGGAGCAGTAACCCCAGCAATGAATCCTACAACAGGTTTTTTGATTTTGGAATGTTTGATAAATTCTGCAGCATCTTCTTCGGCATTTCCTCCGATTTCACCTATCATAATTATAGCCTTTGTTTGATCATCAGCTAAAAACATTTCTATAGAATCAACAAAATTTGTACCATTAACGGGATCTCCACCGATACCAATACAGGTTGATTGACCAAGGCCAGCAGCAGTAGTCTGAGCTACGGCTTCATATGTTAAAGTACCAGATCTTGATACTATACCTATAAAGCCAGGTGTATGAATATGGCCAGGCATAATTCCTATCTTACACTCATTAGGTGTAATAATTCCAGGACAATTAGGGCCAATCAAACGTGTTTTAGAACCTTTTAGAGCTCTTTTAACCATAACCATGTCAAGTACTGGTATGCCTTCTGTTATACATACGACAAGCTCTATTTTAGCATCAATCGCTTCTAAAATAGAATCAGCCGCAAATGCAGGTGGAACATATATAACGCTAGCATTAGCATTAGTACGGTTTACCGCTTCTTCTACAGTATTATATACAGGAAGATCTAAATGAGTATTCCCCCCCTTACCAGGAGTCACGCCACCAACCATTTGCGTTCCATAACTAATTGCTTGCTGGGAATGAAAAGTCCCTTGAGAGCCAGTGAAGCCCTGACAAATAACCCTTGTATTTTTATTTACCAAAATCGACATATCTTTACCTTTCTTTATTTTGTAGCTTCAACAATTTTACTAGCTGCATCAGCTAAATCATCTGCTGGAATTATTTTTAATCCTGAATTTGCTAAAATTTGTTTGCCAAGTTCAAAATTTGTTCCTGCAAGCCTTACTACTAATGGTACACTAAGTCCTACATCTTTAGCGGCAGCAATTACACCTTCAGCTATGATATCACAGCGCATAATCCCACCAAAAATATTAACCAGAATACCTTTTACATTACTATCAGAGAGAATAATTTTGAAAGCCTCGGTGACTCTTTCTTTATCTGCACCGCCGCCTACATCTAAAAAATTAGCCGGGGATGCGCCGTATAGCTTGATGATATCCATAGTAGCCATAGCAAGACCAGCGCCGTTAACCATACATCCAATAGTACCATCCATTTTCACATAGCTAAGGCTAGCTTCTGAAGCCCTAGTTTCTAAAGGGTCTTCCTCCGATTCATCCCTAAGGAATAATATATCTTTATGTTTAAATAATGCATTGTCATCAAAGTTAATTTTTGCATCTAGAGCTATAAGATTGCCATTAGAACTAAGTACTAGTGGATTAATCTCAATCTGAGATGCATCTGTTGAGATAAAAGCATTATAAGTAGATTCTACTATTTGGACCATATTTTTAAGCTGTTCGCCTTTAAACCCAAGGGCAAATGCTATTTTGCGACCATGGAATGACTGAATCCCAACAGCAGGGTCAACAGACACTCTAAAGATTTTTTCTGGAGTATTATGTGCGACTTCTTCTATATCCACCCCTCCTTCAGTTGATGCCATAAATGTAACACAGCTATTGTCCCTATCAAGTACAGCACTAAAATAATATTCTTGCTCTATATCACAACCAGATTCTATATATATTCTTTGGACTTTTTGTCCTTCAGGACCGGTTTGATGAGTTACCAAATTTATTCCAAACATACTATGGGCAGCTTGTTTTGCTGACTCTTTATCTCTTAGTACTTTTACTCCTCCAGCTTTGCCTCTTCCACCAGCATGTATTTGTGCTTTTACCACATAAATTGAAGCATTTAGGCCATCAATAGCACTATCAATTTTTTGTGGATCTAAAATTACTACACCTGTTGAAGTTGGCACACCATATTTGCGTAATATTTCTTTCGCTTGATATTCGTGAATATTCATATTGATAATTTTGATTAAAGTTTCCAGCCGCTACTCTACACGAAATGAATGATTCTTGCAAAGAATATTTGGATTTTGTATAGTCTTATAAAATAGTAGATTTTAGTAATTATAAACAATAGTAGAAAATGAAAGACTTAATAAATTATCCCAAAGTTGTTGATGAAGCAATGCGCTCTGTTGTGCCCAGTATATTGTCAATAATTGAAAAAAATGGACCTCTAGGAGAACATCATTTCTATATTTCTTTTGATACTAATATGTTTGGAGTAGAAATTTCTGATAATATCAAATCAGATTATCCTGAAGAAATGACAATAGTATTACAGCACCAATTTGAAAATCTTACAGTAGAAAAATCAAGATTTAGTGTTACGCTTTTCTTTAAAGGTAAAGCTGAAAAGTTAGTAATTCCATTTAAAGCAATTACTGCATTTTCTGACCCTTCCGTAAAATTCACTATAGAATTCACAAGCCATGACCCTATACACATGGAAGAAGAAGCGCATGATAAAAAAGAAAAAACACCTATAGAAGAAGATCATAATTCTACCAATGTAATTACTTTGGATAAATTTAGAGATAAAAATAAAAAGTAAGATGGACAACAAAAAACCTAAAAAAGTTATTATTTATACTGATGGTGCATGCTCTGGCAATCCTGGACCTGGAGGATGGGGAGCTTATATGATATGCGACTCCAAAACAAAGAGGATTTTTGGTTCCGAAAAAAATACAACAAATAATAGGATGGAAATAAAAGCAGCAATAGAGGCATTAAAGACTTTGAAATGGAAGTGTGATGTAGAATTACATACAGATAGCGTATATCTTAAAAATGGAATCACCACATGGATAGAAAAATGGATACAAAATAATTGGTATAGCAATAAAAAACTGGTCAAAAATATTGATTTATGGCAAGATTTACTAGAAATAACGAAAGAGCATAACATCTCTTGGTATTGGGTGAAGGGGCATAGCGATAATGTTGGCAATAATATAGCAGACGAACTTGCTAACCTTGGCAAAAACGCAGCAAAGGAGATAATTTAATGTCCGTTTTAGATAAAATATGGATAAAATTCACTAGTAAATTTATAGCTGAAGATAAATTGGGTAATAAATATTATGAGTCTAGTAAAAAAAATTCCATTGGAAAAAACATTCGTTATGTTACATATAGCGCTAATACTCCAGACCCTTCTTCAATCCCACCAGTATTTCATGGATGGCTACACTACATGACCGAAGAGATAGAAATACCTATAAAAAGCGAATCTTTTCCATGGCAGATAGAACATAGCAAGAACCTTACTGGAACAAAACATGCTTATAACCCTTTAAAACATTCAGCTAAACGCGCTGAAGTGTCTTCTGACTATCAACCATTTCAACCAAATAAAGAATTATTATGAAACAAAATATCATCGAAACATTAGTAGGCTTTATTGTGCTTGCTATCGCACTATCTTTCTTCTTATTTGCTTATAATAAGAAAGCAAGCTCTCCTAATAATGCTGGTTATGTATTAAACGCTAATTTCCAAAATGTTGACGGAATAGTTGTAGGAAGCGACGTAATCATAGCTGGTATAAAAATAGGTGAAGTAAAAAGCTTAACTCTTGATACATCTTCATTTATGGCAAAAATGGAGCTTTCTATTTTTGATAATGTAAAAATACCTAAAGATTCTCAGGCTATCATAGCTAGTAGCGGGTTACTTGGAGGGAAATACATAATGATATCACCTGGTGGAGACGAAGAAGTACTACAAAATACAGAACAAATTAAAATGACCCAATCATCAGTCAATCTGGAATCTTTGATCGGTAAGTTAATTTATTCTATTAGCAGTAAATAAATCTTGAGCACAATTCTGATTCTATCTTTTGGTAAATCTACCAAAGAATATCGCAGTCTTCTTGATCACTGGACACGTATGATCAAATTTGATCTTGTAGAGAAAGAACTAGTATGCAAAAAAAGTCTTTCACAAGATAATTTGAAAATAGAAGAAGCAAAAATGATCAGTCAGAATGTCCTTAAAAATAGCTTGCTAGTTCTTTTAGATCCAGCAGGGAAATTTTATACCAGCGAAAATTTTGCTGGTATTATGCGTAAAACTCTAGATTCTTCCAAAAACATCACATTTGTTATTGGAGGCGCCTATGGACTAGACGACACAATAAAATCATCAGCAGATATTATCCTATCTCTTTCTTCTATGACTATGCCACATCTACTTGCTAAATTGGTACTAATAGAG
Organism: uncultured Rickettsiaceae bacterium; assembly: GCA_964553715.1. Lineage (GTDB taxonomy): Bacteria > Pseudomonadota > Alphaproteobacteria > Rickettsiales > Rickettsiaceae > JAGOJE01. Next base: position 19,877 of record CAZKKY010000002.1, read on the forward strand.
CAAATTTATAGAGCTCAGACTATCATCAATTCTCACCCATATCATAAATAATAGCATTACTTCTTGCTAAATGAATTAAATTATCTTGACATTTTAGATAATTTTTTATAGTAATACCTATGTTTTTTATTAAATATGCAACTTCATAATTTAGGCATTCATTACAAAATGGATATAACCCAACATTAATGAACAATATATTTAATGAAAATGCTAAAAGCACATAACTTTGGTATCGATTAACTGGTATTTAAAGTAAATAAGAAGCTTTGTTTAAGTTTTTTTTTTGCTCTATTGTTGGTATCAAAATGACTGCACATAAATCTCAATCAGTATTTTCTAGAATTTTGAAGCTATTATGGCCTATAGAAAGGCATGAGCTCCGAAAATTCATTCCTATGTCAGCTTTAATGTTTTGTGTGTTATTTAATCAAAATATTCTTCGTATTTTAAAAGATAGTATTGTAATACCAGAAATAGGAGCAGAAGTTACAAGCTTTACAAAAGTTTACTGCGTAACACCTGCTGCTGCTTTATTTGTAGTAATTTACGCCAAGATGCTGAATCATTTATCTTTTGAAAAAATATACTATTATCTTTTAGCTTTTTTCGTATCATTTTTTCTGATTTTTGCTTTTTGGATTTATCCGAATGCAGATTTATATCATATAGATCCTGTAAGAATTGATACATTAATCAAGGGCTATCCTAATTTTAAATGGTATATCGCTTTAGTTGGCAATTGGAGTTACATATTTTTTTATGTGCTTGCGGAATTATGGCCAAATATTTTTTATATCTTGCTATTTTGGCAATTTGCTAATGAGATCACAACTACCGAAGAAGCAAAGCGTTTCTATACATTATTTTCGCTATTTGGAAATTCTGCTTTGATTTTTGTAGGGCTTATGATGCTAAATCTTTCATCTGAATTATGCTTTTTTAAAAAATGGTGTGGTGATATTGAAGATAAGGTATTATTAGTCCAATCTTCTATTTTTATTGTACTAATAGGTTCTATTTTTGCAGGACTAATTATTAGATTTGTTTGCTCTAAAATAATGACAGACCCTAAATTATATACCAAAGCTAAAGCTAAAAATCCTTCTGATCATACTACTAAGCTTGGTCTTGTAGATAGTTTTAAATACATAGCAAGATCTAAATATTTATGGCTAATGCTTGTATGTTCTGCTTCATTTGCACTTAGTATGAATTTGGTTGAAGCTGTTTGGAAGGCAAAAGCCTCTGAATTATACTCTACAGTTAACAGTTATGCAGAATTTAGTAGTCTTTATATCCTATGGACAGGCGTTACGATAATGATCATGACAATAATCGGAAACCATATTATGCGTAACCATAGCTGGTTTGTAGCAGCTATACTAACCCCTATAATTATAATGGTGACTGGTACATTATTCTTTGTATTTGTAGTGTTTGATAATCAGCTTTTATCTATGGTAGAAGGAGCAATGCTTATGACTCCACTAGCTATTGCTATTTCCATTGGAACCATTCAAAATATTTTATCTAAAGGTACCAAATATTCCATTTGGGATACATCTCTTGCTATGTTATACATACCTCTAGATGATGAATTAAGAACAAAAGGGAAAGCTGCTGTTGATGTTGTAAGCTCTAAAATTGGCAAATCATCTAGCGGTCTTATACAGTCAATTTTATTTACTCTAGTACCAACCGCTACTTATACATCTATATCTCCTATATTAATGGTAGTGTTTATAATAGTCTGTATATTATGGATATATGCGGTAGATAAGATATTCAAAGAATATCAAAAAATATTATAGCCGTATTTTGTAGCAATTACTAAGTAATAATTCATCCTTACTGATAATAAGCCTAGCAAGCAAGGAAGAGAAACAGCAATGGATCTCTTGGCTTCGCCCCAGCTTGTAATGACCATTTTTAGTAAATATTACATTGCGTGATAAAACCACAGAATCTTGCAATGATTTATAGGTGGATAGTAATTTAAATTAGATAAAAATTATCTACTGCGTGAAGTACTAGTAGTCTTTTTATAAGACTCGTATATCTTAGCACGCTCGGTATTTGTTTCACCAATAAACAATGTTTTTATTGTTTTGAGAATACTTTTCTCACCTTTCATACTTTCCTTACCTAGCAACTCTAGTGTACGAGGATCTTTGGTACCTTCATACTTCGGGCCTTGTAATTCTTTTGAAGAATCTCTTATTATACCTAAAACTATAGATTTTTGTTTCTCATCAGCAAGTAAAACATTATTATATTTTAGCGTCTTAGCATCAGCATCCTTCCCAAATGGTACAGATAATTTTGATAATTTACCTGCAAGATATGGTACCATTTTATCTATATGGTCTTGCTTTTGTTTTTTGGTGCCGATGTTTTCTGGTAATTCTTCTACATAAGTCGCCATTACAGCACTAATCATATTAGGATTAAAATTTGGATGAGCATTAAGACTTTTTTTATTATCATTCATGTAACTAATTAAGTTAGTACTTAAGTCATTTCCTGTTATGACATGCTCACCATTTGACGCATATTTAGAAAGATCAACATTAATAAAATTTTTCATAGCTTTGTCCATGATTTTATCATCATGCTTTGCAGAAAAATCTGTTATTCCTTCACTAGTCATAACCCTTTTAACTGAATCTACAAATTCAGTAAGAGGCTTCTTACCATCACCAAGGGAAGCAATATTACCATTCTTATCTAAATTAATAGAACCAGATGGTAATTTATCCAAAAAATCTACAATAGTATCTTGATTAACCTGGCTCTCCCATACCAGATAGTTTGATTTTTCTACTAACCCTTTAATTTCATCTTTGCTATATTTTTCTGGCCTTACTATATCTGTCATTATTTTTTCCTATTTTAGTTTATATTCTAAATAATATTAGAGCCCATGAAATAAAAAACAGCTAACATATAAAATATCTAGATAAGAAAGATTATTTTTTTAAAAGATGAGTAAAAACATCACAAAATTCATGATTCACTCAAGGACGCATTTAAAATCAAAACACAATCATTTGGAAGACCAAAGCAACAAAGCAATCTGGCATATAAAAAATCACTCTTTGCTAAGATCGAATGCTACCTTGCAAATCTACAGTAATAATGTAGCTTCAGTTTTTTGTCTTATTTCTTCTATTGATACACCATTTGCAATATCGGTTACTTTTAGTCCATCATTAGTTACATCAAATACACCAAGATCTGTAATAATCCGATTTACCACCCTAACCCCTGTTAAAGGAAGGTCACATTCTTTTAAAATCTTAGGAGAGCCATCTTTTGCCACATGCCACATAAGTACTACTACTCTTTTTACATTTGCAACAAGATCCATAGCGCCACCCATCCCCTTAACCATTCTACCAGGCACTCCCCAATTTGCAAGATCTCCTCTTTCAGAAACTTGCAATGCACCAAGTACGGTAAGATCAATATGTCCACCTCTTATCATAGCGAAAGAATAGGAGGAATCAAAAAAGCTACTATCTGGTAGAGATGTGATAGTCTGTTTACCAGCATTGATAAGATCAGCATCTACCTCGCTCGCTTTAGGAAAAGGACCAATGCCAAGCATACCATTTTCACTTTGCAGAGTTACATGGATGTCTTTAGGTATATGGTTTGGGATATCAGTTGGTATACCTATTCCGATATTTACATACATACCGTTTTTAAATTCACGAGCAGCAATTCTACACATTTCTTCCTGAGACCAAGACATATCGATTACCTCGTTGTAATATGTTCTATAGTTTTTTGATAACTTATTCCTTGAATCAATCTATCAATAAAAATATTAGGAGTATGAATATGGTCTGGATCTAACTGGCCAACTTCAACAATTTTTTCTACTTCACAAACTGTAATATCAGCTGCTGTAGCCATTATAGGATTAAAATTACGAGCTGTTTTCCGGAACAGAACGTTACCACTGCGATCAGCTATATGACCCTTGATTATTGCAAGATCAGCACTTAAAGACTTTTCCATTATATATTTTTGACCATCAAATTCTTTAATTTCTTTTCCTTCTGCAACAATTGTACCAACGCCTGTTTTTGTATAAAAAGCAGGAATTCCGGCACCTCCAGCCCTTATTTTTTCAGCTAAAGTTCCTTGTGGTGTTAATTCAAGATCTAACGTACCATTTAAAAACTGCTGCTCAAAAGTTTTATTTTCCCCAACGTATGAGGAGATCATTTTTTTAATCTGACCATTCTTAAGAAGCAAACCAAGACCAAAATCGTCAGTTCCGCAATTATTACTTATCACAGTAAGTCCTGTTATTCCAGATTCTAATATAGCTCTAATTAGATGTTCTGGAATACCGCATAATCCAAATCCACCAGACATTATTGTCATATCGTTTTTTAAAATGCCAGACAAAGCAGCACTTGCAGAGCTATATATTTTACTCATTATGATATCTAATATTATTAATTAAACAAAGCATTCAACTAGATTCTTCTAATGTAAGCCCGAAATAGTAAGAGCGTAATTTCATCCATTATAAAGATTTCAAATATCAACTAACTTAAACTAACAGACGAATCAGATTATTAGATAATTCGTTATACTGGTTAATTTGTAAGGACCTAAGTCTACATATAGAATTATAGTTGTCAATATCATAAAATCTACACATCTATACTATCTGTATATTGGAATGTTAGTGTTACTATTGTACCTACTCCTACCTGGCTTACAATATCAAATTTGCCATTTATTAGCTCAACTAATTTTTTTGTAAGAGGAAGCCCAAGGCCTGTTCCTTCATATTTTCTATTAGATTTGTTATCAACCTGACCAAAACTAGTAAGAGCCTTAGGGATATCTTTTTCTGACATGCCTATTCCAGTATCTATTACCTTAACATATACAAGTTTTTCTAAAGGATTGAGAGAAACTTCTAGTGTAACAGAACCTCCTTCTGGAGTAAATTTAACAGCATTAGTAAGTAAATTGAGTAAAATTTGTTTAAGCCTTTTAGGATCTGCAGTAATTACTATATGTTCTTTTGGTAATTTTTCTATTAAGTCGATTTTAGAATTTTCTGCTCTTGGCTTTACAAAACGCATACTAGCACTAATAAGTTTGTTTAGATCAAGCTCTATATTATCTACTTGCAATTTATCTGCAGCAGCTTTAGAAAAATCTAATATATCATTAATAACGCTAAGAAGATGTTTTCCGGAATTATTAATATCTTGGATATATTCAACATATTGAGCATTTTCTATTTTACCATAAGACTCCGAAAGTATCATTTCAGAAAAGCCTATTATAGCATTTAGAGGGGTTCTAAGCTCGTGACTTACATTTGCTAGAAACTGTGTTTTATCAGAGCTTTCTACTTCTGCTAAATTTTTTGCTTGTTCTAGAAGTTTATTAATCTCAAATTGTTTGTTAATGATTTTTTGAGTGTAATGAGTGTTATAGACAATAACGATGAAAAATATACTAAATATTATAAGAAAAATTTTAATTACCTTAGCTTCTAGAAGGCTTGTTTTAGCCCATTGATCTGTAATATCGGTTACTAATTCTAACGCTCCAACAACATGAGAATCTACTATAATAGGTACATAATAAGAGACTATATCTCTGTCTGTAATTTTATCTTTTCCTTTATGTATGGTAGAATTAAGAGATAAAACGTAATTGCTAATCCCTGATAGCGCAGAATTTAAACCATTAATTTCTGTTTTTTTATTAAACAAATACTTATTTAATAGAGATATCATATTGCTATCAAAATCTGGGAAACCGTTATTTTCTCTAGTAATTATTACATCATTCGAGGTTAAAAATTTTTTTCCTGTTTTGTTGTGTAGATAAATAGCGACTAAATCCGTATTAGCAAAAAACTCTAAAGAATCTTCTGAAAATGCTATAAACTCTTCATCTCTAATCAATAAATCTGTTGTACTATAAGCTAGTTTTTGTGTAATGTTTTTATGTTTTAGCCATATTTCAGAGAAATATATATCAGATATATGGTCATCTGTTTTTACTACAGACTCTAATATTATGTTCTCAATAATAAAATATCTGTATAAAACTCCTTGCATTAATATAGCAGATAATAATCCTAGAAATGAAAATCTGATTATATATTTATTTTGTATCATTATTATAATAATATTATACTAATGACAGATTCTAGCATTAAACTATTAGAAGCAAAAGTATAATTATTATTATCTTGTAATCACAACCGAAGCATACTCAATGACTTTGCCAATATGCAACTGTAAAAACTTTAAATCCTGTTCTACAAAGTAGATATAATGTAGTAATTAGGAGCGCAGCAACAGTGATGAATCAATGTAATCACGCTCCTCTTTTAGTAATAAATGTTATAAGTGAGTATCTGAATTACTATCTATATCATGATCACCTACTAATGCTGGCATAATATTTACTGTATCTTCTCTAGTATTATCAGATAACACAACAGATGTCACAGCAGATGTATCAAAAATAGCAATTATAGAATTTTTAAAATAATCTACAGAAGATAGAAAGTCTTCTGATAATTTTCCCTTTTGCTCCCAAAATTTTAAAGTTCTATGTACAGTTTCTACTGCATGAGTATCACGAATTATATAGTGTGCAAGGCTTGTAATAAAATGCTCACCTTTTACAACATTTTCTTGCACGCCAGACTTACTAATCTCTTCTGATAATCTATTTATAAATCTCTCTTCTAATTGCTCATCACTATGCCAATGATGATGCTGTGCTTTAATTTTTTCAAGAATTTGAGCCGCAGAAGATTTTGTATATGGAGGTATATTCTCTAAATTAGCATCATTATAATCTTTGTCTATTCCTACTAGAGCAACTATCATATTTACTTTCTCGGCTAGATTATCGGCAGTTATTCTACCATCAAATATTATTTCTTCTATAAATTTAGCTGTATTAGCAGCATCAGATTTGGCTAAATTTTTTATATCACTTTTATTATGTTTTGTTGTGTGATTTGATATTTCTTTTATGCGTTGTAATGTAAGTTTTGTTGCTACGCCTTTAGCCAAGATTTTCATCTCGCGTTCATCATCTGCTATATTATTAAAATTCTCTATGCACTTAGCTTGATAGTGTTCGTCCATCGCAGCAAGCCCAAGAGAGGCAGCTTTTAAAGGCAAAGATACTACTTTTGGAGCTGGGAAGAAGTCATTAACAAGATTAAGTGCCTTTGCAGCATGACCTAAATTGCCAGTTTTATTATTTGCAACAAGCCCTGTATCTATTGATTGTGTAGTATTGTAAATATTGAGTAAATGCTGTTTTATTACCTTATAAAAAGTCGATAAATATGGGTCTGAGCGTATAATATCTTTATTATCTATTTCTGATTCCTCATTAGAGTCCGATTCCAATCTACGTAATGCTTTTTTTAGTTTTTCTGCGTCATTTAGATGTGATAGCTTTTCATCTTTTAGTGCTTTTTCTGTCTCTATTAAGGTTTCTTTTATTACACGTACCTCGTCAAGAAGTCTAGCTACTTCATTAGGGCTATTATTTATCTCTATATCTGAAAAAATATTCTTAATAGAGGCATTGTGAGGTGTATCTAAAAGTTCTTTCTTACTTGATAAATTTGATAATTCTATTATTAGTGATCCATATGATGGATTACGCATACCTAAAGCAATTATTTTATCTTCCATATCAAGATTTTGAGATAGTGAAATACTATTAGCTAAATTATATGACGAAGTCGCTTCTTCTTGTTTACCAAGCATAGCTAGTATTTGACATTTGTTATATAAATACATTACATAATGTATGTTGTGTTTCTGATCTCCTGCTGAATTATTAAAAGACTTCAGAGCTAAATTATATTGCTTTTCTGCTTTATATATATATCCCATCACTTCATGTGCTTTAAGATTTGTAGGACAGAAAGACATTGAATCAGCACATTCATTCTTTGCTTTATTAAAATCTTTCATATAATAATATGCTTTTGCTTTAGCAGAATGATATTTTGCTAAATCCTCATTAGATGAACTGTTATATTTATTTCCTAAAGTAATTGCTTTATCAAAATATCCTATAGCTTTTTGTCTACAAATTGTTGCATAATCTGTGTCTTGTTCAGGATCTGGCAATATTTCAGAAATACGCGCAAGCTTTTTATAAATTAGTCCATACTGATAATAAGTCTCAGAATTAATAGAACTAGGATCAGATTTTACTGTTGTCCTATATAACTTTAAACTATCATTCAGTTGTTCTTTATATTCCTTTATTAATTTGTCTTGTGTATCTACGTCAGACCCGTTAGCACGAGGCTTATGAAACATGGTGAATATTCTTTCAAGACGAGTTTCATCACGAGATCTTGGTGATTCTTGTGGTTCAGGCATCTGATCTATGCTTTCTACACTCTCTGAACGAGGTCTACCTCTTGGTGAAGCCTCGAAATTTTCAACAATAATATTAGAAAATTGATGGTGATCTGAGCTAGTTATCACTTTATCACTTTCTTGTGCTATTAAATCAATTTTGATACCATCTAACTCATCAGTGTTGGTCTCTTGATCTTGATTATGGTGGGAAGATGAATTGAAATGTTTTGACATATACTACCTATGTTTTGATTAGTAGATAATCACAGTGTATCATAAATTATAGTAACATATATAACTAAAAAACGAAAAAGACATAGTATATTTCATATAAAAATTAATTTAGACTTATAAATCACAAAATATAATAAACCACAAAATATTCGAATGGCAAAAAAACAGCCTCGTATTATCTAGGCATATAAGCATGCTCGCTCTCACTATTTACTATATATAGTATGTCAAGAGAAAAAATACACTATATATGCATTTATTCTGTTGCTTATGAATTAGATAAACATTAGTTTTGTATCTTACTTATAAAAATTTTCTTTTAAATTCTGGAATCTAACAACATGACACAAAAAAATATCGATAAGAACTACGATGTAAAAACTGATAAATCTAGAGATAATTTACTTACCCCCTTTGGTAAGGCTGTACTTCAGGACAGATATTTGCTAAATGGTGAAGATTATCAAGGTCTTTTTGCAAGAGTTGCAAAACATTATGCAGATGACGAAAGCCATGCAAATAGACTATATGATTATATCAGTAAGTTATGGTTTATGCCAGCAACGCCTATACTTAGTAATGGTGGAACGGATCGCGGCATGCCTATATCATGTTTTTTAAATGAAACTACAGATAGCCTTCATGGGATAGTTGATTTATGGACAGAAAATATATGGCTTGCTTCTCGCGGAGGAGGAATAGGGAGTTACTGGGGTAATATTCGTTCTATTAACGAAAGAGTGCGGGATAATGGTAAAACTTCTGGTATTGTTCCTTTCATCAAAGTACAAGATTCTATGACCCTTGCGATATCTCAAGGATCTTTAAGAAGGGGAAGCTCTGCTGTATATTTGCCTGTTGATCATCCAGAAATTGAAGAATTTATAGATATAAGAAGACCCACAGGGGGCGATACTAATAGAAGGTCTTTAAATATCCATCACGGTATTGTCATATCAGATACATTCATGCAGGCAGTAATAGATGACAAAGACTGGGATCTTATAAGCCCAAGAACAAAAGAAGTGATGAATACTATAAAAGCTCGCGATCTATGGGTAAAAATACTAACAACAAGAATAGAAACTGGCGAACCTTATTTACTATTCATAGATGCTGTAAATAGGAATATACCAGAGCATCATAAAAAGCTTGGCCTCCATGTTAAAACCTCTAATTTATGTAGTGAGATAACTCTTCCTACAGGAATTGACCATCTAGGGAATGAGCGCACTGCTGTTTGCTGCCTTTCTTCTCTTAATCTAGAATATTTTAATGACTGGAAAGATAATAGTGATTTCATACCCGATGTGATGCGTTTTTTAGATAATGTTCTAGAGGATTTTATCAATAAAGCACCTGAGGAAATGCATAGAGCAAAATATTCAGCAATGAGAGAACGCAGCATAGGTCTTGGTGTTATGGGCTTTCATTCATTCTTGCAAGATAATAATGTTCCTATGGAATCCGTCATGGCAAAAGTGTGGAACAATAAGCTATTTCAGCATATCGCAAAAGAGGTTGACCGCGCTTCATCTTTAATAGCAGAAGAGCGTGGATCTTGCCCTGATGCAGAAGAATGTGGAATAAAAGCTCGTTTTAGTAATAAAACAGCGATTGCTCCTACGGCTTCAATTTCTATCATTACTGGTAATGCATCACCAGGAATAGAACCCTATGCCGCAAATAGTTTCACTCAAAAGACTCTCACTGGTTCTTTTACAGTACGTAACAAAAACTTAGAGAAACTTCTTATATCAAAAGGATTTAATAATGAACAAGTATGGTCTTCTATTTCCACTCATGAAGGGTCTGTACGCCATTTAACATTCCTGACTGATCATGAAAAAGATGTATTTAAAACAGCATATGAAATGGATCAAAGGTGGCTTATAGAGCTTGCAGCTGATCGCACGCCATATATTTCACAAGCTCAGTCTCTTAATGTATTTCTACCAGGTGATGTAAGCAAACAATATTTACATGATGTTCACTTCAGAGCATGGAAAATGGGTGTTAAAAGTTTGTATTATTGTAGATCTACTTCTATTCAGAGAGCAGATAAAGTTTCACATGCTGTTGAGAAAGTAAATAACGATCATAATAAAGACGAAAAAACAGTTGATAATAATAAATATGATGAATGCCTTGCGTGCCAGTAGCTTAGATAACTAAAACAACAAATAAGAATATATTGAGAGAAAAAATATGACATTACTAAAAGCAAACCCTATTTATAAACCTTTTTCGTATCCTTGGGCTTACGAAGCATGGCATACTCAGCAGAAAATTCACTGGCTTCCTGAGGAAGTGCCACTAGCTGATGATGTAAAAGACTGGAAATATAATTTAAGCTCTGGGGAAAAACATCTTCTTACTCAAATTTTCCGTTTTTTCACTCAGGCAGATATAGAGGTAAATAATTGTTATATGAAGCATTATTCTAAAGTGTTTCAGCCAACTGAAATCCAGATGATGCTCTCTGCTTTTTCAAATATGGAGACTATTCATATCGCTGCTTACTCTCACCTTCTTGATACTATCGGAATGCCTGAAATAGAATATCAAGCCTTTATGAAATATAAAGAGATGAAAGATAAATATGATTATATGCAAAAATTTGGCGTAGATACCAATCAGGATATAGCAGCAACTCTTGCAGTATTTGGTGCATTTACCGAAGGGTTGCAGCTTTTTGCTTCATTTGCTATTTTACTTAATTTTCCTCGTTTTAATAAAATGAAAGGAATGGGTCAAATCGTTACTTGGTCTGTTAGGGACGAAACTCTACATACTAATTCAATAATTACTTTATTTAAGACATTCATTAAAGAAAATCCAGAAGTATGGACAGAACAGCTTAAAAGCCGTCTATACGAGGCATGCGCTACTATCATCCATTTCGAAGATGCTTTTATTGACCTTGCTTTTGAAGTTGGAGGAATAGAAGGCTTAACAGCAAGAGAAGTAAAACAATATATCAGATATATTGGCGATAGAAGACTTATGCAATTAGGCTTAAAGGAAATATATCTGGTAGATAAAAACCCACTTCCATGGATAGACGAAATTCTAAACGGCGTAGAACACACAAATTTCTTCGAAAATAGAGTAACAGAATATACAAAAGCTGCAACTACTGGATCTTGGGATGAAGTATTTGAAGCTATGGATGGAAATTTAAACCCCGCTCAGTCAAACTTATTTGAGTAAAACAATTTTTTAGTACTGCATCAGTTTTTTGATACAGTACTAAGTGCAATAAGATTTTTAGCGATCTATTTCGCCAAAAACTATATCTAAACTTGAAATAATTGTTACAATATCTGCCATCATATGTCCCCGGGACATAAAATCTAGACCTTGTAAATGAGCAAATCCTGGGGCTTTAATCCTACACCTATATGGTTTATTACTACCATCTGCATATAGATAAACTCCGAATTCTCCTTTAGGGGCTTCAACTGAAGAATATACTTCGCCTTTTGGTACATTATAACCTTCTGTAAATAGCTTAAAGTGATGAATTATAGCTTCCATGGAGGTTTTCATATCTCTACGTTTTGGAGGAGATATTTTTAAATTTTCGCTCTTGATAGGCCCTGATGGCATATGTTCTATTGCCTGGGTTATAATCCTTATAGATTGATACATTTCCTCAACACGTACTAAATATCTATCATAGCAATCACCATGTTTACCTATAGGAACATCAAAATCCATTTGGTCGTATACATCATAGCTTTGTTGTTTCCGTAAATCCCATGGAATGCCTGATCCACGAAGCATTGGACCTGAAAAACCCCAGTCCATAGCCTCTTTTTGAGAAACTACACCAATGCCTACAGTACGTTGTTTCCATATCCTATTTTCTGTTAAAAGCTCCTCAACATTAGCAATATGTGATTTAAACTCAGAAACAAATTTTAAAATATCATCACATATTCCTTCTGGTAAATCTTGAGCTACTCCACCAGGCCTAAAATAATTAGCATGCATTCTCGAACCAGATACTCTTTCATAAAATTCCATAATTCTTTCACGATCTTCAAAAAACCATAAAAGAGGTGTAGTGGCCCCAAGATCAAGAGCCTGAGTTCCTATATTCATTGTATGATTTAAAATTCTTGTAAGTTCTGCAAATAGTACTCTTATATACTGAGCTCGCTTTGGGACGTCACATTTTAACAACCGCTCTACAGCAATAGCAAAAGCATGTTCCTGACACATAGGCGAGACATAATCAAGCCTATCAAAATATGGTATAGCTTGAAGATAAGTTTTATGCTCTATTAATTTTTCTGTACCTCTATGAAGTAATCCAATATGAGGATCTGCTTTGGTAATAACTTCACCATCCATTTCAAGTATTAATCGTAATACACCATGAGCAGCAGGATGCTGAGGACCAAAATTCAGTGTAATGTCTTTTTCTAAAATGCTTTTATTATCCATATTAATAATTTTATTTTATATCCTGCAACTAAATGTCTGTAATCATTTTGTAGCTTTTTCATCCCCATGCAATACTCCTGAGCCATTCCATGGAGATACAAAATCAAAATTTCTATATTCTTGATCTAAAGATACTGGTTCATATATTACTTTTTGTAAGGCTTCGTCATATCTCACCTGAGTATATCCGCTAAGAGGAAAGTCCTTTCTTAATGGATGCCAAGCAAAACCATAATCTGTTAGAATTCTTCGCATATCAGAATTGCCATCAAAGATTATACCAAACATATCAAAAATTTCTCTCTCATACCAACATGCTGAGCTAAAAATTTTAACAATCGATGGAATTTTTTCTTGATCTTTTACATGAGTTTTTAACACAATTCTGATATTATGTTCTAAACTTAGCAAATTATATATTACTTCGAATCTCTCTTGTTTCTCTGGAAAATCTGCAGCGAATAAATCTGTTAAAACAGTGAAGCGAAATTCTTTCTTTTTTAGAACCCTAAGACATGGGATCAGATCTTTCCTCTCAAGATTTACTGAGATAATCTTCATATCTATATTAGAGGATGGGATCTCATGATAAGAATTTGAAAATTTTCGTAAAGCTTCAAGCAATTTTTCTACTATCATCTTTTAAATCTTGTAGTACGTTTTATTTTTTTCTGCAATTGCATTATTCCGTAAAGTAAAGCTTCAGCAGTAGGAGGGCACCCAGGCACATAAATATCAACTGGAACAATTTGATCACACCCCCTAACTACAGCATAAGAATAATGATAATATCCACCACCATTAGCACAAGAGCCCATAGAAATAACCCATTTAGGTTCTGGCATTTGGTCATATACTTTTCTTAGTGCTGGTGCCATTTTATTTGTAAGAGTACCAGCTACAATCATAACGTCAGATTGTCTAGGACTCGGACGAAATAACATTCCAAACCTATCCATATCATATCTACTTGCTGCAGCTTGCATCATTTCTACAGCGCAACAAGCCAGTCCAAAAGTCATAGGCCATAATGATCCAGCCCTTGCCCAACCAATCACATCATCTAATTTCGCAAGAACATAACCTCTGCTTGCGAATTCATCAGATAAAATGTCGTCATTAGTAAGCTCATGATTCATTCCCATTCTAACGCTCCTTTTTTCCATTCATATATAAAGCCAATTATCAAAACTGATAAAAAGACAATCATCGAGTAAAAACCTAAAGATCCTATTTTACCAAGACTAATAGCCCAAGGAATTAAGAACATTATTTCAAGATCAAAAATTATAAACAAAATTGCAACAAGGTAAAATTTTATATCAAAATTACCCCTAGCATCACCAAAAGGCTCAAAGCCACATTCATAACTCGATAATTTATCCTTTTGTGGTTTTTGCTTTGCAAGAAGCATGGGTAGTACCAATACCACAATAGATATAGCAACTGCAATAGCAAAAAATACTACTATTGGTAAATATTCACAAATTCCAAGAAAGGGTTTTAACATAAAATTTTTAAGATTAAATTATCTCTATTATTCGTATATCATTATGATAGAACTATCAAGAACTATTTACCCTACAATCCTAATCTCAACCAAAGATAATTATTCGGTCAATAACCCAGGAATCAAAAATTCTTCGATAATTATCTAGCAAAAATAGTTAGAAATGCTTAATGATACTCTACTCAAGCGCATTTGGTATTTTACTAGATCCTAAAAAGCTACGTAACTTCCTAGAGCGACTTGGGTGTTTTAATTTACGTAATGCCTTTGCTTCAATCTGACGAATTCTTTCCCTTGTTACATGAAACTGCTGACCAACTTCTTCTAGAGTATGGTCTGTATTCATACCTATACCAAAACGCATACGTAACACTCTTTCTTCACGTGGTGTAAGGCTAGATAAAATCCTAGTAGTAACCTCACGTAAGTTAGATTGGATTGTAGCATCAAGAGGTAATACAGCGGTTTTATCCTCTATAAAATCTCCTAGAGAACTTCCATCTTCATCGCCAACAGGGTTTTCAAGACTTACAGGCTCTTTGGCTATTTTCATTACTTTACGTACTTTATCTACAGGCATAGAGAGACGAGTAGCAATTTCTACTGCTGTTGGTTCATACCCAAGCTCATTAAGCATCTGACGTGAAGTTCTAATAATTTTATTAATTGTTTCTATCATATGCACAGGGATACGAATAGTACGCGCCTGATCAGCAATAGATCTTGTAATTGCTTGTCTTATCCACCATGTAGCATAAGTAGAAAATTTATAACCACGACGATATTCAAATTTATCCACAGCCTTCATTAACCCTATATTGCCTTCCTGAATTAGGTCTAAAAATTGTAATCCACGATTAGCATATTTTTTGGCTATGGAGATAACAAGACGTAAGTTTGCTTCTATCATTTCCTTTTTCGCTCTAGAAGCAAGCCTTTCACCTTTTTGGATTGCATTTACTAGAGTCTTAAATTCTGTGATAGGAGAACCAACCTCTTTAGATATGTCTCTTAGCTCTTCTATGTGTTTAAGCAAAATATCCCTTTCAGACTTGATAAAGTCCTTCCACTTATCATCAGAATTTTTAGCCATTTTGTCTAGCCAATCTTCATTGATTTCTTGTCCTAAATAATTATCTAAGAAGCTTTTTCTACTAACTTTATGTTTTTCTGCAAGCCTAAGCGAAGAAGATTCTATAGTAAATATTCTTTTATTTGCATTATATAATTTATCTAGAATCTCTTGAATTGATTTACTGCTTAAACGCAGCTCTTCTACTAATGTAATAAGACTTGCTAAAGATTCTTTATATTTTTTGTTAGATACAAGTTTTGATGAATCTACATTCTTTTCGTAATGGGAAGAAATCATTTCTAGCATAACATGAGATATAGCAGAAATATTTTCCATTTTATCAATTACGCTTGGTAATAGATTAGATTCTAGGCTCATTACTGGTACTGAATCTTCATCGTCCTCTTCATCTTCTTCATCATCTGAATCTAGGTCCTCTTCATCATCCTCTTCATCAAGATCATCAGCTATATCCGTAGTATCTTCTTGTAGATCATCTACAGAGATAGAAGATTCAATATCTATGAAATCCCTAAGCATAAGCTTTTCATTAACTAGATCTTCATACCATTTAATCAATTGCTTCATAGTAGCAGGACTTTCACAAAGAGATTTAATCATCATCTCCTGCCCTTCTTCTATTTTTTTTGCAATATCTATTTCACCCTCACGGGATAGAAGCTCAACACCACCCATATCTCTTAAATAAAGACGCACAGGGTCATCAGTTGAAGATCCTATTTCTTCTTCGGATTCTTCTTCTAACTCTACATCAGTATTTGATGTAGAAACTCGAAGTTCTTCATCTACACTAATATCAAATTTTATATCTTCATCATCTTCTAGAAACTCTACGCCAGCATCCGAGAATTTAGATATGATTTTTTCAAGATCATCAACAGACATTTTTTTATCTGCTGGTAATGCTTTGTTTATATCGTCATAAGTGACAAAACCTTTGCCTTTAGCTTTATCTACTAAAGAATCTATATCAGATTCACTCGATTGTTTGTTTTCAGGATTAAAATCTTTTTTCATTAGTACCGCTCTGAATTAAAGCTTCATTCATTAGTTCAATTTCTTGCTGAGTTTGTATAATTTCTTTTTGATAAATTTGTATTTTTGCAAAGTTACTGTCATTCATATCAGATATTAAAGACATATATTCATGCTTAATATTTAGTAAATGATGCTTCTTCATCAAAATATTCCAAAATAGGTGGGGATTATATGTTGATTCTATGTTAGATATATCAAAAAACACAGCACTTGGCGCGCATAGTAGCACAAATATCTCAACAAATCTAGTCTTTTTACAAAGCTTTTCTAGTTTTTCTATGCTAAGATCCTCCAAAGGAGAATCTAAAGATCCTTCTATATCAAGTAGCCAATCCCTAAAGACTGATAGTTTATAGTCCTTTATATTTATCATAGATAAAGACTCACGAATTTCTTCTATAGACAAAAGAGATGGAACCCTAACAATAAGAGATAACATAGCATGATATAATAACTCATCTTCTTTTAGCTTTGTAGGAATATCCAGATCACTTAAATGTGCTTTTGGCTTTTTACGAGAAAAATATTGCCAAATAGAATCTTTAAAAAATCTTGCATAATTTGCTTTTAGAATATTATTTGTAATCATATTAGTATAATTTTCAAGATTATACTCTAGATTAGATCTAGACTCTGCAGTATTTGGGATATTATTTTTTGTTTCTAAATACCAAATCATTTCAGACATGGAATATCTTTTGTTTATTAGCCTAGTCATTTTTTCAGAGCCAAATTTTTTGATTAGGTCATCTGGGTCATACCCTGATGGCATCATCACAAAACTCAGGCTTTTATTATTATTTATCTGTGGCAAAGACAAATTTATTACTTTATTAGATGCTCTTATACCAGCCGCATCTCCATCAAGACATATTATAATCTCATCTACACAGCGCCATAATTTAACAAGATGTTGCTGAGTGATTGCTGTACCTAGGGTTGCTACAGAATTTTTAAACCCAGCAGACTGAAGTGTTATAAGGTCCATATAACCTTCTACTACTATTATATTACCTTTTCTATAACCTTCGCCTATCGCTCTATCTTCTCCGTATAGAGTTTCGCTTTTTTTAAAAACCATAGTCTCAGGAGAATTAAGATATTTTGGACTGACATCATCAGACATAGCTCTGCCGCCAAATCCTATAATCTTACCATATATATTTTTGATAGGAAAAATAACTCTGTCACGGAAATTTTCATATATCTCGCCTTTTTCATTTTTAGTCACAAGGCCTGCTTTATTCATCATAACGAGAGGTATATTTTTACTCTCAAGATAACTTTGTAAAGCTTTTTTAGACGGGGCAAAACCTATCGCAAATTCATCAATAATTTTACGGTCAAGAGATCTAGACTCCATATAACGTAATACTTTGTCATTTAATTGCTTTTGAAAAAAATCTGATGCAATCTCAAGAACATTATATATCTGATCCATCTCTTCGTAGATCTTTTCTTCGTTTTTTGATATTTTTGGAATTTCGATATTATTTTCAGTAGCAAGTTTGATAGCAGATTCTTTGTAAGACAAACCACTAGTTTCAGATACAAATTTTATGACATCACCATGGGCCCCGCACCCAAAACAGTGATAAAATCTCTTATGGTCATTAATAGTAAAAGACGGAGACTTTTCACTATGAAATGGACATAAACCAGAATATTCTACTCCTTTCCTTGTTAAGCTGATATTTTTAGCAGCAACTTCAGAAACAGAAATCTTAGTTCTAAGCAATTCAAAAAAATCCGAAGTAATTCTCATTTAATATATCTAAAATATTCTCTAATTCAATTCTTTAAAAAGCCAGCATTATACTAATTCTACGCAAATACTAATACCCATTCCGCCCCCTATACATAAAGAGGCAAGACCTTTCATAGCTCTTCTACGCTGCATTTCATGAAGCAATGTAACAAGAACCCTTGCACCACTTGCTCCTATAGGGTGGCCTAAAGCTATTGCTCCACCATTTACATTAACTTTGTCTTTGTTAAAACCCATAGTTTTATTCACATAACATGCCTGAGAAGCAAAAGCCTCGTTTATCTCTATTAGATCAAGATCTGATATTTCCCAAGATGCTTTGCTTAAAGCTTTTTTACTAGATGATATAGGACCTATTCCCATAATATCAGGATCAACTCCTGAACTAGCATATGAAACTATTCTTGCAATAGGTGTAAGATTGAATTTTTTTACCATCTCAGCTGATGCAAGTATAACTGCTGCAGCTCCATCATTAATTCCTGAAGAATTACCAGCAGTTACGCTACCATCTTTGATAAATGCAGGTTTTAATTTTGATAAAATATCAATATTAGTATCTGGCCTAATAAATTCATCCTTATCAAAAGTAATGATTTCTTTCTTAAAAGATACTTCTATAGGCACTATTTCTTTTGCAAATCTTCCTTCCTTTTGAGCTATAGCAGCTTTTGTGTGAGATAAATATGCAAATTCATCCTGCTCTGTTCTTGAGATATTAAACCTATTTGCTACATTCTCTGCAGTAATACCCATTGGCGTATTTGAAAAAGCATCCGTTAAGCCGTCATACATCATCATATCTATCATTTTAGCATCTCCAGCTTTGATAGGAGATCGCATATAAATAGCATGGGATGCTAAAGACATATTCTCCTGACCACCAGCTATTATCATTTCTCCATCACCGCAAGCAATTGCAGAAGCCCCAAGTAATATTGCTTTTAAGCCAGATCCGCATACCTTATTTACCGTAAAAGCAGGTACGTGATTAGGAATAGAAGCATTTATTGAAGCTTGCCTTGCAGGATTCTGCCCTAAAGATCCTGTCAATACTTGCCCCATTATTACCTCAGAAATATATGAAGGGTCAATCGCACTCTCTTCTATTAAATTTCGCAATACACGCTCTCCAAGTTTAATAGCAGAGATAGTGCTAAGAGAACCCATAAAGCTTCCTATAGCAGTACGCTTTGCATTAGTTATATATACTTCTCTCATTTTTACCCATTTTTTAATGCATTTATTAAATCTAACATAAAATATTTCCTTTGTGATCCAACTAAATATCCTATGTGGCCAGTATCATATTCAAATTTTGTAGAATGTTGCAGTATCTCACCTAAAGCTTTGGAAGAATCATTAGGAACTATTTTATCTTTTTTACCAGTTACTATTATAGCTTGCTTATTAATTAAAGAAGGGTCTATTGTTATATCCCCAATCTTCCACAGATTATTATATGTCACATTCCGCTCTATTATATCATCCATTATTTCTATATACAATCCTCTTGGAAGATCATTTCCACTAAACTGCCATTGCTCGATTGCGAAAAAATCATCCATTTGCTGTGTGTTTTTATTATTTAAATAGCTCTCTATTTTCTCTGCAAAAGATGATTGATTCATTAAGAAAAATAATATTTGAAAATATACAGCAGGTATATGGTCTAGATCTCTAACAGCATAATCAAGGTCTAACTTTTTGTGCATCTTTCTAAATTCTGATAAAAAAGAAAAGTCCCAAGGAGTGCTAAGTAAGGTAATAGAATTTATAACTAACGGTTTTAAAATCGTTGTTGCAAGAGCTATATTTCCACCAAGACAATGGCCTATTAAGTCAATTTTTTGATTAAATATCTCAGATAATTCTGATAACAATTTACAACTGGATGAAACATACTTACAGAGTTTATAATTTGGATCTTTCACTTCTTTCCAATCTATTAAAAAAACCCTTCCTAGAGACCGAAGATTGGTAATCACATCAAAAGGATAACCTATATTTAATATATTAGGTGAATTAAAAAGTGAAGGTACAATTAGAAATATTCTATTAGAATCAACGCTAGAGGAAAAAGAAACTAGTGATATAGCATCATCAAAATCTCTTATACTATCTGCAAATTCTTTATAGCCAGCTTTTTTAGGGGAATTCTGATAATCTACCCTATATTTATCTAAATTATTTAGTATATCAAAGATGTTCATAAATTATTCAAATGGTTTTATAACCACCATAATTATAGCTACTATCATACACAGAGTAGGAACTTCATTAATTATACGATAAAATTTCTCTGAGTAGATATTTTTACCGGCCTCAAATGCTCTACGCTGACGACTTAAAAATGCATGAAACAAAACTAACAACAAAACAGATGTCATTTTGATATGAAACCAAAGCCCCAAAGCTCCAAAACCATATATTTTTGCATTTAGTAAACCAAAAACAATAGAGAAAATCATAGCTGGATTCATTATAATACGTAGCAGTTTTCTTTCCATAATTTGGAAAGTTTTATCCATTTCAGAACCTATTTGCACTTTGCTATGATAAACAAATAATCTTGGTAGATAGAACAAACCAACCATCCAACATATAACTGCAATAATATGCAGAGCCTTAAACCATTCGTAGTAATTTTCCATGATAATTATTCTATATCCAAGTGAACTTAACTCTATTTTGTATTCCGGTAATTATATCATATGGAATATTAGGAGTAAAACTAGCTAGATGCTCTAGTGGCAATCCTTCGCCAAATAAAGTTACAGAATCCCCAATTTTTGCATCAAATGCGTTACTAAGATCTACTGCTATCATATCCATAGAAGGTCTTCCTATTAGCAAGCATTCCTTATTATTTACCAAAATCGGAGTACCATCTTTTGCTCCTATAGGATATCCATCTCCGTAACCAAAAGCAACTATACCAACTCTCATATCACTTTTGCAAACATATCTTGCACCATATCCTATAGTATCACCTGCTTTGCAATCTTGAAGAGACATAAGAGTGCTTTTGACAGTCATTACAGGCTTAAGACCTAAATCTGAAGCAAAAATGCCGTCCATTGGACTAACCCCGTAAATAGCAATCCCTGGTCTTACATAATCATAGTGCTGATCTGGAAAATTAAAAATAGCAGCTGAATTACAAAAACTATATTCTGTATTCGTATTATTTTTTAAATATTCAAATGCCTTGATTTGTTTTATATTAAGTGGATGATTTTTATCGTCAGCACAAGCAAAATGGGACATAATTCTTACGGATTTTGCAATTTTTTTATTAAAGGATAAGTTATCATAATGCACTTTGGCCATCTCTGGAGAAAAGCCTAACCTTCCCATACCAGTATTGGATTTAATCCAAATATCAATTGGAGACTCCAAAACAATAGAATCTAACCATTCTATGTGAAGATCATTATGAACGACAACACCAAATCTATTATTAGAAGCCTCTACAAATTCTTCTTTCTGAAATACGCCTTGGGCAAGTAAGATATCAGTCTTCACACCTACTGTTCTTAATGCTAACGCTTCATCAATAGAAGCAACAGCTAGCATATCTACATGACCATCTAACTTTAATCCAACAGACCTTATACCATGTCCGTAAGCATTTGCTTTTATCATTGCTATAATTTTAGATCCTTTCGCTCTAGATTTTATAACCGAGACATTATGAAGTAAATTGGCTGTAGATAGTGTAGCAACCGCAGTTCTACTCATTTTTATATCCTATTAAAATATAAGGATAATTTTATATCATATGAATATAAAATTATCTATATAAAGATTATAATACTAATATATTTGTGTCTGATCTCCTTAATCATTTAGGGACACGAAAAAACAATTTAACTTTATAATATACTTAATACAAAATATCTTTTAGTTGTAATATAGTAACAATTATGTTACTATATGTTAATAATTTACTTTAGGATTTAAAAATTATGAGTAAGCAAAAAAATAGCAACCAACCAAAGAAAGTATTACAACTAAATACAACCCAGAATACTCAAAATGACCTATCAACGTTAAGACAAAATGTTGTGCAAAAGTCTATAGGGCAAGACATAGAAGCCTTTTTCTCATCTGTTACAGAGTATATTAACTATTTACATAATGTTAATAATTTAGATATTCAAGATCAAAATATATTAGTAATGACTCTTAAAAACTATCTCTTCAAATTAAAAAATGTATCTAGTTTTGATAATTATCAAACACATATATCTAATCTTAAGGATATTATAAAAAAAATCAATGATCCTGCCAAAATTATAGTTAAGGATGTAGTAAATGCACTACAGCCATATGACTATCAGTTATTTCAAACTAGATCCACAAACCAAGAAAAAATTAATGGATTAGAAATATTTTATACATCAACAATATTAAAGATTATAAATAATGACGAAATAAATAACTTTGTTAATCACGCGATTTTAGAAAATTCTTTTTTATTAACAAATTCAGCAAAATCTAGACTGAACCTTGATAGCTTACAAAATCAGAACGCTTTTAAAGCTACCATTTTAACTAACATAATCAAAGGTAATGCTACATCATCAGACATTCCTAATGTTCTAGAATTTTTCAATATAAAGCTAAATAAACTAACTGTAGAGTGGAAACCAGCTATATATAACAATAGATATAATCTAACATCTACCAGCTTTGTAATAAAATCTTTAAATGAAATATGGAATGATAATAGTGAGAGATCAAAAGCATTGTTACAAAGCTTTATATCGAATGGATTAGATCTTAATTCTCCTTTAAAACAAAATAATGCTTTAACTTTAGGGATGGAGGAGATAAATGGAACCATCAATTTAGATCTTATAAGACTATTGCTCGAATATGGCTCTAATCCAAACCAAGTAATGTCTGATGCTTTAGAAAGTTCTATGCAAAAATTTACTACTATGGCCTTTCCTGTAGCAATAGGTAGCACAAATTATAAACTTATAGAGCTATTACTACAATATGGTGCTGATCCCTATCTACCATCTACCGAGGCATCTAAATTACTTAAAACTATGGATGATAGAGAGTTAAAAAATTTAGCAAAAGGTAGTAAATCATTTAAAGCTTCTATTTCTGAAGAAAATAATAAAGACTCCTTAAAAACTGAAGATATTGATCTAGTATTATTAACATGTGGTTTAGAAAAAAAAATTCCAGACCCACAAGAAAAGATTCAATATTTTATTGCACTGGATCAATTAATTGATGATTTCTTTACATCAAGAATTGTAAGTTTCATAAATATCAAAAATCCTGATCATCAAGAAATAGAACAAAAAACTAATATAGATGAATTAGCGTCCTTTACTTCATCAGAAGAACCTTTAAAATCACTACCTTTAGAGCATATTGATGAAAAACTATCTGCTAATGATTTAATTACCTCAAGTAACACAGACAAGATAGAGAAAAAATCCAGTGATGATTTAATTGCAAGATATATTCACTATAAAAATACTGCACAAGAAGATAAAAATTTACCAGAAGAAAGAAAATTAGAGCATAAATTTGATTCATTGCTGCTTCAATTTATCAAGGGAAACACTCATGCTATTGATGAAATAAACACCATGTTAGAGGAACATCCAGACCTATCAGGATATTCTATAGCAAAATTGTTAAATGGACATTCACAAAAAACGGCAAATGCAATATTTTCTTATCATCCAGATCTATTAAATAAATATTTCTTATCCAAAAAATCTTCAAAAGAATATGCAAAGAATACCAATTCTAAGACAGAAAAATCTTTAGGATATGGAATATATGAAGTTGAAGGTAGGTTTGAGAAAAATATTTTTATTAAGGTACCAGAAGAAAAATTCCTATCTCTTAATATTCCAACAAGTAAATTAAATAAACTCAAAGTAATTTCCAGTACCTCGCTTGGAGAAAACGGTGTGAAATTTACCAAACATTATATCAAATTAAAGCTTGGAAGAACTGATGATGCTTTTTATGCAAAAGAGATGAAAACAGACGACAAAGGGCGTATATATATTGAATTTAATGATATGCATAATCATGCCTGGACAAAACAACAAACAACACCACTTACTAAAACAACTATAACAAGCCAAGCCTTTGACAATAAAATTTTTGAGGATTGGGTAGATTTAGGTAATCTATCAAGTGAATGTGAAGTTCCAGATTTATCTATTACTAACACAGAATATAACGATAAAAAATTAGTTGGTGATGACAATAATACATATGGTGATGATTTTTAATTTCAAGATAATTCTAACATCTTGATTATAGGCTCTCTTGCCTTATCTGCTATATCTTTTGGAAGAATTATTTCTGGACCCATATTGTTCATAGCCAGATATAATTTTTCTAAAGTGTTTTTGCGCATATAGGGACATTCGCTACAGCTAGTGCAACCAGGCGTGCTTAATGAAGGCACATCGTAAAATTTACTATTTGGAGATTTTGCATACATTTGGTGCAAAATTCCAGGTTCTGTAAGTACTATAAACTCATTACCATCACGCTCTTCTACATATTTAAGTAAAGATGATGTAGAACCTATATGTTTTGCATATTCAAGTAAAGCAGGATTACATTCTGGATGAGCAATAATTTGGGCTTTTGGATGGGTTGCTTTGATTTTTATCAATTCTCTTTCTGAAAAATTTTCATGAACAATACAAGTGCTGTTCCACAGCTTCATATCTCGCCCTGTTCTTCTTATCAAATAATGGCCTAAATTTTTATCCGGCGCAAATAATATAGGCTGATTTTCTGGTATAGAAGTGATGATCTTTTCTGCATTAGAAGAAGTAACTATAATGTCAGATAAAGCTTTTACCTCAGCAGAACAATTTATATATGTAATAGCAAGATATTCAGGGTGAAGAGCCCTGTATTTTGCGAAATCACTAGCCTTGCAAGTTTCTTCAAGCGAGCATCCAGCAGACATATCAGGAATAATTACTCTCTTGCCTGGATTTAAGATGCTAGCAACTTCTGCCATAAATCTTACACCACAAAATATAATTACATCAGCATCTGTACTAGCTGCTTTTTTAGAAAGCTCTAAAGAATCACCAATAAAATCTGCAATATCCTGAATTTCCGAATCTTGATAATAATGCGCTAAAATTACTGCATTTAAACTATCTTTTAGTTTTAAAATTTCAGTTTCAATATCTATAATTTTATGAAGAGATGCAGAAGAACGCATTTTAAGTTTCAATTGGTTAAAATGGTTGGCTGGGGCGGCTGGATTCGAACCAACGAATGACGGTATCAAAAACCGTTGCCTTACCACTTGGCGACGCCCCAACAATTTACGTTTTATAACAACAAAAACTCTTAGCGTCAAGAAATTCTGTTAAAAATTAGACATAACTAGATTAAAACTATTAAATCTACTAGATATTAAATGCCAAATAAAAATAACATATTAGATTAAGGAACTATTTATTATAGACTTTATCTCTTCTACACGTTTTTTGCTATAAGATATTCTTGAAGTCTGTGCACACCAGACAGGTTTTGGCCAAGCATCATCATTTTGATATCTACCTATTACATGAATATGTAACTGTCTCACGATATTACCAAAACTAGCTACATTAACCTTATAAGCATTAAATTCAGACCGAATTATCCGCCCTAAAGAAACCATTTCAGAAAATAAAGCCTGTTGTTCTTCTATTTCTAAATCATATATCTCTTCAAGCATAGTTTTTTTAGGCACCATAATGAACCATAAAAATCGAGCATCGTCGTATAACATCAGAGATGTAAAATCAAGGTCTTTTATGAAATGACAATCATCTTGTATCTGCTGCGGTATATTAAATTTGGACATAAATTATCCAAAGTAGATTTTTGTACTATCTTTGCTTGAGAAAATACCAGACAATATACTATCACTTTCCTTTGCATTTAGAATATGTACATATTCTGTATGATTTTGTAATGCACTACCAATAATTTCTATATATTGATTTGCAAGATCACTTGAAGAAAATCTTAATTGATTACAAAATTCTGAAAACTCTATTTCTCCCATATTAGTAAAAGACTCATCATCTTCCATAAAAATTAAATGCTTAGCAGTAGTTACGCAAGCTATTATGGATACAGCAAGATTTACTTCTAACAAAAATGTAGCATTTTTAGGACCAAAAGCTACAGGAGAGATAACAGGAATAAAGCCTGCATCTGTTAAACCAATAAGTACTTCTGGGTTAATGAGTGATGGCTCACCTACAAATCCTAATTCCAATATATCAGAATCATTCTTATTGCTTTTTCTAAGCCTTTTTTTTGCTTCTATCATATTACCATCTTTACCTGAAACACCTATAGCATTACATCCAGAGCTACATAAAGCTGAGACAATCTTTTTATTTATATGGCCAGATAATACCATTTCTATAATTTCTGATGTTTTAGTATCTGTAATTCTAGAACCAGAAAATATACTACTATCAATACCAAATAGTTTAAGAGTGTCATCTATTATTTGACTATAATCATGTAGAATAATTATATTAGCGCCAGTAAGAGAGAGTATAGAGATACTATTTACAGCATTCTTTAGAAGTTCATCATTTTCTATGATAGTAGATGAAAGCTTAATAACTATAACCTCAGACTCTAGATCCTTACTACGCATTAATACATCACTAATAATCGTAGCCTTTTTAGAACTAGCAATTTTTATTTTCTCTGAAGTAACCTTATTAGAGGTATTTTGCCAGACTAAACTGCAATTCTTCTGCACCATTTTTGCACCTACTACTAGTAAAAATAAAATTTATAGGATGACCTGCCAACATCTTATTGGCTGATTCTACTAAAGATATACGGTCAGATATTTTATCTTCTTTTGTAAAAACTATCTGAAACTTTCTTCCTAAATTAAAAAGTAATTCTATCACCTTCATATCTTTTTCCATGATTCCCCTTCTTGAATCAATCAGCAAGCTTACTAGCATCAAATTATCTCTTTTGCTTAAGTAATGCAATATCAATTGTTCCCAAGATTTATGTAAATGGTCAGGAATTTTTGCAAAACCATAGCCTGGTAAATCTACTAAAGTCAAAAAATCACCTATCTGAAAGAAATTTATTTGCTGGGTCCTTCCAGGACGAACCGATACTTTAGCTAAATTACGGCGATTACATAATAAATTAATTAAACTAGACTTTCCAACATTAGACCGACCAACAAATGCAAATTCTGGCAGATGTAATAAAGGCAACCTATGCGCTATATCTGCACCAGCTACAAATTTTGCCTCTTTTCTAAATAATGCTAATATTTGGTCTTTTTGCACTAACCCTACTACTTTGACTGATGGTTTATATAAGATTGTTGAATTATTGACAATATATTGTTCCATGTCCAGTATATAAGAAGTCCTGCTGGAAAGCTACTAAACATAAATAAAAACATCAATGGCATAAATTTCATTACCTGAGCTTGCACTTCATCAGCTGGTGGCGGACTCATTCTTTGCTGCAAATACATAGTAATACCCATCAATAAAGGCCACACCCCTAGCATTAAAAATGATGGTGGAGTAAATGGAAGCAATCCAAAAAGATTGAATATAGTAGTAGGATCTGGAGCTGACAAATCTCTAATCCACCCAAAAAATGGCGCATGACGCATCTCTATAGTAACATATAGCACCTTATATAGGGAGAAAAAGACTGGTATTTGTATTAAGAGGGGTAAACACCCAGCAACAGGATTTACATTCTCCTTTTTATACATAGCCATAATCTCCTGATTTAGCCTAACTTTATCTTCTGCATATAAAGTCTTTAAACGATCTATTTCAGGCTGCAACTCCTTCATTTTTTTCATAGAACGATAAGATTTGCTCGCCATTCCAAACATAAGCAGCTTAATGAGGACAGTGACGATTAAAATACTGACACCAAAATTACCGCAATATTTATAAAAGAAATTCAGAATATTAAACAAAGGTTTCGTGATAATATAGAACATACCGAAATCTATAGCTCTGTCAAAAAGACGTATGTTATATTCTTGCTCATATTTATCTAACAAATCTACTTTTTTAGCCCCAGTAAAAAGATGATTTGTAATTATTAAGCTAGAACCTGAATCAATAACTTTTTGATCACCTATAAAATCTATTTGATATTTATCACCTGAATTTTGTAGTGAATGTGAAAAACTAGATTTATAAGTCAAAGACTGATCCGGAATAAAAGCAGATAGCCAATATTTATCGCTTATACCAATCCAGTCTATTTGATTAGATACAATCAAAATATTATGTTTTTCCTTTACATCCTCAAATGTTATATCTTCTAATTTGCCATTAAATGACCCTATAGGACCTTGATGTAAAATCTGCACAGCTTTTTGCTGATCTGAATAATTTCTATTAATTAAACCATAAGGACTAAGAGCAATAGAATTATTACTATTATTAATCACTGATTGTTTTATAGTAAACATATAGTCGTTATCTAAAGAAAGGCTTATAACAAACTTTACATTGTCTTCATTTATCCATGTAAGATTGACATCCTGCCCTGGACTTAATTCTTCTTTATCTGCACTCCATATTGTATCTGAAGACGGTAGCTTTGCCCCCCCGACACCAACCCATCCTACTTCTGCAAAATAAGCTTTATTGCTATTTGATGGCGACAAAAGAATTGCATCTTTGCTACCTGCTGCAGTAGTTTCTTTGTAATCATTTAGAGTTATATCGTCGAATCTTGCACCTTTCAGAGATATAGACCCTGTAAGGCGACTACTTATGATTTTTACTCTTTTTGAGCTTGCTATCTCTTCATCTCTTTTAATTATACTAGGCACAGATATACTATTATTAGCGCTCGAAGATACTGGCCTAGCCTCATCGGAAGATTTGTTGTTTTGGAAAGAAGTGGTTTTAGAACTACGAGCGATAGCTGCAAGACGCGGACGCTCATAAAAATATTGCCAACCTACCATAATAAGAATAGATATAGCTATTGCTAATATTAAATTTTTACTGTTATCATTCATCTAATCAAACCTAAGTAATTTCTGACCTTAATTATAGACAAGAGTTCTATAAGATTTAACCAATAAGGTCAAGAATATTCATAACCTTTTGATTGCTATTTGATCCATAACACTAATCTGCAATATCAACTTTACAGAACTAGATCTCCGATATCATTACTAAATTTTATATTATTTCTATTACTAATAAGCTCTATTTTCTCAAAGCTTTAAAAAAATCTGTTAATATTTTAGATGATTCGTCTTCTTTAATACCAGGATAAATTTCTGGCTTATAATGACAATTAGCATTTGTAAAAAACCTAACACCATTTTCTATCCCCCCGGATTTAGAATCACTAGCTCCATAAAACAACCGTTTTATACGAGAGTACGAAATAGCAGCTGCACACATTGCGCAGGGTTCTAAGGTAACATATATATCGCAAGACAAAAGATATTTTTTACCTAAGAACTTACATGCTTCATTAATGGCTAATATTTCGGCATGAAATATAGGGTTAGAATAAGATTCAACCAAATTATGACTCCTAGCTATTACCTCCTTAGTCTTATTATCAACAATAATAGCACCAACAGGAACTTCTCCTATCTTAAATGCTTTATATGCTTCTTCTAAAGCCAGATTCATAAAGTTATTGATCATATATAGTACCTATATAGCCCCTAAGTCTTATTACACAAACATTTAGAAAAATTCTCAGGACATTTTCTATTAAAAACAACGTCAGATGTAATAGATGAATTCTCTTGAGCATTGATTACAAGATTTGCAAGTGATTCTATAAATCTATCGTCTATGCTAAGGGTAGGCACTCTTATGTAATTCATATTGTAATCTTGCGCAATTTGAAAATATTCAATATCAAGTTCGACTAAAGTTTCAACATGCTCAGATACGAATGCAATAGGTACTATTACTAGATCTTTACCATTAATGCAGGCCTCTTTTACTTCTTCTTCTGTATTTGGAGCAAGCCATTCAAGAGGCCCTACTCTACTTTGGTATGTGATTTTGTAATCAAGATTTTTAATATTAAGTTTTTTTACAATTAATTTTACAGTTTCTTCTATTTGCCACTGGTAAGGATCACCATTTAAGATTATTTTTTTAGGAAGACCATGAGCAGAAAATAGTAGTCTAATATTGTCTGTTTTGGATAGTTTATTTATAGAATCAGATATAAGCGATGCATGAGATGATATAAAATCTGCATCATCAAAATAACAACATATCGTTTTTTGCTTAGCTACCACACCTTCTTTCAGAAATGCTTCTTTTAGATCAAGAACTGCAGATCCTGTAGTAGTAGTAGAAAATTGCGGATAAAGAGGCAATATTATAACTTCATCAGGATTATAAATCTTGATTTCTTTTGCGACTTCAAAAGATCTTGGATGATAGTGACGCATTACAATAAATATTTTAACATTACGTCCTTTTAATTTTTTTTCCAATGCATCTTTTTGCCTTTGGGTCTCTTCCATAATAGGAGATTTGCCACCAACTAATTTGTATATCTCCATAGCTTTTTTATTGCGCATAATAGATATCAGACTAGCTACTAACCATCTAAAAGGATTGGGCAAATCTATGATAGATCTATCGTAAAATAAATTAAATAAAAAATTCCTCACAGAGGTAAGGCTATCAGGCCCACCTAGGTTCATAAGCACTACAGCTGTTTTGGGTGTTTTAGTCATATCTGTTCTACCTTATATCGTTTAAGTTATATTATAAATTGCTCTTTTATCATTCTATCTTCTAACCTATGATTAGGATTAAATAATATCCTTATGGGAAGAGATCTATTCTCATGAATATTTAGTGATAATATATTAAAAAATTCATGAAAGTCTGATACAGCACTTACAGGGCGTAACTCTGGATCAATAATCTCAAATGTGATTACACTACTACATGGCAACAAAGCTCCGCGCCACCTTCTAGGACGGAAAGCACACACTGGAGTAAGACACAACAATTTAGACTCTAATGGTAAGATAGGTCCACCAGCTGATAAATTATAAGCACTACTACCAGCAGGCGTAGATACCATAGCACCATCAGCAACAAGAGATTCCATTCTTTTTACCCCATCAATACTGATAGAAAATTTTGCAGCATGATTAGTGCGTCTAAAAATAGATATCTCATTAATAGCCATAGCGGATTTTTCTTTCCCATCTAAATCATATGCCTTCATTACTAAAGGATAAATCTCTGTAGCAATAGCATTTTCTATATGTTTTGATAAATTTTGATATATAGGGTCATTCATCAAAAACCCTACAGAGCCTGTGTTGATTCCATAGAAGGCCTTACCAAGATGAATATATTTATGAATAGCATGTAGCATCTGACCATCACCACCAATTACTAATATCACATCTACATTACTATCTTTACTAAGGTCAGTTATCGCATTATATTCCAGCATTTTTTGGAGTAAATCTGAAGCTTTACTTGAAGTACAAGATACATATCCTATTTTTAACGCCATAATTACCTCCTGATATTCAAAGCTACCTCCTTAAATTTAAGGATAATACCAATTCTTTTTTTTAGCAAATAGATAAACTAGAATTTAGAAAGCAACTTACACCCTATCTTGATTCATGCAAAAAAATTAAGAAGATTGTTTAAGTAAATCCTTAATTTTTTCCATATCTTTTGGTATAGGACTATAGAAGTTTAAAAGATTATTACTTACTGGATGATTAAATTCTATATAAGATGAATGTAAAGCTTGCCTACCAAATTCTTTTAATGCAGCAGCTTGTTCTCCTTTATAATGAGAAGATATTTTACGCATATTATTTCCATAAGTCTGATCTCCTACTATTGAATGGCCGATATGGGTCATGTGGACTCTAATTTGATGAGTCCTACCAGTATCTAGTCTACATTCTACAAAACTAGCATGAGGGAATATTTCAAGTACCTTATAGTTTGTTTTAGATATTTTTCCTCCGCTGCGCACTACATTCATACGCATACGGTCATGAGTATGTCTTGCAATATTTGTTACTATAGTACCTTCATGAGGAACTGGAATGCCCCATATTATAGCATTATATACTCTCTTTAAATTCCTTGTTTCTATTTGCTTGGCAAGAGATTGATGGGATATATCATTTTTTGCCACCACCATAAGTCCCGAAGTGTCTCTATCTAACCTATGGACTATACCAGGCCTTAATACTCCTCCAATTCCAGATAGACTATTTCCGCAAACTGCAAGAAGTGCGTTTACAAGAGTATCATCATAATGACCAGGGCTTGGATGAACAGTAAGACCTGCTTGTTTGTTTATTACAAGTAGATGCTCGTCTTCATATATAATATCCAGATCTATATTGGCGGGTTTTATAGTAGTATCTACTGGATCTTGCACTGTAATTGTGATATCATCGCCTTGATATATAATTTTAGATGCGTCAGTAGTTGTAATGTTGTTTACCACTACATTACTAGATTTAATTAATTGCTGAATTCTAGTACGGGTAAGATTAGATAAAATAGTTAGAGCTTTGTCTAATCGTACTCTTGCTAGATTCTCTGGAATCTTAAAGCTATAGTCATGCATATTGTATTATTTTAAAATCAAAGTTAAATTAGCACAATTAATGAAATATGAAAAGAATAAAGACTCGAAAATAGAATCACTAGCTGCTCTAAAGTGGTACGCTGCTATGGATATAGATGATATGACTTCTATTACTCATGATAATGACAGTAACCCTTATAATAGTAAGGATGAACCATCTATTCCTTCGGGTAAATCTCTTCCATCTTTAGCAGAGCTAAAAGAAACAGTAATGAATTTTACAGGATGCGATCTTAAAAAAACAGCAACTAATACTGTTTTTTCAGATGGCATAGAGTCTTCTAAAATAATGGTTATCGGTGAAGCGCCAGGAGCCACAGAAGATGAAAAAGGTATACCCTTTTGTGGTGATAGCGGAAAATTACTAGATAATATGTTTTCTTCTATAGGATTATCAAGAAAAACCAATCTTTATATTACCAACATAATTTTTTGGAGACCTCCTGCAAATCGTAGACCTACAAAAGAAGAGGTTGAAATTTGCTTACCACTAGTAGAGCAGCATATAGCAATAATAAAACCTAAACTTATTATTCTAGTTGGTAGCACAGCTGTTACAAGCTTACTAGGAGAAGGATTCCAAATTAGTAAAATTCGTCAAGAGTACTATTCCTACAAGAACAAATATCTAGACTCTGAAATAAAAGCTACAGCATTATTCCATCCAGCTTATTTGATGCGTCAACCAATGCAAAAGAAAACCACATGGCATGATCTACTCAAAATCAAAGAGTTTATCTCTAAAAATGTTATATTATAGGATTTTTATTTGATTTTTAATTCATTATTAAGCTACTATCTGATTCTATTTAATAGAATTAGAGTAAATGGATGACACAGCAAAGTAAATTCGCAGAATTAAAGATAGGCGACAAATTAATCAAATTACCTATTTACGAGGCAACAATAGGACAAAATGTCATAGATGTCACTAAATTATACCATGATAGTGGATATTTTACATATGACCCTAGCTTTATGTCTACAGCATCTTGTAAATCCTCTATTACATACATAGATGGAAATCTTGGTATATTAAGGCATCGTGGATATAATATCAAAGATCTTGCTAATAATTGCCAGTTTTTAGACGTAGCATATTTACTCCTAAATGGCAATTTGCCTAATAAAGATCAACAAAAATCATTTATTTTAAAAGTCACGCATCACTCGTTAGTAACAGAACAAATGCGCCATTTATTTGGAGCTTTCCGTCATTCTGCTCACCCTATGGCAATAATGCTTGCAGCGACAGGCTCTTTATCTGCATTATACTATGATTCACTAAGTATTGATAGTAAAGAAGATAGATATCTAGCTGCTATAAGGCTTATTGCAAAGATCCCAACAATAGCTGCTATGGCATATAAATATTCTATTGGTCAGCCATTTATTTATCCTGATAATTCATTAGGATTTGCTGAAAATTTCTTATATATGATGTTTGCTACCCCTTCTGAAAAATACGTAGTAAACCCTGTAGTTAGTAGAGCGTTAGATAAAATTTTCATTTTACATGCAGATCACGAACAAAACGCTTCTACTTCTACTGTAAGGGGCACTGGATCTTCTGAGGCAAACCCATTTGCTTGCATAAGTGCTGGCATAGCATCTCTTTGGGGGCCTGCACACGGTGGTGCTAATGAGGCTGTAATTAAAATGCTTCATGAAATAAAAACTATAGATCGTATCGGAGAATTTATAGATAAAGCCAAAGATAAAACCAGTGGATTTAGGTTGATGGGTTTTGGCCACCGTGTTTATAAAAATTATGACCCTAGAGCAGAAGTTCTTAGAGAAATATGTAAAGAAGTTTTGCTAGAGCTTGGGCAAAGTGACAATCCAATCCTCCAAATTGCTATGGAATTAGAACGCATAGCATTAAGTGATCCATATTTTATTGAGAGAAAATTATACCCAAATGTAGATTTTTATTCTGGCATAATATATGAGGCGATGGGTATACCTCCCCAAATGTTTACTGTATTATTTGTTGTAGCACGCAGCGTTGGGTGGATGTCTCAATGGCTTGAAATGCATGAGGATCCTGAAATGAAAATCAGTCGTCCTCGTCAACTATATACAGGGCATATAGAACGTAATATTAAGTAAATACAATACAAAGGTACAAAATGAAAAATAATCTCACACCTATTACTGTAGCTTTTGGTGATGGTATAGGCCCAGAAATAATGGATGCGACACTAAGAATTCTAAAAGAAGCCGAAGCCGATATTAGAATAGAAACTATAGAAATAGGTGAAAAATTATATCAGAAACACTATACTTCTGGAATAGCAGGAGATACATGGGAATCTATTGGTAGAACAAGAGTATTACTTAAAGCACCTATTACAACTCCACAAGGAGGGGGATATAAAAGCCTTAATGTAACATTACGCAAGGCTCTTGGATTATATGCAAATATTAGGCCTTCTATCTCTTATTTTCCATTCGTAGAAACATCATTTCCTAATATGGATCTTGTGATAGTAAGGGAAAATGAAGAAGATATTTATGCAGGTATAGAGTATAGACAAACACATAATATGTACTCTTCTTTAAAAATAATAAGCAGAACAGGAAGTGAAAAAATCATCAGATATGCTTTTGAATACGCGGTCAAAAACAATCGTAAGAAGGTTTCTTGTTTTAGTAAAGATAATATTATGAAATTTTCAGATGGCATATTTCACAAAGTATTTGATGAAATTAAAACAGAATATCCGAATATAGAAAGCAATCATTATATAATAGATATAGGGACTGCAAGACTTGCAAATAATCCTGAAAACTTTGATGTAATTGTAACGTCAAATCTATATGGAGATATAATTTCTGATGTTGCTTCAGAAATTTCTGGATCTGTTGGCATGGCTGGCAGTTCAAATATAGGAAGCGATTATGCGATGTTTGAAGCGGTGCACGGTTCTGCGCCTGATATTGCAGGACAAAATATTGCGAATCCTTCTGGTCTTATCAATGCAGCTATAATGATGTTAATCCATATTGGTCAAGGATCTACCGCTGCTATCATAGAAAATGCATGGAAGAAAACTATTGAAGACGGCATCCATACTACAGACATCTATGTAGAAGGTAAGTCTAAAACTAAGGTAGGAACTAAAGAATTCGCAGATAGCATAATTGAAAGATTAGGTAGTAAACCTTCTAAATTAAAAGAGGCAAATTATAAGGACGTAGTAAGGAATAACAATAGCGATGCACATAATTATAAAATTGACTCTTCTTCTAATAAATCTTTAGTTGGAGTTGACGTGTTTTTTGACATAAAAGACCTATCAGTTTTTGAAATTGCATCTAAAATTCATAAATTATCTTTAGGACTAGAACTAAAAACCATAGCTTCTAAAGGCTTAAAGCTTTGGCCATCAGAGCAAGATATCTCTATAGAATCAGATCACTGGTGTTGTCGTTTTATGAATAAGGATTCGGGCGTTATTAAGCATGAAGATATTGTAAATTTATTAGAGAACCTTGCAAAAGCTAAAATAGATTTTATCAAAACAGAAAATCTCTATAATTTTGACGACCAAAGAGGATATAGCCTAGCTCAAGGTGAGTAGGGTAGACAATGTTATCTAATTTGTACACTTATAGCTTTGATGATGGTCAATTTGGTCAATGCGTCCATCTAACCACAAAATATTATAAAAAAGCAGAGTATGGGTTAGATTATGTAGAATCTTTAACTTATAACGTGATATCTGGAGTAAGAGAAGGAACTAAATTATACAAAGCTGGTATTAGAAATGGACAAAAAATAATTTCTAATGATGATGTTATAGATAAGGAAAGCCCTGGCCTGCCTATAAGGATTACTGTAGAAACAGAACATGGAAATAAAACAATAGTGCTAGAAAGAGAAGGAGAACTTGTATCTGTGCCAGTATTTGTTTTAGATAAAGAAAAATACAATAAAAATCCTAGCATATGTTTAAAATATCTAGAATTAAGTTCTAAGTAGCTATGGATTTATACAATAGGAAAGTAAGTCATTGACATATATCATCAATTTACTTACCCTAATAGCATCTATTTCTACTAGTTAATATTCTATATATGCTTCTTAGTTTATCTATAAGAAATTTTATTTTAATTGATCAGCTGGATCTTGATTTATCGAGAGGCCTTCATGTTATTACTGGCGAGACTGGTGCTGGTAAATCTATTCTCCTCGATGCTATGCTATTTTGTCTTGGACATAATTTTAGTACCGATTTAATCAAAAAAGGTTCTGAAAGCTGCACGGTAAGCTTAGAGATAAAAGTGCCAGAAAGTATTATAGAATATTTAAAAGAACATGCCATAGATCATGACGGCTTTCTTATAATCAAACGCCAGCAGCTTACAAATAATCGTAAAAAGATTTTTATTAACGATCAACTAGTTAGCCAAAAACTCATAGAACATTTATCTAGTCATTTAGTAGAAATTCACGGACAAAATACGCATAGCACTTTACTAAATCCATCTTCACATATCTCTATCATAGATAGCTACGGCAATCTTGATAGAATGACAAAAGAACTTAAAGATATATTTAGATCCTGGAAAACTCTAGAAAGCGATCTTGCATCTATAGAAAGAGAGCGTAATGATATAGAAAAAGAAATAGATTATCTAACATTCGTAACAGATGAATTAAAATCACTAGACGTACAAGAAGGTGAAGAGCAAGAACTTTCAAACATCAGAATAGAGGTGCAAAAACAACAAAAGAATAGGGCCATAGTTAAGGATATATATGATTCTCTTACAAACCCCTCAATTGATTCTCAGATTATTCAAGCTCAAAAAATTATAAATAGGCAAGATAAAGATGGTATCTTTAACGATGTGATAGAGCATCTTGATAAATCTCTATTTCATCTGGATGAATCTATAAAGTTTTTAGAGTCTAAAATGCATGAGGATGCTCTAAACGATATAGACACACTTGAAGAAAGGCTATTTGCTATAAGAGGTATTGCTCGCAAACATAATATAAGCCCTGATGATATTCCCACATACTATGCTTCTTCTTTGGAAAAACTACTCCATCTGCAAAGTAAAATTACAATGCAGTCGGATCTAATATCTAAAATAGAAGAAATTAAAAGGCAATATTTAGATCTTGCGTCAAGCCTTTCTGCAAAAAGAAAAATAGCTGCAGAAGAGCTTGAAGAAAAAATAATGTCTGAATTATCATTTCTAAAAATGGAAAATGCCATATTTAAGGTCAGTTTTAAAGATCTTTCTATAAATTCTGCAACAAGTTTGGGGCTTGATCAGGTTAGATTCATAGCATCTACAAACCCTGGAACAGAAATGGAAGAAATACATAAAATTGCATCAGGCGGAGAATTATCTAGATTCATGCTCGCAATTAAGGTTGCTCTATTTGATAAATTCACAAAACCGACCATAATCTTTGATGAAGTAGATACCGGTATTGGCGGAGTAGTAGCCGACGCTGTAGGAGAAAGACTTAAATTTTTATCCGGAGCATCGCAGGTAATAGTCATTACACACCAGCCACAAGTAGCAGGCAAAGCAACAAACCATATTTTTGTTTTCAAAAAGCAGGGTAAAGATAGTACATCAACTAATGCAAAAATCCTCTCAGATGAAGAAAAGCTAGAAGAAATAGCAAGGATGATCTCTGGTCAGACTATTACTTCTATATCTCGCAAGGCTGCAGAAGAGCTAATACAAGGATAAATTAACCCAACTACTGAAACAGACATAAAAGCTTAAGTATAGTAATCTTATAAATAAAGCTGTTCTAATTAAAAGAGATATCTGATATAAGAGCTTTAATTAAAGTTAGGCAAATTACATGATGATTATATGAGATTTGGCTTAATAATATATTTAATAGGATAGACGTGAGTTATTTGGAAAAACTAAATACAGCACAAAGAGAAGCTGTTACACAAACAGAGGGTCCTCTTTTAGTGCTAGCAGGGGCAGGAACTGGCAAAACCAGAGTACTGACTCATAGAATAGCTCATATAGTTGATCAAAAGCTTGCAGAGCCTTCTAATATTTTAGCAGTTACATTCACCAACAAAGCATCGCGCGAGATGCAAGAAAGAGTGATTCAAATTACAAATAATTGTGCTGGTCTTAATATAGGTACTTTTCATTCTATAAGCGCAAAAATGCTACGCAGATATGCAAATTATTTCGATTTATCACCTTATTTTAGTATAGCATCATATGACGATCAAATTAAGCTTGTAAAAGAGCTTATGATAAGTCGTAATATAGATATCAAAAACACCACTCCAAAAACCATCTTAAACATAATATCTAAATGGAAAGATATGGGATTGTTACCAGCTAAGGTATCTAGATCTGATATTACATCTTCTATATATCAAATTGCTTACGATATTTATCCTGATTATCAGTCTAGGCTTGTTAAATCTAATGCTGTAGATTTTGGTGATCTATTGCTTTACAATAACGAACTATTAATAAACAACGCTGATATTCTCTCTAGCTATCAAAATTCTTTTAAATATGTTATGATTGATGAATATCAAGATACTAACTCTGTACAATATGTATGGGCAAGAATGATTGCTGCAGCTCATGGAAATATATGCTGTGTAGGGGATGATGATCAATCAATTTATGGGTGGAGAGGAGCAGAAGTTGGAAATATCTTGCGCTTTGAAAAAGATTTCAAAAATGCAAAAATCATCAAGTTAGAACAAAATTATAGATCTTCCAAACCAATATTAATCGCTGCTGATAGTGTTATCAAAAACAACATGCAGCGCCATAGTAAAACTTTATGGACTAATGACCCTGAAGGAGAAAAAATCAAAATCATCTCTTGTAGAAACGATAAAGAAGAGGCCAAATATGTTATCTCTAAGATACAAAACCTCATACGAAACAATAATCTTACCGCAAGTGATATTGCTATTTTAGTAAGAATTGGTGCCCAAACAAGACCCTTTGAAGAAGCATTAATATCATCTGCTATACCATATAGAATTATAGGCGGATTAAAATTCTATGAACGTATGGAAATAAAAGATGTACTATCTTATATCAGAGTATCTATCAATAATGATGATGATATAGCGTTAGAACGCATAATAAATGTACCAAAACGAGGTATTGGTGATAGTACAATAGCCACTCTTAAAAGCTATGCACAAGAAAATAATATCTCAATATTACGCTCAGTCAAAGAAATGATAGAGAAAGGGTTAATAAAAAATAAAATTGCTATCACTTTATCATCTCTTGTAGCTTCATTTGAATCTTGGAATAATTTATCTAGCAACTATACACCATCTGATTTAGTAAAAAGAATTCTAGAAGAATCAGGATATTTTCCTAATTTAAAACAAGAAAAAACTGAAGAGTCAAAAGCAAGAATAGATAATATTAATGAAATGCTAAGGGCAATTTCAGATTTTAGTGATATTAGGTCTTTTGTTGAACATGCAAGCCTTGTGATGGAAAATGATAATCCAACAGATAATAGTGGATTTGTTAGCCTTATGACTCTGCATGCTGCAAAAGGTCTAGAATTTAATGCCGTATTCCTACCTGGATGGGAAGAAGGAATATTCCCTCATCAAAGATCAATTAATGAAGACCCTGTAAAAGGCATAGAGGAAGAAAGACGTATAGCTTATGTTGGTATAACAAGAGCTAAAAAATTTTTGTGGATTACTCACTCAGAAAGCAGATTTCTTTTTAATGAATTTGTTACCTCAATTCCCTCAAGATTTTTAAATGAAATTCCCAATGAAATAAGCGAAAAAGCAACAGCATGGCAAAGATATGATCCTGTTATATTTAACAATAGTAACAATTTTAAAAAACATAATATGGTAAAAGATAACAATACGATGAGCGGTAGTTATAAGGACTATAAGCTCTCTGACGGTTTTTCTCCGGGAGCCAAAGTATCTCATATATCATTTGGAGAAGGAAGAATTATAAGAAGGAATATAGATAATTTAGAAATCATTTTTAAAGATGGAATCAAAACGATAAAGAAAAATTTTGTAAAATTGTTGTAAAATTTAGTAAATTTATTATTGTATTATTACAACAAAATTAACAATGAACCAATCATGAAATGGACAGACCCTATACTCATGGAAGAAAAAGATAAGGGCATTATTCCTTATCTATGTCAATATTACCAAAAGAATATTGATTTGAGTCAATTAAAAGAACAAATAAATCAAACTCTTCAAAACATAGAACTTACTCCTAGAGAATATCTAGATTGTTATACTACTGGATATCAGGACCCTGCGTTACGTGGTAGAATAAAATATGGCCTACCCATTACATTCTGTATTGATTATAACTTATATAAAATATTAGAGTTTCTTTTTATAGAATATAATATGAACCCCATCCCTAGAAAAATAATTGATGGCATGGGGCCATTACATCTTGCTTGCATTAATGGCAATATAAAAATAGTAGAATTATTAATCAATTCTTATCAGAGTAATGGATACGACCTAAGAGAATCTATAAATCAGTATAGTTATGACTATCTTCAAGAAAATCCATCTGAATATCCTATTAAAACACCTTTGATATATGCTTCAATTGCTAACCATACTAAAATAGTAAAATTACTGATGGAAAATGGAGCTAATCCTAGAAATACTGACGAAAATGGTGATACAGCTTTTTATCATACATTTTATAATGCAAAAACCAAAAATTTAGATATAGCTGCAATGGTTACTAATTCTTGCTACGACATCTTTTTATTAAAGTGGAACAAGATAAAAAACTTACATATTAACCATATTATATATCCAGAAGATCAAAATACCTGGAATGTGAATTCTCCAGAGTACTACATACAATCCCAAAGATATGAAGCAGATATACCTAAACTAAATCTAGAAACTTTAGGAAACTTTAATTACTTAGTTGAAGAAATCACATAAAGGATTCAAATAGCATAAAAATGTAAAGTAAGAATTGTTAAAAATTTTCTTAGATTCTTACAAATGTTATTATATTAACTAGACAAAGAACAAGCGAGCCATAATGACATATAAATTCAAACCCTTGCAACCTAGAATCTTTAATGTTATTCTACTATATAAAGAAAAACAAATCGACTATAATAAATTAGTATCCGAATTTGAGATTTGGATTAGTAATTCTACAATTAATGCACCTATTCAATATCCATATCCTTATAGCGTAAATAAGAATACTCCAATAAAGACGGGTACTATAATTACACTAGCTATAGATTATAATATAACTGATTTGCTAAAAATAATTCTTGATAATACAAAATATATTGTAAAACCTAACTCAATATGTCGATTTAGCGGAGACCCATTA
This sequence comes from uncultured Rickettsiaceae bacterium, assembly GCA_964553715.1. Classification (GTDB taxonomy): domain Bacteria; phylum Pseudomonadota; class Alphaproteobacteria; order Rickettsiales; family Rickettsiaceae; genus JAGOJE01. The sequence continues at coordinate 62,422 of CAZKKY010000002.1, forward strand.
CTAACTATAGCTTGTCAAAACAATCATTTTGAAATCGCTAAGATGTTAATAGAAAAATATAAAGAATCTATAAAACATGAAAATTTTTTAAAAAAAAGTACCCTACTTAAAGCTTTTATAAATCAGCCCTCTAGAAATCTAGAGGAAGAAAAATATGTTTTTAATAACAAACCATCTATATATCCTGAAGAACATTTTTTAAAGGACAGACCTATATTTAAAGCTCTAAACAAAAACTTAGATCCTAAATTAATAGAGCTTCTGTTGTTAAACGGTGCTAGATGTGATGTTAAAGATGAAAATGGACTCACTCCATTTAAATATTCAGAAATCCTTGGTCGCAAAGACATCTCTAAAATGATTGTCCGAAGCGGCTCCTGCCCCTTACTAGATATTCTTAAATATAGTTATAATAAATTATTCAAAAAACCTTCAAATAAGGTATTCATATCGCCAATACACGATCAAAAAGAAGAAAAAAATGATGATGATGATAATAATAATTCAGAAAAAGATGATATTGTGGACTTTAAAGATACATTCACACAATATCTGCAGAAATCATTAAAACAAAAGGAAGAAGAACGATATTTTGCTACTTTAGAAAACGATATTGATGATGTTCTTACTATAGGACACAATGAACCTATTGCAGATTGTACGAAATAAAGCTATAATCAGAATTGCTGAAAATGCTATGGTAATAAACGCTGCTTATAATAGGGGTTGCGGACCCGGGGGCGGTACCCGGCGCTTCCACCATCTTTTTATGGGGGCGAAATAGGATCGACGTGCTTTGAAAGAAGTTGCTTTTACTCGGAATGATTCCACCGGATCTTCGGATTTTGGGTCAAAAACAATAAATGCAAACGATAACGTGGAAACACGTAATTTTGCTGTTGCTGCTTAATTAAGTAGCAATTACGGGGTTTGGGGGCTTTCCTGGCAACAGAATAAGCCCTGTATCTCTATTAATCCACTTATTACGAAAATATATTATGTTTTTGACTTTTTAGGAGAAATATATATGTTGGTCTAAGTAATGTTGTTATTATTGCCCCTGTGGTGAAATTGGTAGACGCGGCAGACTCAAAATCTGCAGCCTGCAAGGGCGTGCTGGTTCAAGTCCGGCCAGGGGCACCATAACTGCGATTAATAATTTTTGAGTTTTATTTATGAGCTTGATTAAAAAACTTCTTATCTTAGTTCTACCATTTTTGCTAGTTTCTTGTAAAACAGCTAAAGAAGATCTTACAATTACTCCAGCGAATACTTTATATGCTAATGCTAAGTCTTTAATGGAACAAAAAAAATATAAAGAATCTGCCCAAGAATTCAGTAAAATATATTTTCAGCATCCTGGAGATAGAATAACTCCTCAAGCTGAAATAATGCAAGCATATGCATTATATCTTGCATCTAGATATGAAGAAGCGATAGATGTATTAGATCATTTTACAAAACTACACCCTCTACATGAAGATATCGCTTATGTCTTTTATCTAAAAGCATTATGTTTCTATATGGATATTTCAGATGCTGAGCATGACCAAGGCAAAACTGTATCTGCAAATCTTGCTTTTTCTGATGTAATTAATAGATTCCCATCTAGTAAATATGCGGTCGATTCAAGTCTAAAACTTGATCTAGTGAGAGATCATCTAGCTGGTTCTGAGATGAACATAGGGCGTGTTTATATCAAAAAACAAAATCCTATCGCAGCAGTAAAGCGCTTTCAATATGTTATACAAAACTTTCAAACTACCAATCATATTACAGAAGCTTTATATAGAATGGTTGAATGTTATACAATGCTTGGCATAAAGGATGAAGCTTTTAAATATGCTGCTGTTCTTGGACATAATTACCCTGATAGCATATGGTATAATAAGGCATACCTTCTAATTAACAAACATAAGTGATGCTATTTCTTAGAAGATTCTACAGGGCTTGAAAACTTAATATTATTTTTTTGAAACTCTTTCCAGATGTTGAGTAATATCTGGCTTTTGATTTTACTAACTCCTTCTGTGACATTTTCTACCCAAAAGCAAAATTTCAAATTAGCAGATCCATTATCAAAATTTTTAAGATCACATTTTGGACCTTCAGGATCATGCAGTACAGAAGAATCATTATGAGATACTAAAAGAACTATATTAATAGCTTTTTCTATATCTGTTTCATAATCTAATGGTAAAATTATTTCACACCTAGCTTTTTTATTGCTAAATGTCCAGTTTACTACATGATTAGTAATAAAATCTTCATTCGGAATGATAACTTCTTTCCCATCAGGAGTTTCTATTAGAATATATCTAGCAGCGATTTGCTTAATAACACCCAAGATGCCAGTACTTGTTTCTATTAAGTCTCCCTCTTTTACGGATTGTTCAAATAATAAAATTATACCACTGATAAAATTTGATGTTATTTTCTGTAAACCTATACCAATTCCTATACCTATAGCACCACTAAACACTGCTAAAGCAGTTATATCTATGCCCATAAAATGGAGCGCTATTATAGAACAAATGAAATAAATAGTAATTTGGAATGCTTTAGCTATCAATGCTTTATTAGAAGGTTCTAATATCCCTATAGATTTTATTTTAGTGGATATAGTAGAGGAAATAATATTGGCTAGATAAACTATAAATGATAAAACTAATAAATCTCTAAGAATTGTGTACAATGATATTCTAGTTAACCTAAAATATATGGCAAAAACTTCAGAATCTAAAAAATCTTTTATGGGACCTAAATAACCTGTTTTTTCTAGGATTATTAGGAGTAATACAGCAAAGATCATTATATATTTTGTTGTCTTTGGACTGCACGTTATAAAAAAACGTCTAATTGTATCTATTAAAGAACTGAGCATATTTGATATCTTTTCTATGATTAATATAGTCTAAATGCTTCATTAAATACACAAACCACTTTTGTACCAAGCCTTATACTTAGCTTTGGAAAGACTTGCTCTATTATAAAAAGATTAGGATTTGTTGTACTTAATCTATAATTAACCATAGATTCATGGAGATTTTCATCTACTGCAAATATTGCAGGGATCTCTGCATTTTTATCTCTAAACTGCATATATGTAAATTCTCCATCATCATATATTTTGATAGGAGAAATATCTTCAAAACCACTTATACTATAGTTAAAGTTATATTTCTCAGGATGCGTAAGATCAGGAGAAGAATCAACTGATACTTGCCCAGAATGATATTGCATACTATCGTGATCCATCTCATCTGGGTATATAAATTTTAAGTTAAAGACTAGATCTGGATCTCTTATATCTTCGGCTTCTTCTGCGTAGAGCTCAAAGAAATATGTGCGTTTATTCGTTATTAATGTCATATTTGTTGTTGCATCTTGTTCCATTGGTTTTATAAAAATCCTAAATCCAGATGGAACTATCTGCCAGCTAGTAGTATCACCCATAGAAATACTTACAACTTCCTCGTCTTTTGACAATTCTATACAAGATTGATATCCATAATATCCAGTATATTTAAATACATCATTCGGACTATAAGACATAATTCTAATACGGCTATCTATGGCAGTTGGACGAGATTCTCTAATAGCATTAACTTCTAAGGATGTTAAAGATAAAAATAGTACAAAAAAAGGGATTAGAATTTTTAATATATTATTTACGGGCATTATTGTCTCCAACTAATTTTAGCTTATAATCAGTGATTATAAAACGAAAGTTAGTGCCATTTGGTACGTTAAGATCTATTTTATCTGAATCAAAACTTATTGTTGATATCCAAGATAAATTTTCGAAAGAATTTCCTCTATTATCTACAGCGGTTGAGATAAAATGTACTTCTGCAGAAGATTCATCTAAAAAAACCGTCTTCGTAATATTAATATATCGTTTTGCTTCCTGTTGATATCTTAATATGGGAGAATTAGTATTGTCAATATTTAGATAATTATAAAATTGATTGAACGAGACTCTATTTGAGGTTTTATGAACATATTTTATTTGCTTCTCTAAATCAGTGTAGTCATATCTCTCTCTTTGTGATACATAACCTTCTATCATTATCTTTAATATAGAGTTTAATGGAGTATTCATAGAAATAGCATGACGCACATTTGCTATTTTTTCAGCTCCTCCACTAACATAAATCGCATATTTTAACTGACGGACCAGGGGAAGAAGCGAGTTAATATTAATCGCAAGAATAATCAAAAGCAGTAGTAAAAATGATGTAATAACAAGTAGTAAAGATCTATGGCTAATAGGACTAATATACTTATTATAATACCATTTCCTTGAATCGAGAAAATATTCTCCGCTATTTATGTATTCTCTTAATTCATTGTGCATTTTACTATATCAATAATTAACATCAAATATTTCTAAAAACCCTCAGAGTTCATTCAAAATTCTAGCAGAATTAATTTATGAAGAACCGAATATTTGTATATCTTATCTACTAACATATGATAAAAAACAATTATTGTTGCCAGTAAACACATCTAAAACATTTTATTGTTAGTAATTAAATAAAATGTAGGCAATAAAATTGTAAGATTTGATTTAAATTATTAATATTATCTAAAATTCAAATTAAGTAATAAATAACTAAAAACAAAATTTTATGAAAAAAACTAGCCTCAATTGCATTTTTATTATAGGGCTTTTATTTCTTTTTACCTCCTCTTGCACTCCAAAACCACCTTATGAGATCAAAAGCCCTTGTGTATCTATAGACTCAAACGACCCATGGGTGCGTACACCTTGTAGTAGAAAAGTTTTAAATCGAGATATTGTCTGAATATTGTCTGAGTCATAATTTAGACTTAAAAAATTATTTTATATATCCTTTTTTAGAAAAATAACTTATTATTGGGATCTTGCTTAATTAATTTCTCATTCGTATGAATCTATATCTTACTTTAGGATACAGTTTTTTCTTTATATCATTAGCGTTTCTTGTTATTTTTTCCTGTAGAAAAACTTATAGTGAGAAAAAAAGTGAAAAAATCGGTAAAAAATAGACTAATTACTACTCTTACTGTTCTATTTTTCTGCGCTTTTGGAATTTATCTATTTCTATATACTATATCTGATAATATAGTATTTTTTTATTCTCCATCTGAATTTGTGCAAAACCATAAACAATCAGAAGTACGTATAGGGGGAATCGTAAAAGAAGGTAGCATAGTGCGACCATCACCAAATCTTATTGAATTTGTTATAACTGACTATAAAAATGAAATCTATGTTAGATATAATGGCATAATACCAATGTTATTCCGAGAAAAACAGGGAGTCGTAGCTTCTGGCAAGATGGAAAGCAATATATTCATTGCAAAAAATTTACTGACAAAACATGACGAAAATTATAAACCTCCTATTCAGTAAAAACTAACTCCTCTATACAGATGCTATAGATAATACTATCACCTTTTTTACGCCGGCTCTTTTTAAAATTTTTGAGGCATAATTAACTGTAGCACCTGTCGTTACAACGTCATCTATTAAAATTACATTTTTCCCCTTTATCTTAATGGTATTATTAACCTCAATCGACCCATGAATATTAGTAAGTCTTTTTGTTCTAGATAGGCTACTTTGTTGCTTTGTCCATCTTGTTTTATGTAAAACATCAAAAGCAAAAGGTATATTAGATATTTTAGACAAAGAAGATGCAAGTAATTGTGGTGGATTATACATTCGTAAAAGCCTTTTTAATTTATGCATTGGTATTTGTACTATTACATCCGCATCTTTTATATCTGCTTTATATCTATGATATAGCATCGATGCAAAAAACTCTGCTAATACAGTTTTATCGTAATATTTAAATGAATGAATTAAATTTTTGCTATATTCATCAAATTTAAATATAGTTCTTGAAATATCAAATATTGGAGCTTTATTAAAACACTCTAGGCATTTGCTATATTCTTTGATTGCTAACTCAAATTCTTTACCGCAAGTTATACAATAAGGATCTGTAATAAAATTTATATCCTTCCAGCATTGTCCACAAAATCCATTGTCATCCTGAATCAGCTCCATACATGAAAAGCACCTCTTAGGAAGAATATAATCTAGGATAAAATTATAAATTGAAGATATCATTTATATTACTTATTATCTTATGATACTGAAGGTGTGAATCAAAACTAATTACATACTTTTCTTTAATCTGATTGTTAAACCATGTAACTTGGCGCTTAGCATATTGCCTTGTTTTGGCTTGCGCTAGTATTATTGCATCTTCTAAAGAAATTTCTCCCTTAAAAAAGGATAAAATCTCATTAAAACCAAGTGGATTAATAGAAACATTCTTTTTTGTAATATATAATTTTTCTACTTCCTCCATAGCTCCAGATTTTATAATCTCTAAAAAACGATCATTACAAGATTGGTACAGGAATTTTCTGTTAGGTGACAACATAATTATTGAAATATTATAGTCCTCAAGTGGGCTTTTTGTTGTTTGATTTTGAAAATATGTTATAGACTTACCAGTTTGCTTTATTACTTCGTAAGCTCTTATCATTCTTTGCTTATCAGTAGGTAGAATTTTACCAGCTACTAATGAATCTATCTTTATAAGCTCTGAGTAAAATTCTTCTTTGCCTATCTTTTCAAGATGTTTTTGCGCTTCAAAACGAATTTCAGAGTTTATTTCTGGAATATCATTAATCCCATTTATTAAAGAATTAATATATAATCCTGTACCACCTACTATAATAGGCAAATAACCACTACTCTTTACATCGATAATTGTTTTAAAAGCCTCTTTTTGATACCTTGCAACAGAAAAACTATTTTCTAATGCCAGATAATTATACAAATGATGAGGTATTAATTTTTTATCCTCATTACTAGGAGAAGCTGTAAGAACTTCTAATCCCTCATATATCTGCATAGAATCTGCGTTTATTATAGCACCCATATAAAGACTTGCAAGATTCATGGCCAATCTTGACTTCCCGCTAGCGGTAGGACCACAAATTATAATAACATCCTTATTACTCATTACTCATATCTCTCTCAATATCATAACAATAATCTTAAGTTATATAATCTTTGCTAAAAAAATCTTGTAAAATTTTTGTAATTTGCTATAGTTTGCTGCTAAATAATAAATTCCTGGTTTTTCAGGAAAGAATAATACGGCCCTGGTATGCCTAATTATTCTTAAGATTCGTTCAAAATACCACAAATATAGGAAATAACATGCCTAAATTGAAAACTAAATCCGCAGTAAAAAAACGCTTCAAGCTTACTGCATCAGGAAAGCTAAAAGCTACTCAGGCTGGAAAGCAGCACTTTATGAGGCACAGGACAAAATCTCAACTTCGTAATCTTCGTGGAACAACAATACTAGAAGGTCAAGAAGCAAAGAATTTGATTAAATATTTCTTGCCTTATGGCACTAATTAATAGCTTGAGGAAAAAATATGTCTCGTACTACTGCTGGTAAAATTACCAAAAATCGTCATAGAAAAATTATAAAATTAGCTAAAGGCTATCGTGGAAGAGCAAAAAATTGCTTTACTGTTGCGATAGAAAAAGTAGAAAAAGCCCTCCGTTATGCTTATCGTGATCGTCGCAATCGTAAGCGTGATTTTAGAGGACTATGGATACAACGTATCAATGCTGCGGCTCGTGTCCATGGCATAGTATATTCTCAATTAATTAATGGCCTTACAAAAGCTAATATTGAAGTTGATAGAAAAATGCTTGCAGAACTTGCCGTTAATAATGCCGAAGCTTTTTCTGATATTGTCAACCAAGCTAAAGCAGCTCTTGCTAAATAATAATGGGCCATTTTGGCCCTTATTTTTTAATCACTAACTTACAAGGATAATTATGACAGAATATACCTTCTCTATAATCAAACCAGATGCTACAAAAAGAAACATAACAGGTAAAATTAATTCTTACCTTGAATCGGCTGGATTAGCAATAGTTGCTCAAAAAAGGGTCAAGCTAACACGCAAGCAAGCTGAATCTTTTTATGAAATACACAAAGCTCGTCCATTTTTCTCTAGTCTTGTTGAATATATGATTTCTGGGCCAGTTATTCTTCAAGTTTTAAAAGGAGAAAATGCCGTTGCTAAAAATCGTGAAGTAATGGGAGCAACAAATCCTGTTGATGCTAAAGAAGGAACTATCCGTAGAGACTTTGCTGAAAGTATTGAAGCAAACTGCGTTCATGGATCTGATAGCGCCGAAAATGCTGCTCAAGAAATTTCTTTCTTCTTTACAAAAGAAGAAATTGTAGAATAAAATGACGTCCTATGATGTAATAGTTATAGGTGGGGGACATGCTGGGTGCGAGGCTGCATCAGCAGCAGCCCGCATGGGCGCAAAGACAGCTCTTATTACATTAAAAAAAGAAAATATAGGCGAATTATCTTGTAATCCTGCTATAGGCGGCATAGCTAAAGGAACTCTTGTAAAAGAAATAGACGCTCTAGATGGTCTGATGGCTCGCGCTATAGACAAAGCCGGCATACACTATAAAATGCTTAATGAAAGCAAGGGGCCTGCTGTATGGGGACCAAGAGCTCAAGCAGATAGAAAGCTCTATAAAATAGCCATGCAAGAGCTTATCTTAAATCATCACAATCTTGACCTCATTATAGATTCGGTAGAAGATATAATATTTTCAGAAAGTAAAGTAACCGGAGTTGTTCTAAAAGATGGTAACACTTTACAATCATCGAAAATCATACTTACTACTGGAACTTTTTTATCTGGAATAATTCACATAGGCGATCAAAAAATTTTAGCTGGTAGAATTAACGAACAACCTTCTTATGGTTTATCACATACATTAAAACGGATGGGGTTTGAAATTGGAAGGCTCAAAACTGGTACTCCTGCCAGAATAGATTCTCGCACTATAGATTTCTCAAAAACAGAAATACAAAATGGTGACATCCTGCCACGCCCATTTTCAGAAATGACTCATAAAGTACTAGTACCTCAAATACCTTGCTATATCACAAGAACAACTACAGAAACCCACAAAATCATTCAAGATAATATACATAAGTCTGCCATGTATTCAGGGCAAATCTCTGGTATAGGTCCAAGATACTGTCCATCTATTGAAGATAAAATATCTCGCTTTGCAAGCAAAACTAGTCACCAAATTTTTTTAGAACCAGAAGGTCTAGACGATTATACTATCTATCCTAATGGAATTTCTACATCACTACCTGAAGATGTCCAGCATAAATTCATCAAAACTATACCTGGCTTAGAAAATGCTTCAATACTTCGTCCAGGATATGCAATAGAATATGATTATGTTAACCCTCAAGAGCTCAAACCTACCTTGGAAACAAAAAAAATTCAGGGTCTTTATCTAGCTGGCCAAATTAATGGCACAACGGGATACGAAGAAGCTGGTGGACAAGGTATTATCGCTGGAATCAATGCTTCAAGCATAACTCCTTTTACTCTTGATAGATCAGAAAGCTATATCGGTGTAATGATAGATGATTTGATAACACATGGTACTAAAGAACCTTATAGAATGTTTACTTCAAGGTCTGAATATAGAATCACTGTAAGAGCAGATAACGCAGATTTAAGATTAACTCAAAAAGGTATCAATATAGGGTGCGTTTCTAAACATAGAGCAAATATATTCTATGATAAATTATCACTAATAGACCTTGCTTCAAAAACATTAAATGATTTAAAAATAACTTCTAGCGAATTGTTAAAACTTGGTTTTTCTGTAGCGCAAGATGGCCAATATCGTTCAGCATTTACTTTACTAGGCTTACCAGATTATACTATCGAAAAAGTGTCTCAAATTTTCCCTGAACTTTCCAAAATAGACTCACAAATACTACAACACATATACATAAATTCTAAATATTCTTCCTATATAGAAAGGCAAATGTCTGATATAAAACTTTTCAAAGAAGAAGAATTAACTATAATTCCTCCAAATATAAATTACTATTCTATAGACAGCCTCTCTTCAGAAGTAAGAGAAAAGCTACATAAGCACCAACCATCAAATATTGGGGCAGCGAAAAGAATTCCTGGTATAACACCTTCATCATTAGTCGCAATATTAGTACACTTAAGAAAACATGACAAATAAAAATGTTTCACGTGAAATTTTTGAAGAATATATCCAAATTGTTCTAAAATGGAATAATAAAATTAATTTGATATCAAAAAATATATCTTATGATGATATTTGGGATAGGCACGTCTATGATTCGATGTCATTAATAAATTTTATCGATTCTAATGATAAAGTTATAGATGTTGGATCTGGAGCTGGATTTCCTGGAATAATTCTTTCTTTAATGGGAGTAAAAGATGTGATATTAATAGAATCTGATAGTAGAAAAGCAGCGTTTTTATTACAAGCTTCAAAACTTTCAAATAATAAGATTACTATTCTAAATAAAAGAGTAGAGAATGTAGAGATAGAGTGTGATGTTTTAACTTCAAGAGCATGCGCTTCTATTGATGATCTTTTAAATTTGTGTAAGGGTATAAAGGTACAAAAAAAATGTTTGTTTTTAAAAGGGAAAAAGGCTATTGTCGAAATTGATATCGCGAGTAAAAAATGGGATTTTGAGTATCAAATTCATGATAAGGAAGAAGGATGTATTGTAGAGTTAAATTATGATAATGTCGATTGTAAACCAAAAAGGCGGCGTCGGTAAGACTACCACTGCTGTAAATTTGGCTACTGCTTTTGTTGCGTCTGGCTCTAAAGTATTACTGATTGATCTTGACCCACAAGGCAATGCAAGTACTAATCTAGGGATAGAGCAAGATACCAGAAGATATACCTCTTATGACTTATTTTATGATTCATGCGATAAGAATTTAGTTATAGAAAGTGGTATTAAATTTTTGGATATAATTCCTTCCAACGTAGATCTATCTGGGGTTGAAGTAGAACTAGTAAATTTACCAAGTAGAGAATTTATATTAAAAAAATCGTTAATGCGATATAATGATATTTATGATTACGTCATTATTGATTGCCCTCCTTCATTAGGTCTATTAACACTTAATGCTTTAATAGCTTCTGATCAAGTTTTAATTCCTATGCAATGTGAATTTTTTGCTCTTGAAGGATTAAGTCACTTACTCAAAACTATAAATTTAATACAAAAGAAGTTGAATCCTAAAATATTTATACAAGGCATATTACTTACCATGTACGATCGTCGTAACAAACTAACAGAAGCTATAGAAAATGATGTCAGAAAATGTATGCAAGGACTAGTTTTTAATACAGTTATACCCCGTAACGTAAGAATATCAGAAGCACCATCTTATGGAAAACCTGTAATGATTTACGATCACCGATGCTTAGGATCTGTGTCTTACATGCACTTAGCTAGAGAAATATTAGAAAGATTGGAGAGAAATAATGAAAAATAGAAGTCTTGGTCGTGGATTATCCTCATTACTTGGAGAAACTCATGTTGTAGATGCTGACAATATGGTGCATTTAATAGATATACGCAACATAGAATGTGGTAAATATCAACCCAGAAAACATTTTTCAGCAGAATCTTTAAATGAGCTTGCTGATTCGATAAACCGTAATGGAGTTATGCAACCAATTATGGTGTGTTTATCTGAAGATAATAGATATTCTATTATTGCTGGAGAACGTAGGTTTAGAGCAGCAAAAATAGCTGGTTTAGATGTTATTCCTGCTATTATCAATGATTCACCTCCTGAAAAAATATTAGAACTCGCTTTAGTTGAGAATATACAAAGAGAAGATCTAAACGTAATGGAAGAAGCTGAAGGATATGCTAGGTTAATGGATGAATTTGGCTATACTCAAGATGATGTTGCAAATATAATAGGAAAAAGCCGTAGCCATGTTGCTAATTTACTTAGGCTAAATCACTTACCTGATATAATAAAAATTTATCTAAATACTGGTAGTCTTAGCATGGGTCATGCACGCACTTTAGTGGGCCACCCTATGGCTGAAGAAATATCAAATATAATAATTGAGAAAGGCTTAAACGTTCGTCAAACAGAAGCATTAGTAAGAAATTGGTCTGATAGAGAAAAGCATCGCTCAGGTAAATTGCCTCAATATAGCGATAGCCAAGACGATGATTTAGTGCAATTAGTTAAAGTTTTGTCTAGTAAATTTGGTATGAAAATCGCAATAGAGAGTGATGGCTCTGGTGGTGGTAGAGTAGTATTTAATTTTTCAAGTTTAGAGCAATTAGATTCCATTCTCACACGTTTAACATAATAAGGTATTAGATATGCAGATTTTTATTGATAGTGTAGATTTAAAAGAAATAGAAGAATTAAATAGCTACGGTATAATAGACGGCGTTACGACTAATCCATCTTTATTTGCTAAAGCTGGTAGGGATTTTTATGAAACATCCAAAGAGATATGCCAAATTGTTGATGGCCCTGTAAGTATAGAGGCTATTTCTAGTAATTATGATGATATACTAAAAGAAGGAGAAAAAATATTTTCTATAGCAGAAAATGTAGTTCTAAAACTTCCTATTACTCCAAATGGTTTAAAAGCATGTAATTACTTTGCTAGAGAAGGTTATCCTGTTAATATGACGCTATGTTTTTCAGTAAATCAAGCTTTACTTGCCGCGAAAGCTGGCGCTACTTATGTTTCTCCATTTATAGGAAGGGTTGAGGATGCTGGTGATGATGGTATTAAGCTTATTTCTGACATCACAACCATGACATCACATTACATTGATCTAGAGATAATGGTTTTAGCTGCTTCTATAAGAACTATAGAACATGTCTACAAGGTTGCTATGATTGGTGTAGATTCTGCTACTATTTCTCCAAATATCATTAGAGAATTAATAAAACATCCGTTAACAGATAGAGGGCTAGAAATTTTTGATCAAGACTGGAAAAAATCTGGCTTAAAAATATAATGATCTCATGGCAAAAAAAACATGGTTTAGTTGATTATAAATCCATGCTAGAGATTATGGATTCCAAAGTACAAGAAGTTATAGGTGGATCTCCAGATGCCGCATTTTTGTTAGAGCATGATCATATATATACTGCAGGTACTAGCTTTAAAAACACTGAGATACTAGACAACAATATTAAGATTATAGATACAGGAAGGGGCGGCAAAATTACCTATCATGGACCTGGGCAGAGAGTTATCTATCCTATTTTAAATCTTAATAAAAATAATAGAAACAAAGATTTAAAACTATATATTAGGAATTTAGAACATTGGATAATTGATACTTTATCATACTTTGCTATTAAATCATATATTGTACCAAATAGAGTTGGTATTTGGGTAGATGGCCCTAATGGAAAGTCTAAGATAGCAGCTATAGGAATTAGAGTAAGGAAATGGGTAACATACCACGGAATAGCTATAAATATTTCTCCTGATTTATCAAAATACAAGTCAATAATTCCATGCGGTATAGATGATGCTTATGTTACTTCTATGAAAGAACTTGGCATTAATATTTCTCTGGAAGAATTTGATGCGATTGCAAAAAAGATTTTTGATATATAATTGACAGCAAAAATATATCCTATATTTTTTCATACCAGGGGTGCCTAAATGGCTGAGATTATACCCTAGTCCTATGGACTTATACCTGCTCAAGATAATGCTTGCGAAGGAAGTGTAGAATGTTACCAAATTGTTATCTCTGGTAAATTTAACTATATATTATGTATAATGCAAAATTTATCAACCAGAGATTATTCTATTTTAATTGGGAGTGCTGTAGATCACTTCGACACAGCTCTTTATGCTTTTTTAGCGCCAATATTTGCTGAAGTATTTTTTCCTAATTCTGACCCTATAATTTCTTTAATACTAGCATATAGTGTTTTTGCAAGTACTATAATAACTAGGCCATTAGGTTCTTATTTTTTTGGAATAATAGCAATGTCTTATGGACCTGCTGTGAGCTTATCATATTCTTTACTTGGTGTAGGAATAAGTACTTGTGCTATAGGTATAATGCCTACATATGAAGAAATCGGATTTTATGCTCCTTTGTGTCTAATAGTTATTCGGTTTCTTGGAGGTATTTTTTCAGCAGGAGAAATAACAATAGCAAAATTATATATATTTTCTGATAAAAATAATAAAGCAAAATTTAAAACTGCTTATTTATATCAAACATCCGTCATGCTAGGTATAATATTGGCATCTTTTGCAAGTACAATTGTCCTTAAGTACCAGTATCATTCATACTGGAGAGTTTGTTTCATAATAGGAGGGATAGCGGCATTATTTGGTTATTCATTGAGAAAGTATAGAAAAGAAACATTATCTCTTAATATTAAACAAATATTGTATCTATATTCTTTTGGATCTCTAAAAACTTTATGGCTCAATAAAAACTTATTACTTAAGATAATTATCACGTCCGGGTTTGGTTACTTAACATACTCTTTACCATTTATTATCATGAATAATTTAGTACCAGAATTTACTAACTTGACTCTAGAAGATATGATGCCTTCTAATACAATACTTCTGGTATTAGATATGATATTAGTTTTAATAATTGGTTCTATGCTTTTTAGATTTAAAATACAAAATATATTATCATTTGCTACTTGCATATTAGCTATTAGTATAATTCCTATATGGATACATATTGAAGATAGTTCATTTACTTACATAATATTCATAAAAATTTGGATTATTACAATCGGAGTAATTTTTAGTAATAGTATAAATCTATGGTATGATGGGTTAATATCAGAAGAAAATGGAAAATATTTTATTATAGGTATTGGTAGTGCAATTGGCTCGGCTATTATAGGAAAAATGGCGCCAGCTATTTGTCTTTTACTATATCATTACACAAAATCTAGCTTGTCTATTGCGCTGTTTGTATTATTTATTTCAGTTTTAACATTTTTTGCCGTTATTTCAGAAAATCAATAGAAGAGATACTATTACTATTTCAGTAATAATCAAAAACAGGTATCAAAAGGAAGATGTTTATCTTGAAATCAGAATAAAAGTGGCTCCCCGGGCCGGATTCGAACCAGCGACCGAACGGTTAACAGCCGTTTGCTCTACCACTGAGCTACCGAGGAATAAACAAAGGAAATAATTGTATAGAAACCAATCATGGTCATCCTTATACCAAATCTTATGCTAGCGGTCTAGTGTTTTTTAGTATAAAATCACTTTTTCATTAAAAATGGTGATTAAAAATATGTTTTCTACTTATGAAATGCGAAAATATTGGCTTATTATTTCGGCTATTATGGTCCTTATAATGATTTTCATTGGAGGACTTACAAGGCTTTCCAATGCTGGACTTTCTATAGTAGAATGGAAACCAGTGACTGGTATAATACCTCCATTTTCTCAAGAAGACTGGATGATAGAATTTACAAAATATCAAAATTCGCCAGAATTTAAAATGTTAAACAGTAATATCACAATAGATGGATTTAAAGAAATATTTTGGCTAGAATTTATACATAGAATAGCCGCTAGAATTACAGCTTTAGTAATTTGCCTGCCATTGCTATATTTCTATTTTTCTTCTAAATTATCATTTAAGAAAGATAAATCATATCTTTCTTTACCATTGCTTATAGCTTTGCAAGGCCTAATGGGATGGTATATGGTAAAAAGTGGTCTAATTAATATTCCTCATGTTAGTCATTTTCGTTTAGCATGCCATCTGATTTTAGCTGTTATATTGTATCATAGGATTATCACATATATTACAAATTTCAAACCATCAAATATATTAGATAAAATTCTTATAGCTATAATCTATGTACAAATTTTTCTAGGAGCGCTAGTTGCTGGATTAAAAGCAGGTATGATATATAATACATTTCCTTTAATGGGTCATTCTTTTGTTCCTTCTGAATTATTATCATGTAGAAATTTAATAGAGATCTTAAACGACCCAAGCAGTGTGCAGTTTTTGCATAGAATAACTGCATATATATTATTTATTATAGTGCTATTTAAAGCTGCGCTTGTATTTAAACATAATAAAATTCAATCTCTTACATTATTACTTGCTATACTAATACAAATTATTCTAGGTATTTTTACTTTAGTGTACCAGATTCCTATTGCTATAGCATTGATGCATCAAATAGGTGCCATAATACTTCTTACTATAGTTTTAAGTCTTACAAAATGATTTTATATTACTTGCTCTCTAGCCAATTTTTTATAGTATTGATGAAATATCAAAAAATATATAGAGAAGAGTTATGAATTTTTCATTAAAGCATCGTAATGTACAAACAATATTTTTAATTCTGATATATTCTATTTCTGCATCTTACTTGCCTTTGATGGTACATGAGTTTCTATATACCATAAGTCTTCTTATAAAAGATGCACTTATATGGATGATGCCCCTGACAGTTTGCGTATTAATTTCTAGTACTATCGATAAATTTGAAAATAAGGCGCCACTTTTCATAATTGTATTACTTATTTTTGAGGGTACTTCTAATATTTTAAGCGTCACATATGCATTTATTTCTGGGCATTTGGTTAGTGGTAATATTCCGGATTTTGAAATTATAAACTCTAATCAAGAGTTTAAAGCCTTATGGAAAATGCCCTTTACTCGTCCTTGGTGGTGGAGCGCTGACAAGGGCAGCATAGCTGGGCTTATTTTAGGATGCTTATCTGCGTTATCGCGTTCTAAGAATCTAAAAAATGCTATTAATATGTCTAGAAATTTTGTAGAGATATTACTGACTAAAATTTTTGCAAAGCTAGTTCCTTTATTTATTTTAGGATTCATAGCACAAATATATCAAACCGGTATTCTTTCTCAAATAGCAATCAATTATGGTATATTAGTATTTTATTTAATATGTTTTTTAATCGCATATATAGCTTTGATTTTTGCTATAGGTAGCGGGTTTGATACTCATAAAATGTTTTCTGCATTTAGAAATCTTTTACCTGCTGGAGTTATGGCATTAACATCTGGCTGTAGTTTGTCTACTATGCCACTTACTATAGAAGGCACTGCTAAAAATCTAAAAGATAAATCTCTTGCTAAGGCTATTATTCCTGCTACTACAAATATACAACAAGTGGGTGATTGTATTACTAATGCTATGCTATGCTTTTTGATGTATAAACAATTTTTTGGCTATAATCCTGACGGCCTTACCTGGACTGCCTTTACTATAGTGTTTGTAGCTGCCAGATTTGCAACAGCCGCTATAATGGGCGGGGCTATTTTCCTTATGCTTCCTATTTATCAAAGCTACTTGAACTTCAATGATGAGATGATAGCCATAATACTAGCATTAAATGTGATACTAGATCCAATAGTAACTAGTAGTAACGTAATTGCAAATGGAGGAATGGCTAAAATCTTTGAAAATATATGGAACAAGATTGTATAAAATCAACTTATTGCCGCGGAGCGGGGCTCCTCGCAATGACGGTTAAGGGTTACGTCATTGCGAAGGCCTTAGCCTGAAGCAATCCAGAAAAATAAGAAAGATTGCCGCGGAGCGGGGCTCCTCGCAATGACAATAAGTAGCCACGTCGCCATAGGCTCCTCGCAATGACTATTGCGCCCCCTGTCATCACAAACGCATCCCCGTCATCACGAGCGAAGCGAAGTGAACCAGTTCTTTTATCCTAGATTGCCACGGAGCGGGGCTCCTCGCAATGACTATTGCGCCCCCTGTCATCACAAACGCATCCCCGTCATCACGAGCGAAGCGAAGTGAACCAGTTCTTTTATCCTAGATTGCCGCGGAGCATAGCTCCTCGCAATGACAATAAGTAGCCACGTCGCCATAGGCTCCTCGCAATGACTATTGCGCCCCCTGTCATCACGAGCGAAGCGAAGTGAACCAGGCCTCAATTTCATCAATGATCGCAAAGATAATTAAGAAAGGATTCGCCTATTACAGATACATTAAAAATAAAATTATCCTATGTATTTATATAGATTCGGTTTTCTTATTGATATCTCTGTTTTACTAGTTATAATAGCGATTAATAATTAAAGTACCAATAGTCTAATTAGAGATGCATTTTGATAAGCAGAATAATTAAGGACACTTTTGAAAAATAAATTTATACAAAGGATATATTTATGGTTAAGAAAAGAAATTTTTCTACAGCAAAAAAATTACTCACCACAGCATCTATGGTAACAGCAATCCTAAATTATACAGCAGCAGAGGCAGCACCGGTTGTCAAATTTATAAGTAATGGGAATGTTAGTGTCAGCACTAGCTCTAATACAAATTGGTTTTCTTGGGATGGTACTAACTGGAGTAATAGTAGTGTACTAGCTCCATCTTCTGGTAGTGTTTTGACAGCATGCAATGGTGCCCCAATTACTTTTGATACTTCTGGTCCTTTTTATCTTGCTATTGAAGATGGGAATAGTAATGTTACAATTTCGCACCCTACTACTCTTCACAGTGTATATAATAAGAGCGGTGTTGCTAATGTACAACTAAATGCTAATCTAACTCTTGGTGGTGGTGGCACGCAAGATACTTATGATGTATCAGATAATAAGTATACAATTCCTGCAAATGATTTTTCTGCTCTAACTAGTGGTAGCATTACTATTAGTGGTGATCATTCTTTGATAGGAAATATTGTAACTCAAACTGTTACTACAGGGACTCTATCTATAGCAGGGGCACATAAATTTACTCTTAATAATATTGATCTAACAGTAACAAACCAGATTACAGCTACAGATGGTGCTTCTATTCTTGGTACTAATATTAGTAACGATCAACTTAATGCAACCGGTAGACTTAATTTCACTGGTGAGCATAGTTTTACATTAGATAGTACTAAATTTACGGGTAATGTTACTACTGGTAATAATGGTGAGGGTACTTTAATATTAAATGGCGCTAATATTTCTGGTGATATTGGTGCTGTTGGCACTGCCCTAAAAGCGCTTCAGATAAATACTTCTGGTGCTGTTGATAATATATATGTTAATAATACCATACTTAATGGTCCACTAACGGTAAGAGGTAAGTTTGTTGGTGATAATATTACGGGTAAGGCAAGATTGACCTTAAAAGGCTCTGGTTTAAATATTAGTGGTGATATTGGTGCTTTAGGATCCAATTTACAATACATCACTGTCTCAAGTAATACAAATATCACTTGTACAAATGCATTTGTTAATGAGATAGATTTTGATGATGATTATTCATTAACGTTTACTGGCAATTTAACCGGTAAAGTTACTACTGGTAGGGATGGTGAGGGTACTTTAATATTAAATGGCGCTACTGTTGATGGCACTGTTGGTGCTGTTGGCACTGCCCTAAAAGAACTTCAGATAGGTTCAAATAATTCTTCTGTAACAAAGGCAATTAATGCTGGCAGCATCAATTTTGCTGGTGATTATAGTTTTACACTACAGAATAACTTTACAGGTAATGTTACTACTGGTACTGATGGTGAGGGTACTTTAATATTAAATGGCGCTACTGTTGATGGCACTGTTGGTGCTGTTGGAAGTGCTATAAATAATCTTTCTCTCCTAGGGGGAGGTGTTACAGGCGATATTTATGCTCAAACAGTAACTATCGGGGGTGATGTTTCTGTTACTGTTAATAATATTAAGAATCTTGAGACACTGGATTTAAGTGGTAAACTTACTATAGATAATAATCTAGATCCGCTTGCCAATATTAACATCAATGCAGCTTCTACTTTAGTAGGTACTCCTAATCCTCCTTTCGTCTCAGAGAATGAGGTAAATACTACGGACCTTACCTTCGGTGGGGCTAATTCTTTCACCCTTGACAAAATTATTCTAGAAGTGACAAACCAGATTGAAGCTACAGATGGTGCTTCTATTATTGGTACTGATATTACAATTGAGGAAGTGGTAGCAACCGGTGGACTTAATTTCACTGGTGATCATAGTTTTACATTGGGAACCCTTAACTTTACAGGTAATGTTACTACTGGTAATAATGATGAGGGTACTTTAATATTAAATGGTGCTATTGTTTATGGCACTGTTGGTGCTGCTGGCACTTCCCTAAAAGAACTTCAGATAGGTACAGGTGATTCTTCTGTAACAAAGGCAATTAATGCTAAAGGTATTAATTTTGGCGCTGCTGGTAAGTTAGAAATAAGTGATGATGCGACAATTGGAGCTGATGGAATTACAATTAGTGCAACTGGCGCTTCATTAGTCGGTACAGCAGGTGTTCCAAAGAATGTAACTCTGGATTCTGGAAATGGTGCTTTAAATTTCACTGGTAATCATAGCTTTACATTACAGAATATAAAATTAACCGGTAATATTACTACTGATAGGAGTAGAGGGACTTTAATATTAAATGGCGCTACTGTTACAGGAGGTGTTGGTAAGGATGGTAAAGATCTAGTAGAGATACAAATAGGTGCTCGTGATTCAGAAGTAATAGGTAATATTTACAGTCAAGAGGTCAAGTTTAATGATGCTGGAAAATTAACGGTTAGTGGCAGTGTTAGTACTGATTCTAGTTCTAATAATGGTGCTATTACAATAGATTTCGCGAATAAAGCTGGCGAATTAGTTGTAAATGGTAGCAATACGTTAAATATATCTGGCATCGATAATGTAATTAATAGTTATTCTTCGCTCAACACAATGCCTCATAGGATTGCTCATACTTCAACAATTACGTCCACTGGAGGAACTAAGGGAACTTTAACCTTGAACGGTGAATCTTTAAAAAATGTAACAATTAATAGTTTAGACAAGATATCGATTGGTAAAGGCGCTTCTGCAATATGGTATGATGCTGCTACTGATGTAAAAGTAGATCAAATATCAATTGCTAATGCAAGTGGTGGTTTGTTATTTTCTAATGCTAAGGTTAGCCATACAACTGCTGCTAATTCAAGCGTAAGCTTTACTCAGGACGGATATTTATACTTAAAAGATACAAACTTCACTGGTAATATCGGCTCTACTGCTGCAAACCAAGGAAATTTGATCTTATCAGGATCTACTGTTACAGGTACTGTTGGTGCTGGTAATGCTCTTAAGGCAATATATATTGCTGAAGGTAATAGCACAGTTACAGACGTAATAAATGGAAGTGTAAATTTTATTCGGGATAATAACTCTCTTACAATTAATGCTGTAAATGGTATAAACGGTAATATTACAACAACTGGCAAAGCTTCTACCTTAACTTTAGCAGCTAATTTCTCAACACAGGGAACTATTGGCTCGTTAAAAGAAATTGTATTAAAGCCAAATGTCACATTCACAATTAATCATAATAACGCAGCTGAGACTATTTCTGGTGATAGCACTTCATCTGTTGAGTTAAGCGTTGCTGCAAGTGCTGCTAACATAAAAAATGTTGGCAAGAAAGGTGCATCTATAAATTCTATTACTGCAAATAGCGGTGGTACATTCGTTGGTAATTTATATGCAAATAACATTTTACTTACAAATAATACTGCTAAGACTATAGAGTTTGATGGTAGTGTTAATGGTAACGTTGTTCTAGATGGATCTAATCATAATGTAGTTATTGGCGATGGTGCTTCTATTAATGGTGATATTAATACAAAGACTGCAGGGGGCGAGTTATCCTTTACTAAATCTGCTTCCTTTAATGGTAATTTAGGTTCTGGTGCTGGCTTTAATAAGGTAGTCATGGCAGCACAAGATGGTGTTGTTTCTGGTGCTGGTTCTATAAATGCTAAAAATATAGACCATAGTAATGGGAATTTTGCGTTATCCGGGAACTTAAAAGTGTACGGAAGCTATAACTTAACAGCAGCTGGCCTTAACTTAAATAGCTATAGCATGACTACAGATAGCTTTGTTTTCGGTGCTGGGGATAGCAAGTTTAGAGTTGAAATGGGTAAAGGGGTTTTAGGTAATCTTGTAACAAACAATATTACTGTTGACCCTAATGCTAAGATTACTATCATTATAGAGGATAAAGACCCTTCGGTTCCTTTAAGTGGTACAAAGCTTAACGTAATTACTGCAGCTGGCACTACTCAAAACATGAGTGATATTATAAAATATTGTTCTGATGATGAAAAAATAGAGATTTTGGGTACTAACAGATTCGAAAATTATACTTTTAAAGCAATACAAAATGGCAATAATGGTTTTATCCTGCAATTAACATCAATGAGGCAAGCAGGAGAAGACCAAGTAACTATTGGTCTTCTGCCAGAATATTTACAAGGACCAACGAAAGAACTACTTGACGCTTGGGATAGTAACAAAATAGTTCTAGGTAGTGATCTTGACCAATTATTGACATTATCTGGTAATCTTGACCCTAATACTTCAGCTGAATTATTAGAAAAAGTTAAGAGAGAAGGTGTGATTCATAATGTAGCTCTGCCAACTAATATATCTTCTGTTCCTACTAATGTTCTTGGTTCTCATATTATTTCTTTAGTTACACCTATAGCATCTGCTGCTGGTGATGAAAATTCTAAAGAAGTTGGACTCTGGGCTAGCGCTTTTGGTGGTAATGCATTGCAGAAATCTTATCAAAAGCAAATAGGATTTAGATCTTCTACTGCTGGAGGTGCTATAGGCTTTGATACTGAGATTAATGATCAGACAATTGTTGGTCTTGCAGGAACTTATAGTGCATCTAATGTAAAGCCGAAAGGAAAGTTATCTGGAGATACGGTAAAAGCAAAAAGCTATGCTATCTCTTTCTATGGTATTTCTAACCTAGGAAATAACTGGTTCGCGCAAGGGTCAGTAGCTTTAGGCAATACTAGTATTAGTAATAATAATAGGAGGGTTGTTGGCGCTTCTTCTTATGTTATTGCAAAAAGCAAATTTAATATCGTAAATTATTCTCTTGATATGCTTGCAGGTTATAATTATAGAGTTGGTTCTTCTAGTATTATTACTCCGCTTGCTGGTATTAGCTATGTTAGATATAACAATGATGATGCTCAGGAAACCGGAGCTGGTATCCAAAATAGAAAAATCAAGATGAAAGCTGTAGATAAGATAAATGGTATTATGGGAGCTAGAATTTCCCATAATATCGCACTTGAAGAAGATAGAGTTCTTGAACTAGAGCTTCATGGATTTGGGTCTTATGACTTCAAAAACCAAACCCCTTCTACAGATATTAGAATTAGCGGATATGATAAATCTCTATCTAGCGGGTCTCAGAAGCCGTCTCGTACCAGCTTTAATCTAGGTACTAGCTTTACAAATAAAAAAGGCATGATTGAATATGGTGCCGGCTATGATATGAATCTTTCAAAGAAATATCAAGCTCATCAAGGTTCTGTAAAACTGAGGGTGAATTTTTAACAAACACCCTTTCGTAAGCGAAAGAATGGAAGCTAATTGTCATACAATCTAAGCTTCCATTATTTTAATCCATATTTCTCATTCCCTATCCAAACTCCTTAATTGCAAGGACTGTTTATAGATCTTAGAAAAATTGTATACACAAGAGAAGATAGGTGATCTAGATCTAGAGATTGTCACGTCACTTTCTAGATATGATATGTGATTTATTTATTATAAATTAGAGAGTTTAAACCTTCGACCTATATAAATCAGCAAACAAAGTGCTGGTAATTCTAGAAACACTGTAAGAATGAAGAAACTATCCCACCCTATAGATTTTATAATCAAGCCCGAATAAGAAGAAAAAATATTGTTTGCTAGGTTAGATAGGCTACTTAATAATGCATATTGACTAGCGCTATAAGTTTTATTGCATAATGCACTTAAATATCCTACTAATGCTGTTGTTCCCATTCCACCTGTAAAATTATCAATCGATACTGCTATAACTAAGGGAATCTCTGATGGCGTCTGGTGATGAAGCCACAAATATGCTAAATTAGATATAGATTGTAAAATACCACAAACTATCATACCCTTTATATTGCCTATTTTATATATCAGCATTCCGCCTAATATAGATCCACAACTAGTTGCTATTAAACCATAAGATTTTACATAAAGTCCGATTTGTGAGTTATTATATCCTAGCTCTTTATAAAAAGGCATACTCACAAAACCTAACATAGCCTCACCCATTTTATAACATACGATAGAAGCAAGTATTAATAATGCTCCATCACGAGTTAATATGTCTTTAAATGGTGATATCACTATGTTTTTAAATCTATCTATAATGTTAGAGTCATCCGAAAGAATAATACTACTCTCTTCTTTAATGCTGAAAGCAAATATCATGCCGGCAAGAAAGATGCATGACATAATTATAAAAGCGATTGGCCAATATTCTGTATTAATGCCTACAAAATACATCGTAACACCACCTGTTATATAGGCCCCAAGACGCCATCCAAACACTGCTGTTGCAGACCCTATAGCTTGCTGATTATCTGAAAGTAAGTTGATTCTAAGCCCATCATAGCTTAAATCATATGTTGCTCCGCAAATACCAAACAATATTGCTAAATATCTAAAATTTGATATTGATTCTAAAGGACCAGTAACACTCATCCAAAATAATATAACCGACATCAATCCAGTAGTTAGAATGATCCAAGATTTTTTAGCGCCTAATTTATGTAAAAATGGAATCTTAACAGAATCTATCAGAGGAGACCAAAATACTTTAAGAGTATATGGACTTCTTGCTATTGCAAAGCTAGTAAGAACTGTGATATCTATCTTATAATCACTCATCCACCCTATAATACTTGTATATAGAATAGAAAATGGCATCCCACTAATTATTCCAAGTACAAAGACTTGAAATAACCGAAATTCTTTTAACCAAATAGGAAGCTTCACTACTTAACCTCTACAGGCACCTCTTTCAAGCCTATATCTTTGATTTTTAATTTAATTGTGAATTTATCACCACTTTTGAGTTCTTGTTTTAGAGCCATAAGCATTATATGAGTTCCACCAGGTTTTAGCTCTATAGTACTTTCAGCTGGTATAACTATTTTATCTACAGCACGCATTCTACTAATTTTTTGGTCATCAACATAGCTATCATGCAACTCTACTCTATTTGCTGTAAGTGGTGCAGAAACGCTGATAATCTCATATTCCTTAATATCGTTGTTTTTAATTGTCATATATATTGCTGAATTTTCATTAGGCGCAAGAGCAGTCCTTGCCCAAACATTTGTGATATCAAGCTTAACAATTGCACTAAGGCCATTATTACTATTGTATGTAGCAGAAAAACTATAAGAAGGTATTAAAGCTAGGGACAAGAATAAAGAAAGAATTTTTTTGATCATGATTTACCTTTTTGATATTTTGTAATGGATTAAAATATATATCTCATACATCTAGACGTCAATATTATACTAAGAATAATATGAATCATAGAATTTTCGTGCTTTTTCTAGATCTTTTTCTGTATCAACAGATATTGGTATAGACTTTGAATAGCAAACATCTATTGTCATATTACTTTCTAACGCTCTTAGCTGTTCTAATTTTTCTGTTTTTTCTAAATATGAGGGCTCAAGTTTTATAAATTTTTCAAGTGACTCTACCTTGTAACCATATATTCCTATATGATACCAATAAGATTCTGCGTTATAGGGAATCATATGTCTTGAAAAATAAATAGCCTTGTCATTATTACCGATTACTACCTTTACATTACTAGGTTCTTTTGCATTATCAGCATCTATTGCAGCTACAGGAGTAACGATATCTGCGTTAGAATTTTTCAGCTTTATTACTAAATCTAGAATTATAGAACTATCAATGAATGGTAAATCGCCTTGAATATTTATTATGTATTTTATGTTATTTTTATCTTTTATCGCCTGATATGCCTGATAGACTCTATCGGTGCCTGATTCTAATGCCTCATCTGTCATAATAGCCATACCGCCTGCATTACTAATTACTTCTGCTATTTCAGCGCTATCTGTTGCTACGTAAATATGCTTAAAACCTAGTTCTAAAGCTCTAAGATATGTATGATGGATCATCGGTTTATTGCCAATCATAGCCAGTGCTTTATTTCTTAGCCTTGTAGAACCTAGCCTTGCAGGAATTATTATTGCTATATCTTTATGCTCTATCATATATTGCTATTTTTTAAAAATTTGCTTGACATAATAAGGTTTTTGCGTCATAAAGACAAGATCATTTTTAGGAGCCCGTAGCTCAGCAGGTAGAGCACTTGACTTTTAATCAGGGTGTCCCGGGTTCGAATCCCGGCGGGCTCACCATCCTAAATTATTTTTAGATCCTAGCTTATGGTAGATATTCTTCGCAGTCAAGGTATGATGGTAATTTTATCATCTCCATCAGGAGCTGGAAAATCTAGTTTATCTAAAGCATTAATAAAAAACGATCCCAATACACATTTATCGATTTCTGCTACAACCAGATCTATTAGACCAGGAGAAATACATGGTAAAGATTATCATTTTTTAGATCAAAATGACTTTCATAGTAAAATATCCAATAATGATTTTCTTGAATATGCATATGTTTTTGGCAATTATTATGGCACTCTATCTTTTGAAGTTGAATCTTACTTAGCAAAATCAATTGATGTAATTTTTGATATAGAATGGCAAGGTGCTAGAATTTTAAGGGAAAAAAAGCCTAATGATGTTATCTCGATTTATATCCTTCCTCCATCTTTAGAAGTTTTAGAAGAAAGGCTTAATATGCGCAATCAAGATTCTGCTCTTACTATAGAAAGACGTATGCACAAAGCTAGAGATGAGATTTCACATTATAACGAATATGATTACATAGTTATTAACGATAATTTTGATAGAGCTCTATCAGAGATACAAAATATTATCAGCGCAGAAAGATTAAGAAGAACAAGGCTTAGCGGAATTGATAATTTTGTAGATAATTTGTGTAAGTGACAGTGTCGAGCATAGCAATTTATATTCATTGGCCCTTTTGTTTATCTAAATGCCCATAT
This sequence comes from uncultured Rickettsiaceae bacterium, assembly GCA_964553715.1. GTDB lineage: Bacteria > Pseudomonadota > Alphaproteobacteria > Rickettsiales > Rickettsiaceae > JAGOJE01. The sequence goes on from CAZKKY010000002.1 coordinate 89,339, forward strand.
TGTGATTTTAACTCTCATATCGCAAGTACCATTGATATTGCACAATGGAAAAATGCTTATTTAAAGGAAATAGAATATTTCAAAGATAAAATATCTGGTAGATATATCTCTTCTATATTTTTTGGGGGAGGCACTCCATCACTGATGGACCCTCATTTGATAGAATATGTCATTACAAAACTCATGTCTATTGGCAAAATAGATGATAATACTGAAATTACTTTAGAAGCAAATCCTACATCTTCAGAGTCACAAAAATTTAAAGATTTTAGGTTATGTGGTGTTAATAGGATTTCCATAGGAGTACAATCATTAAGGACTAATGATTTAAAATTTTTAGGTAGAGAACATAATGTGCTAGAAGCAATCTCTGCAATAAATCTTGCACAAAAAATATTCGATCGCTCTTCTTTTGATCTTATATACGCAAGGCCTGGTCAGACTATGGATGACTGGCAAGAAGAATTAGAAGAAGTACTAAAATTAGCTACCAGTCATATTTCTCTTTATCAGCTCACTATTGAAAAAGGCACGGTATTTTATAAACAACATAAGAATAAAGATTTTATTTTGCCGGAAAACGATCTCGCAGCTGATATGTATGATTGGACAAACCAATATCTAGCAAACAATGGGTTTAGATGTTATGAGATCTCTAATTATGCAAAAACAGGGGAAGAATGTAGACATAATCTTACATATTGGAAGTATGGTGAATATATAGGTATTGGTCCTGGTGCTCATTCGAGAATTCAGTATAAGGATGGATATTTTGCATTAATGAATATACATAATCCTGAAAAATGGCTTAGGTCTGCTTGCATTGATGGCTCTGGACTGCAGATAAAACAAGCACTCTCTAATGAAGAACTAATAGATGAACTAATAATGATGGGCTTAAGATTAACAAATGGCATAGATGATTTACGTCTCTATGAACTTACATCTAAAAAATTTATTGATGCTTTAAATATGGAAGAAGTACAAAAATATATAAACTCAGGATTTCTAGCATTTGAAAACAACATCTTAAGGCTTACAAAAAAAGCTATGCCATTACATAGTAATATCTCTAGCAGAATTTTATTATAAATAAAAGCGCCTAGGTTGAATAAATGTCTTGTTTTTAACAAAATAATTTATATTATGATGCTATTAGGTAACATGTTATGAGTTTCTTTTTATGTCTTTGAATATAAATCTTGATGCGATAGTTTTTTGTGTTTTTCTTGTAGTAAACTTAGGGCTAGGCTTAGTTTCTAGTAGGGGTATTACCACTATCAGTAGCTATGCACTAGGTAATAGAAATTTCTCAACTGCTGTTATAATATCTACTATCGTTGCTACCTGGACTGGTGGTCATGACTTCTTCAATACAATCTCTGAAGTATATAGAGATGGCTTAAATTTTATCTGGATTATTGTACTAGCAGATTTATTGGGCTTTCCTATAATTGGTTACTTCTTTGCACATCGTATGAAAGAGTTCCTTGGAAAACTTTCTATCGCAGAAGCTATGGGCGATTTATTTGGACAAAAAGTAAGGGTTATAACTGCAATTTGTGGATTTATCGGAATAGCCGGCATAATAGCTTTGCAACTTAAAGTTGCCGGAAAAATCTCAAACTATACCTTAGGAATTCCAGAACATTATGGTATTGTAGTTGCTGCTATTGTTGTAACTCTCTATTCTTCATTTGGAGGAATGAAAGCTGTAGCATTTACTGACGTAATTCAGCTTGTTACATTTAGTATAACAATTCCGCTTGTTGCATATTTTCTAATTCATAATACTACAAATTTAGATAGCGTTACTGATGCTGTAAGTACTCATAAATTATATGACGTTAAAGATGTATTTGATTTCACTAAGCCTGGAAGCATAGAATCAATATTTTTGTTTATATTTTTCCTAATACCCGATTTTAATCCAGCAATTTTTCAAAGAATTTCTATAGCCAAAGATGTTTTACAAGTACAAAAATCTTTTATAATAGCTGGTATAATATGCGCTATGGTACAATCAATGTTATGTTGGATTGGTACAATATTGCTTACTAGCGTTCCAGATTTGGATCCGGACAACGTAGTGCAACAATTGCTTGCTCAAATTTCTATTGTTGATGGCTTTAATGGTTTGATAATAGCTGGCGTTATGGCCATGATAATGTCTACTGTAGACTCAGAAATAAATTGTGCATCTGTTCTTATAGTACATGATTTTCTAAAACCTATGGGCATTAATTTTAAAAATGAGTTATTCTCTGCACGGCTTGTTGCATTACTAATAGGCATTATTGCTACCATCTTTTCTATAAGAGAAGGTAGTTTTCTTGATATGATGATTTTTGCCAACTCATTCTATATGCCTGTAGTAACAGTTCCATTTATAATGGCAATTTTTGGGTTTAGGAGTAGTTCTACCTCTGTCTTATTAGCTATGGGATCTGGCTTAGTTTGTTCGTTTATCGGAGAAAAACTTGGAATGGAGATGGCTATCATCCCTGCAATGTTTGCCAATCTTGTGGTATTAATGGGTAGTCATTATTTACTTCGTCAGCCTGGTGGATGGGTGAAAATTGGTGATGATGCTCCTCTTTTAGAGGCAAGAGCAAAAAGATCTGCATATTTTCATAAATTTAAAAATGATATGAAAAACTTCAATCTGCTTGAGTTTTTAGATCGCAATCGCCCACAAGGTGAAGGGTTAGTTGCTATATCTGGATTCTTTTTGATGGTTTCTGTATTCATCAGTTTTAGTAAATTGCACCCAGATTTACATTCTCAGTACGAGAAAATAATTGATATAATTTATCCTATTACTCTTGTTACTTCATCAATATTAATGGGGTATCCATTATGGCTGCAATCTTGGAAAGATAGTTATGCTTTTGGTATAGTTTGGAACTTTATAATGTTCTTCTCTCTCATTTGTTTCAGCTTTTTTATGGTATTAGTAAGTGGTTTTGCAGATATTCAGTTAATGGCATTTATGATAAATGTTCTACTCATTTCTTCTTTAATTAGATGGAGATGGGCATTGTTTAGTATTATTTCTGGAGTATCACTTGTTACATTCATATATGAATATTGTTTAGATACAACAAAAGTTAATTCTGAATTCAATGTAATATATTTATTATTGCTTATTGCAGGCGCTTTGATTCTTTTCTTACAACCTAAGGAAGCTTATGCCCGCCTTACGGAAGAAAAGGTAGAGCATTTACAAGATAGGGTAGATTTTCAGCAGGTAGAGATTACGAAACTAAACGAGATTAAGCAGGAGTTTTTACGTAATATTGAGCACGAGGCGAAAACCCCGATAGCTGGCATAATTAATTTAGTAGAAGCTCTACTTATGAATTACGACAAGCTTCCGGAAGAGAAGAGGGGAAGTACGATAGAGATGATTACCTCTAGCGGTGAGAGGCTAAAAAGTCTTGTTCTTAACTTCATAGATTTGTCTAGTTTAACCACTTTGAAGTTTGAATTCAAAAAAGATGATTATGACTTAGGCGAGATAGTCAAGAGCAGGTTTGAGCTATGCGAGAGACTATATGTAGATGAGAAATCTAAATCTAGGAATGATAGGACGTTTAATCTGGAGATAGATTCTGGTATTATTGTTAACTGCGACCAATATTATCTAAGTAGGGTGATTGATAATTTAATTATCAATGCGATACAATATTGCAAGAAGGGTAAGATTAATATTTCCTTAAAGGCTCATTCTAGCCATGCTGAATTTATGATTGAAGACGAGGGTATTGGTATACCTTCTGAGGAACTAGAGTCTATTTTTGGTTTGATGGTAGTTAGTTCTAGGACTAGGACGCCTGCTGGTAACAGGGGGGTTGGTTTGGCGCTTGCTAAGAAGGTTATAGATTTGCATGATGGTAAGATCTGGGCTGAGAGCAGGGCTTTTGGTGACTCTAAGAAAAAAGGAGTAGTCTTTAAGTTTGTACTTCCTATGAAGAGGTCTTAAGATTTTGTTCGTAAGAGTTATATAATACTTAGATTGCCGCGGAGCGGAGCTCCTCGCAATGACGGCTGGGGATTACGTCATTGCGAAGGCATTAGCCTGAAGCAATCCAGGAAAAATAAGAAATACTAGATTGCCACGCTTCGCTCGCAATGACGGTTTGTGTTTTGATAGGCTCCTCGCAATGACGGTTATGGGTCTTGTCATCACAAACATACCCCTGTCATCACGAGTCCATCCTCTTGTCATCACGAGCTAAGCGAAGTGAACCAGTTCTTCTATCCTAGATTGCCACGGAGCATAGCTCCTCGC
>CAZKKY010000003.1:0-90830 GCA_964553715.1 uncultured Rickettsiaceae bacterium
ATAAAATAAATTATAACATATATCATAACCAGTGTCAGAGTAATTTACTATAAATGCGCATTGGTGTAAATGTATTTATTATTTGTTTGAGGTTTTTATGAGTGAATTTGATTTTAACGAAATAGAAGTACCTGAAGGGCTACTTGAGCTTAATAATGATAGCCATCCTAGTGATTTGTATATTAATAATCATTTGAAGATTATTGACGATAAATTGCTTGAAGGATTGGCAAAAAAACTCAGCTATAGTGATGCTTGGTACGGAGTGCAGGACAGTGTTTGGGCGAATATTTCTTGGAGAAAGGCCATTGGGTAATAAAATAATTGGTTATTGTGTATGACTGAAGATACAAAGCTTTTTGTGTTGCAACCAACCTCTTTTTGTAACCTGAATTGCAATTACTGCTATGTACCAGAACGACGAAATACTGCACGTATGGATTATGACGTGTTGGAAAAGGCAATAAGATGTCTGTTTGCGGATAAGATATCGGGGAGTCGGGGAGAGGTTGAGTTTTTATATCATGCAGGTGAGCCTATGACAGTTGGTAGAGCGTTCTATGAGAATGCTCTACTTATTATCGATAAATATAAACCATCAGATGTAAAAGTAACAAATGTTATGCAAACCAATGGTGTGTTGATAAATGAAGAATGGGCTAAGTTTTTTGCTGAACATGAATTTAAAGTTGGAGTCAGTCTTGATGGACCAGAGTTTTTACATAACTTGAATCGCAAAAATTGGTCAGGGATTGGTAGTTTTGATAAGGCTTTAAGAGGTTTTAAATTATTAAGAAAGCATGGTGTTGGTACAGGTATACTATCTGTTATTACTTCCAAACATTTAGAACATCCGGAAGAATTAATAAAATTTTATGTTGATAATCAGATGACTGATGTTGCTTTTAATATTGAAGAAATAGAAAATGATAATAAAACATCTTCTCTAGGTGATATTAAGGATGTAAAAAGTGATAAATATTACTCTTTTATGAATAAAGTTTTTGATCTGATTTTAATGCATGGAGATTGTATCAGAATTAGAGAAGTCTCCGATATTATATACATGCTGTTTAGTAAACAAAAAAATCCCAAATACATAACAGAGCCACTTGAGACAAGAGATTTAGGTATAGTTACTGTACAACGAAATGGTGATATATCAACTTATTGTCCTGAATTTGCTGGTATTAAAAGTGAAAAATATAATAATTTTGTCATTGGTAATGTTTTAAAAATTGATAGATTGTCTGACGTCAAAAATGATGTTTTTTATAAGAAAATTAAAAGGGACTATGATCGTCGTAAGAGTTTGTGTAGGGCTTCGTGTAAATATTACTCTCTTTGTGGTAGTTCTTTTATTTCTAATTCATATTCTGAGTCAGGCTCTTTGCTTACTACCGAAAATATAGGATGTATTTTGCATAAACAAAAACTCACTGATCTTGTCCTAAATAAACTAATGGAATTAAGTAACTAAAATATTGCTTATTAAATTTTTTATAATTATAAACATGATAATACTAACTATTGAGCACATATGTGTATTTTTGGAGATAGTTTGTTATACTACTATATCCATATCAAATATCTTTATAGTCAAGACTGAATATTAATGAAAAAAAATATAGCATTACTTTTTCCCATCATTTTTTATGTTATTTTTTTGTGTTGTGATATTTCGCTAGCGCAAACAGTAAATACTTATGACTCTATTGTATATGATATAACTCCTCATTTTAATCAAAAAATATTGTCTGTAAATGCAAAATATTATGGAAACTTTAAACATTCTGAGATAATAGATTTACCATATAAATGGGGAAGTAAAAGCTACCTCGGGCAAATAAAAAATATACAAATACCAGAGACAAGCAGTAAAATTTCAACCAATAAAGAACATAATAATGAGTTAAATATAAAATTACAAAAACAAACAAACTTAATAGAAATAAACTACGAGGTACACCTTGGAGATGATAATATCCCTTTTGATATAAAGGATGGGGTTATGTTGCCTAGTTTAATTCATATCCCAGGACATGTGCTTTTTGCTGTGCCAAATAATCTTACACCAGAGGATAATTTAAAAATATCTATTTCATGGCACGGTATACCTAAAAATTGGCAAGTGGAGTCGCCTTACGGATCAGGTAGCATGCAAAGTTTTATCTCAAATAGCTTCGATCTATTACATTCAGTATTTATCATAGGAAAATTCAGAAAATATAAAGTACCTATTAAAGATAAGCCGCTACGTTTATGCCTATACGGTAACTTCGACTTTAATGATCAAGAAATTATTCAAAATACAAAAAAAATAATCCAATCCCAAAGAGATTTCTTTAATGATTACAATTTTGATAATTACTTGGTTACTGCAATTGAACCTATGAGGCAAGATAATAAAATAGCATCAATGGGTGGTATTGGATTGCATAATGGCTTTGCCATGTATTTTTCAAAAGGTATAACTAAAACTCAATTCAAAACATTACTTGCCCACGAACATTTGCATAATTGGATAGGATACGCAATCCAAAATAGTCAAGAAGAGTTAAATTATTGGTGGTCAGAAGGATTTACAGATTACTACTCTAGAGTTCTTAGCACTAAATATGGTGTATTGTCTATGAAGGAGTTGTTGCAAGAGGTAAATGATATTTTAGGTGAGTATTACAACTCACCAGCCTTAAATATAAATAACACAATAATAAAAAAGGAATTTTGGAATAATTACGACATATATCGCCAAGCGTATTTACGAGGTTTTGTTTTCGCCTTATCTATAAATTGTAAGATAAAAAATCATACGCAAAACTTATCAACAGATGAAATATTGAAATATTTTTATAATAATCATAAAAACATGAAGTTTTCAAATGAAAATTTCATAAAAGCACTCAAAAAAACAAATACATACACAAAAGAAATAGAAGAACATTTTAATGACACAATTATAAATGGGAAAACTATTAACTTAAAGGATTGTAAGTTTTGCTTACCAGTGGATAATGTTCAAAATCTTAAGCAAAATAATTTTTATTACAGAATGAAAACAAGATTAAATGTATCAGAGAAAAAACAAGTGGTTAAATTTTTTAATTTTTAGTAAAAGATAATTAATGTCCAAAAACTAATTACTTTATTCCTTAACTTCAAACTTGCCATATTCTAATCTTTTTTGTTATATGTCTTTCTAGTAAGCATATTAATTATAGTCTTTCGAGGAGAAAGATTAGATGGTGTTTTAGAGACCAAAGAAAGTAAAGATTTTCTCTGATTATATGAAAACAATTTCACATGACGTACCCAGGTAATTGTATTATTAAAAATACTCTCAGCTTCTGCGTTATTAAAGTCGGAACTCAATATTCTAAGAGCTTCCTCTTTAGTAATAGTATGAGTCTTACTTTCTTGTATTTTGTGATATAATTTTTTGATAAAATCTACTGATTGTACTAAATGTTCTTGCATTATTGCGTTTCTACCATTTGCATCAGCATCTAACAAAATATTACCAGAGGAAGATAGTGAGATCTCGTCGCCATTAATATCAGCAAATTTTAGTAATGATAATGATTCTACAATAGGAATTAATTTTTGATTGGTTAAATGTGTGCTCTCTGATAGTAGAGATAATTTTACCTTGCCTAAATGGTTATCTTTTATATGTTCCATAACCCATATCAATTTGTTAATAGAAGGACATTGCGGATATAATCTATAGATATTTGTTGTTTCGTCTGACATGCCTTGATTGGTCATTACAGAATAGATCTTATTCATAAGAGATTGAATTTCTAGAGAATCACTATCTCTTGGATGAGGCACATTAACATTGATACTAGATATTACTCTACCTGGGTTTGAAGACAATACTATTATTTTATCGCATAGTTTTAATGCCTCTTCCATACTATGTGTGACTAATATAATTGATTTAATAGAAGATATACTACGCTTAAACCAGATATCTAATAGATCAGATCTTAATAGCTGACTAGTTAGGTGATCTAAGGCTGAAAAAGGTTCATCTAAAATTAGTACTTCAGGATCCATTACTATTGCTCTTGCAAACCCAACTCTTTGACGCATGCCACCAGAAATTTCTCTAGGATAAGCAGACTCAAAACCACTAAGTCCAACAAGATTTATTCCCATAGATACTTTTTTTGCTATTATGTCGTCAGATAACCCCTGTGTTCTAAGGCCTATAGCTACATTTTCATATATTGTAAGCCATGGGAATAGTCCAAATGTTTGGAAAACCATGGACATTTTGGAATTTTCAGTATTCACAGATTTACCATGGAGTAACACCTTGCCACTTGTTTGTGCTATAAGACCAGTGATAATTCTAAGTAATGTAGATTTGCCGCAACCAGATCTTCCTACAATTCCTACAATCTCTCCATCACGAAAATCAATATTGATATTATCTAGTATGTCGATGTTAGTGCCATCTTCTTTTTTAAAAGATTTCCTAATATTTTTAAGTTCTAGAATTTTTTTTCCCATAAAGCTACCTCAATCTAACCTAAATTTTTTGGATGCATATTCATATAAAGGTGCCCATAAAATATTATTTATAGCAACAACATAGCAGGACATAATAATGATGCCTAAAGCTATGCGAGCAAAGTCTCCATTGCTAGTACTGATTGCTATATATGATCCTATTCCCTTAGTACTTACGGTTTGACTACCCCATGTTATTATTTCGCCAACAATACTAGCATTCCATGCAGCACCAGAAGCTGTTATCATACCTGTAATATAGAAAGGAAAGATTGCCGGTAATATTATTTTTTTCCATTTTTGTAATCCCTTGATTTTAAAATTCTCAGCAGCTTCTAGAAGTTCAGTAGGAATAGACTCTCCGCCAGCAATTACATTATATAAAATGTACCATTGTGCGCCCATAATCATCATGAAGCTTAAGGTAATTTCAGGATTGGAATGAAAATCCGTGATCATGATGACGAAAATAGGAAAATAAATATTAGCAGGTATAGAAGTAATAAACTGAATTAATGGCTGTATCTTACTTGATAAAACAGGCCTTGAGCTTATCATAACACCTATAGGTACCCATATAATACTAGCTAGAAGTAACATCACAAGTACTCTTAAAGCGGTAATAGAACCAAGTTCTATTACATATTTTACATCACTAAGTGATATATATCTGTAGCATAGATCATATAAAAGATTACATATATGGATTGTAAAATAAATAGATCCTATCCAAAAAAATAGCTCTATAATATATGACAATTTTTTAATATGTTTTGTTATGATTTTTGGTAAACTAAGGTTTAAAAAAATCTTGATAAAATATTTGCAAGGGTATTCCAAAAATTTAGTAATAGATGATTGTTTAAAAAGGTCATATACAAAAGAAGAAGGATTAGTGGTTTTTGTATTAAATTCATATCGAAATTGTTGGCTCCAAACTACTAAAGGAGAAAAAAACAAACTATTAAAAATTAAAATAACAGCCGAAATTCCAATAATAGCTTCAAAAATAGCATTATAATCCATATTTTTTATAGCAAGAGCAATATAAGACCCAAGACCCGGTAAGTTATATACTTCATTACCTATGCTTATGGCCTCTGCTAGAACAATAAAAAACCAGCTGTTAGAAATTGATAACACTAAATTCCAGATAATTCCAGGGATAGCAAATGGCAATTCAAGTCTCCAAAAAATTTGCCAATTGTTTAATTTATAGATCCTTGATACCTCATATGCTTCTAAAGGTATGGTGGTAAAAGATTGATATGTACTAAAAATAATATTCCAAACTTGTGATGAAAAAATAGCAAATATAATTGCAAGCTCTATACCAAAAATATTTCCAGGTGTTAAAGCAACAAAGCCAGCAATAGTAAAAGACAAATATCCAAGTATTGGCACAGATTGAAAAATATCTAACAAAGGTATTATTACTCTTCTTATACGAAGATTCTTTGCAGCTGTGATACCATATATTATTGCAACAATGATAGATATAAATATCGCCACCAGAAATCTCATAGATGTTCTTAAAGCGTAATATGGTATATGATTTATATTCAGGCTAATATCTTCTTTTATAAGAGCAATAGGCCCAAACATCTGAGTAAAGCCTATTATTAAAAAAGATAAAATAAATAGAATAACTATAGTAGTTAAAATATTTATTTTCCAAAGAGAGTTATCTAGCATGTTTATAAAAATTCAGTTATGCAAGGTCCCATTACAGGATAGAAATATATTACCAAGTAATTAGTGGTTTTCTACAACTAATGCTTTAAAGAGATATCCCATCTGATTATCTTCTGTTAGTCTATGATATTGATGTAACAATATTTTTTTTAAACTGGGATTTTTTTTGATCAGGTCATTTAAGCGTATCTCTATTCCTAAAGATTTTAGTAAAGTTTTTTGAGTAATAATATAAGTATTTAGCATCTGATCTGTAATGAAAATATTTTTCAGAGATTCAAAATCTACATGAGACGATATATCCGCCTTTCCAAGATCTTCAAATAAATTATGAAACTTGTGATTTTTAATTGCTTGCAAAGTAGATTTATATTGATCTTTTGTTCTGATTGTAGGATCTATATCATATCCATAATCTATTATTAAAGCTTGTCCTTTATTAGCCTTAATATATTTTGAGATACTATTGATAATTTCTAGCCCACTTTCTGATAGTATTTCTAATATAGAGTTATTAGATGTATTAATGTGGCGTTCAAAACTTTTGCAAGATTTTATATCATTCCAAATAAAATTTCCAGATTCGTCTAGAGATATTACTATTTCGTTCCATAGGTCATCTTTTTTTATGTATTGTTTTATAGGTAGAGCATCAAAAAACTCATTAGCGATTATTATTGATGGGAAATTATTTTTTATATCTGAAATTTTTGAGATATATGATATTTCAAGGCTATATAACTTTGTGTAGTCTGTTAAATTTTTCTTTTGTTCGTCTATTAATAATGGATTAATTTCACATAGATGTATGTTTAGAGCTTTATGAAACTCTGTAATTTTAGAAGTAGCTCTTAATAAATCTCTCATTAAAATACCTCTTCCAGGCCCAAACTCAACTAAATTGATATTTGTAGGGCGGTCTAATTTTTCCCATGCATTTATCGCCCATATTCCTATCATTTCTCCAAAAAGTTGAGATATTTCTGGAGAGGTTATGAAGTCTGAGTGTGAACCAATAGGTTGTTTTGACCTATAATATGACGATGGATGATCAGACATAGATATACTAATCATATCATCAACTGTAATATATCCTTTAGTTGATATGATTTGACGTATTATAGACTCTATAGACATTATTTCCTATTGATAAGATATATACCAAGAAGTAACATGGGAAGAGATAATATTTGCCCCATGGTTACCATATCAAACAAAAATCCTATCTGAATATCTGGCTCTCTAAAACATTCTGCAAAAATTCTAAATATAGAATAGCATATCAAAAACACTCCAGAGTTATATCCTCTGTTGTTAAGGTTAGATCTATTATAAAACATTATGAAAAATAGGCAGATTCCTTCTAAAAATGCCTCATATAATTGGCTAGGGTGACGTGGTAACATATCACTCCCTGGGAATCTAAAGGCCCACCATATGTCAGTTTGCCTTCCATACAGCTCTGCGTTAAAAAAGTTGGCTATTCTACCTAAAAATATCCCTATAGGAGAAACCATTGCAGCTAAATCTGCTAGGGCAAAAAATTCTATCTTGTTGCGCCGCGCAAAAAGTAAAGAAGCAATAATTATACCAATCAATCCACCATGAAATGACATTCCACCTTCATAGGTTTTTAATATAGAAATAGGATCAGAGAAATATTTGGTAGGATTGTAAAATAATACAAATGCTAGCCTGCCACCAATAATAATGCCTAGAATAATATAGGTTGAAAAATCTTCCCATTGTTTTTTAGTTATAATAACATTACTAAAGTTTTTACAAAGCTTTGATGCATAAATTAATCCTAAAATTACCCCTAGAACATAAGCTAGTGAATAAAAAGAAAGCGCGAATGGTCCCAAAGCAAATATTACCGGATTTATATTAGGAAATGATAAAACAGACATATTTTTAAATCTTTTAGTTATTTTTAATTATATCAAATTCTTGCAATAGTTTTTTTAAAGCAGATACTAAATCTATAATCATTTTGTCTGTGTGGAACGGTGTTATTGTAATGCGTAATCTTTCTGACCCCCGCGGAACTGTTGGAAAATTAATGTGTTGAACATATATTCCATATTCTTGCAATAATCTTGATGATATCTTACTAACAAGATTCGCATTACCTATGATAATAGGAATAATATGGCTATCATTATGGAAATACTCAATACCAGCTTCTGTTAAAGCGTTTTTTAACTTTAATACTCTATCCTTATGCATCAATCTCTCTTGATTGGAGCTCATAAGATGAAGGATGCTAGCATTTGCAGCGCTAGCTATAGAAGGAGGTAGTGAGGTTGTAAAAATAAATCCAGGAGCTGTAAGTCTAATAGCATCTATTAGATCTTTGTTCCCGCTGATATAACCTCCTATTATTCCAAAAGCTTTACCAAGAGTCCCTTGAATGATATCTATCCTATCAGATACTCCTTCTTCCTCTGCCATTCCGGCTCCTTTTTTGCCGTATAGGCCCACAGTATGTACCTCGTCTATATATGTAAGAGCATTAAATTCCTTCGCAAGGTCACAAATTTCTTTTATAGGTGCTTTTATACCGTCCATAGAATAAACAGATTCAAATACTATAATTTTAGGGTAATCAGACGGAGCAGATGAAAGTAAAGACCTTAAATGAGATAGGTCGTTATGACGATATATATGTTTTTCTTTCTTAGAATTATTGATTCCAGATATTATAGATGCATGATTTCCTTCATCTGAAAAAAAGATAAGATTTGGCATGATTTTGCCTAATGCTACCAGAGTAGAATCATTAGCTACAAATCCGGATGTGAATACTAAAGCGCTATCTTTTTGATGTAGGCTAGATATTGTTTTTTCTAGCTCTATTAAATATCCGTTATTACCCCCAATATTACGAGTTCCACCAGATCCAGCCCCAGCTAGTTTTATAGTATCTATGGCTGCTGATTGTACAGCAGGGTGCTGACTCATCCCAAGATAATCGTTGATACACCACATCACTATTTTTGAGTTATTTGGTAGATATGTAGCAAAAGGAAAATCTCCGGCAAGACGAATCACGCCAACGAAATCTCGGTATCGATCTTCGGATTTAATTTTGTAGATATGAGAAGAAAAAATATTCTGGTAGTTTATCATTGATTAATATTGTAAAATATGTGGTTCTTTCTTTAAAAAGCTAACAACCAGCTTCAGTTATCTATCTATTATCATCTTAGGGGATTTTTACACAAAATGAATCTTACGTAGCAGAGCTTAATTATAGGCATTACCGCTGTTTGACCACAAAATCACCTATAGCAACAATTCGCTGGGACAGGTTTTAAGAAAAGCACATTTTACATATCATCACAAAATTTTTCAAGTAACAATTTTCTTGTAGCAATTAAGATCATAAGTTATATTTGTTTTTCATCAACCACTGAGTGCAAATATATCTAGTATGAATATCAAGCCTATATCTATTGGAGCATTAATATTATTTTTATTTAGTGTATTTTTTTATAAAAATTACCAAGATTCTAAACAAAATATTGTGCCAGACAAAAATTTACTTCACGACATTACTTTAGTGACTACCTCATTTGACGACAATTCAGAGATTTGGGTTCCTCACTATGAATTTCTTTTTAGAAATTGGCCATCTCTAAAGGAAGATAATAGTTTTATACCAATTATTTTAATTACTAATACGCTTGTCTATAAAGATCCAAGAGTAACAAGTGTAAAAATAGGTCCAGATATCACTTGGTCTTTAAGTTTACAAAAAGCTCTTGAATCTGTAAAAACCAAATATACACTAATTCTAATGGATGATTATATAATAAATGCTCCTGTAGACCAAGACAGACTTGTAGAACTCATTACATTGCTAGAAAAAACCGATGGTGCATATATAGAAATATGGCAAGATGACGGTATGTTTAAAGCCGGATTTGAAAGGAAGAAAAAATATGTTAAAGGAGTGCAGGGTGTTATATATCGTAGTAAGAATTCTATTTGCAGAAATGCTTTGCAGGCATCTATATGGAATACCGAAGAATTAAGAAAACTAATAGATGTTACAGAATCTGCTTGGATGTTTGAAATAACAGGTAACGAGAGAACAAAAAATAATCCTAAGCCATTTTATATGGTTACTGCTAATCCTGTTATGAGATATTTAAATGCTACAGCTAAGCAAGTATACGAAAAAGATGTTGTAGATTACATAAACGCTAATGGAGTAAAATTTTCTCCTAATAAACCTATCAAGGATAAATCTGAAATGTGGGCTTATCTTAATACAGAGGAAGCTGTTAAGAAGATGAAGGTCGATAAAGCATCTACTAAAATAGAATCAAAATTAGATTCTATATTCAATCAAATAAAACAAAGGATTAAATGGATACTATCTTTTTTGGGTATTAATTAAAGTATATTTAGATAAAAAATAAAAAAAATAAAAATAGTGTTTGACAAGAAGGATGTAAGTGCTATATAAACACTCCACGCAGATGGAAACATTTGTAGCTGTTTAATAAGTATGATAAAAACAAAACTAAAAACACCGCGATATGTAATACCTTTACCTATAATATAGGTAAAAATTATATATAATATCGTGAGTGGATACTAAGAGAATATGTGTAGAATTAGTTCTGCATACAGTTAGTGATCTCAAGAATAAATTAAATAAATAAAGAGCATTTGGTGGATGCCTAGGCGCTAGAAGGCGACGAAAGACGTGATACGCTGCGATAAGCTTCGGGGAGTTGCGAATAAACTTTGATCCGAAGATTTCTGAATGGGGGAACCCACCTGTTTATCAGGTATCATATAATGAATAAATAGTTATATGAGGCAAACCCAGCGAACTGAAATATCTCAGTAGCTGGAGGAAAGGACATCAACAGAGACTCCGTTAGTAGTGACGAGCGAACGCGGACCAGGCCAGTGGCTTTAAAGTAAAAACTAGAACAACATGGAAAGGTTGGCCATAGAGGGTGATAGCCCCTTATAGGTAAAAAGCTTTATAGTCCTTGAGTAAAGCGGGACACGTGAAATCCTGTTTGAATATGGGGGGACCACCCTCCAAGCCTAAGTACTCTCTAGCGACCGATAGTGAACCAGTACCGTGAGGGAAAGGTGAAAAGAACCCCGACAAGGGGAGTGAAATAGTACCTGAAACCGAATGCTTACAAGCAGTCGGAGCAGACTTGTTCTGTGACGGCGTACCTTTTGTATAATGGGTCAGCGAGTTAGTTTATCGAGCAAGCTTAAGCCGTTAGGTGTAGGCGTAGCGAAAGCGAGTCTTAATAGGGCGTTTAGTTCGATGAATTAGACCCGAAACCGGGTGATCTAGCCATGGCCAGGTTGAAGGTGGAGTAATATCTGCTGAAGGACCGAACCCACTAATGTTGAAAAATTAGGGGATGAGCTGTGGCTAGGGGTGAAAGGCCAATCAAACTCGGATATAGCTGGTTCTCCGCGAAATCTATTTAGGTAGAGCGTTATGTGATTACCATCGGAGGTAGAGCACTGAATGAGCTAGGGGGCCCTACAGGCTTACCAAACTCAATCAAACTCCGAATGCCGATGAGTACAGCATAGCAGACAGACCACGGGTGCTAAGGTCCGTGGTCAAGAGGGAAAGAGCCCAGACCGCCATCTAAGGTCCCTAAATCATAGCTAAGTGTAAAAGGATGTGAGAAAACCAAAACAACTAGGAAGTTGGCTTAGAAGCAGCCATCTTTTAAAGAAAGCGTAATAGCTCACTAGTCTAAATAAGTTTTCTTGCGCCGACAATGTATCGGGGCTTAAGCTATGTACCGAAGATGCGGATTTGTGTCGAATGACACAAGTGGTAGCGGAGCGTTCCGTAGGCCTGTGAAGGCAAACCGCGAGGTTTGCTGGAGGTATCGGAAGTGAGAATGCTGACATGAGTAGCGATAAAGAATGTGAGAAACATTCTCGCCGAAAGTCCAAGGGTTCCTGCGTAAAGTTAATCTGCGCAGGTTTAGTCGGCCCCTAAGGCGAGGCTGAAAGGCGTAGTCGATGGGAATCAGGTTAATATTCCTGAACCTGAGTGAAGTGACGGAGGTAAAAAGTTGTACGTGCTTATTGGATTGTGCGTGCAGTGAATACCTTCCAGGAAATAACTTCCTCATTAAAGACCGTACCCCAAACCGACACAGGTGGACAGGTAGAGTATACCAAGGCGCTTGAGAGAACGATGCTGAAGGAACTAGGCAAATTGCATCTGTAACTTCGGGAGAAGGATGACCTTTATATGGGCAACCATTTAAAGGTGGCACAAACTAGGGGGTAGCGACTGTTTATCAAAAACACAGGGCTCTGCAAAGTCAATAGACGACGTATAGGGTCTGACGCCTGCCCAGTGCTGGAAGATTAAAAGGAGGGGTGCAAGCTCTGAATTGAAGTCCCAGTGAACGGCGGCCGTAACTATGACGGTCCTAAGGTAGCGAAATTCCTTGTCGGGTAAGTTCCGACCTGCACGAATGGCGTAACGACTTCCCCACTGTCTCCAGTATCGACTCAGCGAAATTGAATTCTCCGTGAAGATGCGGAGTTCCCGCGGCTAGACGGAAAGACCCCGTGCACCTTTACTATAGCTTTGCATTGGTATTAGGAGTCAGATGTGCAGGATAGGTGGGAGACTACGAAGTAAAAGCGCAAGCTTTTATGGAGTCATCCTTGAGATACCACCCTTTTGACTTTTGATATCTAACCGAGATCCGTGAATCCGGGTCCGGGACCATGCATGGTGGGTAGTTTGACTGGGGCGGTCGCCTCCCAAAAAGTAACGGAGGCGCGCGAAGGTTAGCTCAAGTTGGTCGGAAATCAACTGTTAGAGTGCAATGGCATAAGCTAGCCTGACTGCGAGTCTGACAAGACGAGCAGAGACGAAAGTCGGTCATAGTGATCCGGTGGTCCCGAGTGGAAGGGCCATCGCTCAACGAATAAAAGGTACGCCGGGGATAACAGGCTGATGATTCCCAAGAGCTCATATCGACGGAATCGTTTGGCACCTCGATGTCGGCTCATCACATCCTGGGGCTGGAGAAGGTCCCAAGGGTTCGGCTGTTCGCCGATTAAAGTGGTACGTGAGCTGGGTTCAGAACGTCGTGAGACAGTTCGGTCCCTATCTGCCGTGGGTGTTGGAAGTTTGAGAGGATCTGCCTTTAGTACGAGAGGACCGAGGTGGACGTACCTCTGGTGTACCAGTTGTCGCGCCAGCGGCATAGCTGGGTAGCTAAGTACGGAAGGGATAACCGCTGAAAGCATCTAAGCGGGAAACCCACCTCAAAACTAGACTTCCCTATCAGAGCCGTAGCAGACTACTACGTTGATAGGTCAGGTGTGGAAGCGCAGTAATGCGTGTAGCTAACTGATACTAATAGCTCGATTGTTTTACTTTTTTACTGAGTATCGCTCTGTATGTAGTGTTAATTCTAATACTTCGATTTAGTATAAAGTTTTCGTTTTTATCATACTTAGAAAATAGTGTATAGGTTAACCTATAACTCTATTTTTAAATTTGTATAGCTGGCCTGGTGGTTATAGCATAGGTGAAACACACGATCCCATCCCGAACTCGAACGTGAAACCCTATAGCGCTGATGGTACTTTGTCTTATGGCACGGGAGAGTAAGTCGCTGCCAGGCCTGCTATGCAAATTTATCTTTAGCATACTATTTCAACACAATCTATCATATACTCCTCACCGTTTTCAAAACCATACGCACAAAGCATAAATATTTTGTAGATAGGCAAAATCACATGGTATATTCCTCAAACTTGTTTAGATCATCGTTACTTAATATCTTAAAGCTTTCTTTAATCTTGGTTTTATTATTATTTGGATCCATTTTAGATGTTTTTGCCAAAACGGAATATTCTATTGCTAATAAATTAAAAAATATTGAATCAAATACTGAGGGGCGTTTAGGAGTTTTTGCTATTAATACAGAAAATGGCCATATTATAAAATATCGTGCTGATGAAATTTTTCCAACTCAGTGTACATCTAAAGTAATAGGAGTTGCTACAGTTTTAAAGAAAACTATGTCAGATCCTTCATTGCTATCACAAAAAATTACTTATTCAAAAGAAGATCTTGATTTTGGTAAATCGAATCCTATCACAGAGAAACATATTTCTGAAGGAATGACAGTAAAAGATTTATGTTCTGCTGCAATAAGTTTTTCTGATAATACAGCTATGAACCTTTTATTAAAAACAATAGGTGGACTAGAAGGAATGAATGATTTTGCTCGTTCTATAAATGATTTTTCATTTAGGCAAGATAATGATTGGCCAAAAGAATCCTATTCTGGTGGCGATGGTAATATGCAAGATTCATCAATGCCACAAGCTATGGTAGAAAGTTTGCGTAAAATAATTATAGAACAAGCTCTAAATAGACCTCAGAGAGATTTGCTAACTACATGGTTAATAAATACGCAGACAGGATCAAAAAGAATTCGCGCCAGTGTTCCAAAGGATTGGATAGTTGGCAATAAGACTGGTACAGGAGGTGCTTATGGTTCAACTAATGACCTTGCAATTATTTGGCCACCTATGCATTCTCCAATTTTGATGGGTATATACTACACGACCAATAATCAAAAAGCTACAAATAGGGAAGATGTACTATCTGCATCAACGAAAGCTTTAATTGAAGAATTTACTAGAAGAGACAGCAAATTAAAGGATGGATCCAACACATCTATTGCTGTTCAATAATATTGAGAATTTTGGTATGGAGCGTCATAATTTAGACTTTAATGATTTACAAGATAGTCTTTACTATCTTCATGTAGGTGAGTTAAAAGATTATTGTAATCAGTTAGATCTTTCAGTTAAGGGTAAAAAAGTATTTCTTATCAACAGAATTATGCATTTTATTAAAACTGGTAAAAAAATTGATTTACCTAAATACCCTTCAAATTCAATTTTTAAAGGCAAAAATTTTCTGCCACCAAGTAAGGAAAGTTTGATGCTTAAAGGTTCTTATAAAAATGATCTTAAAACTAGATTATTTTTTAAAGGCATTATTGGTCAGTACTTTCATTTTACTGCTTTTGGTATTGATTGGCTGGAATCTGCTTGGATGAATGGCAAACCACCTACATACCAAGAATTTGCTGACATGTGGGTAAAAGAATATGAATTTCGCAAAACACATGGAAGCGCTCCTAAAGAAGAATGGGCATATATTAACTTTGTAAAACAATATTTAGTTGACTACCCAGGGGCAACACGTAATAAAATTTTAGAATCTTGGCAAATAAAGCGTCAGAATCATAAAGATCTAGTAGATAGTTTTTTAAAATCATACAATCATTTATAATATAATTTTTCAAATACATAGAGTATTTGATTTTAGTAGCATCACTATAAATCTCAAAAATCATATCTAGAAAACCTATGTGAAAGTTCTGCATAATATTGCTCCTTTTCAAATGGTCTAAACCTAAAGTTGAATTAAATAATATTTTATAAAAAATATAAAAAATAATTTTTTCTTCACAAAGATCTATAAATCAAAGAAATACTAAAGTGATTATGAAGATTTTGTAAATTTTTAGTTTCATTTATTAATAAATTTTATGTATTTTGCCTCGTATTATTGACAAATAGTAAGAATTTTGATATATTTTCTTACTTAAAATTAATAAATAATCCATGTAACATGCCTAATACATCTATAAATATTAAAGCAAAGAATAGTTTTAATTTAGTTCAGAAATTAAACAATCTATTTAATAACTTGAATGATTTAAATGATGAAATAAAAAAACAACAAGATATTAAACTAGAAGTTTCGGCAGGGATGAAGCAAATATATGATGATGTTTTAAATAATACAGATAAGTTAGGCGATGAATGGATGAATTATAATTTTAATAATATATTGATAGAGCAATTTATTCATAATCCTCCAATTGACGTACTATCAAATGAGGAATATAAAGATCTAGATGCAAAGCTTATAGAGAGCAAAGAATCATTAGAGAAGATACAAATACCATTAAAAGCATTGTCGAGTAAGATATTGAAAGCAAGTAAATACTTATTACAAAATAATCAATCTTTGTCACATCCAAGATTAACGGATTTAAAAAATGAGTATGAAAATATCGAATCCGAGTATTATAACTCTAACAATTCATATCCACTTTTTTTACAAAAAATTAGATTAGAACATTTTATATCTCTTAATGGTTGGATGATTGACTATTTAAATCAAAAATTAAATTCAGGAGATCAAGTTGATATTAATACTGTAACAAATCAGAGAAATGCAGTAGAAATGCGATATACAAATAATCTAGAAAAACTTAAGGTGATTAATATTCTGGAAGAAGAGATACTAGAAAAAATAAGCAAAGTATGCTCGCTAAAACAAAAATTTTCGGATCTTGATATTGGATTAGTTTATATGTCTAGTATTAAGAATGATCTAGAAACAAAGATCGATAAGGTAAAAACTGCTCTTAATTCTCTTGGGCTTCTTCCAGCAGATATAATATTATCTGATAACTGTGTTTATATGGCGCAATTGATAAATGCTGGGCTAGAAAGACCTACAACAACCGATTCCTATGAATTTACAACTACTGGGCAAGAAAATACCCTAGACAATGATATAAATAAACCTACAGATAGCTATGTTATATCGCCTATAAGAAAATTTTATTATACTCCTACCAAGAGAACGCAAGATCATAATGAGGAGACTCCTGACCCTGTAGAATTTCCAGCCGCACCATCACCTATTAAAAAGGATGATAGTTTTACTTATCTTCCTACTATTCTGAACTTTGATGAAGACTATTATTCTGATTCAGATGATGAAGTTATTCTAAAGGCGCCGGATAATAATATGGGTCCTAGAAGAAGTAAGTGGGGTCCTTATTATATTAAAAATACAAATAATGATGATGATGGTAAAGATGAAGCGTTCGATAAGTTAATGAGTCGTAATACAGAATTACCTACATCACCACTTTCATCAGTCACTACAGAAGAATCACACGATAGTATCGATGATTTATATACTAGAAAGAGGCCGCTTGATGATAATAGTGATGAAGATGGTAATCTATTCAAGGCTCATAAAATAGATGATACATATTATTTAGATGCCTTAGGTATGTTACATGAATATTCTTCTGATAGCGAGTAATCCTATATCCTAGAGAGATAATGGCTAAGTAACATTTAATACCAATAAAATATACAATATGTTTTGCTAATTTGTTTACACAATATTTCAAATGCTGATTGTCACATAACACTTTATCTATATTGATATTGTGCTATTTCTTTGCAAGCTATAAAGCAATATCAGTTATAACATCAAATAATTTATTTCTATTAGCCTTTAATTCAACTATTAATTAGATTGCTAGGATCATTTGTTCAAGGTACAAAAAAACCTAGAGGTTATCTATTGATAGTTCTTGCAATTGATCTGACCATTTTAACAAAATAATTTTACTTATAATTTTCGAGTTCCATCATCTATTACCGTGGCAATAATTTGTTTCTGAAACAAAGCTTCATCGCTGTTTTTGTCTGTGATTTTGCATAATTCAAATGTTGCCTTCCATAATGCCCAGGCCTTAGCCCTGAGCCATGTACCAGGATCCATATCCATTTTTGATATAAAAGTCTCACGAGCTTTGCCTGATAAATAGGTCCATGCAATGACAAGATCACACGCTGGATCTCCAACTGCAGCACCGCTAAAGTCAATGACTGCTGATAATTTGCGGCCATCTGCCTTCGTTCTGCGAGCTTCGTCGTGATTGTCCATGAGTATATTGCCAACCGCAAAATCCCCATGAATCCAGACTGGTTGTTTATTCCATCTTGTCGCGCAAGCCTTATCCCATAAAGCAAGAGCTGGTCCCGTGTCTATAATCTCAGCTAGCTCTGCTATCTGCTTTCTGGCGCCTTTATCGTAAACGCTGACATGATCACCTCGCCACCAGTTGTGCTGACCTGGTTCAGGCCCTTTAATGTCCATAATGGCTTGCAGCTCTTTTAAAAATTTGGTGAGATCAAAAGCAAGTTGTTCTTTTTCTTGATTGGTCAACGTCAGCAAATTGATACTTTTTCCAGACAACCATTTGTAGATGGAAAATGGGTATGGATAGTCCGCCGAAGGTTTGCCCATTTTAATAGGAGCCGGAATGCTAACACTCAAACGGTTTGCTAACCCAGGCAGCAGCTCTTGTTCTTTTGGCACCTTTAAAGCGTAATCTGCGGCTGTTGGCATGCGAATGAGCATATAGTCGCCAAGCCTATAGGTGCGGTTATCATGCCCTTGTTTTTCAACATCAACGATAGGTAAACTAGCGTATTCGGGAAATTGCTCTTCTATGAGGTTGCGTGCAAGATCAATTGTGATATTTACTTTATTCATTCAACTATACCATATAAAGCTTCTTTTTCTCCAACATGATAAGCCCAATATCTTGACTAAGGCGAATATTCACCAGGATAATTTACAACCAACCTTTGTTAAAGCAGAGGACATAATCTCTCTATTTTGCCGCGCTATATCCGAAGTTTTTGAAGAATCTGTTTTTGAAATTGATCCATCTATATCTTGCATCCAATCAGCAACCTTGATACCCGTATCAACAATTCTTTTGTCGCTACAGGTGAGCTAAATATTATACTAATTCGTAGGCCCAAAGGTTTTAGTTTTAGAGATTAAATCACTTTCTAACGATGAAATACCACTGGTAGTGATTGTGTTAGAGAATTCTGCTTGCTGGGAGGTTATCATACTAACTCCTTCGGTTACCACATCAAAGACTTTATAGACATCACCAGGGTAAGACCTAACAAGATAATTAATCATCAAAGGGTCTTGGCCATTTTTTATAATAGAGGTTTTTACAATATATTCATTATCTGAAATATTTTGCACACTATTTATTTTAATCTGCTGACCTGTATATTGTTTTATTGCACTTGCATAAGAAGCTATGATATAGCTTTTATAGATATTGCTAAAATTTGCTATTTGTTCTTGAGTTAACTCTCTTCTATGTTTCCCAAGAGTAAATTTACTCATCCAGTCTATATCCAGATTTTCTAAAAGCAGAGGTTTTACTTTTGCTACTTTTGTATCAGAGTGCAAGGCTTGGTCATTCGCTATGGCTATAAATTGATTTAATATTTTATCTACATAATCTGTAATTTGGTGAGGCGTGGCATGCGCAGAGCTAAAAAGTAGTAAGAAAGCAGCTACGAAAAGAGGTCTAATCATGGTATTAAAATTAATAGGTTATAAGGCAGACCTAAGATAGCATAATCACTACTTTATATCAACTTAAATAAGATTTATGAGATTACATAAAAGAGCGATTTGTGTTAGAATTTCAATAGATCTTTACCTGTAATAATTACTATGCAGAAATTTTACGATGCTCTAACCCTGGCCTCAATTTCATGCCTAAAATGCTTAATTAAACCCTGTATAGGCCAAGCTGCAGCATCTCCTAACGCACATATTGTATGTCCTTCAATCTGATATGTGACATCAAGAAGTTCGTCTATTTCTTTTATCCTAGCTTCTCCTTTAGCAAGACGCATCATTACGCGCCACATCCATCCTGTTCCTTCACGGCATGGGGTGCATTGTCCGCAAGATTCATGCATATAGAATTTGCTAAGCCTTGCAATCGCATATATTAAATCTGTAGATTTATCCATTACAATAAGGCCAGCAGTACCAAGGCCAGAGCCAAGAGACCTTAAGCTATCAAAATCCATATTTGCTACTTCACATAGATCTTTAGGAAGCAATGGACAAGAAGAGCCACCAGGAATTACAGCCTTTAAATTATCCCATCCCCCACGAACACCACCTGCATGTTTTTCTATAAGCTCTCTCATAGGAATGCCCATAGCTTCTTCAACATTACAAGGCCTATTTACATGGCCAGAAATACAAAAGATTTTTGTTCCGCTATTGTTTGGCGTGCCTATAGAAGCAAACCATTCAGGCGAGCGGCGTAAAATTGTTGGTACAACAGCAATAGATTCTACATTATTTATAGTTGTAGGACAGCCGTATAATCCAGCCCCAGCAGGAAAAGGTGGCTTCATTCTAGGCATTCCTTTGTTACCCTCTAAACTTTCAAGCAGAGCTGTCTCTTCCCCGCATATATATGCCCCAGCACCTCTATGAAGATATATATTAAGATCATAACCAGAACCGCATGCATTTTTACCTATAAGTCCTGCATTATATGCTTCATCTAGTGCTTCTCTTAGATTTGATGCCTCATTATAAAACTCGCCACGTACATATATGTAGCAAATATGAGCACCTATAGCCATGCTTGCAATTAAACACCCTTCTATAAGTTTATGAGGTTCATGCCTTAAAATATCACGATCTTTACAAGTGCCAGGCTCAGATTCGTCAGCATTTACGACCAGATAGCTAGGTTTAGTAGAATTTTTTGGCATAAAAGACCATTTAGTGCCTGTAGAAAAACCTGCTCCGCCTCTTCCGCGAAGGCCAGATTTTTTTACCTTATCTATTATAACATCTGATCCTTGAAGCAATATTTCTTTTGTACTATCCCAGTCTCCTCTTTTCCTTGCTTCTTTAAGATTAAAACTTTCTTGCCCATAAAGATTAGTAAAAATTTTGTCTTTTGCAGGTAGCATATTAGATATCCTTTGATATTGCGGGTGCTGAATTAAAGCGATTTATTTGTGATCCCCTTTTTACTTCCTTTCCATCTTTCAATTTTTCTATTATATCTACAATAATTTCGGGCGATAAATCTTCGTAGTAATCATCATTTATTTGAACTACAGGAGAATTAACACAAGCACCTAAGCACTCAACTTCTGAAAGTGTGAAAAGCTTATCTTCTGTAGTTTCTTTGCATTTGATTTTTAATTTTTTTTCGCATGTGTGCATTATATTATCTGCACCTCTTAATAGGCAGGGAGTAGTGCCGCAGACTTGTATGTGATATTTTCCTACAGGTTTGAGATTGAACATAGTATAGAATGTTGCTATCTCTAGAGCCTTGATATGAGGCATGAAAAGAAAATCTGCTACATATTCTATTGCTTCTTGTGATAAAAAGCCTCCATTTTGACGCTGAGCCATGTCAAGTAGAGCTAAAATAGCACTATGCTGACGTTTTTCAGGGTAATTTTCTATGGTTTTTTTCGCTTTTTCTAGATTATCTTGCGTAAAAACAAAGGTATTTTTCTTCATAAATTATATATGCTGTGCTATGTTTTGTTTTAGAATCTAAACTAAAAAATCTTTAGAGTAAAGTAGAAGACTATAGTTTTAATGTAAATATTTAATAAAACATCTTAAATCTTAAAAAATACCTACATATGAGAAGTGAAATTAAAGATATTATTAAAAACTCGCCCACTTCGCCTGGTGTATATAAATTTCTTTCTGCAGATAGGAAAATATTATATATTGGAAAAGCAAAAAACTTACAAACAAGGCTAACTTATTATACTAAATCGGATCTTTCTGTAAGGATTCAAAAAATGGTTTCTCTTGTATGTGATCTGGAATTTATTTCTACCCAGTCAGAATCAGAAGCTCTGCTTCTTGAATCAAGGTTAATAAAACAACATCAACCTAAATTTAATATTCTTCTAAAAGATGATAAATCTTTTCCTTATATTGCTCTTAGAGATGACCATCCATTCCCACAAATAGTAAAATATAGAAGTAAAACTACCTTATATAAAAAATCCTTCGGTCCATTTGCTTCAAGAGTAGATGTGGATTCTACATTATCAGAACTTGCCAAAGTATTCAAATTACGTTCATGTAATGATAATTATTTCGCTAGCCGTATACGTCCATGTCTGCAATATCAAGTAAAAAAGTGCTGTGCTCCTTGTACTGGCAAAATTAGCCAAGAAGATTATGCCGAGCTTACGCGAGAAGCAGAGAGCTTTTTATCTGGTAAAGCAAAAACTTTACAAGAAAATCTTGCTCAAAAAATGGAGATTTTTAGTCAGAATATGGAATATGAAAAAGCGGCTGAGGTAAGAGATCGTATAAAAGCGCTTAGTTACATACAAATGAAATTTAAGTCTTCCGAAATTCTAGAAAATACAGATATCATAATGTTACGCTCTGAATATGGATTATCTGCTATATTAGTTGCTTTTTATAGAAATGGTCAATATTACGGAAATAATATCTATTTCTTGCAAGATACTATGGGAAGTAGTGATTCTGAAATAATATCTAGTTTTATAGAGCAATTTTATTACAGTAATATTCCTGCTAGTGAGTTGTTAGTTAGCAATATAGTTCAAGATGAACAATCCATAATTAAAGCATTATATGATTCACACAATATCAAAATTAAAATCAATCTTCCTCTAAAAGGCCAAAAGCTCCAGATTATGCAGTCTTTTGAAAGTACTTTGACTAAAGCATTAGATCAGAAGATTATAAATAGCTCCAAACAAGACGAAATTTTTGATGAGTTACAAAAATTATTTCATCTTCCATCAGCGCTCGAGACAATAGAGATATATGATAACAGCCATATAATGGGCAAAGACGCTGTAGGTGCTATGGTTGTTGCTTCAAAAGAAGGGTTCTTAAGAAAAAAATATCGTTGTTACAATCTCGTATCATCATCTGATAGAGGGGGAGATGATTACGGAATGCTAGCAGAAGTGATTTCTAAAAGATTAGAAAAAATAATAGCAGATCCTATCATTAAACCTAGCCTTATGATTATAGATGGAGGGAAAGGGCATATGAATGTAGTACAGTCTGTAATGGATAAATATCAGGTTTATATACCATTTGTATGTATGTCTAAAGGGCCAGATCGTAATGCTGGTTTGGAGCATTTTCATATGATTGATAGAAGCGTATTTACTCTCCCTAAGGATAATAAAGTGATGAGGTATCTACAAATCTTGCGTGATGAGGCCCATAATTTTGCAATAAAAAGCCATAGGAAGAGAAGATCTAAAAACATCAGATCATCTGTTTTAGATAGTGTTGAGGGCATTGGCGAAAAAAGAAAAAAAGACCTGCTTCGCACTTTTGGTTCTATAGAGGCAATAAAAAACGCCTCGTTAGAAGAGCTTGAAAATATACAAACAATAGGAAAATCTACAGCTAAAAAAATATTTCATGCTTTACATAATACTATTAATTAAAGTAGACTCTTCTAGTTATTACCGATGATGTAAGTATATGTATAGGAATATTCCAAACTTTTTAACGATATTACGTATTGTTATTATACCAATAATTATGGTGACATTCTATTTTGATGATAAAATATTTGCATATCGTTTAGCATGTGTTCTTTTTCTACTTGCAGGATTTACGGATTTTTTAGATGGTTATATGGCCCGTAAATTTCATCTTCAATCGAAATTTGGTATTATGCTAGACCC
Organism: uncultured Rickettsiaceae bacterium; assembly: GCA_964553715.1. Taxonomy (GTDB): domain Bacteria; phylum Pseudomonadota; class Alphaproteobacteria; order Rickettsiales; family Rickettsiaceae; genus JAGOJE01. The sequence continues at coordinate 23,668 of CAZKKY010000003.1, forward strand.
AGTAGCAGACAAACTCCTTGTAGTTACTATATTAGTAATGCTTGTGAAATTTGATAGAGCAGATGAATTGCCATGTTTATTAATAATAGCAAGGGAATTTATTGTTTCAGGTCTTAGAGAATTTTTAGCAGAGTTAAGGGTTAGTGTGCCTGTATCTAAAATAGCAAAAATCAAAACCACAATGCAGATAATAGCATTATCTCTTTTGTTGCTTGGTTCTAAGGGGTCTGGTATTGATAATTTATCAAAATTTGGCAGCATCTTTTTATGGTTAACAGCAATTCTTACAATCATTACAGGATATTCTTATCTAAAAGAGAGCTATAAATATTGGAAACTCTATCCTTAAGATATAAGCCTATGTAGTGATTTGTAGATTTAGATACTACGTAAGGCGAATTATAGAAATTAAACTATCTAATTGACTTTTGAATAAAAAGGATGTAGGGTCTGCTAGATCTTTATGGCGAGTGTAGCTCAGCTGGTTAGAGCACCAGATTGTGGATCTGGGGGTCACCGGTTCGAACCCGGTCACCCGCCCCATCTTTCTATTTCGTAAATTGATATATTATGAAACCCACTATAGCTTTGGTCGGAAGGCCTAACGTTGGAAAATCAACATTATTTAACCGTCTATCAAATAGAAAAAAAGCAATCGTACATGATTTTGCAGGTGTAACGCGCGATCGCAAATATGCAGATGCTAGTATAGGACCTTTTGACTTCATAGTAATAGATACACCTGGCCTAGAGGAAGCCGAAGTGGGATCTGTAGAGCATGGGATGACATCCCAAACTCTTCATGCAGTTGGGATGGCAGATTTAGTTTGTCTTGTCATAGATGGAAGTGTAGGGCTCACACCTAGTGATCAGTTTTTTGCTAATCTTATTCGTAAGAACAACAGCAATTATCGTGTTATAGTAAATAAATGTGAGAAAAAATCACATAACGATAATAGCTATTTTAAGCTAGGTTTTGGAGATCCTATTTTTATCTCAGCTGAGCATGGTCTTGGCATGGCAGATTTATGTACTGAATTTATGGAAGCTTTGCCACAGACAGATGATGAGCCAGCTGATCCTTTTAAAACAGATAAAATGCAGATAGCTATAGTTGGGAGGCCCAACGCTGGCAAATCAACTTTCATAAACAGTCTTATAAAAGAAAATAGGCTACTTACAGGCCCCGAAGCTGGAATTACTAGAGATTCAATAGATATAGAATGGCGATATAGAGATCAGGATATAACATTGATAGACACCGCTGGCCTTAGAAGAAGGTCTAATGTAACTAATAGCTTAGAAAAGCTTTCCACAGCAGATACTATTACAAGCATAAAATATGCTAATGTTGTTATTTTAATGCTTGATGCTACAAGGCCCTTAGAGCAGCAAGATCTAAATATAGCTAATTTTATTATAAGCGAAGGAAGGTCTTTGGTTCTTGCGATGAACAAATGGGACCTTGTGACAAATAAAGCGGCATTTAAACAAGAAGTTAACTATATGTTAGATAGAGAATTAGCACAAGTAAGTGGCATTAAATGTGTATATTTATCTGCTATAGATTCAGAAAATATATATAAAGTAATTGATGCTGCTGTAGATGCTTATAAAATTTGGAATATCAAAATATCTACTCCTAAATTAAACAAGTGGCTTGAACTAGTCTTAGATAAACATCCTCTACCACTGCAAAAAAATGGTCGTAGATTACGAGTAAAATATGCTACTCAGATAAAATCACGCCCTCCGACTTTCAAATTTTTCTGTAATATTGCAGAAAACATACCTTTATCCTATCAAAGATATTTGCTTAATGAAATGCGTAAGGATTTCAATCTGCCAGGAGTGCCTATAAGAATGAGCTTCTTAAATAGTAAGAATCCATATCATAAAAATTAATAGATTTTATGTCTCATATATTGCTTACAAGATCTAGCAAAGAAAATGAATTAACATCTAAAAAGCTAGAGAGTCTAGGGTTCTCTAGTATTTCTTTGCCGATGCTTTCTTATATAGATGAAGAAATAAATTATGAAGAAATAGCATATTATAAACATATAATTATTACTAGCAAATACGCTGCAAGATTAATATCTGAGAGATATAAACACTTTGCGGAATGCTGGGTGGTTGGCAAAGAATCTGCAAAAATTCTATCAGAAAATCCTAATATTAGCATTACAGGTATTGCCAAAAACACCGAGGAACTATTATCAATTATATCTATGGTTCCTGAAGAAGAGTCAGAAGATTTTTTTAAATCTACTATTTATTTATCCGGAGATATTATTACAACTCCACTTCCAAAATTCATTAAGAACCTTATAATCTATAGAGTATTTTATACAGATTTGATTTCTAAACATCAGATAGATATGATCTCTAAAGAGAAAATCAAATATATCTTGGTATATTCTAAAAACTGCGCTATTAATTTAATTAAGATGATAGAAAAATATGGTTTATTTCACTATTTTCGTAAATCTACTGTTATAGCAATTAGCAAAGAGGTCGCAGATGTTTTTGATGATTCCAAGATTAAAGCTATATATAGTAGAGAGCCAGTTTTTGAGGATATGCTAAAATTATTAATATAAATATGACACATAGTAGTTACATTAGTAAAATCAAAGATCCAAAGTTTATACTAGCTATATTGCTTATATTAGTTGCTTTTTCTGCTATCTATAACGATATTATATTTAGTTATATTAATAAAAAAACTACTAGTGGCATAAAGTCTCAAGTTCTTGATGTTCAGGTTGCAGAAGACTATAGCAACGACAATTCTAAAGCAGTAGTTTTAGAAAATTCATACGAAGATGATGAGCGATCAGAAAATAGTGATGTAGAACAAGATGCTTCTCAAGAAAAAGAGATATCACTAAAAGGGCAAGCTTCAGAGCAAAGTTACTATGTTATAAATACTTTAATCACAGTACATAACATGATTTCTAAATTCTTTCAGAATATAGAATATTCCGCAGAGTTAAATAAAATCAGGAAGATAGTACTACCTAAAAATGTTACATTGGTACTAGATGATATGCAAAATTATAATGATAAATATTTGTCATCTAATACATCTTTTGAAGATGTTATCATGATTTTTCCAGCAGAAGGGATAACAGACAAAATAATTGGCAAATTTATTAAGGTAAGAAAAAATACATCCGATTCTTTAGAAAAAGCTAAAACACATGAAATTATTGTGAAAAACATACATATTCTTGAGGAATATTTCTATTCCACAAAATTTTTAGATAGGTTTAATTAGCATGATTAAATTTTTTCTTCTTTTATTTACTACAATTGTTTTATATTTATTTTTCAGCATAGTAGGAGAATATGATTCTGATGTTCATATAGAGTTTTTAAATTATGTCATTAGTATTCGTGGATTTTTTCTTGTTATCACAATCTTCTTAAGTTACATAATTTTTGCTATAATAATCAAAATTTTGTCTTTTATAATTAATGCTCCTAGAATAATTACAAAACTTGTAACAACATCTAAAATAAAACAAAATCAGAAGAAATTAACAGAATGCTACGCTATGATTACATGTGGTAATTATAAAAGAGCTTATGAATTAATTAACAAAATAAAAAAAGAATTGCCACCAGAGTTTCATTTAGATATCCATTTGATATTAAGTGTGACAGAAAATGACGATGAAGCTCGGATCTATAACTTAAAATATTTACTCGACTTCAGTGAATATAAAAATTTTGCATCATACGAACTTGCAAAATATTTTTTCAAACATCAATATTATCAACAAAGTTTAGAATATGCCCAAAATTTAACAGATGCGGATAAAGATATAGAGATATTAAATCTTCTAACAGATTTATATATCAAAATGAATAATTGGCCTAGCTTTGAAGATTCTATTGTAAAGATGAAATATATTGATGAAAGTGCTTTAGGGTTAGCTTCATCTAAAATAGCTGATGGATATTTTTTGGCAGCAAAAGATTCTTTAGGTAGTGATGATAATAGTCGCGCTCGATATTACCTAGAAGAAGCTTTATCACATCAGCCATATTTATTAGAGGCTATAGAGTTACTATGTTATCTAAATAATAACGAAGGTAAAACAAACTTAAATAAGAAAATAATTGAGACAGCATTTTCTTTAAACCCATCTTTTGATCTATTTTTAATTTATATCAAATCAGATGTGCCCTCTAAAAAAATATATTCTTATCTTGCTTCTTTAGTTGACCCCAAAAATCATTTAGGTGTTTTTCTAGCTATAGCATCTTACCTTGGCCTAAAAGAAGAGATAGAAGATCTCAAATCTTCCATCTTACAATGAATCGCTAATATCTTTGAGTAAGACTTGTGCATTTTCCTTCTAATATTATCTTAGATTCAAAGCAAAAAGATTTAGTATCTCGGCTTAGCGTGTTAAGCTCAAAACTAAAATCTAGCTTCTTGAACAAACTATTTAGCAAACTACCTGCAGGAATTTATATTTATGGTAGTGTAGGTTGCGGCAAGAGTATGATATCAAAATGGTTTTTTGAAAATTTGGCCTGTAAAAAACTTTTTTTGCATTATCAGGACTTCATGCAAGACATACATAAAGCTTTACATTTATATGATATTAAGCAAAATGTTATAGAGAAACTTGCAAGAGAATATAGTTCTAAAACGAATGTATTATGTATAGATGAATTTGAGATTAAAGACATAACAGATGCAATGATAGTAGGAAGATTGTTTTATGAGCTAAAAAAGAGAGGAGTGTTTATATTACTCACTAGTAATACTGCTCCTAAGGATTTATATAAAGATGGATTACAAAGAGAGTTATTTCTACCATTTATAGATTTTATCTTATCTGAATTTGATATATTTAGTTTTGATGAATCTGTTGATTATAGAATGCTTCAAATGTCTTCTACCAAACGTATATTATACCCTCTTGATCTAGACACTAAAAAGAGAATGAATGATATAATTAATCATTTAGTAGATAGGAGTCATTATACAAGAACTGTACTTAAAGTATTTGGGCGCGAAATAGAATTTAGCCGTACATATAAATCTATATTAGTAACAAGTTTTGGCAGACTCTGTCAAAATAATTTTTCTTATAACGATTATATTGAAATTTGTAAGCACTTTGGTACCATAATCATGGAGGATGTACCAATAATGGACTCAAGTAATATTGATGAAGTGATAAGATTTATAAATTTTATAGACAATGTTTATTCTCATAATAATCTCTTATTCATAAGCCTTAACGCAGAGCCATCTAAGATATATCAAGGTAAAGTAAGAGCTTTAGAGTTCAAAAGAACAATATCGCGCCTTCATGAAATAGAGTCGGATAATTATTTTAAAAATGCAAAAAAATGATTGGTAAATTTATTACATTTGAAGGTGGAGAAGGTAGTGGCAAAACAACGCAGAGCAAATTGCTGCATCAATATCTTTTATCACAAAATATCAATACTATATGGACTCGTGAAATAGGAGGAACCCCTGAGTCAGAAAGAATTAGAGATCTAATAATGCAAGAAAATCTTACAGATTTTGCTGAATTATTGATGATTTTTGCAGCAAGATTTCAGCATGTAACTAATGTTATTCTCCCAGCTTTAAAAAGTGGTAAATATGTTATATGCGATAGATTTATAGATTCTAGCCTAGCATATAGTTCTATTATGACGGAACATGTCCTTTCATTACATAATAGTATCTTTGGAAATTTGATGCCAGATATTACATTCTTTATAGATATAGACCCAGAAATAGGTTTAAAGCGTGCTATATCAAGAGGAGATGCTAATAAATTTGAAATGAAAGATTTGTCCTTTCATAAAAAAGTACAAAGTAATTATAAGATTCTAAATACTAAATTTCCTAACAGAATAATAGCAATAAATGGAAATGATGATGTATATGAAATACATCATAAAATAGTTGATTTATTTTTTGATAGACTAGATATTACACCACGTAAAGTTTGAACCTCATTATATGATAATTTATCAATACGAGTAAAAATATTTGTTATGTTTAGGATCATATTTTTTCGTTTTTCTGGGGTCTTAAAAAAATAAGTTGAATCAAGTTCTGTAAATAGATGATCAAGTAAATATAGAATATCTTGTTTGCTAGCAAGATTTTGGTTATTTGTAATATCATTTCTTATATTAGATTCAAATAGCTCGTAACAGACTATTAAAACAGCTTGTGCAAGGTTTAAAGATGTACATTCAGGGTTTGTATCAATAACTATTATTTTATCTGCAATAGACATTTCATCATTAGTAAGACCAGAGCTCTCTCTACCAAAAATCACACCAACCTTCAATTCTTTTGGAAAATCATGCTTTAGGTCTTTGGTCGTAGTATAATTCTTATTCATGGTTCTTATTTTACTAGAAGTAGCATATAGATATTCTAGGTCTGAAACAGCAGATTTTAAGTCAGGATAAATTGTTGCATTTTCTATAACATCGATCGCAAGAGCCGCACTAGAAGTAGCTTTAGGATTTGGCCATCCATCTCTTGGAGTAACAATACGAAGGTCGCTTATTCCAAAATTTTTCATAGCTCTGGCACTAGCGCCAATATTTTCGCCCATCTGAGGACAAACAAGTATAACAGCAATATCAGTCATTATCATTCCCAAAAAATACATCACCACTAGATAAACGGCGAATTTCGCCAGAGAGTAGCTTAACCATAATAGCCCCGTCTTTTCCATCAATATCTTCAAATATTCCTGATATTCTATTTTTACCATCGCTAATAGTAATAATAGAACCACGAGGAAAAGATCTTGCAAGCCAGAGTTTTCTTATTTCTTCGAAACCTTCATTTTGCCATAATTTATAATAATAAGAAAAAGATTCCATTACTTTATCAAGAATTTCACTTGGAGTAATATTCTTAATATTTAATTTCTCAAGAGATGTAGTTTGTTTGTCTGCAAACTTAGGAAAATATGAAATATTAATACCAATTCCAATAATCAAATAGTCTTTTCCATAAGATTTGATAGATTCTAATAAAATACCAGCAATCTTTGCATGATTTACCAATATATCATTAGGCCATTTTATTGTTAAATCAAAATCATATCCAGAATCTTTGATTACTGAGAATAAAGCTTCATATACAGTAATAGCAGTAACGAAAGATAAATCTGACTTCTTATCACAGAAATCATCAGATCTAAGTAAGATAGACATATAAAGATTACCACTAGGAGAATCCCAAATTCTTGAATTCCTTCCTTTGCCTTTAGTTTGTTCGTTCGAGACTATAACTAATTTTTGTTCTATTCCTTTAAGTACAATTCTTTTCGCTTCTAAATTTGTACTATCTAAAGTATTAAAAGCTAAAAAACTATACTCTTGTCGCCATTCTAAATCCATAAAATCACTATGAAGAAACTACAAAATAATTAAAAGGAACATTAGGTAAAATACTATAAAATAATATAAAGCTTGCAGAAATTACTATCACAGTTAGAAGATAAAAATTAAGCTTAGAGCTCGATTCTTCAACTAAATTATCACAAAAATACATTACTTTTATTATGTTAAGATAGTAATATGCAGAAATTAAACTACCTAATAACACAAAAAATGCTAATAGATATTCTTTAGAACTTATCATTTGATATAGAATATAATATTTACCAAAAAATCCTGCCATAGGAGGAATTCCTATCATGGAAAACATCAGTAAAGTAATAACAATAGAGGCTGCTTTTTTTGTTCTACCAAGTCCTATTAGATCTTCAATTTTTGCATTTTCCGCTTTTTCCCCAAGGCAAGAAGTAAGTATAGAGAAAAAAGCTAAGCAAGAGATAGAATAAATAATTACAAATTTTAAAGCTACTTCAAAACCAATATCACCCCATAAAACGAATGGAGTAATAGCATATCCCATATTTAAAATAGCGCTATAACCCATCATGCGTTTTACAGAATTTTGCATTATCGCACCTATAGAGCCAACCATAATTGATAATATAGATAAAATAGTAATTACTTCATAAAACAGATTGCCCATAAATTTTATGCAACTACTAGATAATATTATTACTACAGACATGGCAGAAATTTTTCCAGCAGAAGAAAATAAATTAAGAGAGATAATAGGCGATCCTTCATATACGTCTGGCGTCCATGAATGAAATGGTACGATTGAGAGTTTAAACATCAAACCACTAAATAATAATATCATACCTAATGTAATGGCAATATTGCCATTACTTATCATTATTATATTATTTATAGTATTATAAGAAATGCTACCAGTAAAACCATATATAAAAGATATCCCAAATAACATAAAACAGGAAGATAATGCTCCTAAAACAAAATATTTTAATCCAGCTTCAGATGATAAAATATCATCCCTATTAAAAGTGGCAAGCACATAGTAAGTAAGAGATTGTAACTCTAATCCTAAAAATAATATTAAAAAATCCCTAGCAGAAATAGCAATACTAGAACCAATAGCAGTAAATAAAATTAGTACTACATATTCAGGTTTATATTCTCTGAAAATAGATTGGTTATATCCAATATAGTTCATAATTATAAAAAAGCTAAATATGAATATTAATAATTTACAAAAAACACTATAGTCATTTTCTACATATCTTCCATCAAAAGCACTAAGCGAAAATCCTAAATGGTATCTAGAAATAATATAGATTACTAATACAAGACCTGCTAAAGCAATTTGGCAAGCAAGTTTGTTGCTTACTTTGTTGCTCACACCTAGCATTTGTATAAAAAAAGCTAAAAGAGCCAACGAAATTTCTGGTAATAATACAAATAAATTATCAATCATTTTATTCCCTATAAAATAGCTTTATCGTAGAGTGTTATGATATTGCCCAAATACTGAACTGGAAAATCTAACAATTGCAATATAGAATTAGGATATATACCAAAATAAATAACTAATATCACAAGAGGTATAGATACTATTATCTCATAACTCGCTAAATCCTTAAATTTGTTAATAGATTTGCTTGTTATCTCCCCAAACATCAAAGATCTATATAAAGATAGCATATATACAGCACCAAGAACCATAGATAAGCTAAGAAAAATCATTGCAATAGGAGAAGTATAAAACACTCCAACTAAAGTAAAAAACTCTCCTATAAAACCACTAGTACCTGGCAATGCTATAGAACCAAGAAGATATACCATGAAAAATGATGCAAAAAGCGGCATTTTAGAAGCAACACCACCATATTTTGATATTTCTTTAGTATGATGCCGTTCGTATAACATTCCAGCGGATAAAAATAATCCAGAAGAAATTACACCATGGCTAATCATCTGAAAAATAGCCCCGCGTATTCCATTAGATGTAAAACTAAAAATTCCAGCCGTGACAAACCCCATATGAGCAATAGAGGAGTAAGCTATCATCTTTTTCATATCTGTTTGAGCTATAGCTAGAAAAGATCCATAAACAACAGCTACTGCGCTGATTAACATTATAAAATCAGAAAAATATACAGAAGCTTCAGGAAATAATGATAGAGAAACACGAATAATTGCATATCCTCCTACCTTAAGTAAAACACCTGCAAGCATTATAGAGCCACCAGTAGGAGCCTGAACATGGGCATCAGGTAACCATGTATGTAAAGGCCACATAGGTACCTTAATAGCAAAGGCTACAAAGCTTCCAAGAAATAATATTTTGCTAAGGGATGGATCAATATTGTGTATAATAGAAGGTAATTTTTCAATATCAAATGTTGATGCTAAATTATATATCATTATAAGAGAAGCAAATAATAATAATGATCCAAAGAATGTATATAGGAAAAATTTTAAAGATGAATAGATCCTATTTTCACCACCCCAAATACCTATTATTAAGAATAATGGAATGAGCATAGCTTCAAAAAACAAATAAAATAACAACAAATTCATTGAGGAAAAAAAACCTATCACCAAAGATTCTAGTAGTAAAAAACAAGCTAAATATTCTTTCACTTTATTTGTTATAGAAAATAGGCTTATTAAAATACAGATGAATGTAAGTAAAGATGTAAGCATTATAAACATAAGAGAAATGCCATCTATACCAACATGATATTCAAGACCAATAGAAGAAGCCCAAACAGACTTTTCTACGAATTGCATATTCATTTCCTTAGAATCAAAACTTACAAAGAGTGCGGTAGATGCTATAATAGAAAATATAGAACTCATTACAGCAACATATTTTGCAAATAATGTTTGATGTATAGATGTAGACTGGCTAACAAAGAGCATAATGAATAATGCTCCTATCAGTGGTAATATTATATTAATTGATACAATAGGGAAGTCGAGCATAAAGTTACAAAATTTTAGTGATATAGTTTACTAAAAACCAAGTTATAGTTATAAGAAATCCAAGTAGCATAAATAATGCGTAGTTAAAGATATATCCAGTTTGTATTGCCTTTGTTACTTTAGTGAGCTTTCTTATGAAATAAATAGCGAAACCAGGCCCTAGTCTATCTATTATATATTCATCACAAAAAGCTGATATTTTTCCAAAAACACGTACTTTCTTTACAAAAACAATATTATATATTTCATCAAAATAATATTTATTAGATACAATTTTACCTATAACGCCAAAGTAGCGATAAATTCTCTCCGATATATTCCTATTAAAAATAATTATGCTTAATATAATGCCAGACACAGAAATAAATAATGGTAATAATTTTAAATACTGAGAAATCTCATGAATTTTTTCTGTTGCAATAACAGATGATCCCAAATATCCGTCTATATTTCCAATTTGTAAATAATTTTGCCCCAAATATCCTAAGGATATCGCCCCGAAAGCAAGTAATATAAGAGGCAATATCATAGTAAGTACAGATTCATGAATATTGTTTAAATCAGATAAAGGAAGCTTAGTTTTTCCATGGAATGTCATGATAATTAATTTTATAGAATAGCAAGCAGTAAAGAAGGCTCCAAATAAAGCAATGATAAATAGCCCATATCTATCAGAAGCAGCAACTGATTCTAAAATCATATCTTTAGAATAATATCCTGCAAGTGGATATATTCCCATAATAGCTAAAGATCCAATCCAAAATAATATATATGTGTAAGGTAATTTTTTAAAGATTCCACCTAACTTTCTAATATCTTGTTCACCACTTGCATGAATAACATTTCCAGCACATAAGAAAAGCATGGCCTTAAAAAATGCATGTGTTGCTAAATGAAATATTGCAGCTCTGTATGCTGAAACGCCGCAAGCTAAGAACATATATCCAAGTTGGCTAGATGTAGAATATGCTATTACTTTTTTAATATCATTTTGAGTAACAGCAATAGTACCTGCAAATAAACAAGTTACAGCACCTACTATAGCAATAATATTTAAAGAAATAGGTGACAATTCAAATAAAAATGAACAACGTACTACCAAAAACACTCCTGCTGTAACCATAGTTGCAGCATGAATTAATGCTGAAACAGGTGTAGGTCCCTCCATAGCATCTGCAAGCCATACGTGCAGGCCTATTTGTGCAGATTTACCAGTAGCGCCTATAAATAGTAAAATACATATTACATCTATAGTATTTAAGATGGAATCAGAGTTAATAGTTTTACTGCGCGCATATTCAAACACTTCTATAAAATTTACTGATCCATAATAATATAATATCAGTACTATGCCTAAGATAAAAGCCATATCACCTATTCTATTAACTACAAAAGCCTTTATAGAGGCAGCACAAGCGGAAGGTTTTGTATACCAAAAGCCTATCAGTAAATAAGAACATAGACCAACGCCTTCCCATCCTACAAATAATTGCAAGAAATTATTAGAAGATACAAGAAGCAACATGAAAAATGTAAAAAGAGACAAGTAAGACATAAATCTTGGTAGATTAGGGTCTTCATCCATATATCCAGTAGAATATATATGAACAACTGCAGAAACTGAAGTGACTACAAAAAACATAATAACAGTCAACTGATCGCAATATAAAGACCAACTAACTTTTTTATCAAGAATCGTAAACCAGTCCATCAGATGAATATTTTCTATGTTAGGGTTTTTTATCATGCCATAAAAAAGAATGATGGATAAAACAGAAGATATCACAGCAGAAATGCAAGCAATCATACTTGCTGATTTTTTAGAGATCACCTTATTAAATAAACCACATATCAAACTAGATATTAAAGGTAATAACAATATTAAAATGCTCATCATCCTCTCATTTGGTTTATGTCTTCTATCATAATAGATTTAGCATTTCTGAAATGTACTACTACTATAGCAAGACCAATAGATACTTCAGCTGCTGCAACAGTTAAGATAAAAATGCTAAAAATTTGACCAGTAATGTCACTTAAATATACAGAAAAAGTAACAAAATTAATATTAACAGCTAGCAACATAAGTTCTATAGACATAAGTATAGATATTATGTTTTTACGGTTTAAAAATATTCCGCTTACACCTATAGAAAATATTACCGCAGATAAAAATAAAAAATACTCTAGCCCTATCTCATTCATATTTTATACCCTTTATACCATTGCTAGAAAGATTTTTTGTTATTTCTAAGCAATTATCTTTATTTCTAGATAATTGAATGGAAGCTTTTTGTCTTCTTACGCCATCTTTTAGTCTAAGAGTAAGAATTATACAACCGATCATCGCTACAAACAATATTAATCCAGAAATCTGGAATGCTAATATAAAATCCGTATATAGAATAGAGCCTATATAAGCAGTATTAGTCATAGAATCTCCTAAAGAGTAATTAGGAATTGCACGAAAATGCTCAATATTGACAGATACAAAAATAACTAGGATAAGGTCTAATATCAAAAATCCAAGTAGCACAGAACTCATAAACCAGCTATATTTTGTATTATTCTTAAGGTTATCAATGTTGGTGCCAAGCATCATTACAACAAATAGAAATAATACAGCTACAGCACCAACGTAAACTATTATTAGAGTCATAGCTAAAAATTCTGCGCCCATAATTACAAACAAACCAGCACCATTGCATAAGGTAAAAATAAGCCATAATACAGAATGTATAGCATTTCTGCTCGATACTACTCCAATACTACTAAAAATCATCAAGCTTGAAAAAATATAAAAAAATATGGACATATATTTACCTATATAAATAGTCATTTTTTAGTTTCAAAGCTATTTCCTTTTCCCACATTTCCCCATTTTTTAGTAATCTTTCTTTATTGTATAACAGTTCTCTATGAGTTTCGGTAGCAAATTCAAAATTTGGTCCTTCTACAATTGCATCAACAGGGCAAGCATCTTGGCATAATCCACAATAAATACATTTTGTCATATCGATATCATATTTTGTTGTACGGCGCATGCCATCACTTTTTTCTTCTGCTTCAATATATATAGCCTGGGCAGGGCATATAGCTTCACATAATTTACATGCTATACATCTCTCTTCGCCATTTTCATAACGCCTTAAAGCATGTTCACCTTTAAATCGAGGGCTGATGCTACTTTTTTGATAAGGATAATTTATAGTGACCTTGGGTTTGAATAGATATCTTAGAGTAAGACTCATGCCTTTTATTATCTCATATAGAAAAAATGATTTTAGGTATTTACTAAACATCTATATCTCCATCAAATATTAGGAAGATTATTAGTATAAAATAGCAAAGATGCTACTAAAATCACCCAAAATAAACTGAGCGGCAAAAATACTTTCCACCCAATGCTCATTAGTTGATCATATCTATATCTTGGTAATGTCGCCCTAATCCACAAAAATACAAATAGCAAAAATGATATTTTAATCAAAAACCATATTACCCCTGGCAAAAATTCTAAACATGCTAAATTAAAAGGAGGAAGATATCCACCTAGGAAAAATATGGTAGTAATAGCACTTACAAGTATCATATTTGCATATTCAGCCAGGAAAAACATAGCAAAAACCATAGAAGAATATTCTACGTTATATCCAGCGACAAGCTCTGCCTCTGCTTCTGGAAGATCAAATGGTAATCTATTTGTTTCTGCAAGTACTGAAATAAAAAATACTACTGCCATAGGCGCCATTAAGATTTCTATCCATAAAGGTCTATGTCTTTGAGATTCTATAATATCTGTAAGGTTAAGACTACCAGTTACTAAAAGAACAGTAACAATAACAAGTCCCATAGATACTTCATAAGAAATCATCTGAGCAGAAGACCTGATAGCACCAAAAAATGCATATTTAGAATTACTAGCCCATCCAGCCATTATAATACCATAAACACCAAGAGAAGAGACACCAAGAACGTATAATACCCCAACATTAATATTTGCAAGTACCAAAGTCTTATCAAAAGGAATTACTGCCCATCCTACAAGACTAAGAATAAAGGTAATCATCGGAGCTAAAATAAATACTACTTTACTAGCGTTGCTTGGAATTATTACCTCTTTAAACATAAGCTTTATTGCATCTGCAATAGGTTGTAGAAGGCCAAATGGGCCAACTACATTAGGACCTCTGCGTAGTTGCATCAAGCCTATTACTCTACGTTCTGCATATGTTAAATATGCCACAGATAGTAGAAGAGGTAATATTATAGCTAGCACTTTTAATGTGATAATCATTATATCTAGAAAAATGTTAACAGCTTCTTGTATCTCAATCATCATTATGCAAGCTTTCTCCTATTTAATTTTTCTTCAGTACATTTTGCCATAGTAATGGAGGATCTGCTAATAGAATTTGTCATATAGAAATTTACATCTATTTTTGCTATATCTTTTTTAAGAATTTGTGCAGAAGATTGTATAAATTTTAAATCTGATGGAATAATTTCGTCAATATTTGAAAATATAGGAAATTCTAAAGCAAGGGACGCTCTTATTTCATCAAGATTCTTAAAAGCAATATTTTTGTCAATGGCATTTGCTATGTCACAAATAATCTTCCAGTCTTCCCTAGCATGTCCAGGCGGAGGCACAGCCATATAAGCTTTTTGAGGTCTGCCTTCTAAATTTACATAGATTGCATCTTTTTCTGTATAGGCAGGAGATGGAAGAATGACATCTGCGTATGTTGCATTTTTATCACCATGATGTCCTTGATATATTACAAAGCAATTTTCTAAACCACTTATTTCAATTTCATCAGCAGCAAGCAAATAAATAATTCCAAACTCACCTTTTTTAGCTAATGACACCATTTTTTTAGCATCTACACCTTTCTTAATGTCAGAAGGAGTAAAACCAATATCTAAAGCTCCAACAGTCGATACGTGATTATGTAAAATATTTAGTCCATTCCACCCTTCTTTCACAATATTATTTTTGCGAGCAATATCATGAATTAAAGATTGTATAGAGATAGAATCAGTTCTCGAATAAACACCGTCACCAATTATTATCATAGGCCTTTGTGCATTTGCTAATTCCTTGCATATTGGATGGTTGCCCGAAGCAATAAGAGATAAAATTTCTGGATTAGAGCCAAGATCATTAATGGGATAATTTTGATATTCCATTTCTCCAATACTATAAGCCTTCATAAATCCTGATCTTACAGCTCTACCAATTCTAGAATTTAGTACAGGACAAGCAGATCTGGGATTTGCACCTATCAGCAAACATAAATCAGCATCTGATACAGCGGCAACAGTAGTGTTAAATAGATAATTTCCTCTAGCAGTATAATCTAATTTATAACCAAATTCATTTGCATCAATATTGTAAGATCCTATAAGATTCATCAATTTTTTTAGTGTATATAAAGACTCTACATCACATAAAGTACCGGCGATAGCGCCAATTTTAAAAGGGTCTGTCAACCTTATTTTACTTGCTATAGCAGATATGGCTTCTTCAAAACTTACTTCTACAAATTTACCATTTTTCTTAAGATATGGTCTGTCTATACGTTGTAATTTTAAACCATCATAAGAAAATCTAGTTTTATCTGAAATCCATTCTTCATTTATTTCTTCATTAACACGAGGGAGAATACGCATTACTTCAAGGCCTCTTGAATCTATTTGTATATTAGAGCAAAGAGCGTCCATAACATCTATAGAGGAGGTTTTTTTAAGTTCCCAACTACGAGCCTTGAAAGCATAAGGTTTAGAAGTTAAAGCTCCTACAGGACATAAATCTATGATATTACCAGATAATTCGGATTCTAAAGATTTTTCTAGATAACTAGTAATTTCCATATGCTCGCCTCTACCAACTGATCCTATCTCAGCTACCCCTGCAATATCCTCAGAAAATCTTACACAGCGCGTACAATGTATGCATCTTGTCATCTTAGTGTTAATTAGTGGCCCCATATATTTATCAGTCACAGAACGTTTGTTTTCATGAAATCTGTTTTGTGGCCTTCCGTATCTAAAAGCTTGATCTTGTAAATCACATTCACCTGCTTCATCACATATAGGGCAATCAAGAGGGTGATTTATAAGCAAAAATTCTAATACTCCTTCACGAGATTTTATAACTTTTGGGCTATTTGTATGGATAACCATGCCTTCACTTACAGGTAAAGCGCATGATGCAACAAGCTTTGGAGATTTTTCTACCTCTACAAGACACATTCTACAATTTCCAGCTATAGCAAGCCTTTCATGATAACAAAACCTTGGTATCTCTATACCTGCTATTTCGCAAGCTTGTATTATTGTAAGACCATCTTCTACATCTATTTCTTTGCTATCTATAGTCAGCTTTGGCATTATTCCTCTAAAGTTATAATAGATTAGAATTAGAACTTTTTTATGAATTTTTTGCTACAGTTCTAAAATCCTATGAAAAAATAGCATAAGATCAATTCTCGTGCAACTTTTATCAAATAATCATAGTTATTGCTAATTCTAAGAGTTCTTCTTATAAGCTTGGATTATAAGATATATAATTAATTTTACACTAACTATATTAGAACTTAGAACAGAGGTTTTTAACTTTTGCTAAAACTTCTTGCTCTATCTTATCGTTATTGATTGTATTTGTTTTAAGGCCATCAAGTACTTCGGATATCATATCTGCTACTAGTTTAAATTCATGTTCTTTAAAGCCTCGAGTTGTGCATGCAGCAGATCCAAGCCTAATGCCTGAAGTAATGAAAGGTGATGTATCATCAAAAGGAATATTATTTTTATTACATGTAATTCCGGCTCTATCTAATGCATTAGCAGCATCTTTCCCAGTTATACCTTGGTTCCTTAAATCTAGAATCACCATATGATTAGATGTACCATCAGTAATAGGGTGATATCCATTTGTTTTAAAGCCATCGGATAATGCTTTTGCATTTTTAAGAACTTGTTTAATATAGGTACTAAAAGAAGGCTGAAGAGCCTCACCAAATGCAACAGCTTTAGCTGCAATAATATGCATTAATGGACCACCTTGAATTCCAGGGAATAAAGCAAGATCTATTTTTTTGAATAGATCTTCGTTATTTGACAGAATCAGTCCTCCACGAGGGCCTCTTAGAGTTTTATGGGTCGTTGATGTAACAACATCTGCATATTCTAAAGGGCTTTGATGATAACCAGTCGCAACAAGACCTGCAATATGAGCTATATCTGCCATTAGATAAGCGCCTACCTTGTCTGCAATTTTTCTAAATTTTGCGAAATCTATCTCTCTTGGATAAGCCGAATAGCCAGCTATTATTAATTTAGGCTTATATTCTATAGCAAGACTTTCTATGGAATCATAGTCTATTAAGAAATCACTTTTATTTACGTTATAAGATATAGATTCAAACCATTTACCAGATAAACTAGCTTGCGAACCATGAGTTAAATGCCCACCACTATTCATCGACATACCAAGAATCCTATCACCAGGCTTTAGTAATGCCAAGAAAGCTGCTTGATTTGCTTGAGAACCGGAATGAGGTTGAACATTTGCATAATTACACTTAAATAGTGTTTTTGCACGTTCTATTGCAATATTCTCAATCTCGTCTACATAATGGCATCCGTTGTAGTATCTTTTAGATGGATATCCTTCAGCATATTTATTGGTTAAGATAGATCCTGCAGCTTCAAGTACTGCATTACTTACAAAATTCTCTGATGCTATTAGCTCTATTAGATCCTTCTGGCGTATCGCTTCATTTTGTATTAATTCATATATTGTATTGTCTTGATTTCGCAGATATGTCATTTTTCTATCTCCTTAATAAAATTAATTGCTGATTCTAAGCCTCTTATATCTATGGAGTGGGCAAGATTTTCATATAAAAAAGTCTTGATAGAAATATTTTCCTTGCTTAACTTATCTTTTGCAAGTGCTAGATTAGAAGCTTCAACAACCTCATCATCAAGGCCATGAATTAGACAAATAGGCACATCTCTTTGCTTTATATTATTAGGTAAAATTAATGCACCAGAAAAACCTATCACAGCTTTATAAGGATTATCATTACTAAGGGCAAGATATAAAGAAGTCATCGTGCCTTGTGAAAAGCCAAGCAATATTACGTCCTTTTCCTTAAAGCCAAGAGAATTAGCTTTTGTAAGAATCATTTCCCGAATATAAGGTTCTACTCTTTCAAGTTCTCCTAATATAGCTTTATCTTCCCTATTTGATAAACTAAACCATTGATATCCAAAAGGAAATAGATCACAAGGCTCTATACCATTAGGAGAGAAAAATTCTGATTCGGGTAACCTCTTCTTAATATAAGGAATAAGGCTTTCAAGGTCACTACCATTTGACCCTAATCCATGCAACATTACAATTAGATTCCTAGACATTTTCTCTCCTTATTTTAGCGCAATGTAGTAAGTAAAATAATAAGAATTAAACTTATCTTTAATCTCTAAAATAGCAAGTAATAATTCATGAAAAATCAATGATAAAATTAGAGGCTATTTTTACATCACCAGGAAATGATTTACGATTTTGCGTTATATATTTTTCTGTTAGTATATGAGTTTCTTGCTGCAAAATATTACGAATTTCTAATTTAGCATCTAATTTAATTTGATTCATTCTTTGTAAAAATTCTTCTTCTTTCCTACTAATTATAAGATCAAGCTCTTTTTTGCTCTCTTCAATCATAATATTGTTTTGATCTTGAGTGGTTTTTATTAGAGAAAGACTCTCTGCTTCAAAGTTACTAAGTGATAATTTAAGAGATTCTACAAGCCTTACAGCATCTTTTTTTAATTCTTCTGCATCTAAAAGGTTTGTTTTGATCTGGCTAATTTCATCATCAAGATATTTAAGCAAAGCATTTTTCATAGGCCTATAAGCTAGGAATATAAAAATACAAAATGCGATAGTAAACCAAATTTTTGGATCTTCTAACACTTGATTGCCTCATAGAATTTTTTTAAATCACTAACAGATGGTTTATGTCCTGTAGTTTTTTCTATTATAATACTAGAATGTTCTATTACATACTTAGGCATTTCTTCCTTAGCTTTTGATTTTTCAGCATTGATAGATCCTATAATATGCTTCTCTTTTGCACTAATTCTATTATGAATGTCGGAAAGACTATCGGCCTTAATTTTTGTTATATCATCAATAGTAGCTAGTATAATGCTAGAGATATAACTATCTAGATCTTTAGATTTCTTGTCATAATCTTGCTGTAGTGATTTTGCTATATCGCGTAATCTAGCTGCTTCTTCTAGGTCAGTTTTTATTTTAGAAGATCTAGATTCTAGCACATTTTCTATTTTAGGAATTACACTATATTTAAGGATATAATATAACCCACAGAAACTTATTATAAGCCACAAAACCTGTGATAAGAAATAAGTAGTATCTAATTGGGGCATATGCGTTTTACCTCAAATATAATCAATAATAGTAATCTATATATCTTTTTACAAAAATATTATAATTATTGCTATTACAAACGCAAATAATCCCATAGCCTCAACAAGACCTGCTCCTATAAGAGCAAGACGTTGCAATTGATCTGATATAGATGGATTACGAGACATAGCGTTAAACAAAGAGCAAAAAATATTTGATACTCCAAAAGCAGCACCAAGCATTCCAAAAGCCATAAGCCCAACACCAATAAATTTCAAAGACAAAGCTTCCATATTATTTTCCTCCTCAAGGTTAATGTAAATTTACTGCATCATTTAAATATACGCAAGATAATAGTGCAAATATATATGCTTGTAGTAGAGCTACGCATAACTCAAAACCACATAATATTACAATAAGTGGTAATGGTAAGGGTTTAAGTAAGAACATCAAACTTACCATAAAGCCAGCTAATACCTTTAAAAGCACATGTCCTGCTATCATATTTGCTACAAGGCGAAGCGATAAAGTGACAGGACGTGCTAAAAAAGCAAATAACTCAATAATTATCATTAATGGAGCAAGCCATAATGGTATACCATGTGGTAAAAAAAGCGATAAAAACTTCGTCCCATGTTTTATAAACCCTACAATAGTGACAGAAAAAAATACGATCATAGCTAAAGTAAATGTAATAGCTATGTGGCTTGTTGCTGTAAAACTATAAGGCAATAAACCTAAAATATTACAAGCTAATAGAAATAAAAAAATAGACAAAATAAGAGGTATAAATTCTTTTCCCTGTTCACCTATGTTAATTCCTACTAAATCTGATGCTATGTTATAAATTTTCTCAGCAAAAATTTGCTTTCTAGTAGGAGAATATATACTAGCAGACTTTAAAGCGAAAGATAAAAACAATACGACAGATAGAACTGCTACAATCATAGCAAGGCTAGAATTAGTAAAGCTTATATCATGACCAAAGAAAGATATAGGGAATATTTTATGTATCTCAAATTGATCTAATGGATTATTGCGCATTTTTTTTCTTTAAAATTGCTATTATATTTTTGATTGAAGCTGCTATTCCAATACAAAGAGATATAGATAGCAATAATGGCCCAGTTTTGAAGTGTTTGTCAAGAAAAACTCCAATCATTATACTAACAAACATCAATCCTATCAAGTCGGTAGCTATTTTTGTGCCTGTTCCTATATTTACAGAACCTTTCTTTCTATCAGATTTATTTATCTGCTCTAATTTTTTGTCAATATCATCACTTAGAGAGTGCAGATTTCTTTTCTTCATATTTCTTAATAGCCTTATCAATCATATCAGATAAATTTTCCTCGCTATAGCCTTGCTCTAGAATCTTTCCATCAACTACAAAAGCTGGAGTTCCAAGAAATTTTGGAATACGAGAAATAGCTCTGCTATTATTTATCAGATAATCAGATATTTCTTCATCATTTAGGCATTTTTGATAATTTTCTGGACTAATTCCAGCAAGATTACCAATATTTGTTAATATATCTCTGTAATTAGAATGGTAAGCCCAGGAGTCCTGCTTTTGATATAACACATCTACCATTTTCAAGTAATCATCATTATTTGTAGCGCAACGACTAAGTACTGCAGCATCAAGATCTTGTTTGTTGCTAATAAATGGCCGAATTAAATAAGCGATTCTATTACTATCAATGTATTTCTGTTTTAGAGATGGTAAAATTGCTTTATGATAGTAAGCGCAATGTAAACAAGTAGGAGAAGAATATTCTATTACTACTACTTGCGCATTAGGGTCGCCAAAAATGATATCACCATTTTGTATACCAAACATTGTACCTTTAGTATCAGACACCTGAGATACAGGAGTATCTTTTTCTGTAGAATATGATTTTTCTATATCAATTTGTTGATTTTCTTTATCAGAGTTTAATTCACTAGTATCCGAAGATACATTTGCCGATAAAGTTCCTTGAGTGTTATCGCTATTTGAAGAATCTGTCTGTGTATTCTGATCAGCAAGATTATTGCTTTGGTTTATATCGCTAGAACTTTCTATGTTAGCTGTAGAAGAGGAGTCTGTGGTGGCGTTATTGCCTTCTATATTTTTAGTTATAGCACTCGACGTAGAGTTTGTAGTTGAAGAATCTTGTTTATTTACTAAACACATCTTACCCATTGTTCTATATTCGTCAATTTGATTCTGTGCTGGTGTTGAGAAGTCTTTTTCATAACATCCACTTACCAAAGCAATTAATAAGACATATGGAATATATTTAAAAATTTTCTTCATCATTGACATAATGCTATTTGCAAAATTTATATCTGTTATTTTATTCATTATAAGGATCAAGCAATTCTATAGAGTTTTTTAGGCTCTAACTATGATTTTATCTATAGCCTTATATCCAAAATATACAGCTATACGCTCTAGTATAATATCTTGGTGATAACTAAATTCAAGACCGGTTACAGAATTATCTACTTTAACATGTAGAATATTTATTTTGCGTTTCTTTTCTGTTGCAGTCGTAATTTTATAAGGGGACGTATTCGATGAAAAAGCAATTCCAGTTATTTTAGGCCAGTTAATCATGATTTCAGCAAATATTTTACTGTGCCGTGCAAATACACCTCTTAAAATTTTATCTAGTTCGTCCGAGATTGGTTTCATACACTAAAATGTATTAAAATAATAATTACACATATTAATGCTAAAGCCATAGCGCTAATAGGATAATATAATGCACTGATTGATAAAATCATTAGAATGAAGTTACAGATAGCTATCTTTGTAGTAACTTCTTTATGGGACATATTTTTACGTGTAGCCTGCTGGAAAAAATGATTCAAATGAGGAAGCCATATTTTTTGTAATTTCACTAGTCTTATTAAAATAGTGCCTACACCATCTGCAATATAGTAAAGAGATGCTATAATACATGAGACGAATAATCTTTGTTCTGATGCTGCAAGAAGTATAAGAATTAGTCCTATAATTAATCCTAAAGAGATACTTCCTACATCTCCTAAAAATATTTTAGATGGGCTCCAGTTATATTTAATGAAAGCTATTGAACATCCTAGAACAATTATAGATCCAGTGAATATTAGTTCAGGACAAATTATATACTCATAACGTAAAATAGATAAAATAATTGCAGTAACGCTTAAATGAATAGACTCGGCAGATGTTATTCCATCTATCCCATCCATAAAATTATATATATTGATAAATGTAGTTAAAACAAATATAGAAAAAAAATAATCTAGATATTCTGGTAATTCATTATAAAAAAGTGTTCTTGGATATAAAAATAGATAAATTACAATAGCAGATACTATTATGTGAGTTATTAGTCTAAGCAGGATTGAAATGTCCCATATATCATCTAGTAATGATACAAAAGCTATTAGAATTAATGGAATTATTAATCTTAAAGATATATCAAAAGCTCCATATTCTATTTTCTCCCAAATAAGAAGGCTTAAGCAGAATGTAAAAACTATTGAGACACCACCGCATCTAGGAGTTATTTTATTATGGGCCCTGCGAGAACTTGGTTTGTCTACTATATTAAAATATGTAAAAAAATCGATCGCATAATGAGTAATTATTCCACATAAACAAATAGCAAAAAAGAATGAAGCAATGGAATTACTCATGATATTAATAAATTTGATTTAAAACTGTAAAAATCATCATGAGTGATAATAACATGGTCATGCACTCCTATTCCAAGGGCATTACAGGCTGATATTATTGCTTTGGTAAGTTCTATATCAGCTTTGGAAGGGCTAGCATCGTTGCTAGGATGATTATGTACTAATATTATTGCACTTGCTTCATGAAATAAAGCTCTTTTTACAACTTCCCGTGGGTAAACAGGTGTTTGATCTATAGTTCCTACAGTTTGCAGTTCATCTGCGATTAGGATGTTTTTTTTATTTAGAAATAATATGCGAAATTGCTCTGTCTTGCAATCTCCCATAGTAACTCTTAAGTAATCAAGCAATGCGCTCCAAGAGCTAAGTATGTTTTTTTTCATTATGTTGGATTGCATAATGCGTTTAATTAATTCATTAATTACAGAAAAACTTGCCTTTACAGATTTTGTAACTCCTGGCACTAGATCTAGCTTATCACTAGAAGCTGTAATAACACCATTTAAATTTCCAAATTCTTTTAGCAATTCTTTTGCTAAATTTTTTACATCAAGCCTTGGAATAGATAAAAATAGTATGAGTTCTAGAATTTCATAATCAGGAAAACTACTAGGTATACTTTCTAAAAATTTTGCCTTTAAACGAGCACGATGACCTAAAAAATGAGGTTTAGAAGCTTTGATATTTTGTTTTAGTACTTTTTTTTGGTTAGGACTTTCATTAGCAATAGATATATTATTATCTTGTTTTAAAAAGCTAGAGAGTAAATTTTCTGGATATGCCATAGAATCTACGTTTGCACTCACGCTACTGCTTTCTTCAAGCATTTTACTAAAACCACTTTCTGGCTCGTCATGCAGTTTTGTATTTTTCATGTTAAATAAGGTGGATGATATAATTTTTTAGGGGAAAGTGTAAAAATTTCTACCGAATTACTAGTAACACCTACAGTATGCTCAAATTGAGCTGAAAGAGATTTGTCTCTAGTAGTAACAGTCCAGTGATCTATGGTACTAAGTATAGTATGATAATTACCAGCATTGACCATTGGCTCTATAGTAAAAAACATACCTTCTTGTAATATAGGGCCCATGCCGGGTTTACCATAATGCAAAACAGAAGGAGAGTCATGAAAAATCTGGCCAATACCATGTCCTGTATAATCTCTCACCACAGAGTAATTATGCTTTTCCACATATTTTTGTATGGCGCTGCCTATATCGCTTAGATGTACCCCTGGTTTTACCATCTCGATTCCTATCATCATCGCGTCATAGGTTACTTGACAAAGCCTTTTTGCTTTAATTCCAGGATTGCCTACAAAATACATACGGCTGGTATCTCCATGCCAACCATCTAATATAACTGTAACGTCGATATTTATTATATCTCCATCTTTTAGCTTCTTATCGCTAGGAATCCCATGGCACACCACATGGTTGATAGATGTACATATAGATTTAGGAAAGCCTTTATAATTTAGGGGCGCAGGAATGGCTCCATTTTTTATTATGAAATCATGACATAGATCATTTAGATAATTTGTTGTAACTTCTGGTTTTACATATTCTGTAATGTAATCTAGAACCTCTGCGGCTAGTATCCCAGCGTTACGCATTTTTATAAAATCTTCGGCTTTATGTATTTTAATAGTCATAAATTTGGGGTTTCTCTTTTTGTGCATCATATATTATATCACATAACTTATAAAGAGCTAGGGAGTTTTCTTAGCAAATAGATAAAATTTTTAAAGATATAATATCAAGCAATATTATGACTTAGAGTTTTTAAATGGTTTATCATATCCTAAATCAAAGAAGAATAGAGTTTTTTAAGGCCATCTTTTATAGAAATATCTGCAGAAAATTCAATAATATTTCTTGCTTTTGTAGGGTCGCCGATGGATTTATAGATATCACCAGGTCTGCTTGGTAAATATTCAATATTTGTCTGGATGTTTAATGTATTGCTTAAAATATCTATCAGTTCATTTAGAGAAGTTCCTTTGCCAGAGCATAGGTTGAAAATTGAAGATTTATTTAAAGCTTCTTGATTTTGCGCTTTGATAAGTCCATTTACAATATCATCCACATAAATAAAGTCTCTTTCCTGCGATCCATCTCCAAAAACCTGTAAGGGTTTACCGGCAAGCATTTTATCAATAAATATAGAAATAACACCTGAATAAGGAGATTTAGGATCTTGACCAGGTCCATAAACATTGAAGAATCTTAGCCCTACAGATTTTAATCCCTTGATTTCGGCAAAAAGCCTTGCTTGAATTTCTGTAGAATATTTGTCAAATCCATAAGGAGACATAGGGCTACATATATCGCTTTCCTTAACATAAGTAGAAGTTGGAACGCCATAAGCAGCAGCAGAAGAGGCATATATAACTGGAATATTTTTTTTAGAAGCAAGATCAAAAATAGCTATAGTGCCACCAAGATTTACCTGGTTAGATATATACCACTCGTCTATAGATTTTTGAATAGATGGAACAGCTGCTAAATGGTAACAAGTATCTATATTGTTAAAGGCGGAATTTAATATGTCAAGATCTGTAATACTACCGCTAATAAATTTCGCTTTAGGGTTTATAGATTTTGTTTTGTCAAGGTTACAAGAATCTAAAATAGTAACATAGTGACCTTGCGCAATAAGATGATTTACTAAATGAGAACCTATAAAGCCAGCACCGCCAGTAACTAAGTAACTTGACATATTCTTATATTTTTCTATTATTATCTCTTTCTTTAGAACCTTTAAAACAAGCTCTAGGACCTGCCCCATAATATTTCTTTCTACGGAATATACAAGTGAAAAAAGTCGTAATTTTTAGCAACTCAGATTCTCATTTTTTCTATCATTTGCTTCCTATAGCAACTAAAGCTATAGATTTAGGATATCAAGTTAGTTTAATTACCAAAGTTATAAATCATAAGGAAAAGATTGAAAATTTGGGGGTTAAAGTTATTCCTATTTCTCTAGATAGAAAGGGGATGAATCCACTATGTGAGTTTTCTTCATTACTCAGAATTATTAGTATTATTAGGGAAGCAAGACCAGATATTTTGCATAACTTTACTATTAAGCCAATAATTTATGGCTCTATAGCATCTTTGTTTTGTAATTCTAGGCCTAAAGTAATAAATAATTTTATAGGTATGGGATTTTTGTTTATCAGTCAGAATCTATTACATTCTTTTATAAAGCATATGATTTGTCTTTTTTTATCAAAGATATCAGGGTTAGATAAGGTACAAACTATAGTACAAAATAGTGATGATAAACATCTACTTAATTCTTATAAAATAGAAAATGTATCAGTAGAGTGCAGTGTTGGGGTTGATATAGATGATTTTGACATTCTAAAAGAACCCAAAAACAACAAAACCATTTTTGCTCTTGTTAGTAGAATGCTTGTAGATAAGGGCATTTATGAATTTGTAGAGGCATCAGAGATATTACATGAAAAAGGCATCAAAGCTGAATTTTGGCTAGCGGGGCTGCCAGATGAGGGTAATAAATCTAGCCTTACAATTAAAGAAATAGAGCATTTTGAAAAGATGGGTTTTATAAAATATCTAGGTTTTCAAGATGTAAAAAAGATTTGGCAAAAAGCACATGTTGCTGTATTACCTTCTTATAGAGAAGGTATGAGCAGAAGTTTGCTTGAAGCTGGGGCTTATGGAAGAGCAATTATTACAACAGATAGCCCAGGCGGTAGAGACCTTATATCCCATAATGTAAATGGATTATTAGTACCTATAAAAAACCCAAATGCTCTAGCTGATGCTATGGAGTTTATGGTGTTAAATCCTCTGATTCGGAAACAATTTGCCGAGCAGATTAGAAAAGAAATTGCTATCAAATATGACAGCCAAGTTATAAGTGCTAAAATGGTTAGATTCTATGAAGAAGTTGATGATAGAAAAAGGTAATAAGATATGATTAAAAGATTTTTTAAAGAATATCCATCAGTATTGTGCTTGATATTATTTACTATTCATTATTTATCAGGCTATCCTGGGGGGATGACTCCAGATTCTATGGATCAGTTTAAGCAAAGCTTAAGCTTTAGTTTTAACTCTCATCACCCGCCTCTTATGGCAATGCTCTGGTCTCTACTCAATTATATTTATGCTGGTCCCCAAATAATGTTATTGCTGCATCTATCACTTTTGTGGGGTGGCGTTTTGTTTTTATACTATGCTGATGGTGAAAATAAATATAGATGGCTTTATTTTATTATTCCTTTTGTACCTAATGTACTTGCACAATCTACAATGATCTGGAAAGATATAGGTTTTGGTAATAGTTTCTTTTTCATATTTGCTGGCTGTGTATATTATTTGTACAAGAAAACTAAAGCACCTTTATGGGTTTCAGTCGTATTTTTACTAATCACTTTTTATGCTTTGTCGATCAAATTTCAATCTCAGTTTATAGTTCCTGTATTAGTATTTTTTATTGTTTCAATATCAAGTAATAAAAGATTGTTTTTTAGAATTTGTATGAGCTCAATCTTATCATTAATGCTGATATTTACAAATTCACTAATCATAGATAAGTTCTCCGTTAATACCAACTCTTGGCAATTAAGACAATTTTTTGATATAGCATCCATAGTAAAAGATTTAGATGATGATAGTATGTTACCAGATTATGTCAAACAGTCAAAAAGATATAATTTTGACACTCTAAAGAAAAATTTTACGCATCATTTAGTAAACCATTTGGTATTTCCCGAAGATAGGATTTATACTTCTACGCAAGATAAAGTAAAATTGGAAAGTTTGAACCAAAGTTTCTATAAGTTAATTATATCGCATCCATTTTTATACTTAAAACATAGATTGTTAAATTTCATCTATGTTGTAAAGTGTTCATATAGTAATTATGAAGAATATTCATCTACTGAGTACAAGGATGAACTTAGAGCAAGAGGTATAAATGTAACAACAATTGAGTTTTTAAAACAACCAATTTCATTTATGCTTAAAATATATCCTAATATTTTTAGATCTAATACCATTTCAGTAGCATTAATTTGTTTGTTTTTTGTTACTCTATACAAAAATTCAAGGCCTTTTTCTAAGGAGAATGTTATTTTATCTTATATCGTATTAATAGGAATTATTTACTCATTAACCTTGTTTTTTACGACTATGGCAAATGATTATAGATATTATTATATTGTGAGGCTATTAACATTTTTTGCAATACCAATATTCTTAAAATTCTGGCAATCTGTTTTACCAAAAATCATTATTGCTACAAAACATTTAATAATTAAAATAATAAATTATGAAGAAAAAAACGATTCTGCTAGTAGCTGATGTAAAGGGATGGGCTTTTGATAATATAGCTCAGTATTTAGTAAAATTATTAGAAAGCAGATATGATGTTAGAGTAGTTTATGTATCTGATTATAAGGACTATAATGATTTTTTAGATGCTTTAAATGCTATTTCTAAAATAGACTTTATACATTTCTTTTATAGAGTCTATTTACGTGATTTACTACAATACTTCATTAATGATCCTTTAAATCCTAAACTAAAGCCATTATTAAAAGCAGCTATAGTAACATCAATACCAGATAAAATGTTTTTGCAAGAATGCGACATTATTGAAAATGAATCATTTTTTTCATTTGTAGATAATTACTATACTGTATCTAAAGAGTTACATAAAATTTATAGCAGAATTAACATCTATCCTAAACCATGGCGTGATGTTATTTTTGATAATGTTATAATAAGTACAAAACCTAATTTTAAATCCAAAGATAAATTGCAAATAACCTGGATAGGTAATAGTAACTCAGGGTCTTCTTATTTCGGCCCTGATTATGATTTAAAAGGACTCCATACAGTTATCTTACCAGCACTCATGAAGCTGAAAAAAACATCATCTATTGAAATCAATACTATTGATAGCGCATCACAAAAACTTTCTAAACAAGAAACCTATAATATCTTAAAAAATACTGATATCTTATTGATTGCATCAAAATGTGAAGGAACACCTCTCCCCCTAATTGAAGCAATGGCTTCTGGTTGCGCTATAATAAGTACTGATGTTGGTATTATTCCTGAAGTGCTACCGGAAGAGCAGAAGAGGTTCATTATAGAAAGAAACGTAGATTCATTTGTAAGAGCCATATTAGCACTTGATAAGGATAGAGAGTTATTAAGTAATCTGAAAAAGAGTAACTATGATGCATATCAAAAAATCTTTTTAAATTCTGAGAATTTCTTTAAAAAATGGTCTAATTTTATTGAAGATACTATAGAAATTAGTAATAAGAATGATAGAGCAAAGTATAAAAATAGATTTTTGTCTATATGTTTAATGAGAAGAATTATTGACTACAAGATCAAATCTTCGTTTATAAAAGAGATGGTAAGATTCTTTTCAGAATTTTATTATGTTCGTAACTTTATTACATATTTATATGTTTTTCTTAGAAAAATAATTCACTTAGGATATAAAGTTAAGGGGTGGCGGGATAGAGCTTTGTATTTTGTTAAAAGAACTTTGAAAAGGTTTTTTATAAAGGAAGAAAAAGTTTTTTCTAATATTTATGCTACTGATTTCTGGACTAATGGCTCTGGGCCTGGGTCTACAAAAGAAAATACTATAGAATATAGAAAGATCTTACAAAAATATTTTGATGATCCCAAATATCAAACTTACGTTGATTTAGGTTGTGGTGATTGGCAAATTATGAGTTTGATCAATATCCCCAAAGAAAAAACATATAAGGGATATGATATAGTAAAAACAGTAATTGATGACAATAAAAAGAAATTTAGTAAGGATAATGTCCATTTTTATCATAGCACTGATATTGACAATGTAGATTCAGGGGATTTACTTATAGTAAAAGATGTTTTGATGCATTGGCCAAATAAAAGAGTTGATTATTTTACCAAGAATATTCTTCCAAAGTTTAAATATGCTTTAATTACAGAAGGTGATGATGCCATTACTAAAAACACTAATATAAATTTTGGAGAATGGAGACCTGTTGATCTTACAGCGAAGCCGTTTACTGTTCCTGGAATAGAGCATATATTTAGCTATCATGCTCATGGTGTTGTTAAGAAAATGTATTTCTATACTAACCCAAATATAAAATAGAATGACTGAAAGAAAAAAGATATTAGTGTTAATAGGAAGTCTAGATGTTGGCGGTGCAGAGATGGATATTCTGCGAAATTATCCATTAATTAATAAAACTCATGAAGTTATCGTATCTCTCTATTCTCACAGAGGTCCGCTTGCTGCTAAAATAGAAGAAGCTGGTGTTAGGGTAATTTCTCGCGAAAGTTTGTTTCGAGTTCAAAAATTACCTATATCAAAAATATATAAATTATTTAGGCTGATTAAAGAGATCATGCAGGCTTTTCTCTTTGTAAGGAGCGTTGTAAAATCTGAGAAGCCAGAAATTATACATGCTTTTCTTCCACTATCGTATGTTTATGCTACGGTTGTAAAAATTAGTTTTTTTGCTCAGAAACCATTTATTATTATGTCTAGGTTAAGTTTGAATTTTTATTTTGCAAAACATAGAATTTTAGAAGTTATAGAAAAACATATATGTCATAGATTTGTAGATATAGCTGTCGGTAATAGTAATGCTATACTTAATAATTTAAAAGACGAAGGAGTTCCAGAAGATAAGCTATTTTTACTTTATAATGGTATTGATGTAGATGCCTTTAGGGTAAATAGAGATCTTAATCATTACATTACTCCGGAAACCCTGCAAATGACATCTGTAGGAAATCTTTTTACTTATAAAGGACATATAGATCTATTAGAGGCATTAGCCAAATTAAAGGATAGACGGCCGGATTTATTATGGAATATCAATATTATAGGTAGGGATGAGCAGAATAATCTTGCAAAATATAATGATTTTTTAAGTAAGAATAATCTTGAATCTTGCGTCAATTTTGTAGGTCCTAGTAGTGATATATTATCTTTTCTTAAAGAAAGCCATCTACATATACATCCATCACATACTGAAGGGCTTCCAAACTCAATTATAGAAGCTATGACTAGCGGTCTTGCATGTATAGGAACTAATGTTGGTGGTATTCCAGAACTTATAACCGATAAAAAAACAGGGCTTATTGTTGAATCAAAAGCACCTGATAGCTTATCAAAAGCAATAGAAACAATGCTAGATGATAGAGAAAAATTATATAATTATGGCAAGGCTGCGCAAAAGAAAGCCTTAAAGTTATTTAGTCTTAAAGAGAGTGTAAAAAGATATTTAGAGCTCTATAATACCAGCATTTAGATCAGAAATTAGGATTTATTACAACTCCAAACAGGCTCAATTGAAAAGAGTCTGAGATAGCATAAGAGTCCTTGAGAAAAGAAGCAAAGCGACCAAGCTATTTGGTTGGAGCTATATCAGGTCGCTTTCGGTAGTGAAATGATTTAGAGATTAGGAGATTGTTACGAGAATAAAAACTCTATGTTATACTATTTTTTATCTCTCATGCTTTTTACCA
The DNA here is from genome assembly GCA_964553715.1 of uncultured Rickettsiaceae bacterium. Lineage (GTDB taxonomy): Bacteria > Pseudomonadota > Alphaproteobacteria > Rickettsiales > Rickettsiaceae > JAGOJE01. Next base: position 55,685 of record CAZKKY010000003.1, read on the forward strand.
AATCCCATGGTAAAGCGACGTTGTTAGAGCCTAGAACTAAATCTCCAGAACCGTCATATTCAGCAGCAAAGAAAGATGATTTGCCAGTGATAAGTTTTACAGGTTTTATTTTTTGACCTTGATAGAAAAACTCTTCTGCTTGAGCTCTAGCGTTAGGGTTATTTTTGGATGCGGTTTTTGCCTTAGCCACAGGGACCTCCTTATTGTAAAAATTTTAGGAAATAATGTATCTTTATAACGATTTTGTCAAGGAAAAAATAAGATATATGATAAGTTAGGAAGAGAATATTTTTTGAAAATGGTGGAGATGAAGGGAATCGAACCCCCGACCCTCTGCGTGCAAAGCAGATGCTCTACCCCTGAGCTACATCCCCATTTTCTTACAAGATTTGCTTAAGTATATACATTCCAAATTTGTAACAGTCAAGCATAATCGGTATAAATATGTAATTCTCTAATGTAAAATTAAGTTTAAGGATAGTAAGTTATTTAATAATTTTATAAGTCTAGAGTACAGCATGCTCTTGTTATTTGCTAGCTATCATTATTCAACTAATTCTCTAAAACCTTCGCCTTCCTCTATACCTTCAGGATCTGCATGAATTATAACTTCTGCACCGGGAAATACAGTTTCGATTCTCATCATAATTTTTTCTATAATAGTATGTGCTTTGTTAAGATTCATTTTCCCATCTAGCTCTATATGAAATTGCACGAAAGGCTTAGAGCCAGCATAGCGTGTTTTAAGCTCATGTACTGCATGTACATCTTTCTTGAATTCTGAAAGGATTGATAAAATTTTTGCTTTATCTTCATCACAAAACTCTTCATCAATAAGGTTCTTTATAGATTTTATAAATATCTTATAAGAGCTATGTATTATATATATAGCGATTGCAATACCAACTAATGTATCAATAATTACCCATGTTTCACTTAAATATACTGAAATTATAACAGCTAAGGTAGTGAGTAGATCTGTAAGATAATGTATTTTGTCTACTATAATTAGTCTAGATCCAGTTTTCTTGATAACAAAGCTTTGATATACAAGTAGAATTAGTGTAAGAACAGAAGAAAATATCATCACATTTATTCCAATATCTATTTTTGTTATTTCATGGGGCTCTATAAATCTCTTAGCAGATGAGAAAAAAGCAAAAAGCCCAGAAAGAAGAAAAAATATAGATTGTGAAAAAATTGCTAAATCTTCTATTTTTTCATGCCCGAATCTATGGTTGTTATCAGGTGGTTGAAGTGATAAATGCATAGCAAATATTATAATAATAGAAGAAGATATATCAAGCATGGAGTCTACTAATGTAGATAATATAGCAACTGAATTAGTAGAAAGATAAGCATATATTTTAGCTATAAAAATCAATATTGCTACTGATGCAGAGCAATAAGGAGCACTTTTCATGAGTTTTGTATTTTGAATTTGCTGTTGGTTGGTCATTATCACTAGTCTTTATGTTGGTATAATAATTATATCGAATTTAATTTTTATAATGCTATAATATATGCTTCGATCTTAAAACACAAAAGCAATATGCAGCCTATAGTAAAATTCTGTGATGTATCAAAAAAATACAATCAAAAAGTAGTGCTTGATAAAATCAATTTTACTCTTTATCCATCAGAAATTGCAACTATGGTAGGGCCAAATGGTGCTGGTAAAAGTACAGTTGCTAAGTTAATTTTGGGTATAGAAAAACCAACATCTGGACAAATAGAAATTCATACAAATAATATTGCTTATATACCACAGAAGATGGATTTAAATTCTACTATGAGTATAGAAGTTAATCAGTTAATCAAATATATTTCTGGCGGCAAAAATATTGATGATGCTCAGATAGAAATATTTGCAGAAATAAAGAGTATTGGCAAAATGCAAGCAGGTCATCTATCGGGGGGGCAATTGCAACGTGTTCTTTTGGCTGCAAATCTTTTAAGGAAACCTCAATTAATTGTTCTAGATGAGCCAACCCAAGGTCTTGACATAAAGTCGCAGCAAGAGTTTTACTCTTTGATTGAAAATATCAGATATCACTACCATACATCAATATTTATGATCTCGCATGATTTATATGCTGTTATGAAAACTTCAGACCAAGTACTATGCCTTAACAATCATATATGTTGTAGTGGAAAGCCCGATAAAAATTCTTCTAATAGCGATTTAGAAAATATTGCTCTTTATACTCACCATCACGATCATAATCATTCATGACTATAATAATCCTTGCATCTATATTAATTAGCCTTTTTTTTGCCCCTCTTGGATGTTTGTTATTATGGCAAAGGCAATCTTATTTTGCCGATGGTCTTTCTCATGCATGTCTTTTAGCTAGTAGCGCTAGTATTGTATTTAACATACCTATTATAGCAGCAGCTCCTATTACTGCTATTATATTTGTATGTTTATTATTTGTAGTAGATTTTAAAAATAATAATGCAGCTATTAACTTAGTATCTAGTTTTATGTTTGGATCAGGAATATTACTTGCTAGTACATTTCCTAAAAAAATTAATATCAATACTTTGTTACTTGGGGACATATTATCAATAAATTACGATGATATTTTTGTATTTATATTTTTGATTTTCATAGTAGCTATTTTTATGTGGAAGAAAATAGATCAGATTATTCTGCTATCTATTAATGAAGAATTAGCATTCGCTATTGGAGTAAAAACTAAATTTCTTAAGCTTACAATATTGATGATACTTGCAATAGCACTGTCTGTCAGCATGAAATCGATAGGAGTATTGCTTGCAAGTACAGTGTTAATATTACCCGGATTTACAGCAAGCAAAATTAGCAATAATCCACTACAAATGATTTTAAATAGTATGATTATTGCTATTTTTGTAAATATTATCGGAATCATAGCGTCATTTTACTTTGATCTTCCTACTACACCTAGCATAATATTTAGCTATGGCTTGATGCATTTTGTAGTATTATTTTTGCAGAAATTAAGAATTTTTTGATAAAGGGTATTGATATTCAAGTAAATTTTGAATTAATTATTTGGCTATATTATAATAACCAATAATTAGCGGCATTTATCATTCATATTTTAGTCAAAATCTTCTTTGATTTAGTTGTACTATTGTTTATTATGGGGTTATAACTAGTCTTAAATAACAGTGAGTATTTTTTGTGTTTTCAGCTTTAAGTAATAATTTTTCTAAGATTTTTGATCGTATCAGATCTAGTGGTGCTTTAACTAGTGATCAAATAGATTCGGCGATGCGGGAAATAAGAATAGCTTTGTTAGAAGCTGATGTATCACTACCTGTAATTAAAGAATTTATAGAAAAAACTAAAGCAAAGGCACTTGGGCAGGATATTATAAAATCTGTTACACCAGGGCAGATGGTTATTAAAATAATTCATGATGAGTTAGTAGATTTACTCAAAGACGATAATAATCAGCAATCACTTAATTTAAAAGCTATTCCACCTGTTAGTATTATGATTGTTGGTTTGCAGGGAAGCGGAAAAACAACAACTAGTGCTAAGCTTGCTCTCTTTCTAAAAAATCAGAAAAAAAAGGTTCTTCTTGTATCACTAGATATTTATAGGCCAGCTGCGCAAAAGCAGCTAGAAATCCTAGCACAATCCGCAGAAATTGATAGTTTAGAGATTATAGAGAATGAAAAACCTGACCAGATTACAAAAAGGGCTATGTCTATTGCTAAGTCTTGTGGATATGATGTAGTGATTTATGATACTGCAGGTAGGCTTCATATAGATTCTGAAATGATGATGGAGCTTTCTACTGTAAAGAGTTTAATTGACCCTACTGAAATATTGCTTGTAGTAGACTCTTTAACTGGGCAAGATGCCGTTAATGTCGCACAACAATTTGATAGTCATCTTAATATAACAGGCTCTATTCTTACAAGAATAGATGGTGATGCTCGTGGAGGTGCTGCTCTTAGCATTAAATCTATTACAAAAAAACCCATAAAGTTTCTTGGATCTGGTGAAAAAATCAATGCTTTAGAAGAATTGCTCCCAGAACGTTTAGCTTCACGTATTCTAGATATGGGTGATGTTGTATCTCTTGTAGAAAAAGCTGTATCTATTATAGATGAGAAGGAAGCAGAAAAAAATGCTGCAAAGTTAAAAAAAGGTAACTTTGATTTAAATGATTATTTATCACAAATAAGGAACATCAAAAAAATGGGAGGAATGAAAGATATAGCATCAATGATTCCTGGTATTGGTAAGATGATAGATAAAATTGATATAGAGAAAAATAACAAGATGGTTGCAAGGCAAGAAGCTATTATTCTTTCTATGACCAAAAAAGAAAGGCGCATACCTAGTCTTCTAAATGCTTCCAGAAGGAAAAGGATAGCATTTGGCTCTGGTACCTCTGTGCAGGAAGTAAATAAACTAATGAAACAATACCAGCAAATAGGCGATATGGTTAAAAAGGCTAGTAGAATGGACCCTAAATCTCTAATGCGCAGCGGAATAGGTAAACTATTTAGCTAATTTGCATATATTAAATCTTAAATCCTATTCCTACAGATACTACAATAGGATCCAGTCTAACTTTACAAGAAAGATCTTTTGTAGTATTGAGAAATGCTCTTTTATATACTACTTTAGATGAACTATAATATTTTTTGACGTCAAAATTAACGACAGTATCATCAGTCATTACTATATCTGTGCCAAGTTGTATTGCAACTCCGTGAGATGAATTAACTTTATATTCGCTAGATTGCGATGTAAAATATGTGTAGTTATATCCAGCACCTAAATAAGGCCGTATTCCACCGAATGGAGCTATATGATATTGCATGGAAAAAGTTATAGGAATACCAATTAAGCTACGTTTTTTAGTAACAGGAAGATACCCTATATTGCCATAATTATTATATATATTATTTATGGCTGTTGTAGATACATTGTACTGTGCTATTCCTAAAGCAAGTTCAGCTGCTATATTATCAGTAAAAAATAATGTATTAGCATTTTCTATACCAAAACCATTCTTTGCAAATTTACTATTTGGTGCTGCGGTACTGTTAGTCTTACTAGGAAGATTTTTGTGCGCTCCATTTAAAGCCATTCCAAATCCACGTATTTTAACTAAGATACGTCCTTCAGAATCATATGCTCCACTATTATAATCGTTAGATTTTAGGCTATCATTTTTTGCAGCTAAAGAGTTTATGCTAAAAAATAAAAAACATGTTGTAGCGAAAATTTTAAGAACCTTCATATTAGGACGACCCCTTTATAGATATTGACCAGAATGGCTTAAGTCTAATATGATTGATTATATTTTGCAAGTTCTAAAAATTAAGGTTCTTATATCATTACTTTCTAAATAATCAAAGTGTGATAATTAACCCAAGTTATCGAGTCTAATCATTAATAATTTAATTGTCAATTGAGAGAGTCATCAGTGAGTTATAAGAATAGAATTGATATAGGAATTTAAACAAAATATCCTCAAATAATATACCAAGTACTTCATAACAGCTTTTTTTACTTTTTCCTAAATGATTATTAAGATTAAGAATCTTTTGATATAATTGAGGTTTGTCCTCCCATATAAGATACAAGAGCATCAGGGATAGTAACGCTTCCATCAGAATTTTGATAGTTTTCAAGAATTGCAACTATGGTGCGTCCAACAGCAAGACCCGAAGCATTTAATGTATGTACAAAAGTTGTATCATGCGCTCCTATTTCTTTATATCTAGCCTTCATTCTTCTAGCTTGAAAATCTCCACAATTTGAGCAACTAGAAATCTCACGATATCTTTTTTGCCCAGGAAGCCATACTTCAATATCATAAGTTTTTCTAGCAGAAAAGCCCATATCTCCCGCGCAAAGTAGCATTACTCTGTAAGGAAGGCCAAGTTTTTTTAAGATTTCTTCAGCCGCATGTAACATAAATTCATGTTCTTCTTCAGATTCATCTTGCGCAGTGATGCTAACTAGTTCTACCTTAGAAAACTGATGTACTCTAAACATTCCTCTTGTATCTCTTCCGTGGCTTCCAGCCTCTGATCTAAAACAGGGGGTATATGCAGTCATTCTAATTGGTAATTTTTCTCTAGCTATTATACTATCAGCTACCATATTTGTAAGAGACACCTCTGCTGTAGGAATCAATCTATAATCTGATGTTGTAACAAATGAATCTTCAGCAAGCTTTGGTAATTGACCAGTGTTATACATAGCAACTGGTTTTACTAAATATGGAGGAGAAACTTCAGTAAATCCAAATTGCTTTGTATGAATATCTAGCATGAAACTAATAAGTGCTCTTTCTAGTTTTGCAAGATCACTAGTTAATGTAACAAAACGACTTCCTGAGATTTTAGCAGTTTGTACAAAATCCATCATTCCAAGAGATTCACCAATATCGAAATGCTCTTTTGCGTTTTCTATTGTTATAGGCTCTCCATGTGTTTTAATAAGAACATTAGATTCTTCATCAAGGCCGTTAGGTACAGAGTGATGAGGAAGATTAGGAAGATTTTCTAATATTCTATCAAGCTCATCAAAAATAGTTATATTATTTGATAATTCTTGTAGCTTTTCATTTATATGCTCTGCATCACGCCTGGATTCATGAAATTCAGCGCTATTTTTGTCCTTGATTAAGGACATTAGTCTGGATTTTTCCTTTCTAGATTGTTGTAATTGTTGAATTAAAGTTATAGCTTGGCGACGATCATGGTCAAGTTTTACTATTTTATCAGATAATTTATCACTACCACGTTTTTCAAGCAACCTGTCAAATTCAGCTTGGTTTTCTCTTATCCATTTTATATCAAGCATGACCTCTCCTAATTTCTATTAGTTTGCATAAAATTATAGAGATTTCATATAATAAAACCATAGGCATTGCAAGCGCTATTTGACTAATGACATCTGGTGGTGTTATGAAACCAGCAATTACAAAAATAATTACTACTGCGATTCTACGCTTTTTTGATAAAAACTCTTTTGTTATTATTCCAAGCAATGATAAAATCATTAATATTATAGGAAGCTCAAATGCAGCGCCAAAAGCAACAATTAAATTAATAACAAGGTCCAAATATTCACTAATTTTAGGCTCTAAAACCAGATGCGAAGGTCCTTCTAAACTCTCAAAGCTTAGAAAAAAGTGCCAAGCTCCAGGTATCACAATATAAAATACAAAAATACCTCCCAAGAAAAATAGAATCGGTGCAAATGATAAAATAATTAGAGCTATTTTTTTCTCGCTCTCGTATAAGCCAGGTGCGATGAATTGATAAATCTGAAAAGATATTACAGGCACGCTAAGGCAAAATCCAACGAATATAGAAATTTTTATCTGAGTGAAAAAAGCCTCAGCAAGGCCAGTATAGATAAATTTCTTAGGTAAGGGCGCTAGAAGATATGAGTATATGATATCATTAAAGTGATAGCTTGCTATAGAAAAAACCAGAAAAAAGCAGATGATTTTAATAAATCTTGATTTTAACTCTTGTAGATGATCTGTTAACTTATAACGCTGCATAATGAGCCTTAAAAAATAATTCTTCACAAATTGATTCTGGGCAAATAGTAGCAGATTTGCTTGATATTTCAGCATCATGTAGTAAAGACAAAATATATCTTATTCTTTCCATAGAAAGAGAGCTTACAACATCTTTAAAATCCTGTAGATATTTGAAAAATATGGGTGGTTTTAGATGAGATATAGCATTTTCTACGCTTATTCCACTAGACTTTTCATTAAGTACTATATAAAGATTGATATAGTAACGTGCAAGAGCTCTTATAATCCATACAACCGAGATATTTTCAGAAAGTAAATTCCGACTCTCTAAGAAAAACTTTTTCCCATCTCCTTTAGCAAAAGCTATAGATAAAAGATCAGGCGAAGATATAATGCTATTGCTAATTGATTTTTCTACATGTTCTAAAGTGATAGATTTTTCATCATAAGAAAATAAAAGCAATTTATTGATCTCATTTTCTATTATAAATCTATCACCATTTAGATGGTATGATAGATAGTTTAAAGCATCTGTATGGATTGTTTTACCAGCAGATGTGATTTTTGAGTAAGATAGAGTTTTTACATTTTTAGCATCATCATTATAACAAGCAATCGCTGCGAAAGATTCTTCAGATTCAAATAATTTTCTTAAAGAAGAAGAGGGCGATAGTTCATCAGCAATTAAAATTGCTGTGTGATGTGTTCCAGCAAGCAATATGTCTTTTAAATCTGTATTTATAGAGCTTGGTACCTCTGTGATCTTTATTATATCACTGCCTCCAAATAAACTAATGTTATTTAAAGTTATATCTATTCCAGAGCATATCATATCGTTGTAATTATGGTTGTAGCTTGTTTTTTCTAGGGTTTTAACTATCAAAGAATAGATATGATCTATCACTCCTTTATCAGGGCCATATAGCATTATCGACCTTATCTTGCCTATTTTTAAGCTAGGCAATAATGCTGAAATATTTGAAGAAGTAAATTTCATAAATCTGTAACTAATAGCATTTTAGTTTGCTTATTATAACAGATTATATAGTGATATTTTAAAAATATATATTGTTATTTTAATAAAGTAGAATAAGACAAAATGGTTCAAAGATTATTTTAATTTTGTAATGTATATAAGATCCTACCAGTTAAAATATAGTATTTTCTAGATCTTTATGTTATAATGAATTCCAAAGTACAAAGGCATAAAATGACTAATTTAATCAGTTTTGACTATGGAACCAAATCTCTTTTAAAAGATCATGATGATTATGAGATAGTTAACGAATTAATATCCTTTGTTCTACTGATGTACTATCAAATAGAAAAAATCTGTTTAAATTTATCTAAAAAATTTATTTTGGATTAGGTTTTTATAGAAAAGGATAATGTTTTGAAGATCAATATAATTATTTTTACATTTGGTTTTATAAGTGGTTTTATACTACTAATTAGCGGTAATAGTTTAAATTTTTGGTTATCCGCAGAAGGTGTAGATATAGCTTCTATTGGACTTTTTTCTATTGTGACTTTGCCTTATGCTATAAGCTTTATATGGGCGCCTATTCTAGATAGGGTAAGGATTCCTATGTTAGATAGAATTTACGGACACAGACTTTCTTGGATATATCTCTTACAAATTCTACTTTCTATATCTGTTTATATTGTAAGCATATGCTCTCCGCAGAAGAATTTATATATGTTATCGGTTTGTTCTATATTAGTAGCTTTTTTAAGCTCAACCCAAGATGTTGCAATAGGAGCCTTAAGGTCTGAAATCGTAAAGCCATCTGAGCAAGGCGCAGTATCTGGTACATATGTCCTTGGTTATAGAATAGGAATGTTATTTTCTAGCTCTGGAGCTATTTTTTTATCTAATATAATTTCTTGGGGTCTTATATATAAGATATTTGCATCTATTATTTTGTTTTTTCCTATAGTGTTACACTTTTTGCTAAAAATAAGTTCAGAAGTAAGTAATATAGTTCCTAAACCCACAGAAAGGAATAATATTTTTGATATTATTGATTCTTTTGGAGGTCAGAAATCATTTATATATATTATCCTGTTTTTGATATTATATCGTCTGCCGGATAATTTTATTCATGTTATGATTAATCCATTTTTGCTAAATATTGGATTTGATGCTATGGAAATTGCAAGTGTTGGTAAATTTTTAGGTATAGTATCTTCAATAATTGGGGGGTTCATAGCAAGCTATATAATGAGAAAAAGAAGCATAATAAGCAGTTTACTTCTTTTCGGTATTATTCATTCTATTTGTCATTTGTTTTTTGTAATTCAAAACATAATAGGGCATAACATATTGCTATTATTTTTTGTTATGGGATTTGAAAGTATAACAAGTGGTATGACAATGGCAAGTTATATAGCTTTTATTACGTCTTTATGTAAGGGCAGATATAGAGCTACTCAATACGCTTTTCTTACTTCGCTTATGGGCTTATCAAGATCGATATTACCAGGTTTTGCAGGATTTTTTGTTGTAAAATATGGGTGGTCTGCATTTTATATTTTTGCATCTATAGCGAGCATTCCATCTATTTATTTACTATATAGACTTAGGGATAAAAAATTGCTGAAGTCTTCATAAGTTTTTATCGTAAAATAGTAGTTTTATAATTATAATTTTACAATATTTGATAACATTGTTTTTTAATAAAGAAAACATGATTTTTGTAGATAATATCACCAACCACACTATAAGTGCGCTATATAATATATCTGAGGGATAGTGCATAGCAAGAGTGATTCTAGAAAGCGCTGTTAAGAATATTATCCAACTAAAGAGTGCTTTTAACCAAATATTGAGATATCCCCATAATAAATATGTTACCAATATTGCAAGGCCTGTATGTGCGCTTGGAAAACTAGATAAACATCTTTCCTGTGTTACATCTATTATTGTAAAAAATGATTCATCTGGAAGAGAACAAAAAGGACGCGGAAGATTTATAGTAAACTTTAAGTATGCATAAGTTAGACCAAAAATCGCATAAGATATTCCAACATAAACAAAGCTCTCATATATTTTATTAAACTGGTCTTCAAAAAGATTGTTATCTAACCTTTTAAGCTTTATATATTGATACAAACATAATACAAAATAAGCGATAGCGAAATTTTCTATGTTAAATATTGACGAAATATGTTTTAAAAGAAATGGTAATATACCATAATTAGTAGCGTGATTAAAAAAATAAAACAATGCTTTGTTATGGCCAAAAAAATTATAAAAAATTTCTTTCATATTCTTATAGGATTCTAAAAATTAGTATTATAATGATCTTGTCTATAGTATCAACATTCTTTTTAAAGGTATATTATGCCTGAGCTTACAATATTAGGGTGTGGTTCATCTATTGGAGTGCCTGTTATAGGATGTAAATGTGATGTTTGTCTTTCTTCTCATCCTTATAATAAAAGACGAAGAAGTTCTGTGCTTATATCTAGTTTAACTACTAATGTATTAGTTGATTTTGGATTTGATATAAAATATCAACTACTTTCTGCTGATATATCAAGACTTGATGCTGCGATTTTAACCCATCTTCATGCTGATCATTGTTCAGGAATAGATGAGCTTAGCATTTTTAAGATATTACATAATAATGTGCCTGATTTATATAGTGATTCTGTTACAATAGATCTTATTACGAAAAGGCACGATTATCTTTTTAGGAATGGATCTTTAACGCCTAAAAAGATAGATTTTTATTCGTCTATCACTATTGGTGACATCGACTTGCAGTTATTTAAGCAAGATCATGGTCCTATGGATAGTATAGGAATAAGAATAGGAGATGTTGTATATAGCAATGATGTGATAAGATATCCAGCAGAATCTTTGCAGTATCTAGAAAATGCTAGAATATGGATAATAGATTGCATAAGTGTTGAAGGAGGTATCACTCATCTTGGTTTGAATCAGGTGCTTGATTTACGAGAAAAGTTTAATCCTCAACATATATATCTTACAAATCTTAGCCATAGATTAGATTATTTTGAGTTAAAAAATACTCTTCCTCAAGGTATAGAGCCAGCATATGACGGATTACAAATTACTATCTAAAAATTTCTATATTTATTTAAACAGTTGATTTTTTAGGATTTTGTAGTATACCAGAGTGAGACTTTTCTTTGGCCGGGTAGCAAAGTGGTAATGCCGTGGACTGCAAATCCTCTATCCGCCGGTTCGATTCCGGCCCTGGCCTCCACCCCTATTGAGATAACTCTGTTTATGGAGTGTTTAAGGATATGCAGTTTCTTGAACAATTTTTAGAAATGATGCTAGCAGAGCGTGGTATAGCTAAAAATTCTCTATATGCTTATAAAAGAGATATGCAAGATTTTAACGAATATCTTGTTAAAAATAAGATAGATTCGGTAGAAGCAAGACCAGATCATATCAGAGCTTTTATAAGATATTTATCAGACAATAAAATGTCGGCAAGATCTATAGCTAGGAAAATTTCAGCTGTTAGAAATTACTACCACTTTTTGATTACAGAAAACATTACAAAAGATAATCCGGCTAACCTGATTGATATACCAAAATATAATACTAAATTGCCAGATACACTATCTATAGAAGATATAAAAAAAATACTTGATGTTTGCGGTGTTGATAATTCTCCAGAAGGAATAAGGCTGCTTGCGATGATCCAGCTTCTTTATGCTTCTGGAATTAGGGTAAGCGAGTTAGTGAGCTTAAAACTTACATCTTTATCTATTGATAAAATGTCAAATAAAATTAATAACTATATTACTATTGTAGGAAAGGGTAGCAAGGAGCGCATAGTAATAATAAACTCTCAAGCCTTAGAAGCTGTAGCGAAATATTTGCCATATAGATCTTTATTTATATCAAATAAGCAAGGTAATGGATATCTTTTTCCATCAAAATCTTCTTTTGGTCATATGACAAGGCAAAATTTCGCTATCTTGCTAAAACAGATCGCAATTTGTGCTGGTATTGATCCTGAGAGGGTCTCTCCTCATATTTTAAGGCATAGCTTTGCAAGCCATTTATTATCTGGAGGTGCTGATCTTAGGGTGATACAAGAATTATTAGGACATGCAGATATTGCAACTACTCAGCTTTATACTCACCTAGAAACAAAACATCTAGAAAAAACTATAGCAGAATACCATCCTTTGTCGCATATAAAATCTGACGATTAATTTCTTTTTGAGAATATAGATTTTTACAATATGAAAAATCTATTTTAGAGCCTCTTGAAGTTCGTTCCACTCGCGTTTTGAAAGGCCGCTGGTTTCTTGTGATAATTTCTCGCCACCTATCATACGTTTTATAACATTAAGACCAGTTCTAGAAAAACGAGCAGAATAGAGGTTGTGCTCCTCGAATGCTTCGTATACATATGGAACCCAGTTTTTTACTATATCAAGCATAGCAGATGCATATACCCTAATTTCGTACTGAGCATGAGAGTCTGACCTTAATGCAAGGAAATGAAGAAGGTTATGTAAATTGATTTTCCAGTACCATTCTGTGTAATAATTTAATGTAAGATTCATCCTTGCAAGTTCTCTTGTAATGCCTATTGCATCTTCATTTACGACGTTTCCTTTTTCATCTTCATTCATCATTTCTATATAATGACTATAACACTTTAAGGCATCGTTTTTTAATATATGAAGAACTTTATCTGCTACCTCTGGAGGAACCGAATTGTCACTCCTACCTTGGCGATTTGATGCAGACTGCGCCGCAATATTACTAGCATCAGGAAGATAAAATTCATTTCCAAGTATAGAATAACGTGCTGAATATTCATTGACGCTAGCAGTGCGATGACGAATCCACTGCCTTGCAACAAAAATAGGTAATTTGATATGAAATTTTATATCACACATTTCAAAAGGGGTGGTATGCCTATGACGCATTAGGTAGTTAATTAATCCCTTATCCTGACTTACTTGCTTTGTACCTTTACCATAGGATACTCTTGCAGCTTGAACTACAGCAGAATCATCACCCATGTAATCAATTACTCTAATAAAGCCATGATCAAGAATTTTTATAGGATCATGTAATATTTTTTCTAAAGATTCTACTGTTGCTCTTTTTGTAGAAAAAACTTCATCATTATTATTTGAATTCATTGTGCTTACCGTATTTACATGTCATCTTTGGCGTCAATCTCTATTGTATCTTCTACTTCATTTTCTAGTTCATCACAATCTTCATTTGTGCTTTCATCTTCTCCAGAGTCAGCAATTAATGCAGCAGATACTACCTTTTCATCACTTGCGGTCTTAAACAATATAACGCCACTAGTACTTCTTCCAGTAGCCCTTATAGCATCTAGCTTGCAGCGAATTAATTTTCCATTGTTAGTAATAAGCATGAGCTCATCTGTGCCGGTAACAGGCATAGCAGATACAACCGATCCAATTTTATCTGACAGTGCCATATTTACTACTCCGCTACCACCTCTGTCTGTAATGCGGTACTCGTAAGCAGAGCTACGTTTCCCATAACCATTTTCTGAAATAGAAAGTATAAACTCTTCATTCTGTAGCATTTCTAATAGTTTTTCTTTAGTTAACCCTTCAGGAATATCCATGTCTGATAAATCAAGAGATTTGCTAAGGACTAATCTATGTTCTAGAGGAATAGATAAATATGCTTCACGCTCTATGCTAGTTGCAAGTACTCCTTTAAGGACAGTCATAGATATTACTCTATCATCTTTACTTAGCCTCATTCCTCTTACACCATCAGAAGTACGGCTTTTAAATACACGTACAGCATTTACAGGGAACCTAATAGCTTTACCATTTTTAGCTGCTAGTAATATGTGTTCATTTTCAGAGCATACTTTTACATCTACTAAACTATCACCTTCATCTAGTCTGATAGCTATCTTACCATTAGATTGAATTTTCTTAAAGTCTGATAAGTCATTTCGTCTCACATTCCCCATGCTTGTTGCAAACATGATATTTAAATTGTTCCAATCATCTTCATTTTCAGGCATAGGCATTATGTTGGTAATATTTTCTCCCTCTTTTAAAGGTAGTATATTAACCATAGGCCTTCCCTTGCTTTGAGGATTTCCTAAAGGTAGTTTATATAATTTTAGGCTATAAACTTGTCCTAAATTAGAAAAGAACAGCATAGGAGTATGAGTTATTCCAACAAAAACTTGCGTCGTGATATCTTCATCTTTCATAGATAAGCCAGATCTACCTTTGCCGCCTCTTTTTTGTGCTCTATAAGTAGATAAAGGTACCCTTTTTATGTAACCTCCTAAAGTAACAGTTACTACCATCTCTTCTCGAGGGATTAGATCTTCTATATCATGTTCGAAGTCACCTTCTTCAATTGAAGTAAGACGTTCTGTTCCAAATGTAGATTTTATTTTCTCAAGCTCTTCTTTTACTATGGAAAGTAAATGAGAGCGCGATCCTAATATGCTGAGATAGTGTTTAATTTCTTCTACTAGATCGGCAAGGTCGCTTTCTATTTTATCTTTTTCCATCGCTGTAAGACGTTGAAGGCGCATTTCTAGAATAGCTTTTGCCTGAGCTTCACTAAAATAACATTTTCCATCGTCAGATATTTTTGCCTGATCATCAACTAATTTTATCAAATTTAAAATATCTGATGCATCCCACCCACGAGACATAAGTTGTTCTTTTGCTTCGCTAGGGTCTTTAGCGGCCCTAATAATTTTTATTACTTCATCAATATTACTTACGGAAATTCGAAGTCCAACTAAAATATGCGCCCTATCTCTTGCTTTGTTGAGTAAATATATAGTACGTTTTGTCACAACTTCTTCACGAAAATCAATGAAAGCTGATATTACATCTTTCAAATTCATTACCTTTGGAAGGCCGCCCGAAAGTGCAAGCATATTAACGCTGAAACTTGTTTGAAGCTGAGTATAGCTATATACCTGGTTTAATATAACTTCTGCAGAAGCATCTCTTTTTACTTCTATAACAACACGAATACCAATTTTATTGGACTCATCTCGTAAGTCGCTTATGCCCTCAATTCTTTTTTCTCTGACTAAGTCAGCAATTTTCTCAACTAGCTTAGCCTTATTAACCATATAAGGAATTTCTGTGATTATAATTGCTTCTTTGCCACCGGAAATATCTTCTATATGAGCTTTCCCGCGAATTACAACACTCCCGCGGCCAGTTGTATAGGCAGATCTAATTCCGCTAGAGCCAAGAATCATAGCGCCTGTTGGGAAGTCAGGACCTTTAACATGAGCCATCAATTCTTCAATCGATATATCAGAATTATCTACATAAGCGCAGCAAGCATCTAGGACTTCTGATAAATTATGAGGGGGGATATTAGTTGCCATACCAACAGCAATACCACCAGACCCATTTACTAAAAGATTTGGAAACATAGCTGGCAGAACAGAAGGCTCTGTTTCTGAACCATCATAATTCGCTTGAAAGGTTACAGTTTCTTTATCTATATCTTCAATTAAAGAATGTGCAGCTTTGGCAAGGCGGGATTCTGTATAACGCATTGCAGCTGGTGCATCACCGTCAAGCGACCCAAAGTTACCCTGGCCATCAATTAAAGGAAGACGAAGGCTAAAGTCCTGAGCCATACGTACTAAAGAATCGTATATCGCACCATCACCATGAGGGTGATATTTACCTATCACGTCACCAACTATTCTTGCAGATTTACGATGAGGTCTTCCAGCATGATATCCAGACTCATACATAGCATATAAAATACGTCTATGGACAGGTTTTAATCCGTCACGTACATCAGGTATTGCCCTGCTTACAATAACGCTCATTGCATAGTCAAGGTAAGAAGATTGCATCTCCTCTTCAATAGTAATAGGAATTAATTCTTCAATCGATTTTTCGTCATTCATCACTTTGTTTACTCATATTCCAATAATCATAACCAAACTACTCTAACTACTAAAATTTTTCAAGAAATAAGATGAATACCCTTACGTATACAAGAATTTAGTTTGGTTTAAATTTAGAATATGTATTTAGTATATAAACAATCAACAGTCAATTCTTAGCGTATTTTGATAGTAAGCTATTTAGCTCGCCATTTTGGAATAGCTCTTTTACTATATCACATCCGCCTATGAACTCTCCATTTATGTATAGTTGAGGAATTGTAGGCCAGTCGGAATATTCTTTGATAGCTTCACGAATAGCTAAATTACTAAGGACATCAACATCTTTAAACGGGACTTCAAGTTTGTTTAAGATAGCAACTACAGTTGCAGAAAATCCGCAAGAAGGCATATTTGCAGTACCTTTCATGAATAATACTACATCGTTATTATTAATTATATTTTCAATTTCTTGCATAATATTATTTGTCATATTGCCCTTATTTATGATATTTTTGATATAGAGCAAATTATACAGAGATTTATAAAAAGTGCAAAGAAATGATATCGAGAATATTTTTCAGATTTTTCATCAATTAAATCCTCATCCAAAAACAGAACTTGAGTATAAAAATGGATTTACATTACTTGTTGCTGTTGTTTTATCTGCTCAGGCTACAGATCTATCTGTAAACAAAGCTACAAAAGATCTTTTCGCTCTATACGATAGTCCAGAAAAAATACTTTCTCTTGGAGAAGAGGGGTTAAAAAGCTATGTTAAAACTATAAATTTATATAATACTAAATCTAGAAACATAATTAAGCTTTCAGAAATTTTAATAAAAGAACATAATTCTTCTGTCCCTGATAATATGGAGTCTCTTATAAAATTACCAGGTGTTGGGAGAAAAACTGCAAATGTAGTTTTAAACGCTTTATTTAATAAACCAGCTATGCCGGTAGATACACATGTCGCTAGAGTGTCTAATAGACTAGGATTATCAAAAGCAAAAAATCCAGATAAAATAGAGGTTGATTTATTGTCAATCATTCCTGAAAAATGGCTTGTAGACGCCCATCACTGGCTTGTTTTACAAGGAAGATATATATGTAAGGCTAGAAAACCTTCGTGCGATATATGTCCTATTTCACATTTATGTAATTCAAAGATATCTTTCGTCTAAAAGATATTATTTGATTGTTTCTACAGATCCATCAGTATCCATTAGAAGCATTTCTACTACAATATCTGGATAATAGGATAAGATAAGATTTTTTACATTTTTTAAGTGATAGCTATGTAAAGCCTTTTCTTTATCAGAGTCATGAGTATGTTTATCTGTATGAACTTCTTTATATAAATTACAATCTCTGTGATCAAGTAATATAACCATTTTTATATCATGTACTTTCTTAAGAAGTTTTAGTTGTGTAAGAAAGGATTGTTTTAATTCTGGATACATTATGTTATCTATACCAAGAGATCCACCTGCAATTACTAAATTATCGTATTGATCTAGAGCCCCACGTTGCTTCATAAAATCCATTACTTCATCAGGGAATCTATAATCTACGCAGCTAACTAAAAGAATAGGTGTTTGTTTTTCTCTAGTATCTGGAATGATGCTAGGGGTAATTTTCACTTGTTCTGCAGGAACAAGCTTAGGTATATGATTGGCATATACTGGAGATAAGTAAAATAATATAGCGATTACAAATATTCTTAACATGATATAGATCAATTTTATGTTGATTATATTAATTTATGGTGAGATGCTATATAGGACAATCTTAAATTAATTGTAAGAAAATTTTATATGCGAGATAATATATGACTGATGCAATTTTGCTTGAAAACCTTGTTAAAAACTATGGAAACAATCAGGCTTTAAAGTCTGTGTCTTTAAAAATACCCAAAGGAAGTATCTTTGGTTTACTTGGACCTAACGGAGCTGGTAAATCTACTATGATTAATATCCTAGCAGGAACTGTGATTAAAACTTCTGGTAAAGCATTCATAGCTGGTATTGATATTGATGAGGAACCTAAGCGTGCTAAATATCATATAGGCGTTGTGCCCCAAGAAATAGTATTAGATACTTTTTTTACTATCAGAGAAGCATTAGAGCTTCAAGCAGGATATTATGGCATAAAACCAGAAAACAGAAAAACTAACGAAATTATAAAAGCCTTGGGACTTGAAAACAAAGCAGACTCTACTGCAAGACAGCTATCTGGTGGTATGAAAAGAAGATTTCTTGTTGCAAAATCTATGGTTCATTCTCCAGAAATCTTAATATTAGACGAACCAACTGCAGGCGTAGATATAACTCTTAGGGAACAATTATGGGATTATGTAAAGGAATTAAACAGTCAAGGAGTGACAATAATTCTTACTACTCACTATCTAGAAGAAGCAGAAGAATTATGCGATCAGATAGCTTTTATAAATCATGGTCAAATCGTCAAATGTGATAATAAAAACAATTTACTTGCACAGCTTGGTAGTAAAATTGTTAATATCGAAACTGAGCAACCAATTAGTGAATTACCAAAATTACTATCCAGTTTTAATATAACAAAAATAAGTGATAACAAATTTACCTTGCAAATTGAAGGTGGGACTCCTATAGGGTCTATTTTGCTTGATATAGTATCTTGTGGAGCGATAATAAAAGATTTAACAGTAGATGAAAGCGATCTAGAAGAAGTTTTTAAAAAAATTGTAGCATCCTAGTTTTAAAAGATGGATAAGTTTTTTTATATGGAAGATTTAGTTGTTTTTATACAAAATTCCTCCTTTGATTTCATATACAGAGTCTAATTTTTCAGCGATTGAATTGTTATGAGTAACGATAATCGATGCAAGATTTCTTTCTTTCGCAAGTTTAAGAAAGAGGTCTATAACTAGATTAGAAGAATCATTATCTAAATTACCAGTAGGCTCATCAGCTAAGATTATATCTGGCTTATTTATCATGCTACGAGCTATAGCAACTCTTTGTTGTTCACCTCCAGAAAGTTCACCAGGAAAATTATTTATTCTGCTACCTAGGCCTAATATGCTTAGTAATTGGTCTGCTTCTTTTAAAGATTCATTATAGTTTTTAGAAGCTATAAGAGCTGGCATAGCAACATTTTCTCTTGCGCTAAAATCCTTTAGTAAATGATGATATTGATAAATAAACCCTATATTATTTAGCCTAATAAGGTTTTTACTATTATCGTTTAGTTTAGAAGTAAGGCGTGATTTTACTATTACTTCACCAGAAAATTGATTATCAAGCAATCCTGCTATATGTAACATTGTAGATTTGCCACTTCCGGAACTGCCTAAAATACCGACTAACTCTCCTGCTTTGATGGATAAATTTACGCTTTTTAATATCTCTATGTTAGATTTACCTTGAATATAATTTTTTGATATAGATTTAAGCTCTAAGATATTACTCATAACGCATGGCCTCTACAGGATCAAGATTGGAAGCCTTGATGGCGGGATATATAGTAGCAAGCATGCATATTATAAGAGACATAAGGCTAACTATTATAACATCCGATGCTATAATTTTACATGGAAGTTTAGATAATAAATAAACAGCAGAGTCAAAAATTTTCACTCCAAAAAAGCCTTCTAAAAATACTTTTATAGAATTTATATTGAGTGCAAAACCAGTGCCCAGCATTACTCCCGCACCCGTGCCAATAAGTCCAACCATACTGCCATTAATTACAAAAATTAACATAATCTGCTTCTTAGAAGCTCCCATGGTTTTTAATATAGCAATATCCTTTGTTTTGTCTTTTACAAGCATAAATAGGCTAGAAATGATGTTAAAAGCAGCAACTAATATTATCAAACTAAGTATTGTAAACATAGTAACTCTCTCAATTTCAAGAGCGCTTAAGAATTGTGCGTGTGCCTTCTGCCAGTTTACTATTCTTACCTCAGAATGTTCTAGCTCTTTGTATAAGAAATGCATGAATTGCGTAGAGTTTTCTGGCTCTATGCTATGTACTTCTATCAAATTCGGGAATGGAAGAGAGAAGAATTTTAATGCATTTTCTAAATTTGTAATGATAACAGAAGAGTCAAATTCATAAAGCCCGCTTGAAAAGATTGCAGCAACACGGAAATCTTTGGACCTTGGCATAGAGCCTAAAGCTGTTGAAATGACATTTGGAGATATAAGTTTGATATTGTCTCCCACTTCTACACCTAAATTTGCAGCAAGTTCATGACCAATTATGATATTATGACGATCGTTAAAATTGCTAATATCACCATCTATTATATTTTTTGTAATTAGTGTTTTATATTCTAGATCTTTAAGATCAAAGCCTTTTATCATAACTCCGGAAGAAGATCTAGGTCCTGATGCGAGAGATTGGCCAGTCACTACAGGATTTGCATATTTTACAAAATCTAGTCCTTCAACTTTTTTGATAATATCCCTATAGTCATAAATAGATTTTTCTGTAGATATAATAGATATGTCGCTACCAAGTCCAATTATATTTTTAGATAATTCTATATGGAAGCCATTCATTACAGCAATTACTACTATCAAAGCAGCAACACCTATCATTACTCCAAGCATAGAAAAACCAGATATGAATGATACCAATGCTTCATTCTTTTTCGCCGAAAAATAACGCCATGCTAAAGTAAAAGAAAATCTATGCGACATTAAAACTACCGAGTATTTTTTTTACAGCAACCATAGGATCGAGCATGTCTACTTCACCAGTTTTCCTATGTTTTAGCTCTACCATGCCAGTTGATATATTTTTAGATCCAACAATAATTTGCCAAGGTGACCCTATAAGATCGTGCGTTGCAAATTTTTGCCCAGGTCTCGCGTCTGTATCATCATATAATATATCAATATTATGATAGCAAAACGTCTGATATATTTCTTCAGATGCAGATTTACATAAGCTATTATTAACATCCAAATTTAATATAGATACCTTAAATGGCGCTACAGAATCAGGCCATACAATACCTTTTTCATCATGGCTTGCCTCTATAATTGCAGCAACAAGACGAGAAATTCCAACTCCATAAGCGCCCATTTCTACATTCACAAGCTCCCCGCGCGCATTTGTTACAGAAGCATTCATCGGTTTTGAATATTTTGTGCCAAAATAAAATATATGACCAACCTCTATCCCTCTGCGTGAGACTAATGCATCACCAGTAATAGGGCAAGTTTTAGGATCGTGCTTCTCGTCTGCTGCAGCATATAAGCTTCTTAAAAGATCTAAATTTAATACAGAGTCTTCTGCTAAGATTTTAAATTTTTTATCGTAATATATAGCGCTTTCTCCAGTATCTGCAATAATATGAAATTCATGGCTTAAGTTTCCACCAATAGCACCACTTTCAGCTTGAACAGGTATGGCGGGAACACCAAGGTCTCTAAAAATCTGAATATATGCCAAATACATTCTATTATAAGACTTAATAGCGCTTTCTTCGTCTATATCAAAAGTATATGCATCTTTCATCAAAAATTCTCGTCCTCGCATTACTCCGAATCTAGGACGAATCTCATCACGGAACTTCCATTGTATATGATATAAATTTTTTGGTAAATCTTTGTAGGATTTAATATTATTACGGAATATATCTGTAATGACTTCTTCATTAGTAGGTCCAAATAATAGGTCATTATCATGACGATCTTTTATTCTAAGCATTTCTTTGCCATAATCATCATATCTTCCAGATTCTAACCATAAATCAGATGGCTGAATACATGGCATTAGAAGCTCTATTCCGCCCACAGTATGCATGTTAAACCTAACAATCTCTTCTATATTTTTTAATACTTTTAGTCCAAGAGGAAGCCAAGAATAAAGACCGGATGATTGTTGCCTAATCATTCCAGCTCTTAGCATTAATAGGTGAGAAGTAACTTTAGCCTCTGAAGGATTTTCTTTTAGAACTGGCAAAAAATATTCTGATAAACGCATGAATTTTCCTTATAGCTGAAGAGTTAATATATTGATCATTTTTAGGACTCCTTATTGTCAGCAATTATATATAGAGTTAACTAAATATCCAGTAAAAACAAGTATTATAGGAGTAATAACACATGTAATAGCAGAAAGAATAATCATAGCTGGAAAATAACTCATTTCATCATGTATCATAAGACCAGCTATTATAAGACTTGGAAGAATTAATGGCACGATAATTGCGGAGATCATATTGATATTACCACGAAAATATGACTCAACCGAGCTAATCAGTAAAGAAATAGCGGATATTTGAACAATTAATATAGATGATGATAAAACCATAAAAATCTGGTTTAGTGTCATGTTATATAAAAAAGAGATAACAAAAGTAGTTATTATAAAAGAAATGAGATTACATAGTAATAATGCAAAAAATTTGGACAAAACTATACTGTATACATTACTTGTAACTAAATATAATTCTAGGCTTCCATCTTGAAAATCTCTTTTTATAATAGGATTAGATGTAGCAATAGATGAAATAGAGAGGCCGCTAATTAAAAAAATTGAACCTAAGGTAGGAAGATCATATCCTATAGGACATACAAACAGTAAGCAAACCATTCCAAGTAGTAAGAACTGCAGGTTATGTATAATTAAATTATAAGATCTGTGATAAACTAAAATCTCGTGTAAAAAAAGTGCTTTAAAACTATACATGGAAATCTCTCATATCGATTTTAATCACATTTTTTATAGGAATATCACTATGTGATGTAATTATAATGATACCTTTATTATTAGCTTTCGTAGAAATTATATTCCAGAGTAATTCACTATTTTGCTTGTCTAGATAAGATGATACTTCATCAAGTAACCACAAATTTGCATGACATGCAAGTAGCCGCGCAAGGGCTACTTTTTGCTTATTACCCGCAGACAAACTATATAATTTTTGATCTATTAATTCTGTTAGTGAAAAATAATGTAGGGCGCTAGGCAAGGCTAGTTCGGATTTGTGCAATTTTGCGAAAATGGTAAGATTTTCTAATACAGTTAGGTCCTCTTTTAAACCATTATTATGGCCTATATAATTTGCATAAGGTTTTTTGATCTCAAGAATATCTAATCCGCTTAGTGTTATATAGCCAGAATCTCTTTTTAAAACTCCAGATAACATCCTAAGCAAGCTAGTCTTACCAGAACCATTATGACCTTGTAAATGCAGGATAGAGCCGGGAAATAATGTAATACCGAATTTTGAGAATAAAAATTTATTGTTTATTTTTAGCGCCAAATCATTGCAAGATAAAACGTCCATTGTCTAAAGCTTTTTTCTCATTATGTGAATAGCGTAGCCATTAAACCAATCTGGTATAGTTGCTTCCACAACAAAACCAAATTTTTCATAGAATTTTCTGGCTTGAAATTCCATTGTTTCTAGATGTATAAATTTACAATTTTTTGATAATGCAAACTCATCTAGATAATTAAAAAGTCTTGTACCGATACCAGTTTTTCTGTATGCCTCATCAACAGAGGCCCATTGTACTAGAACATATTCATTAAAGTAATATCCTGAAATTCCACCTATTAGATTTTGCCCTTCATCTTCTATACAAATAGCAAAATCTATAGCTGGCCAATCACCTAGGAAGGGCTTATTGAAATTCCTTACACCGTCTCTAAGTATGGAGGGAATATTATCTACATTACGCTCTTTGACTGATATATTAAAGTTCTTCATATGCACCCTGTTAACAGAGATTTTAAATAGTAAGTCTAAGTAATTTGCCTAGCAATTAATTTTTCTTATTAAAGATAGATCAAGGGAAAAACGGTTGCTAGGGCAAATATTACTAATATTAATCTTGCTCTAAAAAAGCCTTCTTAGGGGTATTAATAAGATTAGATGTATCTGGGTGCGTATAATCCTTAAGCATATAACCACGTCCCCATACTGTTTCTATATAGTTAGTACCATTAGAAGCATCAGCAAGTTTTTTACGTAATTTACATACAAATACATCAATAATTTTAATCTCAGGCTCGTCCATACCGCCATAAAGATGGTTTAAGAACATTTCTTTAGTAAGAACGGTACCTTTACGCATAGCAAGAAGCTCTAGTATAGCATATTCTTTGTTAGTTAAATGCACTACAGTTCCTTCAACATCAACTACTCTTGTATCAAGGTTAAGAGATACTTTGTCAAAACGAATAACAGACTCAGAGTGCCCCTTAGAACGACGAACTATTGCCTGTATTCTTGCTATTAGTTCACCACGATTAAAAGGCTTTGTAAGATAATCATCTGCACCAAACCCAAGTCCCTTTATTTTTTGATCTACAGAAGATAGACCCGATAGTATCAGAATAGGTATTTTTACTTTTGCAGATCTAAGTCTTAGTAACACTTCGTAACCATCAATATCAGGTAGCATAAGATCTAACACTATAATATCGTAGTTATATAACTTTCCTATTTCTAACCCCTCTTCCCCTAATTCGGCAGTATCACAAATGATACCTTCAGAAGCTAGCATTAACTCTACAGAGCGAGCAGTAGATGGATCATCCTCTATGAGCAAAACTCTCATTATATCC
Source organism: uncultured Rickettsiaceae bacterium (assembly GCA_964553715.1). Lineage (GTDB taxonomy): Bacteria > Pseudomonadota > Alphaproteobacteria > Rickettsiales > Rickettsiaceae > JAGOJE01. The sequence continues at coordinate 80,673 of CAZKKY010000003.1, forward strand.
TTCCTCCAAATCTTTCTATTTCTTAAAATTAATTGTATATTTTGTAGCCTTTTATCAAGACATTTCTAACCAAAATTACAAACTAAGGAGACATATTGTCATCAATTCTTTATCAAAGCAAGTCTTTTTTCATTGTTTTTGCAAAAAAATTAACAAATTCTATCTAGGGGTAATTTTATACTTTATCTATGCTTTTTACCAAACTACTTCTGGTGGCATTGACATCAAAATAGCATCTACGTTACCGTTAGTCATAAGGCCAAATTTTGTTCCGCGATCATAAAGCAAATTAAATTCAACATATCTGCCTCTTTTTTTTAGGAGATTTTTTCTATCTTCTTCTGTCCAAGAGAGATTCATCTTATTTTTAACAATTTTAGGATATATAGATAAAAATGCTAAACCAACATCTTTGGTGAAGTTGAAATCATTCTCAAAATTACCTGTATTTAGGTAATCATAAAATATTCCACCAACGCCTCGGGGCTCTTTTCTATGATGCAGATAGAAATACTCATCACAAGCTTTTTTGAATTTGGCGTAATATTCATCATTATGCTTGTCGCAAGATTCCTTAAAAGCTTGATGAAAATTGTTCGTTTCCCTTTCTTCTGGATAAAGAGGTGTTAAGTCTCCTCCTCCTCCAAACCAATCTTTCGTAGTTGAAATATATCGAGTATTGAAATGTGCAGCTGGAACATGGGGGGAGTGCATATGAGCAACAAGAGAAACACCAGTAGCAAAAAATCTTGGGTCTTCCAAAGCTCCAGGAATTTCTTTGCGCATTGACTCCGAAAATTCTCCAAAAACAGTAGAGATATTAACTCCAACTTTTTCAAAAACATTACCATGCATTATAGACATCTCTCCACCGCCACCACCACATTCTCTATTCCAAATAGTGCGCTGAAATTTAGCGGGAGGTAAATTGTTTGCCATGCAGTGATCTGATTCTATAGCTTCAAAAGCCTCGCACAAGCTATTTCTAAGGGTTTTAAACCACTCTGACGTAATATGTTTTTTTTCTTCTGTCATATCTATCGTGTAAAATGTAAAATTTTATTCTAGAATATTCAAAATATAATGACAAATAGTATTTAACTTAAGAATTTTTTCTTATAATTATTAATGCTTGAGAATATTGTTCAACAATTTGTGAGATTATAATTATAACTTTTGTTTCACAAATAAAAGAATCTTGATTATAATGCCAGAATATTTTAAGACACAAGGGATTTCCTTAGAATGAGTCAAAGTAGAAAAGTATTTTTATCGGCTATTTCAGGTAATATTTTAGAATATTACGATTTTACCGTATATGTTGTTTTTTCTATTGTAATAGGTAGAACGTTTTTTCCAGATCAATCAGAGCTTGGGCAGGTTTTAAGTAGCCTAGCTGTTTTTGCTGTTGGTTTTATAACAAGGCCAATAGGAGGGATTATTTTTGGATATATAGGTGATATTTATGGAAGAAGAATAGCTCTTATATGTTCTATGGTAGGGATGACATTCTCTACATTTTCTATGGGGTTAATTCCAGGATATTATGAGATAGGAGTATATGCACCTATCTTACTTGTGATGATGAGGTTAATACAAGGCTTATGTATAAGTGGCGAAGGAACAGGAGCTGCAATTTTTATACTAGAACATTATGGTAATTTACGTGCTGGATTTGTAACTGGAGTTGTTCAAGGGTCTAATATTTTAGGTAGTTTGATCGCTACTTTCATAGGTCTTGCTTTGCAGAATTTTAGTGAAATTCAATATGCTTGGAGGGTTGCATTTTTAATAGGTGGCGTGATGGGAATGCTTGGTTTTTATTTGCGTCTTCGTGTTTCTGAGACTCCTATTTTTGAAAATTTAAGCAAAAAAAAGCAAACTTTGAAGGCTCCATTTCTTTATGTAGTAAAAAACGCATGGCGTTCTATGTTCTTAACTATATGTATTGCAGGGACTGCAGGTAGCATAGTACAGATGATAAAAAGTTATGTGAATGTTTTTTTTCAAACTGTTATTCACTTATCTTCTTCTGATTCTTTAATTTATCTTTCATATACTCTTTTTATTACAATGCTTTCTATGGCTTTTTTTGGAGCTTTATCAGATATTTTTGGTAAGGTAAGAATGATGTTATTTTCAGTCAGTGCTATGTTTTTTTTAGCTGTTCCTGTATTTATATTAATGTCCTCTAATGTGTTTTTATATCAAATATTATCTTTAACTATTTTAGGGATGATGGCTGGCGCGATTGCTGGTAACGCATATATATTTGTAATATGCCTGTTTACTCCTGAAGAGCGATTTACAGGTGTGTCTTTTAGTTATAATTTAGGCGTTGCATTATTTGGAGCTACTACCGGATTTATTTCTACATGGCTGGTCAGTAAAACAGGTCTTAATTATGCTCCAGCTTTTTACCTAATGGCTACCTCTTTTGTTTTGGTGTTAGTAATTTACTTTATGAGAAATACTATTAAGCGTTTTGTATGAATAAAAAACATCGCTTTGGTATATATGCAGAATATCTTGTTATACTAATCTACAGATTAAAATTCTACTCTATATTAGCACATAGAATGCGTAATTTTGTGAGTGAGATAGATATTATTTGTCAAAGGGGCAATCAGATTGTTTTTGTTGAAGTAAAAGCTCGTAGTAGTAATATTGATGATGTGCTATGTACATCTTTTCAGAAGAAGAAAATTAGCAAGGCTGCCGAAGTTTTTTTACAAAAAAACCCTAAATATAGAAAATGTGACTTAAGATTTGATTTTGCTTTAGTGAGGCCTTATAGATTGCCTCATATAATAGAGAATGCTTGGTAAGATATGTTTTTATAGGGACCAACTTATGTTTTTTCTTTTCCATGTTAAAGAAATAATCTATAATCCTCTATAACATATAAATTAGAGGACATAAAGTGTCAGATTTTTTGAAATATACTATCCTTACATTGGCTATCTTTATTTGCAAGCAATCCTTTGCATCACCAGAGCCATGGCAGATTGGTTTCCAGCCAGCTGCTACAGAAGTAATGAAGAATATTGAACATCTGCATGATTTTGTAATGATTATTCTGTCTGTAGTTGTACTTGTTGTGCTTTTTTTACTTATTTATGTATGTTTAAGGTTTAATGCTAGAGTTCACCCTGTTTCTAATAAATTTTCTCATAATGTTCTTATTGAGATAATTTGGACTGTAATTCCAGTTATTATTCTTGTGATAATGGCTATACCATCATTTAGGACTCTATATCACGCAGAGAAAATACCAACTCCAGATCTTACTGTAAAGGTTGTGGCTTATCAATGGTATTGGCATTATTCATATCCAGATAATAAAGATATAGAGTTTGATAGTTATATGATAGCAGATGATCAATTAAAACCAGGAGATCTGCGTCTTTTAGAGGTGGATAATAGGCTTGTAGTACCATATGGAAAAGTGGTAAAATTTCTAATAACATCGGGCGATGTAATACATAGTTTTGCTGTACCATCTTTTGGAGTAAAAAAAGATGCTGTGCCTGGTAAAATTAATGAAACTTGGGTAAAAATAGACAAGCCAGGAGTTTACTATGGCCAGTGCTCTGAGCTTTGCGGAGTTAATCATGGTTTTATGCCAATAGTAGTAGAGGCAGTTTCAGAAGAAGAATTTGAAGCTTGGTTAGAAAGTAAAAAGCAAAATTCAACTAAATTATCATCATATACGAGGGAATAAATATGGCTGATCATGATACTCCGAAAGGTTGGAGAAGGTGGCTTTTATCTACCAATCATAAAGATATAGGTACAATGTATATTATACTAGCTATTGTAGCCGGTTTAATAGGTGGTCTTTTTTCTTTCCTGATGAGAGTTCAGCTTGCAGTCCCAGGAAATGATTTTCTTGGTGGAAACCATCAACTCTACAATGTACTCATCACTGCTCATGCATTTATAATGGTGTTCTTCATGATAATGCCTGCACTGATAGGAGGTTTTGGTAATTGGTTTATTCCGATAATGATAGGTGCGCCAGATATGGCATTTCCTAGGCTAAACAACATAAGTTTTTGGCTCTTAATACCTTCTTTCATTCTTCTTCTTGGTTCTGCTTTTGTAGATAGTGGTGTAGGAACTGGGTGGACAGTTTATCCTCCATTGAGTAGTATTTTATATCATCCAGGTTCTGCTGTAGATATGGCTATATTTAGTCTCCATCTAGCTGGTATTTCTTCAGTTTTAGGAGCAATAAATTTTGTAGTTACTATATTTAATATGAGAACGCCAGGTATGGGGCTTTTGCAAATGCCTTTATTTGTTTGGTCTATGCTTGTAACTGCATTTCTTTTAATTATGGCAGTACCAGTTCTTGGAGGTGCTATTACTATGCTTCTAACAGATAGAAATTTTGGTACGTCATTTTTTGTTCCATCAGGAGGTGGTGATCCTGTGTTGTTCCAGCATTTGTTCTGGCTTTTTGGGCACCCGGAAGTTTATGTAGTGATATTACCTGCTTTTGGAATAATAAGCCAAGTTGTATCTACTTTTTCTAATAAGCCAGTATTTGGTTATCTGGGAATGGTTGGTGCTATGGTCGCGATAGGAATTGTAGGATTTATTGTTTGGGCCCATCATATGTTTACTGTAGGTTTGGGGTTTAATTCTTTAGCATATTTTACTGCAGGAACTATGATTATTGCTATTCCAACAGGGATTAAGATATTTAGCTGGATTGCGACGATGTGGGGTGGTTCAATTCAATTTAAAACCCCTATGTTATTTTGTTTAGGATTTATATTTTTATTTACTTGCGGGGGTGTCACTGGCGTTGTGTTATCAAATTCTGCTATTGATAGGTCTATGCACGACACTTATTATGTAGTTGCACATTTCCATTATACAATGTCTTTGGGTGCTTTATTTGGAGCATTTGCAGGATTTTATTACTGGGTTGGCAAAATGTCAGGCAGACAATATCCTGAATTTTTAGGTAAGATACATTTTTGGGCCACATTCATTGGTGTGAATGTTACTTTTTTCCCTCAACATTTTCTTGGTATTGCTGGTATGCCAAGAAGAATTCCTGATTATCCCGATGCTTTTGCTGGATGGAATATGGTATCTTCAATAGGTTCTACTATTTCAATATTAGCCGCTATATTTTTCGTATATGTTGTATATAGAACCTTAAGATATGGAGAAAAATGCCCTAATAATCCTTGGGGTGAGGGAGCTAATACTTTGGAATGGACTTTGCCATCTCCTCCTGATTATCATTCTTTTACAACTCAGCCTAAAATCAAATGATAAGTAAGATTACTGATTATAACAATGTCTCTGCTCAAGAATCTGAGATTAAGGATTACATAATGCTTATGAAGCCTAGGGTAATGGCATTAGTAGTATTTAGTTGTTTTGCTGGTATGGTTATGGCTCCATCTTCTATACACCCCTTTCTTGGTTTTGTACTCATATTATCTACAGCTTTAGGACATGCTTCTGCTGCTGCACTTAATATGTGGTATGATAGTGATATTGACAGCATAATGAAGCGCACACAAAATAGACCTCTTGTGAGAGGTGTGATATCAAGGGAAGATTGCTTGATTTTTGCAATAATATTAGGCATTTTTTCTGTAATGATTATGTCATTATCTATTAATTACTTAGCAGGCATATTGTTATTAATTACAATATTATTTTATATAGTTATATATACTGTATGGCTTAAGAGGACTAGTATACAAAATATCGTAATAGGGGGAGCAGCAGGTGCATTGCCCCCAGTGATTGGGTGGGCTGGTGTGACTGGTAATATTACACTTGAGCCTATTATTTTATTTTTGCTGATTTTTTTTTGGACACCCCCACATTTTTGGGCTCTAGCATTATATCAATCAGATGATTATAAAAAATGTAACATACCTATGATGCCAATAGTTAAAGGAGATGCTTATACCAAAAGACAAATCACTTATTATACAATCTTTACAGTCATAGTTTCTGCTATTCCATTTTGCATAAGAATGAATAGTGTTATTTACCTGATGTCTGCATTAGTTCTAGGAAGTATATTTATTTACTATGCAGTATCTTTAAAAAATGATACAAAAAACCTTTTGGCCCCTAGAATGTTTTTCTTTTCAATAACCTATCTATTTTTGATATTTACTTTTATGATGGTAGATCATTATTTTATGAAATCGATGTTATGACAAAAAATAAAAAATCTGACTTAAATAAGTCTAGTTACAATATTAAAAATCAGAATAAAAACTTACTGTTATTGTTTGTTTTAATATTTCTAGCAATATTATTTTTTTCTGTGACTATTATCAAATTCACTATTTAAAGTTCAATGAAGCCTCGTTTTAATCTTACTTTTGCTCTGGTATGTTTGTGCGCAAGCATGATACTGCTTACAGTAGCTTCTGCTCCTATATATAGTCTGTTTTGTAAAGTAACAGGTTTTGATGGTACCACAAAAAGAGCTAAGTTTATTCCTTCTATAAAAGGGAAAAGAGAAATAGTAGTAAGATTTGACTCTAACGTTTCTCCAGATCTTCCTTGGCGGTTTACTCCTAAACAAAATACTGTAACAGTAAAGCCTGGTGAAAATACTTTGGCATTTTATTATACAGAAAATTTAAGTGAAGAAAACATAATAGGCACAGCTATTTATAACGTATCTCCTTCAAAGGCAGGGAAATATTTTAACAAAGTACATTGTTTTTGTTTCGAGGAGCAATTGATGCGGGCAAAACAAAAAACTATGATGCCAGTATCTTTTTTTATCAGTCCTGAATTTGAAGATGATTCAGAAATGGATGATGTTAATAGCATAACATTGTCATATAGCTTTTTTTTAGTAAGAAAAATCTCTATCAAATAATTTTCACAAAGTTTTGTATTAGATGTATTTAGCGGTAGAAAAACTACAGTATCTATCCAAATTTACAGTAATTGGTTGATCTATTTATTTTAAATAGAATGGGTTGTGGAATCTTACTATATTCAAATCAAATAACCAAACTTTGATTGCTTTAGAATTATGAGAATTCTAGTTTTTCTATTAACATTATTTTCTTTATCAGGATGTATTGATGCGCAATGCTTAGAAGCCGATGATTTTGGATTTCCAAAATTTACAATTCCTGCTAGACGTGATTCCAAAGCTGTCTTTGGTGATGTAGATAATCAGGTTAGTAAATGGATAAATACAGGCTATACTTTGAGTGGAGATCCACTGGTTATAGTAGTAAAAAATTGGAAGTATAAAGATAATGGCAATTTCGAAAACTCATTATCGGCTTGGTGTCCTTGGTACGGAAGTAATAGCGGAGCTTCAGCTATAGGTGCGTTTTTTGACCCCACTATTCCATCATTTAAGAATGCTTTGTCTTTCATGTGTCAGAATATGGCAGTTTGTAGATGGAGAAATCCTGATGATATGTGTGCTACTGAAGTTCCTGGTAGTGCTGATATTATTAATGCGCCTTGCATTTTTACAAAAGGAGTAGGTCTGTATGCTCTTCTTGCCAGTCCAGGTTTTAATCCTAATGCTACTGTTAATAATATGAGAGATCCTGCTGGTACTGCAGGTAGTATGGGTGCTAGCGCTGTTGCTATTCACGTTGGGGATCCTAATAACCAAATTGTTGGTGGTTATACTTTATATGATGTTGATGATGATGGACGTTATAATCCTGCTGGAGGGGTTGTTTATAAAGATGCTATAAATTATCTAAATGGAGTGCTTTATTTTAAGATACTAGATAAGCATTATGGTGATAATAGTGGGCAATATCTTGTAACTGTTAAGTCTGGTTTAGATTATAACCAAGCAGACCCCATACAATTTATAACTAATTTAGTTGCAACATATTTTTTTGGTAATAGCAAGTTTTTAGGTAATAAAGATACTAGAGCGTCTGATGGTGTTAACTCTATTATACAAACTCCGCGTAATCAAGGAATTGTAGAATCTTTATATAAATCATTAATACAAAATCCATATTATAAAAATATAGTTAGGGCATCGCTTAGTTTGTATATCATTCTTATGGCCCTATATTATTTAGCTGGATTACTTCAACTTACTAGGGCAGAGATTATAACAAGGGTAATAAAGGTTGCTCTTGTATCTACTCTTTTAGATCCGAATCTTGGTTGGAGTTTTTTTCATGATTATCTGTTTGTATATTTTATTGACGGAGTAAAATTTTTAATATCGACAATACAATCAGCAGGAGATAGTGGCCCTGGTGCTAGTAGCATTTTAGCATTAATGATGGCACCAGAAACTTTAGTAAAGCTACTATCTCTACTGTTTACAAGTTGGCTAGGTCTTTTTTATATTATAATATATTTATTAATATTTATTATTTTATGGGGCATATTTTTTAAAGCAGCTGTACTTTACCTAAATTGTTTGATTATGATAGGAATGATAATAATTCTAGGTCCTATATTTTTAACTTTTATGTTATTTGGTTTTACTAAATCATTATATGAAAATTGGTTAAAGCAGCTTATAGGATATGCTCTTCGACCAATTATTCTTATTACTATACTTACATGTATATCTATGCTAGTTAGACATGAAATATATACCACTCTTGGTTTCCCAGTATGTAAATATAGGATCCCTCTAGTTGTTTCTGTTATTCCAGGGCTAAATAATTTATTTTACTTGTGGCTTCCTTCACCTAATCCTTTACAGGGTACTCATTTTTCTAATGATAAGTATGTTATTCCTGTCCCTGAAGCCCATATACAACTTGATTCTAATGGTAATGAGACCGGAAGATATTGTAGGGCTTATGAGTGTTATGAAAGTAGATATCCACAACTTCCATTCTTAGATCCTAATAATCGTGTTGATATGAACAAGAAAAAGCACTTTTTTGGAGGTAGTACTGTACAAATAGAGTCATTATTATTGATTATTGTTTTAATATATTTACTTAATAAAGCTAATGCATCTGCAGAGACTGTAGCAAAAGCTATTACAGAAACTTCTGGTAATGCAACTAGTTTGCCCCATGCAACTATGCCTCATATTCCTTATGATACTCCTAAGAAGCCCGAGGCGTCTGAAGGTAAGAAAGATACAGAAGAAAAAGCGCGGCCTGAGATTAACGTTCCTGAAGCTCCTACTACTGGAACTGTTCCATCTGACCCACCTCCTGTTACCGGAGCTGTTCCTACCAAGAGTACTGAGTTGATAGCCAACGGAGAAGTAGCGCCAGCCAAGGAACCTGTTTTATTATTAGGCAATAGTGATGAAGTTGCTAAAGATGGAGTAGTAGTAGAGAGCAAAGAACCTGTTTTATTATTAGGCAATGGCGATGAAGTTGCTAAAGATGGGGTTGTTATAAAAAGTGGCTCTAAGGATGATATATCTATTACAAATAAGTCTGAAATTAAGCTTGCTAAGAGAGCAGAAGATGACATAAAAATTGGTACGAAAAAAGAGTCCGAAATTAAAGTTACTTTAGACTTTAAGGCAGAAGCTGCAAGAGTAAAAGCTGAAAGGGCTGCAGCTACGGATGGAGTCGTTATAAGTAAAACTGAAACTCCTGTTGTAGAAAAGCCTGTGCTAGAATCTAATCCTCCTATCAAACTAGAAACATCAGAAGCTACGCCTATAACTATTAAGGAGATGCCTCCTAAACCAGAAGCAGCTAATATAGAGCAAACAGCTCCTAAAGTTTCTGAAGAAAAGACAGAGCTAAAGCTAGCGGATACAAAAGAACAAGTAAAACCAGCTGATAAAAGAGTCACTTATATGGATCCTACGGAGTCATCTGAGTCTCGTAAAGCTGCGACATTAGAGAAATTTAAGGATGTTCTTGAGAATAAACATGAGTTTAAGCTTACAAAAGAAAGGAGTGATATTACAAAACTTCCACCTGCTCCTACTTATGATCATGTGAAGTCAAAATACGACGCACCTACTGTTGCATCTGAGGCACGTAAGGCTGAAACATTAGAGAAATTTAAGGATGTTCTTGAGAATAAACATGAATTGAAGCTTACAAAAAAAAGGAGTGACGTTACAAAGCTAGGGCCTGCTCCTACTTATGATCGTGTGGAGTCAAACCATGATGCTTCTACTGTTGCATCTGAGGCACGTAAGGCTGAAACATTAGAGAAATTTAAGGATGT
>CAZKKY010000004.1:0-33043 GCA_964553715.1 uncultured Rickettsiaceae bacterium
TTTGTCTTAGAGCGTTATTAATGTGGATTAAGATCTCGTGACGACACACCCTAGAGGAATTAGAATCACCAATAGAACCACCATCAACTAATAAAAAACTTTTATTAGAATCAATTTCAAAACTACTGGTAGGAAAAGAAAAAATAATCCCTTCTTCAAAAAAAGCATTATCTTTTATCACTATAATATGCTTATCACCAATATGAATAACTTTCTTACATTGGATTTGCTTATTAAATAATACATTTAAGGGAACATTTTTCCCCTGGAAATAAGAAAGATTTAATATTAATTGATTTATAACACAGGACTGATCAAATATATTTGTTCCAGCATAAAGTATTACTTCATTAAATTTTTCAACATTTTCTTCAAACATATAAAATTTTCTCTAAAGAAATTTATGGTTTAGTCATAAATCATCTGGAATAGATCCAACGATAGGTAATGTTGTATATACATGTGTCATATCTACATTTTCTGTAACAACCCCTCTATTTACGATAATGTTACAATGAAAATGTCTATCTTCTGGACTTTCATTAACACTAGAATTCATCATTGAACTAGCATCTTTATCTAAGAAGTTGAAAATAATATTATGGATAAATTTAAAAAAGCAACAATCACTAAAGTTGCTATAATTAAAATTACCATGTAGCAATGGGGTATCTTCTCTAGATCTTCGCATAGATTTACTAAATTTATGATTTATTGTGGTTCAGTGAAATAGTTTTGTGATATATATACTCTTGTAATCAGCAGCGTCAATCAATAATTTTAGTCTTTTATATTTCTATAAAATAATTTTGAGATGATAAAGCATATAAGATTAGCTAGGCTTCCTACAAATACACCTTTAAGGGGTGGCATTATTCCCATATATTCCCATATACAAAATACCAGAAAGCCAACAATCCCAGATATTACAAATGCATTTGTAGGTATTTTTATGTTAAATAAAGCTGCTATTAGTGGAACAAATATTATAGGAGCCCAAAATCCTCCAGAAAAAACTATAAGATCTACAACATGGTCAAAATTAAGAGCAAGTATAATAGCAAAACTACCAATAATTACAGTAATGATTTTTGCAAGTAATAGAAGTAACTTCTGATTTTTAGTATTTGATATAGATCTAAAAATATCGTTAATTACACTAATAGATGCAATGTTAAGATCTGCACTAGCAGTAGATGTAACTGCAGCAAGTAATCCTACCATAACAAATCCTTTAAGCCCTACTGGTATTATAATATCTATCATATTAGGTATAGCAAATGCAGAACTTTGATCTTTATCTATAGTAAAAGCAAGCAGACCATTAATTGTAATACATAATATGAAAAATGCATATATTAAAGATTTAATAATAACAGCTGGCTTTATTTTTGTTGCATCTTTATTTATTAAAGCCTGCTGTATAAATGCAGGATAAAATCCCATTACAGAAAAGCTTAAAGTTGTGCAAATTACATCTCTCAATAATGTCCAGTTGTTTAACATATAATAGCTTGGCTCTATAGACATTGTAAGATTAGAAATACCAATTTTATAAAGACCTGCGATAGTAATAACAGGTATAGCAGCTATCATTGCAAAGAATTGTAACATATTAGTAGAAATTACAGAATTAAGGCCACCTACAGCCGTAAAAACTATAACAACAATATAACTAAAAATCACCCCATCATTATGCGCAAACCCTAGTGTATGCTCAAAAATTCTACCACTAACATTAATTTGGGCTGCAATATAACCTATCGATACCAAAAAACTACATATACCACTAATAATACGGCCAGTATGTCCATAATATTTTACTATTATATCGCCAATACTTATAGCTCCATGATGCTCTATCAATCTTGGAACTACATAAAATGCTATTATTATGTCTATAGGGATAGTAAACCACAAACCATATGTAAAAGCAAGATTACGAGAAAATGCTTTTTCTGCTATCCCAAAAGTGGTGCCTCCACCTACTGAAGTTGCAAAAATAGTCGCTACTAGAAGAAGTATAGTTGCCCTTTTACTGCTAACTTTACCATAGCCTTGAAATGACCCCGATTTAGAACGATAATATATGCCAACGAATAATACTAAGAGAAGGTACAATATTATTATAATATTATCTATCACTAATTGTACCTCTTTAAAATGGAAATTGTTATTCGTCTAGTTTGTATTACTAGAAGATCATATAGTTTTAATTAAAAAAACTAACAAAAAACTATACATATACAGTTCTTATTCCTGGCTAGTTTTTTCTATGTGGTTCATAGCCATTATATTAAACCCACTATCTACATAATGTATTTCCCCTGTAACACCAGAGCTTAAATTACTAAGCAAATAAAGGGCTGAACCTGCAACATCTTCTTGTAAAGTATTCCTTTTCAGAGGCGATGTATTTTCATGTATTTTTAGCATCGTTTTAAAGTCCCCTATCCCACTTGCAGCAAGAGTTCTAATAGGTCCTGCAGAAATAGCATTTACCCTAATTCCATTTGGGCCCATGTCATTTGCTAAGTAACGCACACTACATTCAAGAGCAGCCTTTGCAACTCCCATTACGTTATAATAAGGAACCACTTTCTCTGCTCCATAATAAGATAAAGTAATAATACTACCACCATCTGTCATTAAACTTTCTGCTTTTCTAGCAAGAGCTGTTAAAGAATAACAAGAAACATTCATAGAATTTAAGAAATTACCCAAAGAAGTATCTATATACCGACCTCTTAATTCATTTTTATCAGCAAAAGCTATAGCATGAACTAGAAAATCAATTTTGCCCCATTTGGATTTTAGTGTATCAAATAGACTATCTACTGAAGATTCATCAGTTACATCACACTTAATAACAGTATCGCATCCTATTTCTTCAGCCAAAGGCATGATGCGTTTTTCTAAAATTTCACCCTGATATGTAAAAGCAAGCTCTGCACCATGAGCGCTTGCAATCTGGGCAATATACCAAGCAATAGAAGAGCTATTAGCAATACCAGTAATTAAACCTCTCTTACCTTTTAATAACGAACCTTCTGGAAAAACAACTTGCTTCTCTTCACTAGACATATAATTCTCCTTATATTATTTTCAAATCTCACAGTGTTTAACTCAAGCATTAGTTGCTAAAGCTATATCTATTACTTCACTTGCAAGACTAACGGGCCTGATTTCTAGATTAGATTTTATACTATCTGGTATATCTTTCAAATCTTTTAAGTTATCTTGAGGAATAATTACTGTTTTAATACCACCACGACTAGCAGCAAGTAATTTCTCTTTCAGTCCCCCTATAGGAAGAACATTACCTCTTAAAGTAATTTCTCCTGTCATAGCTACAGTTCTTTTTACAGGACGATTAGTCATAAGCGAAACTATTGTGGTAAATATCGCTATTCCAGCTGAAGGGCCATCCTTAGGAGTTGCTCCTTCAGGAACATGAATATGTAAGTCATGATTTTTATAATATTCACCTTTAAGACCGTATTTTGCTCCATTAGATAAAAAGTAACTATATGCGGCCTGAGTAGATTCTTTCATTACATCACCTAATTTACCTGTAGCTTTAATATCGCCTTTACCTGGTATGCTTACTGCTTCTATAGTAAGCAGCTCTCCTCCGACTTCAGTATAAGCAAGACCAGTGGTAGCACCTATTTGATCTTTTTCTTCCATAAAACCAAATTTATATTTTCTTACACCTAAGTAACCCTCAAGATCAGAGGACGTAATAACTATAGTCTTGATGTTCTGGTCAGATAAAATTTTACGCAATGCCTTCCGTACTAATGTGCCAATATTGCGCTCTAAATTACGCACACCAGATTCTCTTGTATAATATCTTATAATATCTAAAACAGCTGCATCTTCGATAAAAAATTCACTTTCTTGCATGTTATGTTCTTTAATTTGCTTAGGTATAAGATATTTTTTTGCTATTTGCATTTTTTCATCTTCTATATAGCCAGAAAGATTTATGACTTCCATTCGGTCTAACAATGGTCTTGGCAAATTAAGAGAATTTGCAGTAGCAATAAACATTACGTCTGAAAGATCATATTCGACCTCTAAATAATGATCACTAAATGATTTATTCTGCTCTGGATCTAAAGCTTCAAGCAAAGCAGATGCTGGATCACCCCTAAAATCAGAACTCATTTTATCAATTTCATCAAGTAACATAACTGGATTATCAGTTTTACTCTTCTTAAGCAAAGATATTATTTTACCTGGCATAGCGCCTAAATATGTTTTACGATGCCCTCTTATTTCAGCTTCATCACGGACTCCGCCAAGAGCAAATTTACAATATTTCCGTCCAACAGCATCTGCTATAGACTTAACAAGAGATGTCTTTCCAACACCAGGAGGACCTACAAAGCAAAGTATAGGACCCTTTATAGTTTTGGCTCTTTGAAGTATAGCCAGATGATCTAATATTCTTTCTTTAATTTTCTCTAGCCCGTAGTGATCTCTATCTAGAATATTCTCAGCACTTACTATATCAATTTTAGCTCTTGTTTTCTTCCCCCATGGCATATTAAGTAATGTTTCTAAGTGATTTCTCACCACAGAAGTTTCTGCAGCCATAGGTTGCATCATTCGCAATTTTTTTATTTCAGATTCAGCTTTTTCTCTAGCATCCTTAGAAAGCTTTGTAGCCTTCATTTTTTTCTCAAGATCTCCTATCTCCGATTTATCATCTCCCCCTTGACTGAGCTCTTGTTGAATAACTTTCATTTGTTCGTTTAAAAAATATTCTCTCTGATTTTTTTCAATTTTTTGTTTTACTTTATTTTGAAAGTTATTTTCTGTATTAATTAATGAAATATCTGATTCTATTAGTTCTATAATTTTATTAAATTTATCAAAAACATTCGATATTTCTAGTAAACTCTGCTTTTTGTCTACACTACAAGTTAAATGAGATGAGATCAAATTCATTAAATGAACTAAGTTTTCTTGATCAGAAATTGCTTGTAATACATCTTGGTTAATTTTCTTATTTACATTCGCATATGATCTAAATCTCTCTTGCAATTGTTCAACAGCAATTTTTGCTCTAGTAGTATCATGAACATCTTCCTCTGACATAATGCTATATTCAGCAGAAAAGAAACCTGAAGTATTGAGAATCGAATGAATTTGTGCTCTCTTAGTGACTTCTACGATTATTTTTAAAGTACCATCTGGCAAAGTTACAGTTTGTAATATTTTGGCTAAAACACCCACTTTATATATATCATTAGGTGTTGGATCATCCAAACTTTGATTTTTTTGAGCAACAAAAAGGATGTTAACACCATTACTTGTAGTATATTGAGGCGTAGATAATGCTCTTAAAGATTTTTCTCTACCTATAAAAATAGGAGATATCACACCTGGAAACAACACTATATCTTTAAGTGGAAGCAAAGGAAGGAAGTGAAAACTATTCATAATAAATTATACCCAATTTTATCTACATTTCAGTCTTATGTTGACTGTACCATCCTACAACATATAATCCTATAGTTTTATAAATTCAAGTAGTAGTAAATTAAATAGGTCAATATGCCAATAAATATTCAATCTCCAAATAATATTGAAGGAGCTTATGAAAGAATAAAACCCTATTTACATAAAACACCTATCATATCTTCAGAAACTTTAAACGAAATGATAGGACACAAAGTATATTTTAAAGCCGAGTCCCTTCAAAAAACTGGAGCTTTTAAGGTAAGAGGATGTCTAAACCACCTTCTCTCATTAAAAGAAGAATCCATGCTTCCAAGTAAAGTAGTAGCATATAGTACTGGTAACCATGGTATAGGACTTGCTTTTGCTTCAAGATTACTTGGAATATCAGCTAGAATATATTTACCAGAAAATACGGCTCATGTAAAAAAACAAGCAGCAAAATATTACGGCGCAGAAGTGATTTATACTAAAACTCGCTTAGAAGCAGAACTCTTAAGCAAAAAAGATGAAGAAAACGGGTTCTACTATATGCATCCTTCAGATAGTGATGCAACAATTGCAGGCGCTGGCACAGCTTGTTACGAAGCCTTAACTCAGCTAGATTTTCTCCCAGATGCTATTTTCGCATCTTGTGGCGGGGGAGGATTATTATCAGGAACATATCTCGCTAAAGAATTTTTATCACCAAATTCATTACTATTCGGCACAGAGCCTGAAATAGCCAATGATGCATATCTATCTATTAAGCAAGGAAGTATTTTTAGGTTTCTTGAATCTCCAAATACTATCGCAGACGGTCTTAGAACGCTTGGAATATCAAATCGAACATTTGAATATTTAAAAAAACTCGATGGTTTTTATTTATCAGATGAAGAACCTATTTATTATTGGACTGCATGGCTTATTCATTTACTTAAAATAGAATGCGAACCATCAGCAGCACTTAACATGGTAGGACTACAAAAATGGGCATCAAAACAAACTTCTCCGAAACGCATATTAGTAATGATATCAGGTGGTAATATAGACCCCTATTTATATAGGAAAATATGGAAAGAAGATTATTTACTAAAAGCCCCATCTTCTTCAATTTAAAATGAAGAATTGTAAAGCTCTAAAACCACGTTGTAATTATATGAGAAACTGGTTCACTTCGCTTCGCTCGTGATGACAAGAGGATGGACTCGTGATGACAGGGGTATGTTTGTGATGACAAGACCCATAACCGTCATTGCGAGGAGCCTATCAAAACACAAACCGTCATTGCGAGCGAAGCGTGGCAATCTAGTATTTCTTATTTTTCCTGGATTGCTTCAGGCTAATGCCTTCGCAATGACGTAATCCCCAGCCGTCATTGCGAGGAGCTCCGCTCCGCGGCAATCTATAAGCCTGGATCACTTCGCTTCGCTCGTGATGACGGGAGGGATATGCTCAGTGATGACCTGCACAGTAGTACATCTCTAGCACTATATATCTTCAGATAGTTTTGACCCCTCAATTTTTAGCAAACAAAAACCTGTATAGCAAGATGATTTCTGCAAAATCATTTAGGATCAAAAATTTTTTGGGTTTTTATAGATATATTATAGACCTTGGCAATAAATGCTATTGGCTTAATATAATGTCATTAGCCTTATACCACTCGGGTGAATTTGGAGTAAGTTTAGATGCTGCAAATTTTGCCATTGCTTTAGCCTCTTTGATTTTTCCTTGTTTGAATAACCTAATTGCGTTATACAATGAGCTTCGCCCATCGTCTCCAGATTTACCATAAGCTACAGATAAAAAGTACAATGGCACTAAATTATTTTGATCTTTTTGATATGACGATTTCAAGTCATCTATAATCTCAGGATAAATCTTTTGATCATTTATCACATTAAGCATAACAATTGCTTTACTAAGTCTTATCATATCGTCATTAGGTAGTAGAGATGCAGCTTTTTGATAACTTACATAGCATTCTTTTCTACCAAACTCAAATAACATCTGACCTTTTAGTTCATGATAATAAGGATCATTCGGCCTTAATGCTATTAGAGAATCTATCAATGAAATTGCTTTGTCAATTTGACCTTTGCGGAATGATATTATTGTTTCTACATATTTATCTATCTCATTATTACCTGATTTTGGAACATTATCAGAAAGAGAGGTTGTAAAAGCAGCAAGTTTATATGCTGCTCTTCTAAAGTTATAAGAAATTTTAGCAGAAGTCGTAGGTGATTTATATTTTGAATTTCGTACGAATAATGAAACAGCACTTATTCTTTCCTGACTCAAGGGATGAGTAGTATCATATGGGAATAGATGATCAGAAGTATCATTTGCATTAAGAAAATTAAGCAGTTTGAGAAGTCCTAAAGCGCTATTTCCTGATTTTTCTAAAAGCTGTAGAGCAGATTGATCTGCAGAAGCTTCATATACCCTAGAAGAGCCTAGATTTGCGCTATATGCTGTATTAACACCACCACCTAAAATAGCCATACCTATTGCAGGGTTACCTGCAATAGCACTAACAAGACCAAGGGCAATAGAGCCTGAAGCAAATTTTTCGTTAGATTCGAAATCTTCTATTTTTCTAAGAACATGATGTCCTAAAATATGTCCCATTTCATGTGCAACAACACCTCTTAACACTTCAGCATCTGGAAAGATTGTTATTAATCCACTATTTATAAATATCTCTTCTCCTCCTGCAGTGAAAGCATTTATTTTATTATCTGATAAAATATGAATTTTTAGAGTTCGTAATCCAGACACCCTTATCAATGGCATTATAACTTCAGATATTGCATTTTCTACTTCTGAATCTCTAACTATAATACTACTGCAATAACCCTGTACTGATGAAAAAAGTAAAAGACTAATGAGTATTTTGTTTAAAATATTTTTCATATTTATCATGTTCGTCTTTATATCTATCGGCATCTGGTATAGGTTTTTGACTGGATGTAATTCTAGGCCATATAGCAGAAAATTCTTTTGCCCTTTCTACCCATAAAAGGTTTTCCTGAGTTTCAGGCGCTATAGCGTTTATTGGACATTCTGCCTCGCATACTCCGCAATCTATACATTCATCAGGATTGATAACTAGCATAAGCTCACCCTCATGAAAGCAACTCACAGGGCACACATCTACACAATCTGTATATTTGCATTTAACGCAAGCATCAGTTACTACAAAAGTCATTCTCTCTCCTTAAATTACTAATTAATTTCCTAGTTCTTATTATTAATATAGTGATAAAATAAAATATACAAGACAAAAACATTGTAATCAGTGGTTGTATCATTTGCCCGTCTATTGTAGGCCCTCCTATCCTTAATATACTCGCTGGTTGATGCAGGCTATTCCAAATATCTACTGAAAATTTTACGATAGGAATATTAACAGTACCAATTAATGCTACAACAGATGCAGGTTTTTCAGATCTCATAATATTATCTGCAGAATTTACTATAACTATATAGCTTATATATAAAAGAAATAACACAAACATAGATGTTAATCTTGCATCCCAAACCCACCATGTTCCCCACATTGGTTTACCCCATAAGGATCCTGTAACTAATGTAATAAGAGCAAATAAGCATCCAATAGGTGCTGCAGATACGGCCAAAAAGTAAGATAATGTAGTTTTCCATACAATTGAAGAAATACTACATAATGCTATAAAGAGATATATAAATAGAGCCATCCAAGCAGAAGGTACATGTATATACATCATACGTACCATATCTCCTTGCTGATAATCTGGTGGAGAGTTAAAAAAAGACAAATATATAGCTATTACAAAAAATATTATCGAAACAAAAGCACTAAATGGTAAAATTTTTGAAGAAAAATTCATAAAATTATAAGGGCTTAAATATTTCAGCATGGCTTTATCATAATAGTTGATAACAAATTACCAGAGTAATCTTCATTTGCATGGAAAGATCTTCTCCTACTATGATATTTTTCTATATTAGAATAAGTATCCTCATTATGGCCATCTATAATATTATTTACGCCACAAGTTTTTAGCTTATGAATTACATATCCTGGTAAATCAAATAAGAATTTATCACTTTTTTCTGTTTGTTTAAAAAAAACATCATTTGTTATGAGCTCAGATAAGAAATCTTGACGAAATTCTTCTGAAACTTCATATGAATTTTGCGTTATCGAAGGCCCTATTATAGCAGTAATCTCAGATGCCCCTATTTCTTTCATATTATCTATTACATTTTTTATAAGATTACTTCTTGCACTTTTCCACCCACAATGAGCTGCCGCAATAGTATTGCTAAATGAACAATAAAGCAACACAGGAACGCAATCTGCCGTGATAATACCTAGGGCGATATTTGGTCTATTTGTTATTAGAGCATCTGCTACTGGCTCATTGCCAAAGTCATATCTATCCTTTACTACATACAGAGTCTGGCCATGTACTTGATTTACTAAAGCTAAAAAATCTACACCTAATGTCTTTTCTATAACATCTCTATTAAGCTTAGCCTCATTGTTTGAAACGTCATTTTTTTTGAAATATTTTCCATTAGATCCTTGGAAAGATTTATCAAAAAATCTATAATTTATTTCATAATTAAGCAATCATGCCTCCTATGTCTAGTCTCTATAATATTCAAAAATTATCAGATAAAGCAAAAAAAGACAATATCTTACCCAAACTTATTTCTAAGATAAGAAAAGAATTATCCATAATCCCTATTATTGGAGTAGAGATTGAGTTTTATTTACAAGATGACAATATATCAAATGCTCCTCTTGAATTAAAAAAAGAAAAAGGGAAATTTCAGTATGAAATAGATCTCCCGCCTTCTGATGATATTATTGATTATATCAGTAGAATAAATACGGCTAAAAATTTGTTAACAGAATGGCGAGATGATATTAATTTTTCTCCGAAACCATATCTTGATGATTATGGAAATAGCATGCATCTACATGTAAATTTCCTAACAAATAAAGGGATGAATTTTTTTGACAATATAGATAATATAAACATCGCAGCATCTAGTTTATGCCACTATCTTTTGCAACATTTGCTAGTTTTTGCAAACACCCAAGACAGCTATTTAAGGTTTGATCACAAATTTATGGCTCCTAGCCATATTTGTTTTGGTAGCAATAATCGTAGCGTAGCAGTACGGATTCCTGAAAGTGGATCTAAAAGGTTAGAACATAGAGTATCTTCACCAGTTACAGATCCTTACCTTGCAATATTTGCTATATTACAAGGGATATATCTAGGACTTAAAGAACCTTCACATATCAATAAATATGTTAAAATTTATGGTAATGCTTTTGACTCTCAATATAATTTAGAAAAATTACCAGAAAATATAGAGATAGCTGCAAAATATTTTAACTTTAAAATCTTATCTGACGGATAAATTCTACCAAGATTAATATCTAAAAAACACTAATGAGATACAATATTAATCCATTAATTCCATAGCACTTTGCTCTAGTAATGTAATTTCATCTCTTATTGCAGCTGCTTTTTCAAAATCTAAGTTGCTTGCATGTATAAGCATTGTTTTTCTCATTTCTTTAATTTTAGCAGCAAGATCTTTAGAATTTCTAATAATATCTACCTGTATTTTTTTCCCTTTAGTAGGTTTGGAAACTTTTTCTAAAGATCCAAGAGCATGTATAGTACGATTTATAGTGCGAGGAATAATAGAATGTTTCTTATTGTATTCTTCCTGTATCTCTCTACGTCTTATAGTTTCTGATACAGCTTTAGATATTGATTTTGTTATATTATCAGCATATAGAATTACTTTGCCTTCAGAGTTTCTTGCTGCTCTCCCTATAGTCTGAATTAATGATACTTCTGACCTTAAAAATCCTTCTTTATCAGCATCTAAGATAGCAATCAAGCTACATTCTGGAATATCTAGTCCCTCTCTTAGCAAATTTATTCCAACTAAAATGTCTATAGATCCATTACGCAGATCTCTAATTATCTCTATTCTTTCTAATGTGTGGACTTCTGAATGAAGATATGTAGCTTTGTAACCTAATTCCTTTAGATAGTCTGTAAGATCTTCAGCCATTTTTTTAGTCAATGTAGTAACAAGAACTCTAAATCCTCTGCTTATTACATCTTGGGCTTCTGATATCATATCTTCTACCTGATTAGTTACAGGTTTTATGATACATACAGGATCCAGCAGTCCTGTAGGGCGGATTATTTGTTCTACTATTTCTCCGCTTGTTTTATTTAGCTCATATTCAGCAGGAGTAGCAGAAACAAAAATTGTTTGAGGACGAAAATCTTCCCATTCCTCAAAAGTAAGAGGCCTGTTGTCTAAAGCTGATGGCAGACGAAATCCGTAATCTACAAGATTAGTTTTTCTCGCTTTGTCGCCATTATACATAGCCCTTACCTGAGGAATCGTTACATGGCTTTCATCAACGAATAATAAAGCGTCTTTAGGAAGATATTCAAATAAAGTTGGAGGAGGAGACCCCGCCGGCCGTGATGTTAAATATCTAGAATAATTTTCTATTCCTTTACAAGATCCTGTCTCCATAAGCATCTCAATATCATATTGTGTTCTTTGCTCTAACCTTCGTGCTTCTACAATTTTTCCATGAGACTCAAAAAAATTAAGCTGCAAGCGCAAATCCTCATAAACCTCTGGAATCATTCTTTCAATAACGGATTTTGGAGTAACAAAATGAGAACTAGCATAAAGAACAGCCTGATCTAAATCTGATATTTTAGATCCCGTCAGAGGATCAAATTCACTTATAGCTTCAAGCTCATCTCCAAAAAAAGAAAGCCTCCAGGCCTTTTGGCTATAATGAGCTGGGAATACATCCACATTTTCTCCTTTTACCCTAAAAGTACCGCGTTCAAAATTCAAATCGTTTCTCTCGTATTGTAACTGAACTAAATTATCTAATAATTCTTTCCTTAAATATTTTTGTCCCTTTTTTATATATAGAGTCATTGAGGAGTACAGCTCAGGTGAGCCAAGACCATATATACAAGAGACAGAAGCAACTACTATAACGTCTCTTCTCTCTAGCAAAGATCTTGTAGCAGAATGACGCATTAGATCTATCTGCTCATTAATTGAGGAATCTTTCTCGATAAAAGTATCTGTGCGTGGAATGTAAGCTTCTGGCTGGTAATAGTCATAATAAGATACAAAATATTCCACAGCATTATTAGGAAATATTTCTTTCATTTCAGAATATATTTGGGCCGCTAAAGTTTTATTATGTGCCATAATGAGCGATGGCCTATTACTTCTTTCTATGATATTAGCCATAGTAAAGGTCTTTCCAGAACCAGTAATCCCTAGCAATACTTGATCTTTTTTATTATGATTAAGACCTTTAAGAAGCTGTTCTATAGCAACAGGCTGATCTCCAGATGGTATAAATTCGGATACAATTTTAAATTTATTCATACTTTATCTGGCAACCAAAAGCTTCAGCTAGTTTGTGCATATTCTAAAATAGATCTTATACATCTAAATTCATCACATTTAATGCATTAGATTGAATAAAATCTCTGCGAGGTTCAACAACATTACCCATGAGTGTAGAGAATACTTCCTCGGCAGAATCTGTATCATTTACCTTCACTTGTAGCAATCTTCTTGTCTTAGGGTTGAGTGTTGTTTCCCATAACTGCTCTGAATTCATCTCTCCAAGCCCTTTAAACCGCTGTATAGAAAGCCCCTTTTTACTAGACTCTATAATTGCTTCTAGTAATTCAGATGGCATATCCACTTCTATTACATTGGACTTTACTGTAAAAATAAGTTTCTCTTTGAATAAATCATGAAGGAGAGATGCATATTTTTCAAGTTGTACAAATTCAGGCGCTGTAATATAGGATTTACAAAATATATGAGATTCCTTAATACCACGAACTAACCTGAAAAATTCTACTTTATCTTCAGACTTACTCACTTCCCATGATGTTTTATCAGGTTCAATTGCTTTACTAGACAGCTTAGCTAGAATTTTATCTGATAAATTATTAGAACTATCAAACAAAGAATCCGTAATACCACCAGCAATAGCTATCGCTTCTGCTATTCTAATAGAAATCTTACGTTTTACTTGATCTAAAGATGTAACAAATTTTTCTAAAATATTGGCAATATTTACAAAATCTTCGCCTTGAATAGTTTGGGATGAGCTTTGCAAGGAAGCATCATTAACAATAGTATTAATTAAATATTCTTGTAGAGCTTTTTCGTTTTTAATATATGTCTCGCTGTTTCCGCGTTTTATTTTATATAGAGGTGGCTGGGCAATGTACAAATATCCACGATCTATAATCTCACGCATATGTCTATAGAAAAATGTCAAAAGTAAGGTACGTATGTGCGAACCATCAACATCAGCATCTGTCATGATAATAATTTTATGATAGCGAATTTTATCTGCAGAAAAATCTTCACTCCCTATTCCTGTACCAAGAGCAGTAATCAAAGTGCCTACCTGCTCAGAGCCAAGCATTCTATCGAATCTTGCACGTTCTACGTTCAATATTTTGCCCCTAAGTGGCAAAATCGCTTGATGTTTTCTGTCTCTTCCTTGCTTCGCAGTGCCGCCAGCGGAATCTCCTTCTACTATAAATACTTCAGATTTTGCTGGGTCTTTCTCCTGGCAATCTGCTAGTTTACCTGGTAGATTAGAAATCTCAAGCACAGATTTTCTACGCGTAAGTTCACGGGCTTTCCGCGCTGCTTCTCTTGCTACTGCGGCTTCTATAATCTTAGATATGATATTTTTAGCATCCTGAGGGTGCTCTTCAAACCATTGCATTAATTTATCGTAAGTAGCGTTCTCCACAACTGTGCGAACCTCAGAGCTCACAAGTTTATCTTTTGTCTGAGAAGAAAATTTAGGATCAGGAACTTTAACCGAAAGAACACAAGAAAGCCCTTCTCTAGCATCATCTCCAGATAAAGTAACTTTGGCTTTTTTATTTAATCCATTATCATTTATATAGTTATTGATAACTCTTGTAAGAGCAGCCTTAAATCCTATAACGTGTGTACCACCATCTCTTTGTCTTATATTGTTAGTAAAGCTAAGAAGATTTTCATGATATGAATCATTCCACTGCATTGCAATTTCAACACTAATGCCTGACTTTTGATCAGACGCGCTAAGAGAAATAGTAGAATGAGCAGGAACCTTACTACGGTCTATGTATTGTACATAAGCCTCAACACCACCATCATATAAAAATTCTATATTTTTTTCTTCTGCTCCGCTTTTATCTATCAGAGAAATTCTTACTCCAGAATTTAAAAATGCAAGTTCTCTTAAACGATGTTCTAAAGTAGAAAAGTGAAACTCAATATTACTGAAAATTTCAATAGATGGATAGAATGTTACCTCGGTACCTTTACGTCCAGCAGACTTACCAACTAAGGCAAGTGGAGCCTCTGCAACTCCGTCTTTAAATCTCATGAAATGCTCGTTACCATTACGCCAGATTCGAAGTTCAAGCCAGTCTGATAAAGCGTTAACTACAGAAACACCAACACCATGTAACCCACCAGAAACTTTATATGAGTTTTGATCAAATTTACCACCAGCATGAAGTTGAGTCATGATCACTTCAGCAGCAGACACCCCTTCTTCTTCATGAATATCTGTAGGAATACCCCGTCCGTTATCACGCACAGTAACAGAACCATTTGCATTCAATATTACTTCTACAAGATCGCAATGCCCTGCTAAAGACTCATCTATCGCATTATCTACAACTTCATAAACCATGTGATGAAGACCAGACCCATCATCTGTGTCGCCTATATACATACCAGGGCGTTTACGTACAGCTTCTAGGCCACGTAACACCTTAATAGAACTCGCGCCATATCCTTCTTCTTCTGTTAGGTAATCATTATTTTCCATAGTATAGCTATTCCATTTTTGATTTTTTAAATTTACAGAAATCAATATATAAGATAAGCATTATCTTTTAAAGGAAAACTTTCTAAATCATCCTAAAACCTTCGCATTTAAGAATTGGTTATCATAATATTAAGTATAGATGTTCTTTGACATTACAAACGTCTATGTTTGCGCTATTTAAATTTTCCTATTTGTTATGGTGTTAAACCAGTAATTCTAGATATTTTTTCTATAGATTATTTCTACTATATAATGATTACCCTTTTCGCCTTCTACTACCCAAGGTCTGCTATGCTTCTTTTTAGATATTTTATCGCATAATCAAAGCTGATTAAGTGAGTCATACCATGACCTTTTTCTTTCTATTTTTTAACATTAATCTTATTAAAAACCAAGTAACTTAAAGTGCTAGTAGAAATATGAATTTAGATTTGCATCTTCTTTTGGCATGGTAAGTGGTTTCTTTATCCCGCAGGAAGATAAGCATAATATAGTAGTAAGGATTATAATGATATATTGCATAAAGACTTGCCCCGTTTATGCTATTTAGTATATAGTGAGTTTAGTTTAGAGCAATTGAATTTTAGATATGAAAAAGATAATTCTATATATTTACGCTATCATAATTACTACAATTTTTGTAGCGCCCGTACATGGAAACGATAGCAAAACAAATACAGAAAAATTACCCTTCAAATATGAAGAATATAAACCATTATCCGTACCAGATGATGTAGCAATATTTGATATTGATGGTAATAAACATTACTTTGAAGAATTTGAAGGCAAGACATTACTTGTAGTGTTTTGGGCTACATGGTGCGCTCCATGCGTTCAAGAAATGCTAGATCTAGATATGTTGCAAAAAGACTTCAGAAAACTTCCTTTTGTTGTTATCCCAATATCTGAAGATTATAATGGTGTTTCTATTGTATCAAAATTTTATAAGGATAATGAAATAAGGCATCTTGCTTTGTATCATGATTACAGAAATTCAATTTTTAATGAGTTCAAAGTAATAGGTATGCCTACTAGTTTTGTTATAACTCCAGATGGTAAAAATGTTGCAAGCTTTAAAGGAAGCGTGAATTGGTATGATGAAGAGGTTCGTAAGATTCTTTTATCTCATATTCCTGGTAATCCTGTTGAGCCCAAAAATAGCTATAAAGATAACTCATTAAACCAAATGCCTAGCAATAGCAATAAGGTAGCAAGTGATGCTAATAATACAGCAGAAAAAGATACAAAACAGGATAATCAATCTGCAAATAACAACCAAAAATCAGAGTAAAATTATGAACAATAAAAGATCTAACAATGCAAACACTGCGTCTTCAGACCAGCTTTTAATGGAAGAAGAGCTAAGTAAATTTGGTAATTTCTTTTCTGTTTTATCAGAAAAATTTTCGTCTAACGGAGTTGTTGCTATATTACGTTTGAGTGGGGTTATAGGCAAAAAAAGTGTTAAAGACGGACTATCGTTAGAATCTATCAACAACTCAATAGAGAAGGCTTTTAAGATTTCTAAACTCAAAGCTGTGTGTATTATTATTAATTCTCCTGGTGGCTCTCCTGTGCAATCAGAACTTATTGCATCTAGAATTATTTCCTTATCTAAAGAAAAAAATGTACCTGTATATAGTTTTATAGAAGACGTTGGGGCTTCTGGTGGTTACTGGCTTGCATGCGCGGGGGATGAAATCTATGCTTCAAGAAGTTCTATAGTAGGCAGCATTGGTGTTATATCTAGTAGTTTTGGATTTCAGGAAGCGATATCCAAACTTGGTATAGAACGCAGAATATATAGTCAAGGTAAAAATAAATCTGTACTTGATCCTTTCAGCAAAGAAAAAAAAGAAGACGTAGAAATTATACGCAAAATACAAAAAAACATACATCAACATTTTATTGATTATGTAAAGTCAAGAAGGAAATCTCGTCTCACCCAAAGTGATGATATTTTATTTAATGGTGAGTTTTGGTCAGGAGAAACGGCTCTGGAATTTGGACTAATAGATGGAATAACTGATCTATACACCTTTATTAAGAAAAAATTTGGGGATAAAATAAAAATTGAATATATCACGGCAAAACAATCTTGGCTCAAACAAAAGATAGGTGTTTATAGAAATGGCAATGATATTATTGATGATATTTTAAGTAAGGTGAAAAACGATCTTATATCAAAAAAATTTGATTTATACTAAAAATGATTTCATCAAAATTCTAATGATTAATTTTTGCTAGATATTTTATTAGGTACTTTTTCGTCAAATTTGATGCATTTATAGATTATTCTATTTTAAATCTTTTATTAGTATTCAGATTTTTTTGACATAATTTTAATATCTTTGCTAAAATCATGATAATAAGAAATTAAAAGGTTAATATGATTCTAAAAAGCAAAGACTCTCTGAAGTCTATTTCAGAAATGGTAGTAGGAGGCAAGGTATATAAATATTTTTCCTTAAAAAAAGCTTCTAATGCCCTTGGTTTTGATCTAAAGAAATTACCATATTCAATGAGAGTTTTGTTAGAAAATATTTTGCGTCATGAGGATGGAGAAAACAATAATCTTGCTTCTTTAAATTCTTTTACATCTTGGATTTCTAATAAAGGGAAGTCTAATGAAGAAGTTGGATTCTTTCCATCTAGGGTTTTAATACAAGATTTTACTGGCGTTCCAGCAATCGTAGATCTTGCTGCTATGAGAGACGCCATGTCAAAACTGGGTGGCGATGTATCCAAAATCAACCCTTTAATCCCAGTAGATCTCGTGATTGATCATTCAGTACAGGTTGATTTTTCAGGCGCAGAAGATTCCTTTGTGAAAAATGTATCCATAGAAATGGATCGTAATAGAGAGCGTTATGAATTTTTAAGATGGGGGCAAGAATCATTCAAAAACTTTAGAGTAGTGCCGCCAGGTACTGGAATTTGTCATCAGGTAAATTTAGAATATTTAGCTAAAGTAGTATGGGATAATCAAGGCTTTGCCTATCCAGATACATTAGTTGGTACAGATAGTCATACTACCATGATAAACGGTCTTTCTGTGTTAGGTTGGGGCGTAGGCGGAATAGAGGCAGAAGCTGCGATGCTTGGACAGTCTCTTCCTATGATTTTACCAGAAGTAGTAGGCGTAAAGCTCACAGGCATGCTAAAAAGCGGAATAACAGCTACAGATCTTGTTCTTACTATTACTGAAGCATTAAGAAAAAAAGGAGTAGTTGGAAAATTTGTAGAATTTTATGGCCCTGGTATTTCGTCTATAACACTTGCTGATAGGGCAACTATTTCTAATATGTCACCTGAATATGGTGCAACATGTGGCTTTTTCCCAGTAGATGATAATACTATAGAATATCTAAAACTTACATCTAGGACGCCTCTTGAGATTTCTCTTGTAGAGCATTACGCAAAAGAACAAGGTATGTGGCTTGATAGTGAAGATATTATTTATACAGATATATTAGAACTGAATTTGTCTAATTTAGAACCATCTATTGCTGGGCCTAAACGTCCTCAAGACAGGGTGCCACTTAAAAATGCATCAAGCGAATTTAAGAAGATCACTAATAATTCACCAGTTCATGAAGATTCTGTTGTCAAAAATGGTGATGTCGTAATCAGCGCTATTACTAGCTGTACCAATACTTCTAACCCTTCTGTTATGGTTGCTGCTGGACTTTTAGCAAAAAAAGCTGTGGAGCTTGGCCTTAACAAAAAGCCATGGGTGAAGACTTCTTTAGCCCCTGGATCAAAAGTTGTTACCGAATATCTTAAAAAAAGCGGGCTTGATAGTTATTTAGATAAGTTAGGATTTAATCTAGTAGGATATGGATGTACTACTTGTATAGGAAATTCTGGTCCATTGTCTGAAGAGATAGAATCTTCTATCACAACAAGAGACTTAACAGTTGTATCTGTTCTTTCTGGTAATAGAAATTTTGAAGGGCGAGTTCATCCACTTACTAAGGCAAATTATCTTGCATCCCCTCCTCTTGTAGTAGCTTACGCACTTTTAGGTACTATGAACGTTGATATTACTACAGAACCTATAGCGGTAGTAAACAAGAAGGAGATTTATTTAAAAGACATATGGCCCTCTTCAGAAGAGATAACAGAAGTAATTAACCAGTGTTTAAGCCCAGACTTATTCACCTCTAAATATAATGATGTATTTTCTGGAGATGATGAGTGGAAGTCTATTAAAATATCTAATACTCCTTCTTATACATGGGATAAAAATAGTACTTATATTAATAACCCACCTTATTTTGAATCTATCACGAAGAATATATTAAAAAGTGAAGATATTTACTCAGCTAAAATTTTAGCAGTCTTTGGAGATTCAATAACAACCGATCATATTTCTCCTGCTGGTAACATTAGTAAGACTAGTCCTGCTGCTAAATATCTATTAGAACATGGAAATAAGCCAGAAGATTTTAATTCCTATGGTGCTAGAAGGGGAAATCATGAAATAATGATGAGAGGTACTTTTGCAAATATTCGTATCAAAAATGAATTATGTCCTGGAATAGAAGGAGGAGTTACCAAAACTCTTTCAGGAAATCAAGCTAGTATATTCGATGCTGCAATGGAATATAAAAACTCCTCTACTCCTCTTGTGATTTTTGCGGGTAGGGAATATGGATCTGGATCTTCAAGAGATTGGGCAGCAAAAGGTCCTATGCTTCTTGGCGTAAAGGCTATAATTGCAGAAAGCTATGAGCGCATTCATAGGTCGAATTTAGTTGGTATGGGTATTATTCCTCTTATATTTACAAATGGTATGACAAGAAAATCCCTTGATCTAGATGGAAGCGAAACTATAGATATTATAGGTATTAAAGATATTACTACTCATAAACAAGTAGAAGCAGTTATAAAAAAGAATGGACATTCTGATAGAAAAATTAACCTAATAGCGCAAATCTTTACTTCTAGTGAAGTAGAATATATTAAGCATGGTGGGATATTACAAAAAGTACTATTAAGCCTTCTGTAAGACTTATAAGAATAATATTATAGCAGGATAATGGCTACTACTTGCTTTGAACAGTAGAGTAAAGAGTACCTGCTATATTACCTTACCATTAAATGCTATGAAGTTATATTCCTTGTTGTGAATAGAATGGTTTTCGTAAATAGAACCTCCAGATTCTTTAACAATCATAGATGCCGCATTAAGTATTGTCTTATTCATATTAGAACAAGAGAGGAAAATGTCTGCCTTTCCAGCTGCAACCATACAAGCAGAATATATATCGCATCCTATATTTCTATAATCAGCAAAGTCTGTAGTATTAATTTTAGAGGAAGCATCAAGCAATACCATTGCACTGTCTATTTTATTCGTCATAGATACGCGAAGCCTTATTGCATTATTTGATGTCTGGTCTATATTTTTTTCTGTCCATACTCCTCCCCCTTTAGAAGCGTATATAATCTCACCAAGAGCAGGCATATTTACTACCGAAGCAATATGAGATAGTGTAGAATTTTTACACTCATAGGCTAGTATAATATTTCCAAAAAACGGAATAGCTCTGGTAAGATTTTTAGAACCATCTATTGGATGAATTGCAAAATGCATTTCTTTGGATGTATCTATGTCGCTATCACTATATATTAGTGAAGAATTTGGATATTTTGATAATTCTCTTTCCAGAATTTCGCTTATTTTTTTCTCAGACCTCATAACAAAATCTGTGGCTGGTCTTATAGAATGCTGTATCTGCTCTAGTTCAAAATAATCTCTATAAAGTAGCCTAGATGACTTGCGAGATGCGGCAAGAAGGAATGTAATGATAGGTAACATGATCTATTAATAAAGTTTACTTAGCTCTTTCAACGAAAGTACCATCTTCCGTTCTTACTACAATTTTGTCTTCTGTAACAAGATATGGAGGTACCATCACTCTAACACCATTGCTCATAATAGCTGGTTTGTAGGAAGAAGTAGCCGTAGCGCCCTTAATTACAGGATCGGTTTCTTGTATTTCTAAAACAACAGTAGACGGAAGATAAATCTGAATAGGGGTCTCTTGAAAATACTCCACAGAGACAATCATATTTTCTGCAAGAAACGCTGCTGCTTCACATGCTAGAGACTTATCTAGATCAATTTGTTCAAAGTTTTCAGTGTTCATTAATATTAATTTATCACCTTCGCTATAAAGAAATTGAAATTCTTTTTGTTCTAATGTAGCCCTTTCTAAATAAACGCCAGCTATGAATCTTTCATTAATCTTGTTTTTAGTTTTTAGATTACGCATTTCAATTTGTACATAAGCTCCGCCTTTGCCTGGCTTAGTATGTTCTGGCTGTTTCGTTACGATATATAATTCGTTATTATGTACTAATATATTTCCAGCACGTACAGAGTTAGAGGATATTTTCATCATTAGGCTCTTTATCAGAAGTTATAGTATAGTTTTTCGCATCTATTATACGCCAGCCTCTGCAATTTTTTGTAATAATTCCAAGTAGCTAGATTGATTTGCAGATACTATACCAATTCTTCTAAATTTTCAAGATCCTAAATGGTAATGGTACGTTTTCTTTTTTGTCTTTGCGGTATTAATTAGTTTCATTTTAAAGCCTGAGTGCAACATACACTCCTTAGCCTTATAAACATTACTTAGGTAAAGATAAGGTTAAATTGTGAATTTGCTTTTATAACATATTGCGGCCACCATTTACAGATATGGTTTCTCCAGTTATGAATCCTGCATCATCTGCTACTAAAAATGCTACTGCTCTTGCAACTTCTTCAGGCCTACCAAGTCTTTGTATTGGTGTTAAAGCAATTATTTTATCTAATATTTCTGATGGAATTTTTGATACCATATCAGTCATGATATAACCAGGCGCAATAGCATTAACAGTAATGTGTTTTGATGCAGATTCTCTAGCAAGAGCTTTAGTTAGACCTATTATACCCGCCTTAGCGGCTGAATAATTTGTCTGCCCTGCTTGTCCTGATAAGCCGTTTACAGAACTTATACTTACAATACGCCCGAAAGACTGTTCTCTCATGGAATTTATAACAGCTCTACACATATAAAAACATGAATTAAGATTTGTATTGAGTACAGATTGCCAGTCTTCTTCTTCCATTTTATGAAGCATTAGATCTTTTGTTATTCCTGCATTATTTACTAAAATGCTAACTTTTTTTTCAAAATGTTTCTCTATGTCATTTACAGCATTAATACAAGAATTGTAATTTGATACATCCCATCTTTTTACATATATACCAGTAGACTCATGAAAAGCTCGTGCTACATCATCTTGAGCACCATATCCCGCTACTACTTTATACCCTAAATTATGTAATGTAGAGGAAATAGATGCTCCTATACCTCTTGTTCCACCTGTTACAATTGCTAGACGCTGCATTTGAATTTCCTATAATAATTTCAACTTAAGATATCAATGCAGAATTATTATGTCAAGATGCAGCTTGTAATTTTATTTTGCAACAAAGATAAATTCTATTAGGAGAAAACAAAGCAATTTTTGCTTACAGAATACAAATCGAATTAGTGCCTACAATCTGCTGTATGTACATGCGGGGGATTAAGACGCATATGTTTTTGCATCTTTTTTATTAGTAGATCTTTTTTCATTTTAGATAGGTGATCTAGAAAAGTTTTGCCATCGAGATAATCTATTTGATGCTGTATTACACTGGACAAAAGGCCCGAAGCTTCAAAAGTTTGATTACTACCATCTAAATCTTGGTAATTTATTTTTATCTCTTTAGGTCTTGTAATTTCTGATTCAATTCCTACAAAAGAAAGTGATCCTTCAAGTACTATATGCGTTTCTTTAGAGCTATAAATTATCTCTGGATTAATCATAACTAAATCAGAATTTTTAGTAGAGCTTGTATTTACTGTTATTATGCGCTTTAACACCCCAACCATATTGGCCGCAATTCCATATGCTTTGTAGGAATTCATTATATATATCATTTCCTCAGCTATATTTTTTATTTCATCATCTATAACATCAACTACAGATGCTTTTTGAGAAAAAATTTTATTAGGAGCAAAAATTAAAGATAGTCTATGCATATTTCATTTACTAGTGTGTACATTATTTAAAAGCAACAAGTAACATATCAAATCAAGGTAAAAAAGCAAATAAATATCAGCTATTATAAAAATAATTGCTTGTATGAAATGATTTGAGTTTATATCAAATTTATAAAAACTGCTCGCTATCTGCACTAAAATCTGATAAAATCCCAACCGAATTTCGAAAAGACACTATGAAATCTCTATAGGTATGCTTATATGACTCAAAAAATTAATCTTCAAGCAGCTCTTGCTTTGGTAATTTATCCTGTATTTTTGATATCTTTAGCAATTTATTATGGTATGAATTACGATATAGGTAGTTACCAAATTCTTATTGCTATAGTTGGTTACTATGGTTCAAATATCGCTGTTGGTGTAGGCCTGCACAGACTTTGGTCTCACAATTCTTTTAAAGCCAGTAAATTGGTTGAAGTAATATTGATATTTCTAACAGCAGGAACATTGCAGGGCCCTGTTCTTGCTTGGGCATCAGATCATTACAAACATCATAGTTTTACAGATAAAGAAGAGGACCCTCATAGCCCCTTACAAAAAGGTGGAGGAATTAAAGGCTTTCTTTGGGCACATATAGGTTGGATGTTAATTGGCGAATCCAGGTTTAAACATATAGACCGTATTACTATGGTAAAACTTGGGCGCAATTCATTGCTGCGGTTTCAATTAAAATATTATTGGGAACTTGCGATTTTTATGAATCTTATCCTTCCTATGATAATTGGTTTTTGTATTGATGGTACATTACATAGTGCATTTACTTGGTTTTTGTTTATTGGAGTTGGTAGAGCTCTGCAACAACAAGCAACATTTTGCGTTAATTCTGCTTGTCATTATTTAGGGTCTAAAAAATATTACAAAGGTACAGCTGGAGACATATGGTGGATGGCTATTTTCTTACTTGGGGAAAATTGGCATAATTTTCACCATGCTTTTCCTTCAGATTACAGAAATGGAGCCAAATGGTATCATTTTGACGTACACAAATGGATTATCTATCTAATGGAAAAATTTGGCCTTGCTACCGATTTAGAAAAAACCCCTGAAATAAGGATTCAAGCTAAAATAAAAGACACAGCACTATATTTACAAAATATCCGTAAGGAAAAACTAGAAACTCTAGCAGATAAAGCAAAATATCTATCTGAAGTTTTACAAAATAAATTTACTGAATTAGAAAATTCATCTGTTAGTTTAAAGAATAATTTTTACAACTCTTTATTCGGCTTACAGGAATCTATTAAGAAAGTAATAGATGAAATAGATGTGACAATTAATATGCACAAAATACCATCTGAAAAATGGCTAAGAATTGCATATTCTAAGCTACAAAATTTGGAACATAAGTTAAACAAACTGTCTTCCATTAATTTCGCAGCTCAATAATTTACAATAAAACAAACAAGATGAAGTCTTTCCTGAGTCATTATTTTGGATGAAAATAGTAGTAAAAAATCTATTTTCCTAATTTTATCATTTAGCCACTATATTTATAATTTATACTATGCTTAATATTAACAAACCTATTGATCAAACAACCATAGTTGTTGCTATGTCTGGCGGAGTGGATAGTTCGACTGTAGCTGCTATGTTATGCAAAGCAGGGTATAAAGTGATAGGTATAACTTTGCAGCTTTACGACCATGGAATGACTATAGGTAAAAAAGGAGCCTGTTGCGCAGGTCAAGATATATATGATGCCCAAGTAGTTGCGGCAAAGCTCAATATTCCTCATTATGTTCTAGACTATGAAAGTCGTTTTAAAGGGGCAGTAATTGATGATTTTGTGGATAGCTATCTTAGAGGTGAGACCCCTCTTCCATGCGTTAAGTGTAATCAATCAGTAAAATTTGTAGATTTACTTAAAGTAGCTAAAAATTTAGGAGCTGATGGTCTTGCTACTGGTCACTACGTGCGCAGAATTGAAGGTCCAGAAGGCGCTGAAATGCATATGGGTATAGACACTAAAAAAGATCAGAGTTATTTTTTATTTGCGACATCAAAAGATCAACTAAACTTTTTGTATTTTCCATTAGGTGATAAAAACAAAGAAGAGACTAGGAAAATTGCAGAAGAATCTGGTCTTGAAATTGCAAATAAGCCAGATAGTCAGGATATATGTTTTGTACCAGATAATAATTACTCAAAACTTGTAAGTAAATTAAGGCCAGATGCAGCAAAAAAGGGAAGGATAATACATATTGATGGTTTTGACCTAGGGTCTCATGATGGCATAATAGGCTACACTATAGGACAGAGAAGAAAAATAGGAATAGCCTTTAACGAACCTTTATATGTAATTAGCCTTGATCCTGAATCAAATATAGTGTATGTTGGCCCACAGTCTGCATTAAATAGCAGTGAATTTTTTATTAAGGAATTGAACTGGTTAGGTACCGGAAATGGTCCTAGCAATAATCTAGAAGTCCAAGTCAAAATTAGATCAACAAGATTAGGCGTTAATGCAAAACTATTACCTATGTCTGATGGTATTGTGAAAGTAATCTTACATTCTGATGAAAAAGCTATTACTCCTGGCCAAGCTTGTGTGATCTACGACGGTACAAGAGTTTTAGGTGGTGGATGGATTACTAAAATGAAAGGAGAATGAAATGAACTTTTTGAAGAAAAAAACCTTTAGTTCTGTTAAAGAAAGCGGCGCAAATAGTGGTCTTGCAAAATCTTTAACAGCCTTTGACCTTGTAATGCTTGGTCTTGGTGGGATTATTGGAAGTGGAGTTTTTGTATTAACAGGCCTTGTTGCTGCTAAACACTCTGGTCCTGCTGTTATGCTTTCTTATAGTATTGCTGGTGTTGTTTGTATATTTGTTGCTCTTGCATATACAGAAATTGCAGCTATGCTTCCTACTTCAGGAAGTGTTTACACTTACTCTTATGTAGCTTTTGGTGAAATTTTTGCTTGGATTATGGGATCTATTTTAGTATTAGAGCTTGTTGTTTCAGCAGGAGGAGTGGCTGCATCTTGGGCAGGTTATGTTGTTGGACTGCTTAATGCAGGGGGAATGCATATTCCATCAGCATATACTTCTGTTCCTGCAAATGGAGGAATTATAAATCTTCCAGCTATTCTCATAATTGCTTTTGTAACTTTTGTTTTGTATCTCGGTACTAAAGACAGTAAAAGACTCAATACTATTCTTGTGATGGTGAAAATGCTTGCGATAGGTGTATTTGTATTTTTCGCAGTACCTCATTTTAAAATCAGCAATTGGGATAATTTTATGCCTAATGGTTTTGACGAAGTTCTTAAAGGTGCTTCGATTTTGTTCTTTGCTTTCACAGGCTTTGGTTCTCTTGCTACTGCTGCTGAAGAGTGTAAAAATCCTAAAAGAGATTTGATGATTGGAATTATAGGCTCTCTTACTCTTTCTACTATTGTATATGTAATAGTAGGTGGTCTTGCTACTGGTATTACATCTTTTACAAATCTTGACAATGCCCAACCTCTTGCACATGCTCTTGTGATTAATAAAAGCCATATAGGCTCTACTATTGTGGCTGTGGGAGCTGTTTGTGGAATGACTACTGTAATAATGATGAATATTTACGCTCAGTCACGTATTTTTTATGTGATGTCTAGAGATGGATTATTACCAAAGGTATTCTCTAAATTACATCCTAAATATGATAGCCCATATTTTTCTATTATAGTTGTAGCTTTTATGGCTTCAATCATTGGAGGTTTTTGCCCTCTAGGACTTATAGCTAGTATGTCTAGTATGTCTGCTTTAATTGATTATATTACAATTATAATGATTGTGATGCTCTTTAGAATTACAATGCCAGATGTTCAAAGATCTTTTAAATGCCCTGGTCTTTTTGTAATAGCTCCTATTGGATTTGTTTCGTGTATTTATTTACTTGGAACTCAATTTTTTGCTAAAGATGGTAGTATAGAGGCAGTAGGACAAGCACTAATCTTGTGGATAGGATTGATGGTAGCTATTTACTTCGTAAGAGGAATATTCCGTAAGTTGGATAATTAGTAGTTTTGGTTTCTGCTATATGGAAAAAGTCTTAGATAGTATAAATTTGATTCAAAATCTTTTTTGGGGATATATTGGTTTCGTATTAATATGTGCGAGTGGTATCTATCTAACTATTATATCAAAAGGCTTACAATTTAAGACGTTACGAAATTTTAAGGCTAATTTTCAGGATTTAAAAAAAGAAGGAAAAAAATCTTATCAGGAAGGAGTGCACCCATTTAAACTATATTTTGCTTCTGTTGGTGGAATGATAGGTCTTGGTAATATCATTTCAATTGGTACTGGTGTTATGATAGGTGGCCCAGGTAGTATATTTTGGATGTGGATAGCATCATTTTCTGGAATGCTTTTAAAATATTCTGAAATTTATCTGGGTGTAAAATATAGGGTACGGAATGGTAAAAATGGCTATACCGGTGGCCCTATGTATTATTTACAAGCTGCATTTAAGAGTAAATTTTTTGCATATTTATCTGCTTTTTTGCTTTGTATATACGGAATAGAAATTTATCAATTCGTGGTACTAGTAGATCGTATCGAACATAGCTTTTTGATAAATAGAGAAATAGTGGTTTTAGGGTTACTCATCATTTCCTTATATACTGTGGTTGGTGGTGTGAAGCGTCTTGCCAATATTTGCTCTGTAATGATGCCAGTTTTCATGGTTACATATATCTTGATGTGCCTTTATATTATCTGCTCTAATTACGCGATATTACCATCAGTATTTTATGAAATAATATATGGAGCATTTAATGGCCATGCACCTTTAGGTGGTTTTGTTGGAAGCAGCATGATGATGGCATCTTATCAAGGAACTTCAAATGCTGTATATTCTGGTGATATTGGTATAGGGTACGATTCTGTAGTACAGAGCGAAACTATGATAGTAGACCCTAAAAAACAAGCAAGAGTAGCTATATATTCTTTATTTAGTGATACCTTCATATGTATGATGACAACATTGATAATGACCATCACTGATTCGTGGTATAAGCTAAACCATTTACCATCTGCGAATGTTGTTTCAAATGTTCTAACAAATTACTTTCCATATGCGGATTTATTTATTACTATTTTATTATTTTTTGCTGGATTTACTACTGTTGTTGCATTTTTTACTTCTGGTATAAAGAATGCAAATTTCTTAAGTCCTAAATATGGGAAATATATATATATCACCTATGCAATTTTTGCTTTTGTGATATTCTCTGAATATAAAGCAGATAAGATTTATCCTGTTATGCTTTTTGTTGGTGGATTTCTTGTACTTATAAACACCTGCGGGATACTCAAGTTAAGTAAAAAAATAGAGTTTTAAATGAAATTACGCCCTGTACGTGGAATGAAAGATTTACTCCCAAAGGATTTTTTGATTCATGATCATATTATTTCTATGGCAAAAAAGCGTGCTGAGCTTTATGGTTTTAAGGCAATGAATGTTCCTATCTTAGAATATACAGAGGTTTTTACTAGGACACTCGGTTCATCTTCTGATGTTGTAAGTAAAGAAATCTATAGCTTCTTTGACAAAAGCGATGATACTATTGCTCTGCGCCCTGAATTTACTGCTGGAGTTATGCGAAGTTTTATTTCATCCGGGTTATTTCATGAAGTGCCTTTGAAATTTTTTTCTCATGGTCCCTTATTTCGTTATGATAGGCCTCAAGCAGGACGTCAGAGACAGTTTCACCAACTAAATTATGAGGCGATAGGAGCAGATGGTGTATATGCGGACGCTGAAGTAATAAGCCTTGCCCAAGATACAATTCATGACTTTGGATTTTCTGATGATGTGATTTTAGAACTCAATTCATTAGGTTCTAGTATTTCAAGGGAAAGATATCAGCAAAGTCTTGTAGATTATTTTTCAAAATATTTTGATTCCTTATCTAATGACAGCAAACGCAGACTTGAAAAAAAACCAATGAGAATTCTGGACTCTAAGGACGAAGAAGATAAGAAAATTGTTTCTGGTGCGCCTGTTATTTCTGATAGTTATATTCCTGAAGATAGAAAATATTTTGATGATTTACAGAATCTACTTAATATTATGAATATAAAATATACAATCAACCCAAAACTGGTTAGAGGTCTTGATTACTATTGTCATACAGCTTTTGAATTTACAACAAATAAATTAGGGGCTCAGTCTGCAATTGGTGGAGGCGGAAGATATGATGGCCTATGTAAACTTATGGGCGGTCCTGATATGCCTGCTGTTGGTTTTGCTTTAGGCATTGAACGTATTGCTTTAATGAAAGAATTCTCAGTAGAAAGTGCAAGACCTTTTGTTCTCATCCCCATAGGAGATGAGAATATAGAACATGCTATCAAAATTGCTAGTATGTTACGTTCAAAGTCTATCTATACTCTTCTTGAGTATCGTGGTAAAATATCAAAAAGAATGCAAAATGCAGATAAAGCAAATGCAAAAAAAGTAATTTTTATAGGTAGTGATGAAGTTGCAAGTGGCATGTTTAAAACTAAAGATATGGACAATGGCACAGAATCATATTTAAGGATTGAAGAGCTTTAGAAATAAATGACAAAAATCAAGAGAAATTTGATCTTAACTTTTGTACTTCTAATAACTTGTATTGCATTTTACTTCACTGCATTTTATCATGTTATCCCCTCTCCTTCTCCTAAGCATAGGGATGTCTCTATGGAGGCACCGTATAAATCAAAATATCCTAATAATATTTGGCTTATTTCTTTCGCTGATCATGGTATCCATCAAGCAAATCAAAATTACTTAAATTTTCACTCTATAAATAAGGGGTTTGATTTTATTCTAAGCTATAACAAAAAGCATATAGATCAAGAGTATTATAAAAAACATGAAAATATTTTGTATCAAAAAAGAGGGGCTGGTTATTGGCTATGGAAACCCTATTTAATAAGAAAAACTTTAGATTTAATGAATGATGGTGATATTTTATTCTATATAGATTCTGGTACTTTAATAAATGATAATGTAGATTTTTTTATAGATAAAATGAATGAAACTAAAAATGATATGATACTATTAGAAAATTTTCATATTAATAAATACCTGACTAAAAAAGATTGTTACTTATTAATGGATGTAGATGAGAAATATATTGAATATTATCAACTTGATGCTTCCATAGTTATTATTCGTAAATCTGCTCATTCCATATCATTTATAGATAAATGGCTTGCTTACTGCGAAAATGAACAACTTATTACAGATTCTAGGAGTGAGCAAGAATTTGAAGGATTTATTGACCACCGCCATGACCAATCTATTCTAACTTTATTATATTATAAATATCCCAATAATATATTATTACTTGATAAAAAAGATCCTGAAATTGAATCTAAATTTTCTCAACATAGGCGCAGAGATTTTAGCTATTCTTTAGGAGGTAAAGTACTGAATATACTTTTTATTAAAAAAAATTATAATCAACGATATGGAAAAAGCTTTTTAAAAGATAGTGATAGGAATTAAAAATACACTATTCTGATCCTATACTATCTAAAAAAAGGCTAACATCTGATTATATATTATTTCTCTTCCTCATCTTTTTTTGCTTTTTTAGCATCTTCTTTTGCCTGTAATTCTCTAGCTAAATTAATCAGTCTTTGTTTTTCTCTAGCTGCTTCAAGAATCCTTTCTTTTTCCTCGTTTGCTTTTTTTTCTGCTCTTTCTCTATCCTTTTTAAGTTCTTCTTCATAATCCTCTTGATCCTTTTTATCTTTTTTCTTACGTTTTAATTTTTCTTCCTTAGAAATAGGCTCTTGATAATCTGCAATAATATTTTTTGTTTCTGTGAGAGCTTCATTGAAAGTTTTACGGAAGTCATCAAAATTATCTTTTGCCTCTTTTTCTAACTTATCGCTAAATCCTTCTCCGCCTACCATATCTATAAACTCTTTAGCATCAGTTTTTATATTTTCTGTTTTTTCGCGCATCTTATTAAGAGTTTTATGTTTTGCGATAGATGCTGTGTCTTTTACATCTTCTTTGATATTATTTGCTAGTTTTTTTGCTCCTTTATAAAGCTTACCTGGAGCACTCGTAGAAACAGCCTCATGGAATGCCTCTACTTGTTTCTTAGCTTTTGCACGTTCTTTATTGAGCGCATCGTCTAAAACTTGCTCTGCATAATAAGCTTTCTCTTTTCTTGCATTCTCTCTTTTGCTTAATTTAGGATCGTCTACATACTGGGTAAAGGTAGTAGATTTATGAAGTGTATCAGTTTTCTTACCTCCAAGCATTTCGCGAATCTTTGCGTTATCAATTTTTTTAATCTCTTCTTTTTTACGTTTCTTTCTAAGAGATGCATGTTTTATATCTGATGCTTTATCTCTAAGATTTTCTACCCTTTCTTCTACACCCTTCTTAACCTTAGAAGCTAGATCTTTCGTTCCCCTATAAAGTTTAGCAGGAGCGCTCGTAGAAACAGCCTCATGGAATTCCTCTACTTGTTTTTTAGCTTTTGCACGTTCTTTATTGAGCGTATCGTCCAAAACTTGCTCTGCATAATAAGCTTTCTCTTTCCTTGCATTCTCTCTTGCACTTAGTTTAGGATCATCTACATACTGTGTAAATGTAGTACGTTTGTTAAACGTGTCTGTTTCCTTACCTCCTAGCATCTCAGCAAGCTTTGCTTTATCAATTTTAGCAAGCTCTGATGTTTTATGTTTACTTCTAAGAACAGCATTTTTTACATCTGATGCTTTATCTCTTATGTTTTCAGAAGTTTCAATAGCTATTTGAGATGTCTTGTCTGCTAGTTTTTTCCCTTTAGCATATTGTTTATTTGCAAATTTTGATGCTGGATCTATAGCTTTACTGCGAATTTTTTCAGCTAGTTTATTTGAAGCATCCTTACCCCTATTATAATGCTTTGTAGCGAAATCAGATACAGATTTAGTTGTTTTATCTAGAGACTTCTTCGCTGGATCTATAGCTTTATCTTTGATTTGTTTCCCAACTTTATCGCTTATATCTTTACCTTTTTGTAATTGTTTATTTGCGAATTCCTTTCCATCTTTCTTAACTTTCTCAGCTAGTTTTTTTGCTCCCTTATATGCTTGTACAGGTGCACTAGTTGAAACTGCTTCATTAAATGCCTCTACTTGCTTCTTAGCTTTTTCGCGCTCTTGATTAAGTTTGTGATCTAACTCCTGCTCTGCATAATATGCTTTTTCTTTTCTTGCATTCTCTCTTGCGCTAAGCTTCGGATCGTCTTTATACTGCGTAAATGTTGTAGGTTTGTTAAGTGCGTCAGTTTTCTTACCACCAAGCATTTCGCGAATCTTTGATTTATCAATTTTTTTAATCTCTTCTTTTTTACGTTTGTTTCTAAGAGATGCATTTTTGATATCTGATGCTTTGTCTCTAATTCTTTCAGAAGTGTCAACGGCCATCTTAGAAGTTTTTTGTGCTAGTTCTTTCGCTTTATCATACTTCTTTGTTGCAAGATCAGATACAGACTTAGTTGTTTTATCTATAGATTTTTTCACTGGATCTATCGCTTTACTGCGAATTT
>CAZKKY010000004.1:33143-36996 GCA_964553715.1 uncultured Rickettsiaceae bacterium
CAGATACAGATTTAGTTGTTTTATCTATAGATTTTTTCACTGGATCTATCGCTTTTGCTTTGATTTGCTTACCAACTTTATCGCTTAGATTTTTACCTTTTTGTAATTGTTTATTTGCAAATTGCTCTCCATCTTTCTTAACTTTATCCATAGTGTTTTTAGCTTTTTTAGAAATAGCATCTAATTTGGCCTTAGGATCTGGTAAAGATTCTCTAAATTTACGAACTTTTTCACTTGATTTAAGTTTATGTGAACCAATTTTAGCATCAGTATCTTTTGCAATTTCTGATGCCTTATCTTGACGCGCTTGTTCTCTTGACTTAGGTTCGGTAGAGTTTTTGCTATCTGGACTACTAGCTGAAACAGGAGGAACATTGATAGGTTCTTCAGCTGGACCTTTAGAAGACTCTTTACTAGTAGGTTCGGTAGAGTTTTTGCTATCTGGACTATTAGCTGAAACAGGAGGAACATTGATAGGTTCTTCAGCTGGACCTTTAGAAGATTCTTTACTAGTAGGATCAACACTTTGTGCCTTTGATGAAGTTTCTGGGCTTGGAGTATCTGGACTAGCAGAACTACCATCTAATTTAATTTCAGAGTTCTTAGCAGCAAGCGATGCATTTACTAATTCATTTGTATATTCAGGATTACTCATTAATGCTGCTTTAGCATTTGATAAATTCTGGAAGTCAGCTACAGCATTTGGATTTGAAGTATTTTTATCTGGATGATTTTCAAGAGCCAGTTTTTTATATGCTTTGTTAATTGCTTTTTCTACATCCTCTGGTGTAGCAGGAGTTTGTTTTTTCGCTAAGTCTTCTACAGCTTTACTGACTATTTTATTAGCAAATTGTTCTACTCCTGGATCTTTAGATATTGCAGGCGGTACAGGAGTTTTAGGCGCATTAGTTGAGGAAGAACTGCTCTTATCTCCGCTAGGTGGTGTTGAAGAACTACTATTATCTCCGCTAGGTGGTGTTGCACCAGTTGAAGGAGGAGGAGCACTATCT
Organism: uncultured Rickettsiaceae bacterium; assembly: GCA_964553715.1. Taxonomy (GTDB): domain Bacteria; phylum Pseudomonadota; class Alphaproteobacteria; order Rickettsiales; family Rickettsiaceae; genus JAGOJE01. The sequence goes on from CAZKKY010000004.1 coordinate 34,154, forward strand.
GGAATTGCCCCTGTTGTAGGAGGTGCACTAGGTGGAATTGCGCTAGTTTCAGAAGAAGAGTTAGGTGCTAAATTAGTAGGATTAGCAACAAAAGCACCTGAACCTGACCCAATATTAGTACTAGCTACATTACTACCACTTAGGCTTGGAATGTTAGGTGGCATATTTTGCATTTTTCCTAAAGTCTCAGTAACTGCTTTATTAAATGATGATATATTTCGAGCAGCTTTTACAGGCATTCTTATTGCGGCAAATGGTGCTTCTTTAAGATCATCCAGGATACCTTTTGTTCCTTCTTGTCCAGCAAGCCCTCCTCCACTCATACCTATAGATGTTAAGCTTCCTACTATTGCAGTGACATAACCTGATAAACCAGATGTCATATTTGCTAAACAGAAAAATATTATAGAAGAACTCGCAATACCAAGATAAGAAGAAGGGTCTCCAGACACTATGTTTCCACTACTAGCATTAGGAGCATAAAATGGAATAGCAAATAATTTGATTGGAGTAAAATGATGTATATAACCCGGTATTGATATACCAATATTTAATGTGATAGGGAACCAATTATCATCCCAGCAAGATCCTAGTACAGCATTTTGTAGTTGTGCAACTAATATATCATCAATCATAAAGAAAAATAATATAAACACTGTAGGATAAAGTGCAGCATTGAAAATTGCGCTTAGCCAGTTTCTAAATAAATGAGCCGTTTTAGAAAATAACAAGAATATCATGAATATAGGTGCTAAAGAAATAAGCACTGAAACCATAATAAATGCCATGATATAAGCTATTATAGTTTCTATCATAGTAAATAAATACTTCCATAATCCCACAATAACAAGCAGAGACCAGAAAGTAAGACCAGAATTGAAGTCTAAAAATTCAATAACTAAATTTGCCCATAAATTTTCATTAAAATATTTATCTAAAATAAAATCTACGAAACCAAACATATTATCGTTACTATTTGTACCTATTATTTTATAGATTAAAGCACTCATCCCTTCAGAAAATATTACAAATAGATTGCTATTAAACACAGCCCAACTCTGAGAGCTAAACATAGCAACAACTAGTGAAATTTTTATAACTCTATATACTAAATCTGATAATTTTATAGACACTGCCCCAGCTAAGAAAAACAAACTATATAATATTATATATAAATTAAGCGCGCTATAAGCTATGGCCCTTAATCTTGGAGTAGTACTAAGACTCAAATATAAGTTTCTAGTAACATTGTATACAGCCTTACATATTGGATTCACAACGTCATTTAGAACAAACTCTGACAAAGCAGTATCACCAGTATAGTTCCCATAATAAATAGTAATATTGCCACTAGGATTATTAGTTGCATTAACTTTTACCCATAACATACCTCCGTTGCTTGGGAAAACTTCATCGTTAGCTGCAATACTATATCCATCTCCGGTTGGAGTATTATTAGAAACGATATATTCAACATTTATAGCACTTTGATCTATTGCTCCTGTAGAACTACCTACCTCTACTTCTAAAAAATATCTGCCTACATGAAGATAATTAAGCCACAGTTCCTGTAACATGGCTGCAGTAGGCTGAGTAGTTGATGTCCAAGATGACATGAATTGATATGGAAAAATTACAAATCTATTCCCTATTTCCTGGCTAAACATATTACCTATGGACCAACTAGTATTAAAATCTAAAACACCAGAATAATTTGCGATAGTTGAAAAAACAGGCTGCCCAGTAACAAAACTAGTAGTAAAAGGCTGATATGTTGGTTTTACTATCTGCCCTGCAACAGATATTGTCATACCTCTACCCTCATCGTAATAACAAGCAGAATTCTGCAATCCATCTGTGCCGACCTGGCATGATGGTAAAGGAGCTAAGTTAAGTTTACCAATAGAGCCAGCAATAAAAGGGCTAGACCCACTCCCTGATGGTAATGGTGAAGAAAGAGTTGATGAAGAGCTACATCTGTAAGTGCTTGTAGGATATATTGAAGGATTGGCATTTAAGTAAGAACAGAGAGCATTTACAGAGCTATAAAGCACTCTATTATCTACATTAAGCATAGTAGATGTATAGATATATATCTGAGATGCAGACTGATTTGGTATGTTATCTATATTAGGATAACCAGGTGTATTAAAGAAGTGACTAGCATTTATTAGGTTAATATTAATAATATCACCAGCGTTAACAGCTATGGATTTTCTTCCAGATCCAAAACCAAAATAATTAACATAATCCTGTGCTATTGTTAAAGGATTAGTAGCCTGCCAAGATCCATTTTGATATGAAACTAAAGAACCAGGACCAGATAATTGTCCTGGATAACTATCAAAATCTGATATCCAGGTACCATTAGTATAATTATATTGTTTTATAATCACTTGTGGTCTATTAAAACGCGGATCTATCTTATAAAAAATTCGATATTTCCTAGGTGGACTACTTAATGCTGATGTGTTCCATGCTAGCTTTAAAGATTTTTTAGAGGTAATATGTGTTCCTGTACTGATCCATTGATTGTTACTATTGGCAAGATCAATTATTTTTTTCCCAGTATTCAAGATAGAAAAATTTGGAGCAGGGATACATCCAGCAAAGGCGAAATTTGTATTAAATAATAAGAGTAATAAAAGTATTTTTATAACTTTTTTTAAAAACATCTTATTTACCTCCCCCATCCTTTAAGTCCTCATCTGACTTTTTATTAGAAGAGTCGTTGTTTCCGTTATCATTATTCGTACTTACATTACCAGAAGCAGTAGCCTCGCTCGCACCACCGTCAGTACTTTTAGTATCAGTATCTGTCTTCACATTGCTGTTACCATCAC
>CAZKKY010000004.1:37096-43137 GCA_964553715.1 uncultured Rickettsiaceae bacterium
CACTTGTACCACTCGCACTACTACTTGCGCTACTAGTACCATCTCCAGTACTACTGCTACTTGCATTAGCATCAACATTGCTGCTACCTGTATCATTCTTGCTACTAGCGCTACCAGAAGCGCTAGCGTCGCTATTACCACCGCCAGTACTTTCAGTATTTGTATCTGTCTTCACATTGCTGTTACCATCACCACTTGTACCACTCGCACTACTACTTGCGCTACTAGTACCATCTCCAGTACTACTGCTATTTGCATTACTACCGACACTGACCGTCCCACCTGTATTTTCACTACTAGCTTTAGTACTTGCGCTAGCCTTAGCATCACCAATAGTTTTGGTTTCACTAGAAGTGTTAGCACTACTCTTACCACCACCACTAGAAGTACTAGTTTTACTACTAGCACTAGCACTACCATCTCCGCTACTACTCGCACTCAGGTTACTAGAAGTACTAGTTTTAGTATCGTTAGTACCTGCACCAGTACTACTGGAAGCACCAGCACTGCTACCAGGACCACTAACGGTAACTTGATCAGAGCTATTAGAACTACTAGAACCACCACTTCTACTACTGCTACTACTGGAACTACTAGAACTACTTGAGCTAGCGCTACTACCTCCCCCGCCACCTCCGTCAGAACCGCCGCCACCACTACCGGAACCTCCTCCTCCGGATTTCCCTCCAGATCCGGCTTCGCCACCGCCGCCGCCTCCAGATTTTTCTCCAGATCCCTCTCCTTTTGCTGCTTTACCACCTTTATATACTCCTTCCATAGCCATCCCAAGGCTACGATTAGCAGCTTTTTGTATCATTGGCGCTATTTTATTTAAACGTGTTACTTTAGCAAAAGATTTCGTCATATTACTAGAAGCTGCCTGAGCACTTGCACCTCCCCCAGAATTTGTAAGTCTAGATGTCAACGAAGATGAAAAATCACCATACCCATAAAGACAAAATGCAAGCATACCGAGAGAAAAAATATCTCCTATATTCATTCCTATAAGAGCGTCTCTATAATCCATTCCCCAAGGAGTAAACCAATACATGCAAAAACTAGGCACGTCTAAGAAAAATAATGGAATGCCTCCTAATGTAGTAAAGGGCAAACCAAATACAACACTACATTTCCAGCAGACGCTAAAAGACAGAATATTATCCAGAAAAATTTCGATAAATTGAGTAAGTATTATTATCCCTACTAGTAAAATCATTGGCTCTAATAAAAACCTTACTAACGCTTTAATCCAGTTATCAAACAAAGAATATGTTTTTTGAAAAAGCATAAATGTAAGAAAGATTGGAGCAAGGCTTATAAGTACAGCAACTCCTATAAAAGACATTATGTAAACACATATTGCTCTTAATAAAGATAATACTACCATGATAGTTAGAGTTGTTATTATTATAAAATAAAATACTCCGGCAAAACCAAAACTTAGAATAGATAAAATCTGTACAGTAAATATTTTTGTGAAAAATATTTTAGTTAGAAGATCATTTAAAAACATAAATGGATTTATTACTCCCGAAGAAGTTTCCATACTATAGCCTGCCATATTTGCTATAATCTGATTAGTAAATTGCAAAAGAAAATTAAATACATATTGATTAAAAAATAAATAGGTTTGTCCATTGATTAACCCTGCAACAAAAGAAATTTTTATTATTCTCATTACTAAATCTTTAGCAGAAATCTGAACCATTCCCATGAGAAACATCATTGCAAAAGTTATGATATAGAGGCTAAGCACACCTCTGACATATTGAAAAAAATCAAAGCATTTAGCAGGATCGCTATTGTAGCATGTCATATTGCTAAAAACCTTCTGCCCTGCTGTCATTACTAAGTGATTCATTTGCACTAAAACTGGTGTTAAAAAATCTCGCGCGAATTGTTCATGCTCTACTGGGCTTAAAACACTAAGTTCATATTGACCTATACTCTTTTTATAATCTTCAGAATGATTATTGATCAAGACCCATAAGTTACCTGTATTAGGTGACACTAAAGACGTTATATATTTCCCGTCACTTTTCTGAAAAGATAATACTTGAGGTGAAGGAAGAGAGGCAGATTCAGGATTATTAACATCAATCGAAGGATCAACTACAAGATATTGCACAGCACCTCTATTTGGATAATTTACATCTGTTATGGCAACACCATTAGATCTTGAGCATTTAGTTTGCTGAAGTTGAATCATATATCCACCAGTATTATTACTTGGATTGCCATTATTTAAAAGATAATATTGCAAATAGTAACTATATGTTGGAGAGGCTGTATCACTAGTGATACTTAAAATCTGGTTATTATTAGAAACCTCAGCAAAGCAATATCCGCTAGTACCTGGAGTACATGAGCTAGTAGATGCAGGAGATCCTCTGGAAGATGCACTGGTTGGATTAAGGCTAGTATCAAATCTATACAATAAAGCTGTCGCAGTATCTGCAGAAAACCAGAACAAACTAGGTGGCGATGCTGGATATGCAAAATGGTTTTGTCTTCTGTCTCGTCCGGGTCTAATGTCTGTACGCAGACATGGTGATCCGTTAATTACAGTATTATTCGGATTATTAATACAATATTGATTGCATATATTTAACTCTGGATTACCATTACCATTGCTTGGGTGTGAATTATCACAATCTGATGGTGCTGCACATTGTGGATAAGCACTATTGCTAACTAGACTACTAATATTAGTAGAATATGGAACAGTATATGACCCTAAAGAATCGTATGATGCCCCTACAGTAATAGTATCTGGGACTCCCGTAAGAGAGGTAGACCAGTAATAACGATCCTCATAACAGTTATCTGGGTTGGTACCAGCACAAGCACCACTTCTGCAGCATCTATAACTATGCGTATATTCTAAATTATAACAGTTTTTTACACCAAGATAACTAGTATTAATAGGATATATTGAATATATTCCGCAGACTGGACTATAAGTACTTTGCCCAGATGTACAATTTCCTGTAGTTGTCTGCCCTGTAATAGCGCTAGTATAAGATACTGAAGGATTAGATGTACTTGGCACTATTTGTACTAACAGCTGATCGTTTAAATCTACCTGAGCAACATTCCACCATGTTCCTTGTTTTGCATCTAGCATGATTGTTAAAAATGTGGAATCCCCCACTCGTGGTATTGTAATAGGACTAGCGGTAGATGGATTTACATGACCATTTGCATTATTTTGCTCAGGATTATAAGCTGGCAAAGTAGCTTCGCACAAACTTATCGTACCAGATATCGCAAGATGCGCCTGGACTCCTGCTGATACCGTTATACCAGTATTATACCACTTGCCATATCCATTAGGGTCAGGCGCATATGATGTTGTGCCATCGCTATTTTGTACCTCAATACTAGAATAATTACCGCTTGCTTGTATTTTTACACTTTGTGATACAACATCAAAGCTCTTTCCACTTGAATCCTTAGAACCGTATCTTAAAATACATCCAAGATCTAGTAATGACAGTAACATACCAATCATATATAGAATGGATACTAGTATTGCGAGGCAAACGCTAACAACCATCATTATTGATTTTATTTTTCCGAAATTCTCAGTCATTTTTCTTTCTAAATTATAATTTCAGTAACATATTAAAAACAAAGTTTATATTATTTATGACTACACCACTAGTTTCCATAAGCCAAATTTACTCGTCTTTATCTTTAAGGCCAATTTTTTCTCGCGCGGTTTGAATGGTCTCTTTTGCTTTCTTTTTTATCTCATCTTTTACACTTTGTCCCTTTGTAGCTATAGCTTTTGCAATAAACACTGTTACGTTTACTACAAAATTTGCGAATGCTCCGGCAGATATAGATACACTTTTTACATTAGGGCCGGACGTTAACTCGCTTGCTAGATCTACTACTATAGTTGAAAAATAGTATAAAATTATGCTAATAAAAAATAGTAAAAACATAGCTGACTGTAATTCTACAGGCTTTAAAAGTGCTGAGAATGAGAATAATAACAACGATATCGAAAACCAACCCTTGCCAGTGTAATATTTGTAAAAAGCAAATCCGGGACTTGCTTTACAAACAGAAGAATCCCCTGTATATCCTAGACGGAAAAAATCAAACTCCCGCGTCATCATTCCACTATATGACGGAATAGTATATGTATTTGTAATGAAAGAACATCCATTAAAAATAAAACTATCCATAATTAATAACATGAAAGATAAAAACCCTAGTAACACAAGAGGTTGCAATGTCAGAGATATTAAGATCCTAACCCATGCATCAAAATATCCTTTTGTATGATTAAATAGTGACATAGGCACAAAAATAGGCGAAAGATAGACAATAGCATAAAATGTGACTATACATACTAATATAGAACTTATAGTTCCCAGCAATATCGATACAAATATTAAAAAAGATACACTAGAAAAAAGCACTAATATAATAAATCCACCATTTATTAACCCTGAGATTAGAGCAAAAAATAAAAACACATCTGCATTACTAAAAACCGAAGGAGTATGTCGAGACTTATTATCTGGCAACCTACCTAAAGGAGTTACATTCGGAGGAATTTTAGTAGTATAAGGATATTTGTCTAGTTTAGGGCTAACATTCCAAACACCTCCTAAACCAAAATAATGTGCTATCCTACAATCTATAGAATCCCATATTGAATAATAACCACGTCCTGAAGAATAACTACTAGCATTAAATAGACATAATTCTTTTGTGTTGCCAGCATTGAAGACTATGCTAGCAAGATTCATACTAGCAGATTTAAAAAGAGGCAAAATCCAGGTAACTACTCCATTGTTTTGACTTGGATTCCCATTGATATAGTTCATAGGCCCAAGTCCTACTGAAAAATAAAAAACCAAAATTATTTTCATAATAAACATAGCAGCCTCAGATAATTTAGGCCGTATTTCTCCTAATAATATTTTAATAGCAAAAAATATTACATATAAAACAATAGCTGCACTTACAGTATTACGCATTTTATTTTGAAAATTTACAAAAATATTTACTATATTTTGATTGACCCCATAATCATTAGGACAAGATGGTGTATTAAGATAAAAAGTACGCTCTAGTGTTTCAGTTAAACATTGGTAAGCTACTCCACTAAAATTAAAAATAGATCTACTATGGTTAGAATCCGCGTCATAACAACTTGAAGAAGCGTTTGTGCATTGAGTAAGGACTGAATTAGGAATAGGTCTATATGATGGTGGAGCGCTTTTACAAACAAGAGCCTGAGGCCCATAAGCAGTAGATGTATATAAACAAATTATATTATTATTATTAGGTGGTGAATCAACCCAAATCTCTACTCCGCTCATTACAGGATCAATAGCTATATCAGACCCAGCAAAAGCAGTAGCTACATTAACTCTTTGACCATTATTGATAACAGATCTTATGAATTGAGACTGATTATTAGAATTATAGGTTGTAACTATATTAGATGTTTTTACATCAAGCGTAATATTATTTTTCTCATCTGTACATGTACTTGGAGTTATATTGATATAATTCAATATATAACAATATGGACTACCTGCGCAAACACCCTGAGCTGGTATAGTAGGAAGAGAAATATTAGCACAGCTCTTCCCATAAGACGCTGGCATAGAGCATGCTTGCGTACAAATAACTGGAAATGAGGCAGATGCATTAACAATTTTAAAAGATAATAATATTAATAAATATAATATAGCTTTCATATTTTAACTACTGAAACCGTTGCACTAACATTAAATCTCCATTTGTCATCATTTTTTAGTACTAATTTGATCATTTTGTACATCTCAACCACTAGAATCTCCTGTAGGAGGAGGAGGGGGCTTTTTTGAACCTTCACTACCTGCACTTCCTTTAGGATCATCGCCTTTTGTCTCTCCCCCTCCTTCAGAACCACCTTTTGGATCATCACCTTTAGGATCACCGCCTTTTGTCTCTCCGCCTCCTTCAGAACCTTCTTTAGGATCACCGCCTTTTGTCTCTCCGCCTCCTTCAGAACCTTCTTTAGGATCACC
>CAZKKY010000004.1:43237-75535 GCA_964553715.1 uncultured Rickettsiaceae bacterium
CCTTTTGTCTCTCCGCCTCCTTCAGAACCTTCTTTAGGATCACCACTTTTTGTCTCTCCCCCTCCTTCAGAACCTTCTTTAGAAGCTGTATCTTTTGTTTCTCCTCCTCCTTCAGAGTCTCCTTTAGAAGCTGTATCTTGTGCATCGCCACCTCCACCTCCTCTAGAGGCTGTATCTTGTGCATCACTTTCTTCGCTAGAAGCCGTGTCTTTTGCCTCCCCATCCGAACCTTCTTTATCTTTATCTTTCTTTTTCTTTTTAGAACCAAATTGAGGTTTTATATGGGCACCTTCTATTGCTATTCCTTCTGTCATATCTGCTGCAAACGCAGCTATTTGAGAGCTTAAATTATATAAAAGATATAAAGAGAAAAGTGCTGTGAATAATGTTAAAGCAAATCGCTTTATACCACCTTGCAACACCGGATAAGAAAATAAAAGACCCTGCCTTTGTTTTATCTTAGATAAAAAACTATAATTAGACTGAGTGTCAGAAAATTGTTGATCTGGTTCTGTTGTAGTGCCTATACTCTGCACTGAACCATCATTTGCAGTAACCATAATAGGTGAAGCTTTGGCAGATGAAGTAGCGTTAGAATTATCAGAAAGTTCATCTAGTTGATTAATACCATCTGCTACTAATCCAAGAGAATTTCCTACCATACTAAATGGAGCATTAAACATATATCCCAAGCTATATACGCAACTTGCAAGTTGCTCTTCTGTATAAACGCTTGGATCATTATTAATACTAAATAGTTTTTTTGTGTTACTTGATGAAGCTATGTTAAAAGACCTAAACTGACAGGTGCCAAAAAACCCCAAATCAAAAGTAGAAAACATTACTGTCATAAATACGCATACTATCATTGGTTGTAACATAAAAGATAGCATCAGTTTTGCCCAAGAATCAAAATATGGCTTGGTATATTCAAAAAGTACCATAGGGATAAATATTGGAGACATAACAGATAGTATTGCTATAGATATAGAACATACTATAAATGAATATATCATATAAGAAGCAACAGAAAGAACTAAAAATGGATATGAAAGCACCATACCTATAAGAGTCATATTACCACTAAGCGCTGCTGGAATGATAAGAAAAACCCAAGGAGGGATAGAAAAGGTTAAAGAGTTAAAGTTAGGAGTACCACTTTGTGTCATATTTGCAAAACTACCTAATGCATCAAGACCAAGATAATTAGAAACTCTACAATCAAGAGTGTCCCATAAAGCTAGATAAGAATATCCTGGTGCATATTGATTAGGATCGAAATAACATAAACCATTGTTAGACGAAAGGCTCATAACTATTTGTGCAAGCTGATTTGCCCCTCCAAAAACCAGTGGTAGAATCCATGACGTCATTCCATCGACTCTAGCAGAAGATGCAACATTTGGAGTCACATGAATGCCAATAGCAAAATATGAGACTAAAATTATTTTTACTACATTTCTAATTACATCTCCTTTTTGAATATGTCCTCCACCTAGTAATATATCAAATCCAATAAATATAACATACAGAGTTAATAAGGCTGTTACACTAAGGCGCATATTAGATTGAAAGGTATACAACGAGCTACCATTTCTTAGCGCTACATTATTATTTACATCAGAAATTTGATCGAAAGATTTAATAGCCGGAGATACAATCAATTGTACTAGAGATTGATTGATACATGTTATAAGAGGTCCAGAAATAGGTAAAAGAGTTTGGGTATTAGATACTGCATCTCTGTAACATGTAGTACTGAATTGCTTAAAAGTAATTGCGCTTTTTGCTACATTAGGATCTTGCGGTGGAGCGTTATGAAAAAAATGGTGAAATTTAGAATATAGATATGGGTCTACCATATATTTACATCCTACTGGTATCCATCCAAAGAAAGAAAGAGTCGAAACACATATTTGGTCATTTATTGTACTAGTCTTCCATGGAAATATAGCAACAGTAGAATCACTAGTTAATGAACTCATAGGACCGCCACCACCGCTAATAGAGCTAGTAAGCTTTTGTAGATTGAAATCCACTATAAATCCCATACGCCCTGCGGGCACATTTCTATGAATCTCTGTATATTTAGAAGGCTCTATAAACCAATCTTTTTTTATGTCTGGCCAAGGATTATTTCCGGAGAAAATATTGATTAATAAACCACCTATTACCTTTCCTAAAGCTGCTGCACGTAATGGAACTAATTTATAGTTCAAACAAAAACCAAAATCTATTTTAGGATTATAGTAGTCTGCTCTATTATTGCGGGAACAATTTTTTCTAAAAAGAGAATCATTATTCATTGTTAATCTACTTTCTATCCAAGGATATATTGGAGAAAGAAAACTAGCTAACATATTAGTAGATACTTGAGGTATACAAGTTTGAGGAAAATAAAGCTGAGTTACTTGATACATTGTTTCACACGAAATAGAGCTTAGAGATGTTAATATATCTTGAAAAGACGAAGCTTTAGCTGAATAAGGATTAGAGAGAAAAATAATCAAAACGATTGACCTAATAAACATCTTAAAGGAAAGATAGACCCCGCTTAGATATTTAATACAATCTTTTTTTTTGTTTTCCATATCAAATACTATTGTTTAGCAAGAGCTTCGTAAAAGAATGGAAGCCATTTTTCAGGATCATCTCCATGTTCATTACGTAATTTTTCAGCAATTAATATAGTATCTGTCCTTCCTGATAATACATTAACGATATTATTCATCCCGGATAAATTTACTCTAGCAACTACAGCATTCACACCTTGTTTTACAAGAAAATAACGTGACGATGGATCCGTCGTTTTAATTAAATTATATTCTCTTTCTGTTAACATAAATGCGCTACGGTAAACTGATGTAGCTTTTAAGTTAGGTAGAAATATTTGGGTTGCTGTTTGCTGAATTAATGTATCACTTATCATACTTTTTGCTGCATCTTCAACGCTTTGAGTCGCAAATATCACAAATGTATTAAGCTTACGCAAAACTTTCAGCCAGTCCTTAATTTTGGGAGCAAAAACAGGATTATCAATTAATGCCCACGCCTCGTCTAGCACTATCATAGAACGGGTACCATCAAGTGAGAGATTAATCCTATGAAAAATATATAAAAGTACTGGTGCAAGGCTTGTTGGATCTTTCAAAAGTTCTGCCATCTCAAACCCAAAAATGCGTGCTTTATCTAAATCTATATTATCCGTTTCATTGTCAAAAATTTTAGCGTGAGATCCATTTCCATGCCACATAGAGATCCTACTAGCCAAAGTTCCTGGACCATCTATTCCTAAAAAAGCAACTATATTACTAAGTCTACGATCTTCCTTATTTAGCCTAAAATTGCCTGATATTGCCTGATCAAGTGTTTTTATATCTTCTGCACTAAGAGATTCTCCATTAGTAGTTACAAGAACTTTTAGCCATTCTAGTAAAAACACTCTGTTTTCTCCTGTGTCTTCTAGCTGAAGAGGATTAAAATTACACTTTTTACCCGGGTCTACAATTGTATATATTCCTCCAAGAGCCCTAATAAAAATTTCAGCGCCACGATCTTTATCAAAAAAATACATTCTTGGTTTAAATTTTTGAGCTCCTGCGCATAAAAAATTCATAAGCACAGTTTTACCTGCACCTGTAGGACCTATAATAAGGCTATGACCAACATCACGCACATGGAAACTAAAATAATAAGGAGTACCTGAAGTAGTATCTAAAATAGTTACATATTCACCCCAATGATTTTGTGCTATCTTCCCTTTCGGATAGTTATGCATAGATGCAAAACCTGAAAGATTTAATGTGTTAATTATAGCTTTTCTTACTATATAAGAGCTATTTCCTGGCAATTGCCCCCAAAAACTTGGCTCTAAATTTACTTTCTCTCTTACTGGCTGCATTCCGCAGTTAGCAAGCTCTACAGATGCCATAGACAGAGTGTTTTCTAATGATTTTAAATTATTGTCTATACAAAGAAGAGTAAAATGATGCTCTCCAAAACCTATCTCTCCGCCCATTGCCATATCAAGAGCTTGAGATATTTCTGCTATTTGAGAAACTGCTTTATCCTCCATTTGAATCATTCGATTTTGTTGCAACTGCATTTTACTAATAGCAACGCTTCTATTTGAAGCTACAAAGCTTTGAGTCATAATAAATTCAAATGGCATCCGAAGAAACATATCAAATACTCCAGCATTTGTTCTTGGAGAATATTCCCGGATACTGACTATACCGCCATATTTTGTTCCTCTTGGGCCCCGCGCTTCCAGAGCTTTAGAACCAAAAAACAATCTATTATTAGGAATATATTTATCAATACTCATCCTTGGAGATATCATAGGCACAGAGATACCGCAATTTACTAGAGTCCCTAGAAATTCTAATATCTTACAATGAGTGCCATATGGAGTTTTAACTGGTCCTAATAGCTCTGAATCAAAATCCCTGAATGTATTGAGTATCATAGTAGTAATTTCTTCTAGATTCTCACGCATTTCTTTCATGTTACTTTCCCATGAAGATTTATCAGACCCCTCCTTTAATTTGTTATATAAATATTCTAGTATTGCTGCGCCAGCTTTGTCTGGGCGATATAAAACGCTAATATACAAATCATTAGAAAAAGACTCAAAAGTTGAATATTTCTTCTTCCACTCAGAATCAAGATAACTAACAAAATCTGCTGGTATTTTGATAGTAGGATCCAGTACATATTCTGGCTCTGTCTTAGCAAGAGGCCTACGTTGCCTTATGGTATGAAAATATAAAGTAATATTTCCAGAAGATAGGTTTTTAAATAAAAGATTACGCATACTTTTACGTATATCTAGATCATCATCATCTGCTGTCTCGAATGAGAAACCTGACACTTTAATTATTTGTAGTAATTCATTCTCCTTAGTTAAAATTGTATTTTCATCCCAATGGCACTTATAGGGAATAAAATCTGAAACGGGTTTTTCTTTTTGAGAATATGACTCTGTTTTAGCGGTAGTTTTAAAGATTTTAATCATTAGATTTACTAAACACTATAAGAATTAAGGCCATAATATGATTTATTTGGACATTGGTTACATTTTGCATTTTTATTCAAATAAATCTCCATAAATTTAGGCTCTTTAAAACATGCAATATATCCTATAAAATGTATAACAACTGCTATGGGAATTATTTTAAAACTACTAGTGTTAATAAAATATGTAACAGAAACCATCATATTGAGCATCGCATAAATTATACTTACTCCAAATAATAAGTTTGGCCTTGTAAGCCCAACAAAAAGTGGGTCTTGAGTTAATCTTCCACCAGACATACCAATCCTTCTTTTTTTATGTATTACTTATGATTCTAATAGAAAATACGAATATAAATCAAACTTATAATTGAAATAAGTTTTAGAGCTTGCTATCTATTTTAAGCAGTGACTGAAAGACAACAATAATATAGGCTTTGATATTAAATTAATGATTTATTTCGTAGGTAAAATAATATTCACATAACGTAATGTGGATAAAGAAAACTCTAAATTGGTAGTTACAGCATTATCTTCAACATTTTTTACTCTTGCTACCTTAAAACCAGCAGGGAAAGATTTACCATCTCCAGAAGAGATTAGAACCTCCCCCTTTTTGACCGATGCTTCATCTAAAAGATAAAGTAACAAAGGATTATTGTCATTGCGCCCAGCAACTATAGCACGCACACCAGAAACGCTACTTATCACGGGAATTCTAGAAGAAAAATCATTAACCAATGCCATTCTTGAGTAAATTTTACCAACTTCGACTATACGCCCTACAATTGCAGAATCACTTACTACCACTAAACCATTTTCTACACCAGAATCACTCCCTACTTGTAAAATAGCAGACATACCATAGGGGCTAGTAGATATAGAAATAACTCTAGCTGGAATATTAGTATATTTTATATCCGAGCTTATTTTTAGCTCTTTTCGTAAATGATCATTCTCAGAACGTAAAAATTCAACATGAGAAGCTACCTCTGTAAGACGCTTTAGCTGAAGCTTTAAAGATATATTTTCTCGTCTTAAGTCATTTAAATCTCTAATATAGTCTGATATATCAGTAATAAGCTCGGTAATGTTATTATAACACCTCATCACTAAGTCTATGGGATAAGAAGAACATTCAAGAGCAATATTGTTTATAATTGATGTATTGTTGTTTCCAAAACACAATATCTGAATAGAAAAGATAAGCAAAATAATCGACAAGAACTTTTTTACAAATTCTGGTATAGAAAGAGCAACCCTCAAAATCATTTGAGTTCTATCTTTATATCGATTTTTTAAAATTGCCATTGTTAATCCTGTTTAAATAACACATGCTTTAGCTTTGCAAAATCTTCTAACACCCTACCAGTGCCGAGCGCGACACAAGACAAAGCATGGTCTGCAACAAATACAGGTAGATGAGTAGCTTCTTGCAATACATAATCTAGACCTTTTAGCAAAGACCCACCACCAGTCATTACAATTCCTTTGTCTACTATATCAGAAGATAATTCTGGAGGAGTACATTCTAAAGCCGTTTTCACAGCTTCTACTATCTGATTTACAGGCTCAACCAAACTTTCAGCAATCTGATGTTCACTAAGAACAATCTCTTTAGGAATACCTTCTACCAAATCTCTACCTTTTATTTCCATCATACTGCCTTCTTTATCAGGAGAAATATACGCTGTACCAATTTGTTTTTTTATTTTTTCTGCAGTAGATTCTCCGATTAAAAGATTATAATTCCTACGTATGTAAGAAATAATAGCCTCATCCATTTTATCTCCTCCAACTCTTACAGATCTGGCATATACTATTCCTCCAAGAGATAAAACAGCAACCTCAGTAGTGCCACCACCAATATCAACAATCATAGACCCTGTAGGCTCTGTCACAGGTAGACCAGCACCAATAGCGGCTGCCATAGGTTCCTCTATAAGAAAAACTTCCCTAGCACCAGCAGATTCTGCTGCATCTTGTATGGCTCTACGCTCAACAGGAGTTGACCCGGAAGGAACGCATACTAAAATTAATGGACCAGTAAAACTTCGGCGATTATTTACAGAACGGATAAAATGCTTAATCATTTCTTCAGCACCCTTAAAGTCTGCTATTACTCCATCTTTTAGTGGCCTTTTAGCTTCTATATCTGCAGGGGTTCGTCCTAGCATCATCTTAGCCTCATTACCAAAGGCATATGGCTTATATGTACCACCTTCTTTTATCAATGCCACAACTGATGGTTCATTTAACACCACCCCTTTTCCTTTTACATAAACCAAAGTATTAGCAGTACCTAGGTCTATCGCCATATCAGCAGAAAGAAAACCTAGTAAGTTTGATATAATAGCCATTATTTAATCTCCAAAAATATATATTAAATCACTATATTATTATCTAAGTTCATGCAAGTGCAAAATAGCAAAAATACTAAAGAATATAATAAGACATAAAGGGCATAATATAGACAATAGAGGGTCTAGCCCATTATGAATAAATATAGATACACAAATCTCATTACATAAATATACAGCAAATCCTAGTACTATAGCAATAAAAGGTTTTTTTATCCCTCTAACTCTTTCGTAATTAGCATTACTAGCACAAATAGCAAATAGCATAAAAGCCACCATAGATAAGGACTTAAGTAGTATTTTGTAATAATAGAGTTGATATTTCATTACTGGCATACCAGAGTCTTTTAATTTTTTTATCTTTTCTGGAAATTCCCAAAAAGATATTTCTTCTGGTTGAGTTAAATTTTCTAGGAAAGTACCTATATTTAATTTAGTTGGAACTATTGTATTTTCTAACAATCTTGGCTTTGTACTATCGAAAATTTCTACATCATAAAGTACGATCTCCGAATTTACTAAAACACCATAGCTTGCATGCATCCTATTTAGGTATTTATTGTTATGATCCGTAAATATAATTGTCACATTAGATATTTTATTATGTTCTAGATCTACATCTTTTGTTGTTATGAATCTTTTTTCATTTTGGTAATCTTCCTCTATTATTATTCCTTGATCTGCAAGAACCATAGATTGAGAGCTTTTATTTAAAATCTTAGCCTCTAATCTGTCATAACTTGATAGAAGCATAGAAGAAAATGGCTGGACTACAGTGCTAGTAAAAATACCTATCAAAATCAATGACACTAAAATTGACATGATAACCTTCCATATAGAAGAACCTGTATTAAAAATACTTACTAATTCATTAGACCTAAAAAGATATTCAAAAAATATTATAGTAGTAATGAATGATATAATAGGCAAAATCTCAACAAGCAAATATGGTATCTTAAAAGATACAAGGTTAATAAATAATGCAAGTGTAAATTTAGCAGCTCTAAATCTACTAAGCATATCTATAACATTCGCTAGCAACAATACTGAAGAGGCAATACCAATAACAGTACAAAAGCGTGTTACATATACTTTTATTAGGTAAGAATAGAGCGTTTGGGGTAACATGTGAATGAAGTACTAATTCTTGTCACTACAAGCTAATATTGACATAATATTCTAAGAAGAGACTTAGACATAAGCAATATAAAGCTTTAAATTGGTGGGCCCGGCAGGACTTGAACCTGCGACAACACCGTTATGAGCGGTGTGTTCTAACCAACTGAACTACAGGCCCTAAAAACTAACCTAAGTAAGCAATTAGAAGTTTGCATGACTTTGTAGACATCTTTATATAGATATAATCCTTTTTAGTCTAGCAAAAAAATATACTTTATTCATTTTTTCTTGAAGATTATATCAGAAAAATAGAGTTTTTATTATTTAAATAACAAATCCACGGCCTGACCTATCCAATAATTCTAACTATTTTAATAATATATCTACTAGTTCAGCTTTCTCAAATTTTTTACTAATGATTTCCCACTCTTTTGAGCCAAAAAATTTCTCTTTCAAACTTTCTCGTAAGTTTGAAAAATTTTGCACTTCTTTTGTAACAATTGTCCATTTATTTGCTGTCCATGACCCTAAAATTGCAAGCAAGTTGTTATTTAAAGATCTATTAATCTTATTAGTAGAAATTTCTATAGTATTCTGACTAATAATTTCTATAAAACTTTCATTAAAAAGATAGTAATATAACTCAAACTCTTTTTTCTCTCTTAAATGACGAAGTAATGATTCTATAGTAACAATCACATCTTCATTTTTTACTATTTTAGTTTTATTGCTAGTATTTTGATCTATATCAGATATAGGATTTTCTTTCTTTATTTCAGGAAAATCAGGCGTAATGATAGCGACCCGTCCTGCTGTATCTACGCCATTATGCCTGGGATTGCTATCTTGTATTATAGATTCTAGCGCCTCTTTCGGAGTAGGTAGAGAAGATGCATATATAGCTTTAATTACAGCTATTTCGCTAGATAGCAATAAATTATTTGATGATTTTAACTCTAAAATAGCTTTAGAAAAAATTTGCCAAAGTAACGTTAGATTACCAAGATTTAAATTTTTTATTATATTATCAATAGAATCGTGATAAGCATCATAAGATTCTTGCTTATATCCTTTTATAGCCTTGATCTTAATAGAATATCCAATAACGTTTAAAAGATTTTCAAAAAATAGCATTGGATCTATGTTAGATCTATATATTTCACCTAAAGAATATACAGCTTTTTTACTATCCTTCTCTACAATACAAGACAAAAAATCAATTACTATATCAAGATTTGTGCTCCCTAACATTCCACTGATTAAGCTAAAATCTATAATACCATTATTATTAGACGAAAGAGAAGACGCTTGGTCTAGCATAGATATAGCGTCCCTAGCTGAACCATCAGCTTTGATAGAGATAAACTCTAAAGCATCTTGCGTAATATTGATATTTTCTTTATCGGTTATATTTCTAAGTAAATGAGTTATTTCATCTTGTCTTAACCTTCTAAGATCAAACCTTTGACAACGTGACAAAATGGTCAGAGGTATTTTATGGAGCTCTGTAGTTGCAAAAATAAATATACTATGCAAAGGTGGTTCTTCCAAAGTTTTAAGCAAAGCATTAAATGCACTCTTCGATAGCATATGTACTTCATCTATTATAAAAACCTTATACTGAGCAATAAGCGGCTTATAATCCGCACCCTCTATGATAGACCTTATATCATCTACACTAGTCCGGCTTGCAGCATCAATTTCTAATATATCAGGATGATTATTAGATTGTATATTAGTACAATTTTTACAAGATAAACATGCCTTGATATTATTATTTTCTATAATTTTATTTGTACAATTTATAAGCTTTGCAACAATTCTAGCAGACGTAGTCTTACCTATCCCCCTTGTTCCTGAAAATAAGTAAGCATTTGCAAGCTTGTTATGTATTATAGCATTTGTTAATGTAGTTGTTAATGTCTCCTGCCCTATTAAATCAGAAAATTCTGAAGGTCTATAACGCCTCGCTAAAGGAATATAATGAATAGAGTCTTGAAGCATATTATATGGCTTAGAAAAAATTTATTTACCAGGGTAGATATTATATTAAGAAACTTACATACAATACAAGCGCTAGCAGTGACCCATCTGTTTTAGCTGCGACTGCTTCTTTTCAGACCTGACCGAATCCACCATCATAACGTCCACCACTAGCTAAAAGAGATGATAATAGTTTTAGCTAGTTTAATCAATAAATTTAATCAAGAATTTTGTATTTTTTCTCTAAATCTTTATGATTCATTCTAACCGGAGGGCCATAAATATTAGGATTCTTCATTACAAAAAGAGACTTATTAACATCACCTATGCTCCTTATATATTGTACATCTAAAGTTATAATATTACCATCTGGCTCCTCAGTTTTGATGGATTTTAACATATTTTTTTGTCCTAAAGATATTGTAACAAGAGTAGTGCGGCCAGATTCTTTATGATATAATACAACAGATAAATCTTTCTCAGTTTTTGTAGCTTCTATAATATCAAAATGCTTTTCTAAATCTACGTTATTAGTAAGAAGAAAATTAAACATATTATCTTTAGATTCTATCAGAGTGACCTGATCCATATCAAAATCATATATAGATACATAAGATTTATTGCCAGATATTATTATAGGATATGGCTCATAATAATTACATAGAAAATTATCTGGTTTTACAATAATTAACCTTCCAGACGCACTCTGGCCCCTAGTATCATTTTGAGTAAAATCTATTGCCACAGATTTTAAATCAAAAAGGTGAGATTTAAATTCACTAATTATCGCAGATGTTGCATATGAGCTTACAGATAAAAATAAAACTGAAACAACTAAAAAATATCTAATATACATATGGCATCTTTTTTTGTTTTACATATTATAGATATATACTTATAATTTCAATATTAATTCTGTAAAAAGGCTTTAAGTTAAATGAAAATAGCAGTTTTAAAGGAAAGAACGCCTGGTGAGTCTAGGGTAGCTTTAACGCCTGAAACGGCTAGGTTATTTATCAAAAATGGCTATTCCATATTTTTTGAGAAATCAGCCGGTCTTGCTTCGGGCTTTTCTGATAATGAATATAAAGAACTCGGAGTCAATATCTCGTCTGTTCCTCTTGAAATAGTAGGCGATGCTGATATCATTCTGAAAGTACAACCGTCTCCTTTAATAGATGAAATAAACGAACTTTCTTTTGCGAAATCTAAAGCCGTTATTATAGGCCTTTTATCTCCTTTTGCTAATATGCAATTAATTCATCAATATGCAGAAAAAAATATTATAGCTCTTGCTATGGAGTTAGTACCTAGAATAACAAAAGCTCAGTCTATGGATGCTTTATCCTCTCAAAGTAATTTAGCAGGCTATAGGGCTGTTATAGAGGCATCGTATCATTTTAGCCAAGCTTTTCCTATGATGATGACAGCAGCTGGCAGTATATCTCCTGCTAGAGTTCTCGTACTTGGTGCTGGCGTTGCAGGGCTTCAATCTATAGCAACTGCGAAAAGACTTGGCGCTATAGTGTATGGATATGATGTAAGGCTTGCTGCTAAAGAACAAGTAGAAAGCGTAGGCGGTAAATTTATATCAGTAGGAAATGAGGATTTTGCATCTACTTCGGGATATGCTAAAGAACTGACCGAAGAATTTATACAGAAACAGTATGATTTACTAGCTGAATATTCAGCTAAAAGCAATATCATCATTACTACTGCCCAAGTTCCTGGAAAGCAGGCACCTCTGCTGATAAAGAAATCCATGATAGAAAAAATGCATCCTTCATCTATAATAGTAGATATTGCCACTTCATCCGGTGGAAATGTTGAAGGTTCTGTAAAAGATTCCATAGTAAAAAACAACGGTATAACTATCGTAGGATATTCTAATCTTGCGTCTCATATACCTCATGATGCATCAAAATTATATGCTAAAAATCTATATAATTTCGTAATGCATGCTTTTAAGGATAAAACTCTTAAAACTAATGATGAAATTGTAAAAGCTATGCTCCTTACCAACAATGGAAAAGTAATATAGAGGAATTTATGGATACAAATCTTCAAATAATGGCAAAACAAGCTAGTGAAATCTCTGAATTATCAGCAAATCTATCAGATAAAATAAAAGTACTAGCTTCTGAAAATATATCTAACAATGCTGGAGCTACAGATCCTATAGTATTTTATTTAACTATTTTTATGCTAGCATGTTTTGTCGGATATTATGTTGTATGGAAGGTTACGCCTTCACTTCATACGCCTCTAATGTCAGTAACAAATGCCATTTCTGGAATAATCATCATCGGCAGCATTATCGCAGCTAGTAGCGAATTTTGGAATGTCTCTAGTATTTTTGGAATTATAGCAATTTTTATAGCATCTGTGAATCTATTCGGTGGATTCATTGTTACTATTCGTATGCTTCACATGTTTAAGAAAAAATAATTATGTCTACAGAATTTATTCAGATCTTTTATTTAATATCTGCAATTTGTTTTATTCTTGCTTTAAAAGGACTATCTAGCCCTAAGAGCGCAAGGAATGGAAATTTGGTCGGTATTATAGGCATGTGCCTTGCTGTAGGATCTTCATTTTTCCTTCCTAACTTTCATCATAAATTACCTATTATTATTACAATATTATGTGGTGGTATTATAGGTGGATATATCGCATATAAAATAGAAATGACAGCAATGCCTCAACTTGTTGCAGGATTTCATTCTTTAGTTGGTTTATCTGCTGTCTTTGTTGCATATTCCTCATTGATTTCCCCAGAAGTTTTCGGCATAGGAATGTATGGCTCTTTAAAAAGCGCAAATCTTTTAGAAATGTCTTTAGGTGCAGCAATAGGCGCAATAACCTTTAGTGGATCTGTTGTTGCCTTTGGCAAATTACATGGATCAATTCCATCTAAATCTATCAAGTTTAAAAATCAACAATATTACAATATTTGTATATTGCTACTTCTGATGTTATTAATTGGTTATTTTATGAAATACCAATGTTATATTGTATTTAATTTAATAGTATTAACATCACTTATTCTTGGAATATTGCTTATTTTACCTGTTGGTGGTGCTGATATGCCTGTTGTTGTTTCTATGCTGAATTCTTATTCCGGATGGGCTGCAAGCGGAATAGGTTTTTCTTTAGGAAATAGTCTAATGATCATTACAGGTGCTCTTGTTGGCGCTAGTGGGGCTATATTAAGCTTTATAATGTGCAAGGCAATGAATAGATCAATATTCAATGTAATATTTGGAGCATTTTATCCTGCGCCTATAGATAGTAACAGAGATTCCTCTTCCGAAGATAGAGCTATAAGAGCAAGTAGCGCAGAAGATGCATCATATATCCTTCAGAATGCTAGTAATGTGATTATAGTACCCGGATATGGAATGGCTGTAGCACAAGCCCAGCACTCTATAAAAGAATTACTATTTTTACTTGAATCTTCTAACATCAATGTAAGATTTGCTATCCACCCAGTAGCAGGTAGAATGCCTGGTCATATGAATGTTCTTCTTGCAGAAGCAAATATAGATTACGATAAAGTTCTAGAGCTTGACGAAATAAACCGTGATTTTGAAACTACAGATGTTGTACTTGTAATTGGAGCAAATGATATTACAAATCCGGCCGCAAAGACTGACCCTTCTAGCCCAATTTATGGTATGCCAATACTAGATGTAGAAAAAGCCAAGACTATATTTTTTATTAAAAGAGGCATGTCTTCTGGCTATGCAGGAATTGAAAATGAGTTATTCTTTAGAGACAATACATATATGCTGTTTGGCGATGCAAAAAAAGTTGTTGAAGACATAATAAAGCACCTTGAATCCTAGAATAAGCACAAGATACTTCAAGTTTATTTATTGTACATTAAGATATTAGAAACACGTTATGGCTCAGATAAATTTTTATCATACTAATTCTGAAAATTTAGAGCGTTCTTCATGTCAGTTACTTGAAAAATGTTATATAAATAACGCAAAGATTCTTGTAAAAACAAGTGGCATATCTCAAATGGAATCTTTAAATAGAAGCTTATGGACTTTTTCTCAAAAGTCTTTTATCCCTCATGGAGATTTAAACGATAAGGTGGAAAAGGATCAATTAATATATATTACATACCTTACCGAAAATCCGATTGAAGCTAAAAATCTTATGCTTGTTAATATAGTAGATGGTATATACGAACCTTTTGATAAAATATTCGTTGTTTTTACACAAGATATTATAGATAAAATTACAGATTGCGTTAAAAAGCTGAGTACACCTAATAACACTGTAAATTATTACAAGCAAAATCCAAAAGGCATTTGGCAAAGTGTTGAAAAATCAATCTAGTAATATAATTATTCAAGTAATTTCTTGCTATGAAATTTCTTAATATATGTATCATTATGGATCTAAAAACTCTTACTTGTTAATATTTCAATTGAATAGATATATATTTTTA
Source organism: uncultured Rickettsiaceae bacterium (assembly GCA_964553715.1). Taxonomy (GTDB): domain Bacteria; phylum Pseudomonadota; class Alphaproteobacteria; order Rickettsiales; family Rickettsiaceae; genus JAGOJE01. Next base: position 58,181 of record CAZKKY010000004.1, read on the forward strand.
TTTATTATGTAAGCGATAATGGTATTACTTTGGACTAAACATATGATAGTTAAATTACTACAGTTTATTTTTTGCCTCTTTTGTTGTTCTGGAATATGCTACGCATCTGATGTGATTACAGATAATGCTGGTGAAAAATCAATGATTATAAATTTACGTAATGCGATTGATAATGACATAGAACTAAAAGCTCTAAAAGATCAAATTATAATTGGCGCTGGCGTTAGCGGCGCAGATGCGTTTTCTCATCCATCAACATCCAAAAAACTACGAATATTGTTAACATGGCAATGGATAGATTCTTTTAAAAATCTCACCCAAGGTACTGTTATAGTGGTTCCAGAACATGCTGTTGATGAAAGGTTTCGTTCATTAGAAAAAATGAATCAAGTAAAGTTACTAACTATTTCTGGCGTGCTACATAACAAAACTCTTGAAAAGCTCAAAGATGAATCTATAGAATGGATTCATAAATCTACCAATTACATTGTTGTACTTGCGGGTGACACCCAGCAAGAGAATGGTAAATGGACTTTATACAACCGAGATATGCTAGAAGATTTTCTAAAAGACTTGCCTAAAGATAAAAACATATTAATTTTGAATGGGCCTAGAACAGGAAAACACTTAGAAAATACAGAAACCGTTGATGAGTCTGCTCATCGAACATCCATAGATTATATTACTCTTGCCGCTATTGAAAAAAAAGTACCAACGTGGCAAATTGTAGATTTCAAATATGGCGCAAAAAGTAACCTAGATAGCGCCATGAATTTTTGTATTAAAAATCCGAATGTAGCTCTAATACTTCCTGGGGAGTCCACATCTATGATTTCTGAAGCATTAAGTTTAGGTATTATGCCTGTTATTTATGAACACCCTAGTATGACAGATACTTCACGTAAATATATTGCCGAACTTAAATCTAAGGGTTTAATATTGCTATATCCACATTTCAAAAGAGATCAATATATCCAAACTCCTCTTGCAAATCAAACTACCAAGATATTAAAAGCTATTCCTGAACTTTTAAGTAATCTCTCTAATTAATAAGGAAAATATAATTTTTATAGGAGATTACTTTGCTTCGTTCTGGAATAATTGTTGCCTTTTATACTTTGTTATCACGTATTTTAGGACTTGTAAGAGAGCTTTTTATAGCGAATTTATTTGGCTCTACCTCTATGGCAGATAGCGTTAATGTTGCCCTTAAATTACCAAATCTTTTTCGTAGAATATTTGGAGAAGGAGCTCTCTCTTCTGTTTTTGTACCTCTTTTTAGTGAAAAACTTGTAGACTCAAAAAATCTTGCGGAAAAGTTTGCTTCCAAAGTTTTCTGGATTTTACTATTAGTACTAGTGATACTTACATGCCTGATGGAATATTTTATGCCTAATTTAATGTTCCTTATAGCACCTGGTTTTCATATTGATGAAACCAAATTTGAATTTACAGTATTATTATGCCGTATTACTACTCCATATCTAATTTTTATTTGTTTATCAGCTTTTTTTGGTGGGATGCTTAACTCTATTGGTCGCTTTACTAGTTTTGCTTTTGTGCCAATAATATTAAATATTTCTATTATATTGATCACTAGTTATTTAGATAGATATATGAATTCTGCTCTTGCTATTAGCTATTCTGTTATAGTAGGCGGAGTAATGCAGATAATATTCATGTTTTTATGTGTTAGATCTGCTAATTTGCGTATCGTAATTCCTAAAAAATTCCCAAATGAAGATAAAGATATAAAAAAGATGCTTAAAATGTTTGTTCCAGCTACTATAAGCTCTGGAGCTGCTCAGATAAATATTTTTATCTCACAATCTATAGCAAGCTTTGTTCCTGGGGCTGTCTCGATATTATCTTATGCCGAAAGAATATATCAATTTCCTCTCTCTATAATAGGGATAGCTTTTGGCACTGTTTTGTTGCCTAAATTATCTAAATTATACAAAACAGGAAATATTGACCAGATAGATACAACCCAAAATGATGCTATTAAATTTGGATTGTTTTTATCAATCCCATGTTCGATTGGTATCATAGTATTATCTCACCCTATCATACATATTATATATGAGCATGGTGCTTTTAACAGTGATGATACTCTAAAAACATCTAGCGCATTATCTGCTTTTGCTATAGGACTTCCAGCTTTTATTTTAGCTAAAATATTTACTCCTATTTTTTATGCTAATTTAGATACAAAAACACCAATGAATATTACTATATTATCTCTTACAATAAATACTATAATCAATATTGTTCTGATAAAAATCACTGGCACAGTAGGTGTTGCTCTTGGATCTTCTATTGCTGCTTGGATTAATTTATTCCTGCTGATAAAATCTACAAAAAAACGTGGATTTTTTAGATTAAATAAAAATATGAGAACTTTTCTCTCTAAAATATTAACTTGCTCTTTTTGCCTTGCTTTGATTGTTTATTTAGCAGAGTATTTTTGCTACGATTTTTACTATAGTACATCTTTGATAATTGCTGTTAGTGCTTTATTTTTTACTATTTTTGTAGGTGCGTTATGTTATTTTAGCCTTGCTATTATATTAGGGATAATAACAAGAGATATGTTCAAATTCAAAAATATAAAATAACTTTATGACAAAGCGTTTATTACATAACAAAACTGGTACTTACGCAAATTATCAAGATTTATTAAAAACACTAGCAATTATAGCTGTTTTTATAGATCATACTGGGCTGTTTTTTATCCATGATTTAACCCTTAGAGCAATAGGTAGAATGGCTATGCCTATTTTTTGCTTCTTTGTAGGATATAATTATACTAGGCCAAATAAAATCCGGCTAATTTTGTTTGGTTCTATAATTACTGCATTATATGCTTTGTGTTTTGATTTTTATTTAATAAATCTTTTAATAGTAATGTATGGGGGGCATTGGTATTTATATTTTATAAATAAATATAATCTTAAGTCTTATGGTGCTCTATGGGTGCAATTAATCTTGTTACTTGGATTATCACAAGTCACTGCCCAATATTTTGAATATGGCACTTTATCTACTTGTTATATTTTGCTTGGATATTTAAACAAGAATGGAATAAAAGATTACAAAATGATGATATTTATTACATTAGGTACCATAATATTTACTAATCATATTTTTAATTGGCCTACAAAGTTTTATTCCCTATTAAGCGCAAGCGTTTTATTACTGGACGGATTTTTATTATGGATTTGTAATCATAATACTCCTACTAAACTAGACTTAAGGCTAATTAGTCGAAATAGCATTTTTTTATATTTCATCAATGTAGTTGGGTCTATTATATGTTTTATGATCTTTAAAACATAGGAATAGAAAATTGTTATCATAAAAATAGAGTAATTTTTGATGAAAATCTCATCTTTATATCGAATTTACATAGATAGCCTTGAAATAAAAACAGGTAATATAATTAGTTTATCTAAAGATCAGTCTCATTACATTATTCGTGTACTACGTTTAAGAGAAGGTAATTACATAAGGATATTTAATGAAAACATTGGGGAATATCTAGCTTCTGTTGCAATATCAAGCAAAAACTCTTGCGATTTATTACCCCTAGAATTACTGCGCAAGCCAGAAGTTTCTACAAGATTATATCTCATACAATCTATAATCAAAAATGATAAAATGATACAATTAATCGATATGGTTACTCAAATAGGAGCAACAGATATTATTCCTATAATTTCAGATAGAACGCAAAATAAAACGATAAATTACGAGCGCTACAGAAGATGTATTATTGAGTCTACAGAGCAATCAGAAAGAATTACCCCTCCTATTTTGCATGAAATCAAAACTATTGAAAATTTTTATCATAACCTTGATATAGATAAGATATTTTATGCCAATGAAATGGACGATAATAGTAATCTGATTGATAGATCTTCTCTAGAAAATACAAAAAATATAGCTTTCATAATAGGACCAGAAGGTGGTTTTACAGACAGAGAAATTCTATCACTTTCTAAAATAGAAAATGCTAGGTCAGTTAGCCTTGGCAGTAATGTACTCAGATCTGAAACTGCAGCAATTACCATGGCAGCCCAGATTCAAGTTTTAAGACATCAAATAATAAACTAATATGCCAGACTTATCTATAGAAAAAACATGGCCTAACACTATAATAGCAGGGGTTGATGAAGCTGGCAGAGGCCCTCTAATGGGCCCAGTATTTGCATGCGCTGTAATTATAGACCAAAATAAGATCATAGATGGTATTAAGGATTCTAAAAAACTTTCGCCATCAAAAAGAGAAAAACTTTATGATGCTATTACAAGCCAGTATGAATATGCTATTGGAATAGCAGAAAGCTATGAAATAGATGAGTTAAATATTTTAGAAGCTACAAAGCTTGCATGCAAAAGAGCTGTAGCTTCCTTAAAAACTATTCCTAAAATTGTGCTAGTTGATGGCAATATGAAATTCCAAGATTCTAGATTTAAAAGTATAATCAAAGGAGATGATATTTCATTATCTATTGCTGCTGCATCTATAATTGCTAAAGTCAGCCGAGATAAGTTAATTAATAATTTAAGCTTAGAATTTCCAGATTATGAGTGGGATAAAAATAAAGGATATGGCACAAAAAAACATATAGAGGCTATAAAAAAATTCGGTCTTACCATACATCATAGGAAAAGCTTTAGTATAAGAAAGCAAATATAATAAAAGATGATGATGTAATTTAGTCACCCAAAATAGCATTACCAAAAACCAAACCCTCAGTTGCTTGCCTTGAGTTGTTATGTATGCTATAATTACGCGTCTATCACACAAATAAAATGGAGCAAATATATGCCTTGGACTACAGAACAGGAAGAACAATTTATCATAAAGCTTGACGCCTCTTCTCAAAACACTGAATTAGATCAGGCAGAGGTGGAAAAGTTAAAAAAATCCCATGAAGATATTAAAATAGCATTCATGAATGATTTATCAGTTACTGATGCTATTTCTTTAACACCGTCTCAGGCACGTGTTTATAATAAGATCTATACTAATTTCAATGATTCACAATATGCTTATAATGAAGCTCAAAAAATTGCCACGATTTTCCAAGAAATAGCATTTTTGACTGGTAAATTTACCTCAGTTGATGATGCTATAGAATTTTGCAGAGATGAAACTAAAACTGTTGACCTAAGTGGTTATGACGAAAATAATCCTTCACATGAAAAAACTATAGAGCGTTTAAAACAACGTGAATATAAATTGCAGCATAAAGAGGAGGTATCTAATGCTAGGGCACAGGCTGTTAAGATCTTAAGCCCTGAAGATGCAAAGAAATTTATTTGGATTTCTCAGGTTGACATTCTGAATTATATATATACGGCAAAAACAAGAGCTAAAAAATCTGATGAGTCCACTATTACTCTTTCCGAAGATGAAATTAATAAAGCTCTTACATTTGAAGATTCTGACGATGCAGAGTTTCTTAAAGAGGTATTAGCCAAAGTTTACAACAATCCCAAATATGGAACAGAAGGCTGGTATAAAATGCTAGAACACGGAGCGAACTACTCATATACAGAACAAGGAACTCTTACAGAGTTATTAATTGATAAAGCCCGTAAAAATGGCACTCTTGACAATGACAAAGATGCTATCTTCGATCTTATGTCGTCAATGACTCTAGAGCATCCTAATATATCAATGTTAATAAAGCAAGAAATACAAAAGCATCAAAAAGCTCAGTCAGATTTATTATCACAAAAGATTGGTAAAACTGTTACTATCTATAATGGCAAAGAATTAACTTCTACCAGTTCTACATTTGACTATTCCCCTACTATAGACTCAGAAGCTATTAGCAAAAAACATAAAGAAATAGAACAAAAAACTTATAGTGCTTTCATGAAGTTATTTATCACACTAATGAGCAATGATTTTACTTATGAAAATGCTATTGAATATATTAAGCATCATTCCCATCATATTCATGACATGAGCCAATTAATAAAAGAAAAACATTTCTTAAATTTAAATAATATTGAGACAATAATGAGTATAGCAGATACTATAACTCTTAATACTAATACCTATACCGACTCTATCACTATTATTAATGGCTTAATAACAAAATCATACCCACAATCAGCAATAAAAAATGATCAGCTAAACGAAAATTATCTGCTTGGTCTATCACAAATTTCTGATTTATTATCTAAGGGTTATGGTTATACTCATCTAGTTCAAATGAATAGAGTAATGAGTCAGTATAAAATAAGCTTTTTTGATGCATCTAATGATCAAACTGTTGTTGCAATACCTATAGTAGAGCATGTTGATGTATCTGAAGAAACAAAAACTTCTAATGATGTTACCCCTACTACTCTTAGTACTACAAATAACCCGGTAGTTTCAATAGAAGAAGAAGAACACAACGATACTAATACTACAAGTGGCTCTTCTGAAGTAGTAGTTTCACCACCATATATAGAAGAAGTACAAGTTATTGGGGATAATAATAATGATTATGAGTAAAATAGAAGGGTCTTTAATGACCCTATCTATTAAATCTTTGTAAAATAGGGTTATAGGTTATTAGGATCAGAAATTCTGCGACCAGAACTCTTAGATCCATACCTTAGACTTACAATCACTTCGTTTTGCTCGTGATAACAGTTTTGCATAAATTACTATCAGGATCGTAAAATAGTAAATCTTCGGTACTATGAAGAAGCACCTCGGCGAACCATTGCTTTTTTATTAAAATCTGGACTTATTATATAAAATACTTTATAAACCTAGTTGATTTCAAACAAAAAACTAATAGAAAAATTATATGTCTTTTAACTTAAAACAACATAAGGATGATTTTTTATTTATACCACTTGGTGGATCTAATGAAATAGGAATAAATGTAAATTTATATCATTACAAAGGTAAATGGTTAATGGTAGATTGCGGCAGTGGTTTCGCGGACGACTATTTACCTGGCGTAGATATCTTAGTAGCAGATTTAAGTTTTATAGAAAAACATAAAAAGGATCTATTAGGACTTGTTCTTACTCACGCGCATGAGGATCACTTAGGAGCTATTCAGTATTTGTGGAATGATTTTCAGTGCCCTATATATGCAACTACTTTTACAGCTAATTTTTTAAAAATCAAGCTAGATGAATATGGCCTTAAGAAAAAAGTAAAAATCAATGAGATTAAACAGGGAAGTAAGATAGAACTAGACCCTTTTACTATAGAGACTGTTGGTCTTACCCATTCAGCGCCTGAGATGCAGGCTCTTGTTATAAAAACAGATGCAGGCAATATATTTCACACTGGTGACTGGAAATTTGATCCAGACCCTATAATCGGAGAAGCTTCAGATTATGATCTTATTAAAAAATATGGTGATGAAGGTATACTTGCATTAGTATGCGACTCTACTAATGTATTTAATTCTGGTTCTTCTGGTTCTGAAGGAGAGCTCAGAAAAAGTTTAGTAGACATTATAGCTAATTGTAAAAAAATGGTTGTGGCAACTACTTTCGCATCCAATCTTGCTCGCCTTGATAGCCTTATACATGCAGGACACAAAGCTGGCAGAAAAATAGTTTTATCTGGACGTTCTATGCATAGGATGCTTGCTGCTGCCCAGTCTAGTGGTTATTTACAAGATATACCAACAATAATTGACGAAAAATCTATTGCTAATTATCGTAGAGAAGAGTTGTTAGTTATAGCAACAGGATGTCAGGGTGAGCCTATGGCCTCTACTTCTAAAATGGCAGAGGGAACGCATAATAGCATAAGACTAGCACCTGGTGATACAGTTCTTTTTTCATCTAAAATTATTCCTGGTAATGAATCAAAAATTTATCGTATGTTTAATATTTTTGTGCGTTCTGGAGTAGAGGTAATTACCGAAGATGACCATTTCGTGCATGTTTCTGGACACCCTGCTGTAGAAGAACTACGGAAAATGTACGAATTAATTCGCCCTAAAATTGCAATCCCTGTACACGGAGAACCTATTCATATACACGAACATGTAAAAATAGCTCGCAAGGAAGGCACCCCTCATGCTATAGAGGTTAGAAATGGTAGTGTAGTTTTGCTAGATGCTGCTAATCCTAAAATTATAGCTGAAGTAGAAAATGGATATTTAGGTGTTGATGGTGGATATTTATTACCTACAGACTCCTCAATTTTCCGTATGCGTAGACGCATTAAAGATGCTGGAGTTGTAGTGGTGACAGCTCTATTATCTCGTGATGGAAAAAAGCAACTAGCTAAACCTATCTTATCTGCACCAGGATGTTTTGACCCTGAAGATGATAATCTATTAATCAAAGATATAATAGAAGAGCTATACGAAGCTTTAAATCATTCTATTAAATCCAAAAATAGTACAAAAGATCTAGAGCAAATGGTAAAATCTTGCCTGAGACGTATCATCAAAACAGAAATAGGTAAAACACCTATAATAATAGCAAATATCGCTTCTTTATAAGCTTTATTATTCCTATTTCTTATTGAAGATATCAAGTATATTGATATGTTATACATTTTTAGCAACTTATAAATAATAATTCTATGTCTAAAATTCAACTAGTAGAATCTAACGCTCTTAAAAAAATACAATCTATATATAATGACTGGCATGCAAAATTATTAGATATAATTAATAATAATCAAGAGGTAAGAGAAAATTATAAAGAGTTAAGTATTAAAGAATCTGAAGAATATGTAAACTTATTGAATAGCACCTCTAATGCTATGAATACAATACTTCAAGACAAACAATCTTTTGTTTACTATATAGATCAATCATCAGAGATAGATAGTCTTCTTAGGGTAATGTCACCTGCTATGACTAATGAATTTACACTACATCTTTTAATAAAATTTATATCCTCAGATTTTTTTGAGTCAAGAAATGATATACCTATATTAATTAGAGCAATCATACAAACTAATGCCTTCGTACAAAATAATTTAAACAAATATGACCCTATAACAGAATGCAATATAGCAGAATTACTGCTTCCCATAATTGCAACTAATATACATGCCGGAGATATAAGTGTTAATTTAAATATATTTAATATAATTCTTAATGCTTCATTAAATTTAGAACAAAAATTCAGAGGCGATAGCCCTCTTGCTTCTCTTGCAACGCAAAATCTTTACGAAGAAGTAGTTAGATTATTTAATAAAAATCCTAATTTAAAAATAGATGCTAATTTACCAGAAAAAATAGTCTCAAATTTTTATAAATATCCTCAGCCATTTTATAGTAAAGATTTAGAAAGATCAGAGATTTTTATGAATGGCAATCAGATAAATTTAATCGGAGTGTCTCCAGCGCAATTCAGTAGTAAATACAAAAACAAAATCCACATGTTTTTAGACCAGGAAGGGAAAAGCTTAGGTATAGAATATGCTGTAAAAATACTAAAAAAGCTTTGTGAACATGGCCTTAAAATAGATAGCAATCTTTTAATTACCTCTAATAATATTAAATGGACTGTCAATGTTAATGGAGATGTTAAAATGTTCTCTAATATATGGATGGATACAGAAATAATGTCTATAGACGGTTTTGATCCTAACACCAAAAATAATCATGGCAATCCTTTTTTATTTTCTATATTGCAACAATCATCTTTAAATAAAGATTTTTCTCTTGCATATAAATTAATTAATCATGAAAAATTTGATGCAACTATATTGGCTGATTCCGGCCATAGTTATGTACATGCAGTATGCGCATTTATTCAAGATTTAGACACAGCAAAGCAACTAATAAAAATGCTCATTACAAAAGGCGTACAATTAAATAATTTAATCAATGATTCTCAGACATTTTTTAACTATATAGTAACTAAGCTTAATGAAGCTGGAAATGATACTATAAAAAAAGAGTCTATTTCTAAAATAGCCTCTCATATCATTTCTCTTGATGAGTTTAACCCTAACCTATCTAGCACAGGTAAGACTCCTGACGGACAAACTGTATTTATATCTGATATTTTATTAGCTTTAGAGATAGGGAACCAAAATATTATAGAAAGCTTTATCAAAAATACTAAGTTCAATTCATTAATACCAATCGATAGTACTGGATGCTTAATAACTAATGCTATAATTACATCTTTACCGAAAGAGCAAGCAAAAAATTTATTAGAAATTTTAGTGAAAGTAAAAGGTTGTGAAATAGTAAATGCAGTATCTATATTAGGTGAAAACACCATAACACTATTTAACTTTCTAGTTTCACAGATGAAAAACCCTGACTACAACTCTATCAGAAAGGCAGAATTACTTGAAATGACATCTTATGTAATCTCTCTTGAGGGATTTAACCCAAATTTAGTTAGCACAGGCAAGACTCCAGAAGGAGAAATAGGTCAGATATCTGATGTTTTATTAGCACTTCAAATGCTTAACAAAAATATTATAGATACATTCATAAATAATACTAATCTTAGCCTAGATAAACCAGTAGATAAATATGGGACTTTTATAATACATGCTATCATTACGCTTCTCCCAGAAGAAATGGCAAAAGATTATATAAACATTTTGATGCAAAAAAATCCTAGTATCATAAATACAAAAACACAAAATAAGGAATGTTTTACTCCTTTCCTTTCTTCATTGATTAGCCAGAAATCTATAGAATTCTTAGATTTTTTAAAGAATTCTGGTGCTAATTTAAATATTAAACAATTATCTGGAGTCTCTGCAACGCATATAGCTGCTGGTTTAGGGCGAAAAGATTATATATTATGGCTACATCAAAATGATGCTTTTACTTTTGACCCTATATCTAGGCTTAACGATACAAATCCATCTGAAATGGCCTATAAAACAGGCCATATAGATTTAGCAGAAAATATAAAATACCTTGCCTTCCTTGATGCTATTAAGGAAAGAAACGAAGGAAGAAAAAAATATGAAGATTCTAAATCTAAATATAGTAGTTATTTTTATGACAGAACTTGGGATTCAAAATATTACACCACTGATGAAGATTTAAAAAAGCAATATGGCATAGATATTAATTATATTCCGACTAACGAATATCTTAAAAATATTGCTTTGTCTTTGGATATTTCGATTCCGAATTTAAGAGAGGAAAATACTGCAATAGATATAGTAAACTTAGATAGCCTAAGCATTAATAATTCTGAAGATATAAAAATTGCTGGTGATACTACAGAGAATCCTGATAGTCTATAGATATATTATAAGATTCTAAAACACAAGATCTAGATCTTAGAAAGCTAGATGGAAGATAGTTAATCAAGCATCTGCTCTAGCTTGCCTGATTTAAATAATTTTATCATATCATTATAGCCGCCTATATATTCCTCATTTACAAAAATATATGGAACTGTATATGCACCTGTTTTAGACTCTAGAGCCTTACGCATATCTAAGTCATTAGATAGATCGATTACATCAAAAGGAATATTTTTAGATGTTAGAAAACGAGAAGCCTTTACGCAGTAAGAGCATTGCGCATCTGAATATACAACTACTTTATTGTTATATTCTCTTATTTCCTTAATAGGAATATTTTGACTATACAGATAATAGCAAAATATAGTAGTCAGAAATAATATAGGAACTATAAAAAATTTTAACATATTTTTATTTATTGAATATGATTTTGAAGGTTATTTAGACCTTCCACTACTGTTATTCTTTCTTTGTAGAAAATCTGGATTAAAAGGTTTGCTAGGTGGATTTTCCTTATAATATTTCTGAGATTCCTTACTTAACCCCTTCTGTAACTTGTCTAAGTACTGTTTGCCCAATTTATCTTGAGGGTTTGTAATTTCAGAATCTGGAATTGTATTGTTTGATGCATTATTGCGTCTTAATCCTTTTGTATCATTTTTAGGAGTTTGCATCTCTTGAAAGACTTGCTTCATCTGTTCAGCATGATTAGTATGATCTAGATTTAGATTTTTTTGATTATCTACATTATTAGGAACTAAATTATCTTTTAACTGAATATCTTTAGGAGGAGGTTTTGGCTTCCATTCTCCAAGCTTCTTTATATCGTCCAAAACTGCCCTCATCTTCTCAGAATGCTTAGCATGATCTTGATCTAGACCTGGCTTTTCTTTATTATTACTATTATTAACTACATAACCATCCCCTGCCATATCATTATCTTTTGGAAGATCTTTTGTAGGCAATGGCTTATCTTCAGAGCGCAATGCTGTATCTTTTGCATCTATACCTTCTACATAACCATGATTTTTTTCTATTTCCTTTTTTAATTCTTCTAGCTTTTGTTTTTCCATCTTTAGGTAATATTTTTTACCTTCGATCTTAAAACAGCATTTATTACCCTCAAATTCTATAGGCTCAGGATGTTCGATATAGGTAAGTTTTCCGTCTCGATTGTACTTCATTAAAAGATATTTCGCACCTTCATCTTTCATATTTCTGCCATTTTTATCTTGCAGAGGCAGAGAAAGACACAATGGGCCGTCCTTTATTGTAGGCTTCGCATCAACTATTTTTAGCTTATCAACTACTTGGTAAGATACTGCTCCGCCACCATCTAGTGGTATTTCTCCTCCACTATCGGAGAATTTTAAGACCTGCTCTCCGGACTCTTTCATCATATCCCTTATCATGTCTTGCTGAACTGATTGTATCTGTGCAATATCTTTCCAAAATACGTGATCAGAAGGTATCTCGTGTCTATGACGCTCTATATAGGAATAAAATGATTGCTTATCATCATCCAAATCTTTTACTTGTTTTTTATCTATAGCATCAAGTAATATGTTTTTCTTGTGTTGATCAAAAAAATCAAAAATTCTTGAAAAATCATCCTTGACTGCTGAAGATTGCGCTAACTCTTCTTCATCCTCTAGATCATCACCAAGGGCCATATAATACCTATAAAATATTCATAATTATTTTATTATAATGCTGATGATCTTTTTAATACAAACAATGTACGTCATAATAAGATAACAAATATTCCTACTGTGATAACAAGACAATGGTTAGAAGGAAGATAGAGATTTAAAAACTGAACTAATAATTCGCATGATATTTCTACATAAAGCCAGAGACATTTTCTAGAAACAATCTAGCTCTATGCGATTTAGGCTTTGCAAAAAACTCATTAGTGGTTTGATCGCAGAGCATCTGTCCTTGATCCATAAAAATAACTCTATCAGATATTGCTTCTGCAAATTTAAGATGGTGAGTAACAGTAATGATAGTCATTTTGCTTCTTAAATCATTTATAATATTTACTATGTCCTTTATTACTTCAGGATCAAGAGCAGAAGTTGGCTCGTCAAACAGCATAATTTCAGGATCTAGCATCAGGCTTCTTGCTATAGCTACCCTTTGCTTCTGGCCGCCAGATAAAAAATTCGGCATAGTTTCAATTTTACTATTAAGCCTAAATTGATCTAAAAGATGCTCGGCTTTCTTGGTAGCTTTTTCTCTATCTTCCTTAAACATAACACATGGACTGTAAATTAAATTCTCAAGCACATTCATATGCGTAAATAAATGACATTGCTGAAATACCATACCAATTTTTAAGCAAAGCTTATGCCTATTTTTTTTAGTCAGCTTTGTATTTTTAATATAAACGTGGCCTTTTGTGGGTTCTTCTAAATAATTAAGAGTGCGCAGCAATGTAGATTTCCCGCTTCCAGAAGGGCCAATTACTACCAAAGACTCCATTTCTTTTACAGAAAAATTTGCATCCTTTAAAGCATAATTATCGTTATATTTTTTAGTAAGATTTTCTGCTTTTATAATATCTGCTATCATATTTGTAGCCTCTTTTCTAAGATCTTAGAAATATAGGTAAAGAACAAAACTAAAATATAATAACATGCAGCTGCTGTCAAAAATGGAAAAAAATACATATAGGTTTCTGAAGCTATCATTTGTGCTCTACGCATTAAATCTACCTCGCCAAGCCATGATATAATAGCCGATTCTTTGAGCAGATTGATCAATTCGTTTATGAGAGAAGGTAATATTTTTCTTATTGCCTGAGGCAGAATTATATCCTTCATAGAGTAAAATTCTGATATTCCAAGAGTTCTTGCTGCCTCAAACTGGCCGATATCTACAGAGTTAATACCTGAACGAATTATTTCTGATAAATATGCACCCGAGTTCATCGAAAAAGCTATTACTCCAGCTGCAAATACGCTCATTTTAAATCCCGGATACTGAAAGCCATAATATATTATCATCAATTGTATAGGAAGAGGAGTACCTCTAAAAACAGAAGTATATATATCAGCAAATATTATAAGAGCCCTATTTTTACTAGTCTTAAATATTGCAAGAATAGTACCAATAATCAAACCAAAAATTACTGATAAAATGCTATATTTCAGAGTAACTAACACACCTTCTACTATAAAAAGTATTTTAGGAGAAAATTTGATCAAAAATTCTAGCATATTTATATGGTTAATATTAATTGAAATAGAAGGTAGGAGTATGAAGCAAATGCACTATATCTGTCAAGGATTTATAATCGTACACCCATGATTTCTGATCATTTAGAAATAGCAATAAAGTCAGGAATATAACCTACCTACTTCTAACTATCAGATCTTTTTAATAATTCATTCAGCTCATATAACTTCTCAAGAGCTTCTTTGGGTGAGAGTTCATTAGGATCTATCTTTTCTATTAACGAAACTAAGTTGGTATAATCCTTACAAACTTCACTTTCATTTTCTTCTTTTTTATAATCAAACAAACTATAACTCTCTGCAAGATTTTGCTTCTTATTAGAAGATGTTTTTTCAAGATTATTTAAGATCTCTTTCGCTCTTGAAATAACAGATTTAGGAATCCCAGCAAGCTCTGCAACGTGTATTCCATAAGATTTATCAGCCGAACCTTTTATAATACGATGCAAAAACAATATTTTTCCATCAACCTCACTAACCTTGATGGTATAATTAGATAGTGATTCTAAAGACTGATTAAGCACAGTAAGCTCATGATAATGAGTAGCAAATAGACTTCGGCATTTTAACTTATTATGAATATGTTCAAGACATCCCCATGCTATAGATAAACCATCATAAGTAGAAGTACCCCTGCCAACTTCATCAAGAATAATCAAAGATTTGAAACTAGATTGAGATAAAATCGCGGAAGTTTCTATCATCTCTACCATGAATGTAGATTGTCCTTTTGAGAGATCATCTGCAGCGCCAATACGGCTAAATATCTTATCTACAACTCCTATAACAGCAGAAGATGCAGGAACAAAAGATCCTATTTGAGCAAGAATTACTATTAAAGCATTCTGACGCAAAAAGGTACTTTTTCCAGCCATGTTTGGCCCAGTAATTAGCCATAATCTACTATCCAGAGATAGATCACAATCATTAGGTATGAATGAGTTTTGATAAGGCATATTTAACTCTACCACAGGGTGCCTACCATCTTTGATTACAAAGCTAGTATCATCCGTCATTTTTGGCCGCACATAATTGTTTTCAAGAGCTAAAAATGCAAAAGAAGTAAAAACATCAATTTTGCTTAAGCTAAAAGCTACAAGACGCAATAAATCTGTTTTTTCTACAATCTTCTTACATAGATTATAAAAAATTTCTTGCTCTAAATTTATTGCTAAAGTTTTTGCATTAACAAGCTGGCTTTCAATTTCTTGTAATTTCTGAGTAGTAAACCTTACAGCAGTTGCTATAGATTGGCGATGAATGAATTTTGGATCTGTTATCTTACTTGCATGTTTAGGGGTGATCTCAATAAAGAGCCCTAAAATATTATTATGACATATACGTAAATTATCAATCGATGTTTCTTTTTGATATTCTATTTTTAGTTTCTCTATAATATTAGAGCTGTTATTTATCATCTCATATAATTCTCCTAGCTTAGAATGATATGATGTTTTTATAAAGCCACCATCCTTAATCTCGGCCGTAGCGTCTTCTTTTATAGAATTTTCTATAATCGAAAATATCTCTTGATCGCAAGATAATGGCGCAAAATTTCTTTCAATATTATTATCCTTACTTATTCCAAATGTGCTAATAAATTCCTCTCTGATTTTATCAGCAGTGATAATAGTATGTTTTATAGAAAGTAGATCTCTTGGGGACCCCCTACCCATCCCTACTCTTGCTACAATTCTCTCAAGATCACTAGTAGATTTTAATAACTGCCTTAAAGTAGTTGTTAAATCTTGATTATTATAGAAAAAATCTGTAATGGAATGTCTTTCTTCTATTTGGCTCTTATTTGATAATGGAGATGATAAATACTGATATAATAACCTGCTACCCTGTTTTGTAATGGTATGATTTATACTATCAAGCAGACTTCCCTTATAACCACCTTTCAAATTTTCTACTAATTCTAAATTCTTTCTTGTAGATGCATCGATAACAAGATAATCATCCATATTTACTATCTTAGGAAAAGGTAATTCTGGTAAATTGTTTTTTTGAGTAAGCCTTATATATTCTATAATAGCACCTACAGCGCAAATATTTAAGTTACTTATATTCCCAATAGAATCTACGGTCAAAATATTGTAAAAATCTTCTATTGATTTCTTGCATTTATTATAAGCGAAATAGCTATCTACCTGATAAACAAGCTTGGAGCGATATGGTGCTAAAATCTCTTGCAAATTATTATTTGACTGAATGGTATCTGAAATTAGAATTTCTTTAGGGGATAATCTACAAAGCTGATTTGCAAGATCGCTTTCTTCAAGCTCAATTACTGCAAATTCAGATGTGCTTATATCTAAATAAGCAATAGCCCCTTGATTATTTTTTGTTACTATACTTATTAAGTAATTTGGACTTGCTAGATTTAAAATTGACTCTTCCGTTATAGTACCTTGAGTAATTATTCTAACTACATCTCTATTTACTATAGCTTTATAACCACGTTTCTTTGCATCTGCTGGAGATTCCATCTGCTCGCAAATAGCAACTTTGTAGCCTGCATCTACTAATTTATGAAGATAAGATTCCAACGCGTGATATGGCACCCCGCACATCTGGATATCTTCTTCTCCATTTTTTCCTCTTTTCGCAAGAGCAATACCTAGTATATTACTTGCTATGATAGCATCTTCTAAAAATAACTCATAAAAATCTCCCATACGGAAAAGAAGCAAGCTATCCATATTAGCAAATTTTATGTCAAAATATTGACGCATCATTGGCGTTGCATTGTCATATTTATATTGTTCTTTTAAAGAGTTTGTATCATGCATATAACTAAGCTTAATTTTACTTTTATGATGACGATGATAAGGCAAGGATTCTAATTATGCAATAATTTACAGACTTTTTTGCTGGACTGTT
>CAZKKY010000005.1:0-26030 GCA_964553715.1 uncultured Rickettsiaceae bacterium
GAAGAAGGTAGAGAAGAAATAGCTATCAACATGATTAAATCGAAGCTAGATTTAAAACTCATTTCTTCTGTTACGGGTTTTTCTATTAAAGCTCTTCAAAAGCTTGAGTCATCTATCTAAAATTTGCAAATGAATATATATATAGATGATCATCATCTAGCTATCGTTACCAAAATTATAACACAATATGACTATAGTTTTTTTGTTTGCGTCTCAAGAGTAGGTGGTAATCAGAAAAATTCTCATATCTTGATTTTGTTCCATTTTGAAGATATTCCATACAATACAATATTAAAATTAGAAAAAGAATTTGAAAAATCTGACCTTCCTTTTAAAATTGATTTAGTTGATTTTTATAAATGTGATCCTGATTTTAGGATAATTATATTAAAGAGTTATTTGTGTCTTCAAGCATCATCTAAACTAAGAATGGTAGAAGAAAATCACTTGGCACATTTTGTCTTTTTACCTAACGTTTTTGGTTTTAATGTGCAAGAAATTGACGGATCAATATTTATTAATTGCGCACTACAATCTAGCATGTTTAATATTGTATACGGCAAGCAAAATAAAGAAATCAAGATAAGTGATTCTATAAACAAAGCAAAGCAAATTTTTTCTGGTAGACCATTTGCATGGTGGATACCACAGAGTCATCATCAAGAGGAGTTGACACAAGCTTTGCTTGATAATGGATTTTCTATAGAATCATATGAACATGCCATGATATGTGACTTATCATTTTTTCTTTCGCCTAAGCAAACAACAGGCTTACAGATAAGACATGTTACAGACTTTGCGTTACTTGAAGATTTTGTTAGAGTATTAAAACCATATGACGCCTACATAGATGAGTTTTATAACAAAGCAGACTTAGATTCATTACTGTCTAATGAAATGCTTTTTGTAGGTTATATGAATAACAAGCCAGTCACTATAGGGATTTTATTTCTTAATGGAGAAAGTGCGGGAATATTTAGTCTGATCACTGATTCAGAAAATCGAGGAAGAGGATATGGGACTGATATGATGTGTTTTTTGATGAAAATTGCGAAAGAAAAAGATTGTAAATTTGTTACTTTGTCTGCTTCTAGTGATTCTGGATATCGTATTTATGAAAATCTTGGTTTTCGTGCCATAGGGTCTTTTGAGTGTTTTGAATATAATAATTAAATCATATTACCAAGCCTTATAATATATTTAGAAATCTTTCTATTTTTTTTAGTTTATGATATAAGTGAGTTTTTAGTTCTATTAGGAATAAAAATACAGGTTTAAGGAGGCGGTTATAATTATTAATTTTTTTCAAAATGATGTTCCAGAAGATTTTATTCTTGATGGAGATATAGCAATAGATACAGAGGCAATGGGTTTATCATTGAAGAGGGACAGGTTATGTTTGGTACAAATTTGTGATTCAAATGGAAAGATTTGTATAATACAATTTACTGATAATAAATATAATGCGCCTAATCTCAAAAAAATATTGTTGGATAAGGATAGAGTAAAAATTTTCCATTTTGCGAGATTTGACCTTGCAATCATTGAGTGTTATTTAAATATCTCTTTAGAAAATATATTTTGTACTAAAGTGTCCTCAAGGCTTGTAAGGACATATACAGATTCTCATGGTCTTAAAGATATATGTAGGGAAATGCTTGGAGTACAGATCTCAAAGCAGCAACAATCATCTGATTGGGGTGCGAATGTAATTTCTCAAGATCAGCAAGAATATGCAGCTAAAGATGTAATATATCTACATAGATTACGAGAGAAATTTGTAGAAATGCTATTAAGAGAAAATCGTTTAGATCTTGCAGAACAAATTTTTAAATTTTTGCCTGTTAGGGCTCACCTTGATCTTATAGGGTGGCAAGATATCGATATTTTTGCTCATTAAGGGTTAGTTATATGAATTCAGATGCAAAAAAATTAATAGAATTTGAAGCTACAAGCCTTACATTGCTTGCAAATAATATTCCAAAAGATTTCGAGAAACTAGCTAAAAAAATAGCTGATATTAAAGGAAATGGTAGGGTTGTCTTATCAGGTGTAGGAAAAAGTGGATATATTGCGAGAAAGATCGCTGCTAGTTTTTCATCCACAGGTACTGCTGCTATCTACATTCATCCATCAGAGGCTAGCCATGGTGATCTTGGAAATATTACAGAAAATGACATAGTGATGTTGTTATCAAATTCAGGAGAAACCAAAGAGATTTTTGATATTATTCGTTATTGTAAGAGGTTTGGTATAAAAATAGCATCTATGACTATGAAGGTGCAATCTACTATAGCTTTAGCAAGTGACTATTTGCTTAATATTCCTTTTACAAAAGAATCGTCTTTTATCTCCGCCCCTACTACTTCTGCGCTTATGATGCTTGCTCTTGGAGATGCTCTTATGACATCTGTTTATAGTCTAAAGGGTTTTACTATAGAGGATTTTTCTGTGTATCATCCAGGAGGCAAAATAGGTGCAAGATTGCTTAAAGTATCTGATTTAATGATTCCAAAGGACGAAGCACCATTAGTAAAAGAAGATGCAAAAATCGTAGATGTTATTTTAAAAATCACTAAATACAAATTAGGATGTGTTGTAGTTACAAGTGATTTAGAAGATGTTGTGGGCATAATTACCGATGGGGATCTAACTAGACATATGGAAAGTGGGCTTCTAGACCGCGTAGCTTCAGAAATAATGACAAAAAACCCTAAACACATAACAAGCGATAAATTAGCAAGCCAGGCTCTTGCTACTATGAATGATTTTGGTATAACATCTTTACTAGTATTTAATGAGATGAAATTTTGTGGTATAGTACAGATTCATGATATATTAAGAGCTGGCGTGGAGTGAAAAACTATAACAGTAGAATTGTCATTTATAAAACTCTATCTATTAGTTTTGTAATATTCTTATTGGTCGCTTTTGTTGTATATCTTTTCTTTGTACGAGAATCTAGTATAGATGAAGAAAGTCTATCAAAGGAAGGTATAGTAATAAGAAACACTGTCCTTGAAGGAGAAGATCAAAATGGCAAATCTTATACTATTACTTCGGAGCTTGTGCATAAAGAAGGCGATGATTATTTATATTATTTAGATATTCTTTCAGGCGTTTATAATATAGGGAATATTGGACTTGCTATGGTAGCTAATAAGGGCGTGATGAATGATAGAGACAAAACTTTATTGCTAAAACAATCTATTAATTTGGACTACCTTGGTTACAAAGTAAAAACAGAAAAACTTGAAATAAATCTACGTGACATGTCAGCGAAAAGCCAAGATGCTGTAGATATATTATATCAAAACTCTAATATCAGCGCAGATAGTTTTGAGATAGATACAAATAACAACCAAATACATCTTTATGGTAATATCAAGACCTATATCAAGATCTCTGATTTTAAGTAATTTTTATATGTTACGTAATTTTTTTATATTGTTAAGCATGTTATTCGTATCAAATTTTGTTTATGCGAAAGATGATAAACAATACACTATGCTTAGCGATATTATCATTAATTCAGACAATTTAATATTAGACAAAGAAACTTCAACTTCTGTTTTTAGTGGTCATGTGATACTATGGTTTAATAATGGCCTCATTATAGAGACTGATAAGCTTGTTTTAAGGATTAAGGAAGAGAGCGGAAGGAGAACTTTATCAAGCATATTATTGCCACACAAACTAAGGTCCATAAAAGATGGATCTAGCTCTACTAAGACTATCAATTCAGATAAGATGCAGCACTCAGAAATTACTATAGCTGCTGACTCTGCTGAGTATATACATGATAAATCATCTCTTACATTAAAGGGGAATGTACATATGCAAGAAAATAGTAATTTTATAAAGTGCGACGAATTAACTTACCTAGCAAATATAGAAAAATTATCAACAAATGGCAAATGATGAAAGAAGAAGAAATTTGTGATGGGCTTTACGCCTGTGAGTTTTATAAATCATATTCTAATAGAGCTGTGGTAAGGGGGATTTCTCTTTCTGTAAAGAAAAATGAAGTCGTAGGTCTTCTAGGCCCTAACGGAGCTGGTAAAACAACATGCTTTAGTATGATCAGCGGCCTCACATCGCCATGTTCTGGTAATTTGTATTTAAATAAGCAAGATATTACAAGACTTCCAATGTATATTAGGGCCCAGATGGGGATAGGATATTTACCTCAAGAATCTTCTGTTTTTAGGGGGCTTAATGTATATGATAATATAATGGCAGTACTAGAATTAGTATACTTCGATCTAGAACAGGCCGAAAAACGCCTCGAAGAACTACTTGCAGAATTTGCGATTACTCATTTAAAATATGTTCCGTCTCTTGCTTTATCTGGTGGTGAAAGACGAAGGTTAGAAATTGCAAGAGCTGTAGCTTCAAATCCAGAATTTATTTTACTAGACGAGCCTCTTGCTGGGGTAGATCCTGTAGCTATAAGCGATATAAAATCTCTAATAGCGCATTTGAAAGATAAAAATATTGGTATCCTTATAACTGACCATAATGTAAGGGAGATGCTTTCTATAGTAGATAGGGCCTACATTATATGTGATGGTAAAGTGCTGATGCATGGAACGCCAGAAGAAATAATTGTTGATGATAAAGTACGTTCAGTATATTTAGGAAACTCATTTAGAATGTAGATTTATCTGATAAAATAGTTGATTTTATTTTTTGTTATGCTAGATAGTGCTGTAAATACAAATAAAAAATAGGAATATTATGGATGGGATAAACGGAAATGTGTTTATAAATGGTAAAGTAGTTAGTACCAAGTTTATTAAATCAATAAATAGTATCTTATCAGCTAGAGAATCTAATGTAACAGAACAGAAAAATATTCCAGACTATAATAAGATAAAATTATGTATAGATATTTTATCAAGCCAAGGTAAGGATGAAAAATTAGTCATAGATAACCAAAACCCCAAAGATGCGGAATTTATTGAGTTGATGCAAGGTTTAGGAATAGATATTAAATCAGGACAGGATGATATAATACAAGTACTATACATTTATTTGTCTCTTACAGAAGAAGTGCTAACAAAATATTTTTCTAATTATTCTACACCATTATTACTAGAAGAAATCTCTTCCTTAAAAGAGCAAGAAAAATCACTGATTTGTGAGCTCCTGAACGATAGAGTTATAAAAGAATATAAAGGCGTAACAAGAGATGATATATTTAATCGATCATTAACATTAATCAAACTTTGTGAGGGTTCAGGATCTAGTGATCAATTTCACTCTTTAGTTCCTAATTTTTTTGATCAGTGCAAGATAATAAAACAAATTTTATTATCTTCACAACCCATAGAAACAGTTGATGTGTTAATAGAAAAAGTACAAGAGGTTTTGAACACTGATAGAGAAGGTATTCAGAAGCTTGATTCCCATGGATATTCTAAAACAGCGGTGATCAACCAACTCTATTAGGCTTAGTAGAGGGCTATAACGATTCAGATAGTGACTACTAGATATTAACTCTGTTGCTTTGTTTAGTAACATGTAAATTTTTAAAGGCTAGCTTGTTTATAAAATGTGAAAATATTTGACTTTTAGTGGCTTTGATGATAAGTCTAGATATTATATTTAATTCAAAAAATTATAACAATCAAATAGGAGAAATATATGCCCCATTATCCTCAGTATGTGAAACGGATCCGAACAGAAATTTTCTCTAGCGATATAGGTTCTAAAAGTACACCGAATGATCAAAGGATTGAATTATTAGAAGCGTTTCCTGAAGTCATTAGGAATATCGGATCAGCGTGTTATAGGTAAGATACCAAATTTATTACGTGTGTGTGACTCAGTACCAGATGAAACCAAAGAAACTCAACCAGAGTGTTTGGATAGTGTTATAGAGGTGGTATTATTTTCCTTGCCTTCCGTTGTTACTAGTACTCCTAATTTTCCAAGCTGCTTTAGTGATATTACATCAGAAAATTTAGGAGAATTATTACATGAAAAAATCTCGTTATTAGGTGAAGAGAAGTCTAGCGTAGAAGATGGTGAATTAGTAATTTAGACAGTCTATTTATTCTTGTTTATAAGTAACATTTGATATTATGCCGGCATGCTTTATAAGGCCATTAGAAAATATGGTTTTTAGATTTCTCTAATTCTTATAGTTTTTTTCTTGTTATTTTTCATATATCCAAGAAACTGGCTGACTGAATCTACTATATCGTCATGTTTACTTGAAGGGAATGTTGTGATTTCTTTTATAAAAACTTGTAACCAACTTGCTTGTTTTGGTAATATTACTCTATGTTCTTGAAACAACGGTAATACAGCTGCAAATCTTGTAATTTTATCTAGCTTGGGTTTTTGTGCTATTATGTTATTAAAGCCCTCTGATTGAAGGTCTTGAATAAGAGATTGTCCGCTTGCTTTATCTTCTATTAAAATAATTTTAGGATTATATCTTATATTTAATCTTTGTACGGTTTTCTTTAGTGATGGGTAGTCCATTTTCATACGTAATAAATGTACTAGATAGTATGTTCCAGATATCACGCCCCATGTTGTACATACAGAATAATCAGATGATTCTGATACTTTTATAGCAGTATCCCAGCTTTGAACATAGTAATCAAAATGTTTGATTTTCTCATCTGAATATTTTATATCGGTAGAAGCAATCATTACAGAATTTTTAGATATAGGTTCTTGTAAATATTGAGCAGCAAAATTTTCTCTGCCCATTTCTTTTTCTATTTGTAATATTGTTTCCTTGGTGTCGCGTCCTTGGTGTAGTGGGTCACCCATTGTTAGATTAACAATCTTACCATTTATATTAATAGTATGAGAGATATTACAAATTGCAGGAATTTTTAATATTTCCCAAGACCCCGGATCTGAAGCCATTAAATAACCAGATAAATCTTCTTCATGCAATCTCTGCATAACAAGAATAATACTACCATTAGAGCGACTATTTAGTCTTGTTAAGAATGTTTGTTCAAACCATTCTATCACTTTTGTTCTCATCTTTTGTGAATGGATATGGCTTGGATTATGTGGATCGTCTATAATAAGCACATCTCCGCCTTCTCCAGTGGCAGAGCCCCCTACTGAAGTAGAAAATCTAAACCCATGATTTGTTGTCATAAATTTTGATTTTTGATTATGAGTTTTGCTTAGAATAGTCTTGGGAAATAGTGTTTGATACCAATCAGAAGTCACTACAAACCTACAATCCATAGAGTGCTTTATGCTAAGAATCTGAGAATAGCTTGCTATCATAATACGGGTGCTAGGGTCTTGCCCAAGTAGCCATGCAGGCCATGCAACGCTAACGCATACAGATTTAAGAGCTCGGGGGGGCATATTAATTATTAAGCGTTTTATATTACCTTTACGGACTTCTTCTAATTTTTCTGCTATTAGCTCTATATGCCAATTAGGGAAATATTCCATAGAAGGGTTAATGGTATAAAAAGTTTTATGAATAAAGCTACTAAAGTCATTACGTAAAATAGCTCTTAGTAATTTATTATGCATTAAAAAGGACTATTTGTGATTATTTAAAAAAAGATTAATAATATCTTGATCGTTAGTTTCTAAGACATCCTCATTATTTACGTCTTGATCTTTACTTATTTTGTTTAATTGCACTAACAGTGCAACAAGTTTGCTTAAGATGTCTGTGATGTTTTTTTTCACTACTATAGAATTTTTATTATTAGTATCTTCTACGAATGAAATATCATTTTCTAGAAGATGCATTAATTTTGCTATAAAGCCATATAATTTTGTTACGTTATCTTTCATAATAGCTGTTTATATATTTTTAGGAGATGAGATAGTAAATTAAGAAAAGTTCTTAATTTTTTAAACTGATAATTTATCTCCACCAGATATTGGTTTTAGACCTACGAATGCTCGTTTTTCGTTTATTGTCATAAAATCGCTAGAAGAAATTTTGCTCCAGAGATTTTCACGCTTATCTGTAAGCGCTGAAATGGAGTCTCTATCAAAATCTATAATTATTTTCTCTTGATAGTAGCTTGAAAGCCAATGAGTTAAAGCATTAGATATTTTATCAAGTAGAGGAATGATAGTTTCCTCCCACAAGCCAAGTCGAGCTTCTTGCATGTTGCTATATGTATTATCTCCGTTAATTCCAAGCAGTTGTGGTGGTACGCCGAATGCTAAAGCTATTTCTCGAGCTGCAGAATTTTTAGATTCTATAAAGTCCATGTCTTTTGGGCTTATGCTCATTTCGCGCCAATCAAGGCCACCTTCTAGTAAGAGAGGTTTTCCAGAATTTGATGCTCCGCTATATCTTTCTGATAATTGTTCTTTTAACCGGATAAATTGTTCGTCACTTAAATATCCTGAGGAATCTTTCATTATCAGTGCTCCGCTAGGTCTTGCGCCGTTTTTAAGTAAAGAATAATTCCACATAGATGTTTGATTATGAATTTCTATAGGCATAGATGCGGCATGTAAGCACGATAGACCATAAATAGAACTAGATACATGATAATTTTTAAGATGCAAAACATTGCTTCTAGAAGTAATGCGGTTGATTTTATATATAGATTCTCCTTTTTCGTGCCTATATTTATAGCCATATATAATGCCATTATTTACTATAACTTCTGTTTGCTTTGCAGGTAGAATATATAGAGATTTGGGCATTCCTGAAACATCATTACTTCCTAGAATATAGCTATTGCCAAATAGTAAAAGGCTAGAAATTACTTCAGTAAAAAAATCTGCACCAGCTGTTGTTTGGTTTGGCTGACTTAGTAAATCGTAAAGACTATGACTATCTAATTTTTCTGTAGTTTTATTTCGTTTAATTTGGATAATCCAAGGTACATGACTAGCAGATTGTGCTATAAGATTTACACATCTATATACTATCACATTATTTTTATAAGATTCTGCAGATGCAATAGGTCTATTTTCTGATGCAAATCCAAGATCTGCAATATCAAAATATTGTGATGACTTAATGCTTCTTCCATGAAGAGACTGATTATCAGATTTATTATCATCCTTAAAGAAATATTTTTTAAGCATAGGGATTCCTTGGAAAAGTAAAAAAAGAAAAATATCACTTTAGTATCCAAACGCTAATACCTGATATTTCTGTTAAGTAATAATATGTTTTAATAAACTAATAGTAAAATATGAATATTGATCTAGATAATAACAAATCTGTATGAAATAGTTGCAGCTTTCGTATTATTAAATTATTATGCCCTATTATGAGTTATATATTATAGTTTAGATTGAAAAAATGAGAAAACACACAATTTTACTTTTTCTTGCTTGCGCATTATGGAGCGGCTGTGCTTGGGGTTATGATGATGGGCAGATAAAAAGAAAATCATTAAGCCTCCCTTCTGCTGAAAGCGAAAATTCATCTGGAGCTCTGCCATCTAATGGAGCATCTATATTTGACGAAGATAAAATAGCAACGATGCAAAAGCAAATACATACATTGCTTGAGCGTGTAGAAATGCTAGAGCATAATATATCAGAGTTAAAAAAACAGATAATTAATCAAGAGGCCTCTGCTATAAAGAGTTCTCAAGTAGCCCATTCATCTGTACCATCTGCTACAATCGATAGTGATGGTACAAAGCCTTCTAATAAATCTGATTTTACTGATTCAAATAACGCTGCAGGATCTTTCGATAAAGAAAAAGAAGATTACGATTCGGCTCTGATAGCTCTTAAGAATAACGACTATATAGTTGCAGAAGAAAAATTTGAACAATTTATTACCAATTATCCAAAAAGTTCTAAACTTAGTAATGCATATTTTTGGTATGGAGAGACTTTTTTTAGACGTAACAATTTCGAAAAAGCAGCTGTAAATTATCTTAAAGGATATAAGCAATTCCCAAAAGGAGAGAAAGCAGCTGATTCATTATTAAAGTTATCCTTGTCTCTTGGCTCTATGAAGAAGACAAAAGAAGCATGCATCATGCTAGATAAACTTGATAGTGAATTTAAAAATAGAGCAACAGCTTCGATCAAAAGATCTAAAGAAGCAAAAAATAAATATGGTTGTAGGTAGTATATGAGCGATCTTTTAGAAGAAACAAAATCAGATTATATAGAAGTAAAAAAATTGGAATATTTTAAAAAATCTATTCCATTTATTATTATCGGTACTATTCTTGTAATCACAGCTATGATTCTTAGCAACTGGTTACGAGATAGAAAAATAGCTAATGATCAAAAAATGGGTGATTTATTTATAAAAGCAGTTGAATCAGGTGATAAAGCACTACTCTCAGAATCTCTCTCTTTTATTATTAAAGACAATTCTACTGGTGTCTCTGATATTGCAAGGCTTGTATTAATTCAAAATCACATGGATGATAAAGATGATACAAAGTTACTATCAGAACTTAAGGCTATTGTTATAGATTCAAAAAACTCTCTGACAAAGTCATATGGTATGTTAATGTTAATGAATATTATGATTGATAAAAATGATCTTTCAGAATCAGAAACTAAAGATATGGAGCAATATATCAAACATTTTAATGATCCTAATATGCCATTTTTTGGATCTGCTTCTATTATAAATGCTTTATACAAGATTAAGCATAATGATATAGAAGGAGCTAAAATAATATTAAGAAACTTGATAACAACTAAAGATATGTCTAGAGTTGTGCAAGATGAAGCAAATTCTATTTTGTCTAATTTATAAATAGCTAAAATAAAAAATAAGAGAAAAAAATGACAAAAAATATAACAATTCTTGTTTCTTTAGCATTAATTTTGACGTCATGTGCTAAACAGAGTAGTGAAAAAATCAAAAATATTACTTTTTTTACTCCTGTGCTTAAAGTTGATGATGGAGCGCCTAGTGTTCATATATCATCAGTTCAGCAATCTACATCCTGGGAAGAGGGCGTAAACTGGATCAACAAACAGCCTAAGAGCTTTAAAATAGAAAAGTTATCTAATAAATTTGATTCTTTTAATATTGCAAAAGGTAATCTTATTGCTGCTCCTATTATAGCTGAGGGAAAGCTCTTTACTATTTCTGATAAGGGTTATTTAACATCATATGACGCTGCAAATAACAAAATGTTATGGTCTGTTGCTCTAAATACAAGAGAATCTAAGTCTGTATTATATTACCATGGTGCGATGTCTTATTCTGAAGGTAAAATATATATCACGAATGCAACCAGAGACCTTATCGTTGTAGATTCATCATCAGGTGCTATTTTATGGCGATATAAAATGCTTGATATTTCAAAAACTCAGCCAGTGATTTATAAAAATATGATCATAATTACTACTGTTAGTAATGAATTATATGCTATGGATAAAACTACAGGCGCCATATTATGGGAAAATGATGGACTGGCAGAAACATTATCTGTAAGTAGAGATATTGCTCCTATAGTTCATGATGGAAAAGTAATTGTGGGATATTCTTCTGGTCAATTAATTTGTCTTGATGCATCAAGTGGTAATGTTTTGTGGGAAATAAATTTATCAGGCGAAGGTTCAATCATTCCAGGTTTTGTTCCTGTAAGTCTTGAAAGTCAGCCAATTGTAGAAAATTCCAGCATTTATTTATCAGGTGCTAATGGTAAAATGCTAAAAATCAATATCAATAACGGATCTATAGAGTGGCAAAAAGAAATTTCTGATATTCAGTCTATTAGTAAATCAGGAAATACTTTATTTGTTACCACCAATGCTATGCAAATTGCGGCTGTAAATGATAAAACAGGAGATATAATTTGGGTTACTAACCTGTTTGAGTTAAATAAATCTAGTAAGTCTTTCTTACGTAAAAAAACACCTAAAACTCTTGTTCTTTTGTCTCCTATAGTAGTAAATGACTATTTGTTTGTAAATTCTTCGGGTGGAAAACTCTATAAATTATCACCATATGATGGTAGTATTGTAGAGGTAGTTGATATTGCAAAAGATGCTCAATATCTAATAGTAACAGAGGACCTTAACATTTTTACTAAAAGTAAAAGGTTAAAATCTATAAGAGATAAGTAAAAAACTATAATAAAGAAATAGGCAGAATATGGATGATTTAAAAATAGGAGATATTGCTCCAGCTTTTGAGATGATGACAGATAGTGGTACTAGTGTTCGCTTATCAGATTTCGCTGGTAAGAATATTGTTCTATATTTCTATCCTAAAGATAACACTCCAGGATGTACTTTGGAGGGTAAAAACTTTTCTGATCTTATAGAGGATTTTGCTGCTCTTAATACTGTAGTTATAGGTGTTTCAAAAGATAATATAAAATCTCATTGTAGTTTTCGTGATAGATTTAATTTAAAAATCTTACTTGGTTCTGACGAAGATGGGTCTGTTTCTAAAAGTTACGGAGTATTATCAGAAAAATCTATGTTTGGAAAGAAATATTTGGGTATTAATAGAACTACTTTTTTAATCAATAAAGAAGGAAAAATAGCATATATATGGAATAATGTTTCAGTTCTTGGTCATGCTTCTGAAGTATTATCTCAGATAAAAATACAAGGATTATAATGAGTAAGATAGTAAAAGATATTTTATCGAATTATCAATCTGAATCGCCAGGAGTGCTTACAAATTTATATCGTATATTAATGAATGGTAGGCTTTCTGGGACAGGTAAGATTTTAATTCTTCCAGTTGATCAAGGTTTTGAGCATGGCCCTCTGCGTAGTTTTGCTGTAAACCCAGATAGTTATGACCCTAATTATCACTACAAGCTTGCTATTGAGGCTAAGATGAGTGCATATGCTGCTCCTCTAGGCTTTCTTGAAGCTGGAGCTAGCTTATTTGCTGGACAAATTCCTACTATTTTAAAATTAAATAGTAACAATTCATTGACCCCAAAATCGGATCAGCCAGATCAAGCTTTTACATCATCAGTAGATGACGCTTTGCGTCTTGGTTGCTCTGGTGTAGGAATTACAATATATCCAGGTTCAAGCAGATTTTTATCTATGATATCAGAAGCAAAAGATGTAATCAAAGAAGCAAAATCTAGGGGGCTTGCTGTTATAGTTTGGTCTTATCCCAGAGGGGCAGGGATCTCTAAGGAAGGTGAGAGTGCTATTGATATTTGTGCCTATGCAGCGCATATTGCTGCATTAATAGGTGCAAATATCATTAAAGTTAAGCTTCCAAGTCCATTTATAGAACAAACTGAATCTAGGAAGATATATGAATCAGAAAAGATTGATATTTCCACTAAGGAAGCAAGAGTGCGTCATATTATGCAGTCTTGTTTTAATGGCTCTAGAATAGTGTTATTTTCTGGTGGTTCTAAAAAATCTGAAGATGAGATATTATCAGAGGTAGAAGCTATCCGTCTTGGCGGAGGTAGTGGTTCTATTATAGGTCGTAATAGTTTTCAACCTAAATATCATGAAGCATTAAAACTATTATCAAAAATCTCTGATATTTACGCAAAGTAACATTATTAACTAATAACAAGATGCTTTCAGTATAGTTATGATGCAAGTTTATGATAATCACTTAGCTTCATAATACTTTCTAATAAAGCTCGTTGTTACTATCATTTTTAATAGTGTGTTTAAATACATCATCTTCTTCATAATCATCTCTTGATTCCTCATGTACTAAAGAGCTGTCTATATATTCTTCTTTTTTTACAGTTTTAGAACCATATCGACTCGAAATACTAAAATCAAATGGTAAAGATGGAACATCTTTTAATGCATTTGATATAAAATCTATATAAATAGGTAGAGCAACAGTACCACCAGTAGATCTACGTCCTAAATCTTTTGGAGTATCAAATCCAACATAAGTACCAACTACAATAGTTGGTGTAAATCCAAAAAACCATACTGATTTACTGTCGTTGGTAGAACCAGTTTTACCACCCATGATTTTGCCAACAGATTTTGCACGTGCTGCTGTTCCTCTCTCTATTACTCCTTGCATTAGATTATTCATTTTATATGCATCTTCTGTGCTTATTAATCTATAATGTTCTTCTGGCACTATTTTTGGCATAGAATCTTTATGACAATCTATACAAGTACCAGCAGCCCTACGGTAAATAATTTTACCATTACTATCTTTGATGAGCTCAATAAATTTAGGCTTAACTTCTAGCCCGCCATTAGCAAAAGGACAATAAGCGCTGGTCATTCTATCAAGAGTAGTCTCAAGAACACCAAGGACAATAGAAGGATATATTTTAGGGTCATCATTTACTCCGAAATTTTTTATCGTATCTGCTACATTCTTAAAACCAACTTCCTGAGCTATTCTTACAGTAATAGTATTAATAGATTTTTCAAAACCCATAGACATAGGAATATGCCCTAGAAATGCTCTGCTGTAATTGCGTGGCTGCCATGCGGGCATGCCAGGGCCAAGGTTAATAGTAACAGGTGCATCTTCAAATAAAGTATCTGGAGAAATACCTTTTTCTATAGCGGTTAGATATACAAAAGGTTTAATAGCAGAACCTGGTTGACGTAGTGCCTGAGTTGCTCTGTTAAATTTACTAGTATTAAAATCATAGCCTCCTACCATAGCAAAAACCTGTCCAGTGAAAGGGTGCATAGCCATTATCGCCCCATTTACTGAAGGTATCTGACGTAATCCATATTGCTTACTGGGCAATGCTTCTACGACTATTACATCGCCTTTATGAAGAATAGAAGAAGCGGTTTTGAGATTAGATATTGCCCATTTCATTTCAGAAAGTGGTATTGAAGATTTTTCTCCAGTATCTAAGCCTATTTTTGCACCTTGATCAGAAATTTCAAGAACAACTGCAATTTTATATTCTAATAGAGATGGAGGGATTTGTAATTCTTTTAAATTGTTATGCCAATTGTCTAAACTGATTTTAGTAATAGGCCCTTTATACCCCTTGCTTCTATCATATTCTCTTATTCCTTTACGCAAAGATTCTTCAGCTTGAATTTGATATTTACTATCTAATGATGTAATAACTGTTAAACCGCCATTATAAAAAAATTCCTTACCTAACTTTGCTATTATCTCTTCCCTTACTCTTTCTGCGTAATAACCTGCCGTTACACTATCAGATTTATTGCGTTTGATTAGAGTAATAGGTTTATCCATAGCATCTCTTGCAGCATTAGAGCTTATATAACCATCTTCAGCCATCCTTATTAATACGTAATCTCTGCGAGCTTTTACAGATTCATAATTTTTTCTGGGGTCTAAATTAGAAGGCGCTTTAGGTAAGGCAGCAAGAAAAGCAGACTCTTCGAGACTAAGCTCTTCTACTGATTTATTGAAATAACTTTGTGCCGCCGCTGCAACTCCGTATGAGTTATGTCCTAGATAAATCTGATTTAAATATAATTCTAATATTTGATCTTTAGTTAGGCTTTTTGTAATCATATAAGATAACAGAGCTTCTTTTATTTTACGAGATAAGGAGCGTTCTGAAGAAAGTAAAAAATTCCTTACAACCTGCTGTGTTATAGTAGAAGCACCCTCCATACGACGTCCGCGAAGAAGGTTAGAAACATTCACGAAAGATGCACGCATGATTCCAAAAATATCTATACCAGGATGCTCATAATAGTTTTTATCTTCAGCTGCAATAAATGCTTCTGTCAATGAAGACGGAATAGTACTAATAGGAACAAATATTCTATGTTCTTTTGCATATTCTTCTATCAATTTTCCATCTGAGGAATATATTCTAGTTACAGCAGGTGGGTGGTAATTAGATAAACTAGAAAAATCAGGGAGATCTTGTGCGTAATAATAAACTAAAGCACCACCTATAATGCTTCCTATCATGCCAAGCATTAAACCTATTCGTATAAAAAAAAATATTATAGATTTAAACACTGAAAATAATCTTTTTATCATTCACCATAATATTACCTAAAGTATAGAATCATAAGGCTCTATTATGCCTGTCAAACTTATTCCTTCAGCATTAGTAATTCTGACATTTTTTATACTTCCTATCAAATCTTTTGATGGATTATCGACATATACAGATTGTAAGTATGGAGACTTTCCTACTATATGCCCGTCAAATTTTCCATTCCTTTCAAATAAGACAGGTAAAATTTTACCAATAGTAGATTGATTTACCTTAAGCTGAAGAGATGAAAGTTCTTTTTGTAATATTTGTAATCTCTCATTTTTTACATCTTCTGGCACCTGATTTTCTCTCGTAGAAGCAGGTGTACCTGGTCTTTTACTATATTTGAAAGAAAAACACTGGCCATAACCAACTCTTTTTACAAGATCTATAGTATCTGCAAAATCTTCGTCTGTTTCTCCTGGAAAACCTACTATAAAATCTGAAGAAAGTACTATATCTGGCCTGTATGACTTAAGCCTATCAATAATTTCGAAATATTCTTCTCTAGTATGTTTTCTATTCATAAGTTGCAATATTCTGTTAGATCCAGATTGTACAGGCAAATGAAGAAATGGCATAAGTTTAGGTTCTGAGCCATGAAGGCGAAGTAAATCGTCATTCATATCGCGTGGGTGGGATGTCATATATCTAATCCGCTCAAGGCCCTTAATATTTGCTAAATTACTTATTAAATCAGCTAGACTCCATTCTTTAGACTCATGGTCTTTCCCATGATAACCGCTTACATTTTGACCAAGTAATACTACTTCTTTTGAGCCATTATTTACAGCTGCAAGAACTTCTCTATACACTTTTTCAATAGGCCTTGAAAATTCTGCTCCCCTAGTATACGGGACAACACAAAAGGTACAAAATTTATCGCAACCTTCCTGGACCGAAACAAATGCGCTAACACCTTGGGGGCTCATTTCATCAGGAAGCTTGTCAAATTTCTCCTCTTCTACAAAATCTAGTTCTATAAGATGCTTATTTTCACCTCTTAAAATATTTGCTACCATATCTGGTAGAGAATGATAAGATTGAGGCCCTACAACAATATCTACGAATGGTGCTCGCAAAAAAATCTCTTCACCTTCTGCTTGTCCTACGCAGCCAGCAACTACGATAATAGTTTTTTTGTTTTCAAGAAGACGAGCATCTTTTATTTTCTTTACCCTACCAAGTTCAGAATATACTTTTTCAGCAGCCTTTTCTCTGATATGGCATGTATTTAGAATTACCATATCGGTATCTTCATTCATTTCTTCGGTTATTGCGTATCCGAATTGGCTCAGAAGATCTTTCATGCGCAGAGAGTCATAGACATTCATCTGACAGCCATATGTCTTTATAAAAAGATTTTTTTGTACTTTCATAAACATTATACAAGATTATTTTTTCAGGAATCTTATACCACAGATCATAATAAATTTATAGAATTATTCTTATTATTTGTTTTTAGAGTCAATAGAAATATATATCAAAAATAGTTAAACAAATTTAGATATAGATTTTACTATTAAGAGATATCACAATTTAAAATATATGCCACAGAATCATTCGTGTGTTTCGTCTGTAATGATGCGGAGATAAGGTTAATGAGTCTATATGTGTAGTAATAATGTATATTATAAATATTTAATTGAGTTTCTGCTAATTGTCCCTGAAGTATTTTATACTTATCTGTGTGAATTTTTACTAAAGGCCCAGCAGCAGTGATTACTATTATTTTTCCTTTGTTAGTTCTTTCAATATTTACCTTAATGTCTCCACCTTGAATTAATGCATTAGTAGCAATTTCAAGAAAACACATTATCATCTTTCCAGTATTATTGCATATAAAAAGATCTGGGTTATTAAAGTAGTTTTTATGAAACTCTAATGTAGACTTACTTCCATATAAAAAATTATTACACAAAGACTCGATTTGTTCCAAATTTGCCTCTCCCGGACTATTTGCTATACCATAAGCATACCTATAAAACTGCAGACGGTAAACAGATTGCCTTGAACTAGTAGATAGCAAGTTCATAGCTTTAGCTTTAGTACTTTCTTCTTTTATAAAATCCACACTATTGCTTACAGCTCCAAGAAGACCTGCGAGATCATGACAAAATTTTGCAGTTAGTAATTGAGAGAGTTCTAAATCATTTATCATATCTATTATCCGTATTTTTTTCCGTATTTGTATTTTGGATTGATAATATTGTGTTATATAAAATTGAGGTTTTTATATCAAAATTATAGTATTTGTAATAATTAGCACATACTTTCGGTTTTATTTATATCAAAACATTAAACAAAAAAGCATATAAAATATATTCTGTTATTCATAATTCAAAAATTCAGATAGTAACACAGTCATTTTTTCAGAGCTTAGTGTTTTATCCACAAAATATTTGACATCTAAATTACGAGCTCTTTCAAGAGTGTTCTTATCATTTATATTACTACTATGAATACATACAGGAACATCTTTTATTGTATCATTCTTTCTTATTTCTTCTAGTAGATCAAGGCCATTTATATCAGGCATGATTAGGTCTAGCAATACTAAATCTATTTTGTCTTTATTATCTTTTAAAATATTAATACCTAGCTCACCAGAATCTGCTGTTATCACATCAAAGCCAATAGAATCAAGTACAAGGGATGTCATATCTAATATAGATTGCTCATTATCTATCAATAGTACTAAAGGCCTTTTTTGCCCGGTGTTGCTGTATGTTTTTCTAGCATCCTTAGCAGCGGGTTTTGATTGTATTAGGTTTTTTGTATGAATAGACGAAACATCTATAATAGGTAGAGTAAAAGAAAAAGTACATCCTATGCCGTTACTATTATTAATAGCCCAAATTTTGCCGTCATGATCATTTATTATAGTTTTGCATATAGATAGCCCAATGCCGCTTCCAGTTTTTTTGAATTTTGTTCTACTGCTTTGGTTGAATATGTCAAATATGGTTTCGGTTTCTCCATGAGGAATTCCTACCCCTTCATCTGATATGTTACATACCATGTAACCATCGTCTCTTTCTTCTATATTAAGATTAATAGGGCCAGCCCCCCCATAACTAACACTATTTGCTATTAAATTTCTTATTACTTGCTCTATTCTATAGTGATCGTAATATCCATATAAATTATCATTGCTACATTCAATATGGATTCTAGATCGTTCATTTATGAATTCATTAGCAACATCCATAACAGAGTCTTTTAGAGAATAAACTTCTTTCTCGTAAGACATTTTGCCAGATTGTATTTTAGAAAGATCTAGTATGTTTAGTAGTACGTTTTGTAGACGATTATTTCCTTCAACTGCCATTTTTAAATGTGCTTTTCTTGCTTCATTACTAGGATATTTTTCCCAATTGTCATGTAGCAAGTTAGACATTTTAAGAATACATGATAATGGAGTTTTTATTTCATGAGTTATATACGTCAGTAAATCCATATTATCAGATGAAGAATAGTTAATAGACATTTTAGTAGAGTCTATTTTTTGATTGGTAATATCTAAAGATACACCAAATACACCAGTTATATTACCCAAAGAGTCTTTCGTAGGTGTTTTATAAGATAGGAAAACTTTCTTTGTTCCAGATATTGTGTAAGATTCTTCATTATGCCAGAAAGAGGAAGAATTCATAGCTTTAATATCATTACTACGTATTTTTGTGGCCTCATCATGCTTAAAAAAGTCAAAGTCTGTTTTCCCGGATATTTCTTCAGTAGAGCTAAATCCTAATGCTAACGCTTGTTCTACGTTGCAAAACAACCAAACACCATTTTTGTCTTTTAAGTAAATATGACCAAAAGATTCACGCAAAATATCAATCAGATTGGATTCTATTAGCTTATCCACATGTACCACCTTTTACACACCGCAAAACCACACACAAATTCCATAAGTAAAATTGGTGGAAATAGTAACACACAAAAAACAAAAAACAATATCATTCTTTGTATAAAAGCAAGAAATACTCACTATTTTTGACAAAAACATCTACATTTCTTTATAAAAAACAACCTAAGATATATAAAAACGTGCTAATTTGTTTAAAGTTATAATGTCATTAAGAGTATTTACTATTAAGGACATTTTATTAAATATACTAATGGAGTAGGGTGGCTGAAGTATTTCAGTATTTGGCAAATTTCTTGGTACAACAATCTAGGCAGTGAAAAGTTAATTAGTTGCGGTTATAAACAAATTTAATATAAGAGAGTTTAAGTATTAATTAAATTTCTATTATTACTGCCGATATATCATAATTATAGTTTGTAATATTGAATTAAAATTCCATCAAACAATACTAATAATTAATTCTGTTCTC
Organism: uncultured Rickettsiaceae bacterium; assembly: GCA_964553715.1. GTDB lineage: Bacteria > Pseudomonadota > Alphaproteobacteria > Rickettsiales > Rickettsiaceae > JAGOJE01. The sequence continues at coordinate 20,210 of CAZKKY010000005.1, forward strand.
TATTTCACTATAATTTTGATTTTTTTAATCACTCTAGAATTTGCATCTATAATAGTAGCGGATATAGACTCGGTGAGATTGATAGTAGTATTTTTTGATGGAATATGACCTATTCTAGACAAAATCAGTCCTCCAATCGTTTCACAATCGTCTTCTTCTGTTTTTAAAGTAGCCCCTAGTAGCTCTTCTAAATCTTCTATATCTACCCTTGCTTCTGTAATTATTTCTCCGGGTCTTATAACTTCATATTTAGGGTCATCCTTACTATCATGTTCATCTTCTATCTCTCCAACAACAGTTTCCATTATATCTTCTATTGTCGCTATACCATCAGTTCCTCCATATTCATCTACTACAATTGCCATATGAATACGTGTTCTCTGCATTTCTGTAAGTAAATCTATTAACTTCATTGATGGTGCTGCTAAAATAGGAGTGCGAATCAATTTTTTAAGGCTAAAACTGCGCTTTGCAACCATTGCTTTAAATAGATCTTTAATATGTAAAAATCCTATTATGTTATCTAGATTATCATCGTAGACTAAGATTCTTGTATGTCCTGTTTCGATAAGTTTTTTATTCAAATCTGATATAGTAGCAGTTGAAATAATTGAAGATATATCGGACCTAGGTATTTTTATATCATCTACTGTTTTGTTACAAAATTCTAAAAAATTACTTAATATATCTTTTTCTTTTATAGATATATTCTTGGCATAATGCTCTAGTTTTTCTAATGGGTCATTTGTAACAATTTCTTTTTCATTATCTTGGCTTCTAGTAGATTTTTTAGAAATCCATGAGTAAAATTTTGAAAAAATAGATGTATTTTCATTAGTGTAAGTAGTGCTTTTCGGTCTGGGCATATGTAATGTGTTAAAGATTAATAAGGCGATTCTATGTCAAAATATTTTAAAATATCTATCTCTGTCTTTTCCATGATACTTGCATCTTCTTCATTGGTTTCATGGTCGAATCCTAGTAAATGCAATGTTCCATGAACTAACAGATGTATAAAATGGTGATCAAAAGATTTATCTTGCTCAATAGCTTCTTTCGTTATTACATCATAACCGAAAGACAGATCTCCTAGTCTAATATAGCTTGCGGCAGAGCCAAATTCAAGAACCTTCTTTAAATCATCTATCATATCAGGAAATGATAACACATTAGTTGGTTTATTTTGGTTACGAAATTCTTTGTTAAGTTCTTGCATTTTTTGATCATCAGTGAGCAAAATGGCAATTTCTATATGATCTACAAATGCCAAATTAGGAAAATGGGACGCTAATAGTTTAATTAGATTTTCTACTAGGGAAGTCTTAATAAATTTATGCTTTTTCCAATTTTTATTATCTATGATAATATCTACTGTAGTTTTCATTTGTGGTTATATATTATTCTGGTATGTTTTTAGAAACATATAGCTTAGTTAATGCTAGCAAAAAATATCATTTAAAATCATCTTATGTCAAGAGGTATAATGAAAACACAAATTTCTGCTTCTATATTATCTGCTAATTTTGCAAACCTTGGAGAAGACTTGTTGCTCCTGGAGCGTAGTGGTGCGGATATGATACATATAGATGTGGTGGATGGTCATTTTGTTCCCAATATTACAATTGGCTCATGTGTAATAAAGTCAATAAGGCCTATTACAAAATTACCATTTGATGTACATTTGATGATAGATAATCCAATGTTTTTTTTAGAAGAATTTGCAAAAGCTGGAGCGAATCTCATTACTGTACATTATGAGTTAAATCATGATATTTCTTTATTACTAGATAAGATAAAATATTTGGGGTGCAGAGCTGGTCTATCTGTAATGCCATCTACTCCAATAGAATCTATATATTCCATTCTTCATAAATGTGATTTAGTGTTGATAATGACAGTAATGCCTGGTTTTGCCGGTCAGGAATTTATGATGGATCAATTACAAAAAATATCTAAGTTATCAAGTTACATTACTAAGAAAAATTATGAGGTCATGATATCAGTAGATGGTGGTATTAATGCTGATAGTGCAAGGCTTGCAATAGATGCAGGCGCGAATATCATTGTTTCGGGTAGTTATATATTTGGAGCAAAAAATATAAAAGAAGCAATAAATTCTTGTAGAGGCTAAAGTATTTTCTTTATCAATCTTCTTTGCATTATGTATTTAGGTGATGGATCTCTCTTAAGCAACATCCTTTAAAGAAAATCAGATTATATTTTTGGAATATAATTGACTCAATAGTCTTTTTAATAATAGGATATATATCTTGTTATTTGGGGTTTTTAAGTAATATTATGAAAAAATTTACAATAAATTGTAATTTTGGTGGGCAAATAGCTCCATTCACTGTTTATATAGGTCAGCCTGAATCCGGACATCATCCTCTTCATTTTCAATCGGATTGGCTTTCCAAAGAGCGAGGCGGAACTGTTCCTCCGGAAGTGATGGATGCTTTATCTAAGCTTAAGGATCTGGCAGAAAAAAACAATGTTTCATTTGAGGAGCTATGTGTTTATTCTTTAGGTGCTGCTCAACAAGATGACAGAGATGACAATGAAGATTCAGAAGAAGATATAGATGAAAGTGAAACAGAATATAATCAAGAGACTGACGAATGATTATGTAATTAATTCTCAGCATATAATTTCTCTTCACAATGAGTAGTGAGAATCATTTATGCCTATATACTAAATAGTTAAGATTATTTATGGGCAAACTACTAGCTATCTCTTGCAGTAAAATATTTATTAGTTTATCTTACGATAATTAATGATTTTGGATATCTACAATGAATTTTAGTAAATATGCCCTTATTGTCCTTGGTTTGATAAATTCTAATGTTTATGCTATTACTCTTGATGAAGCATTGCCTCACGCCTATAAGAATAGTGATGAATTAATTATAGCTAAAGAAACTTTTATAGGAGAGATTCAATCAATGTCTCAGGCTATATCTGGTTTTTTACCTAATGTTACTGCGCAAATCCAGATGCAAAATGCTAAAAAAGATCCTGTTAATAGCCTTACTAATACCAATCAAGATACTGCTACTACTCAAACTATTAATGTTACTCAGCCTATTTTTAATGGTGGTAGCAGTGTTGCAAATTTAAAAGCTGCTAATTCTCAGTTTAGGGCATCGCGTAGTAAATTTTATGATTCTGAACAAAAATTCATTAGACAAGCTGTTGAAACATATTTGAATCTTTATGAGGCCCAGGAATTATATAAAATAGCAAGCGATAGCGTAAATTTTAGAGCTACAGAATCTAAAGCTGCAGAAGAAAGGTTTAAAGTAGGTGTAGAAACTGTAACTGGTACAGCTTTAGCAAGGACAAAATTAGCCCAAGCAGAAGCTCAGAAAGCTGCTGCTTTTGCAAAATTACAATCTTTGAAAGCTAGTTTTAAAGATATGTTTGGTATTGAACCTGTGGATTTAGAAATGCCCAAAGCTCCAAGTACTATATCTGATAGTCTTGAGAGTTTTACAAGTAAAGCTTTATCTTCAAATTTTACTTTAGATCAAGTTAAAAACAGTGCTGATGCAGCGAAATCTATTTCATATGCAGAAGCTGGTAATTTGCTGCCGAGCGTTAGTTTATCTGCTAGCGCTAGTAGAGATACTTCTAGTCGTAAAGATTTAGGCCCCTCTAAAACTCTTTCTACAGGTCTTACTGTTAATATTCCAATTTTATCTAAGGGTGGAGCAGAATATTCTGCTGTAAGAAAGGCAAATAGTGCAGCTAGAAGCGCAAGTCAGCAATTGCAATATACTATCAGTGATATTAGTGTAAAATCTGTTGCCTTGTGGGAGCAGTATCAGGCTTCTAAATTGAGTTTGGCTTTCTCTGAAGAATCTGTAAAATCTAGTGAGCTTGCGTTGCAGGCTGTTAAGGAAGAATATTTAGTAGGTTCTAAGACAATGCTTGATGTTTTTCAACTAGAAGATGGGCTAAATCAAGCCAAAACACAAGATATTGCTATAAAAAAATCATATATACTGAATATATATGATATGCAGTCTTATCTTGGTCAGATTACAGCTAAGGCTATGAAGATGAATGTAAAATATTTTAATCCTGACTTAGAATTTAAAAAGGTAAAAGCTAAAATTGTAGGTTTTTAAGATATGAAAAATATGGATGAATTATCTGTGGAAGAAATACTAGGATCTATAAGAGATGTTATTAATAATCACTCAAAGCCTTCTAAAAAAAATAATACAGACGAAGATATATTAGAGCTTACTGAAGAAAACTACGCTTATGAAGGGGAAGGTCGATTGATTTCAGATACTATTTCTGACTCGGCTACTCAAACTATGAAAGATTTTGTCGCTAGGGCTAGCAAAATTGATCATAAAATTAAGAAAAAAGACTTAAAAAATTGTACTTTAGAAGATTTAGTAATTAATATTGTACGGTCAGAGATCTCTTTGTGGCTTGAAAACAACTTAGAATCTATTGTACGCGCAACAGTAGAAAAAGAGATAAGGAAGCTTACACCAAGGGATGATTAAATAACGAGGAATTTATGCGATTTTTGATCTATTACATAGGATGTTTTATAGTTTTTTTCCATATATCGCATGCATCTGTCTCTCAAAGTTCTCTTCCCCCTCTACCAACTCTTGATATTCCAGGAGGCCCTACTCCTGAATTACCAGCAAATCAGGGCACTACTAAGCAGCGAGATATTCAAAATCCTAAAGATCATCTAAATGATGAGAAAAATATAAGTGATGCAATTCCTCAAGTGCCGCCTCAAGATCAAATTCAAAACCAAGATAACATTAATCAAGTTCCTCGTCCTATAACTGACCAACCAATTCAGTCTAGCTCTGATTTAGGATCAAATCCGCCTTATGATGTTGATACAAAAACAACCCAAGATAATTCCAAAGATAGTTTTCTTGATACTGGAGGCTATGTGCTTCCAAAAATTTCATCTCCAAATTCTTCGGATAGGAGTTTAGTGATTCCAAAATCTTCTGATTTAGATGAGGATAACAATAATTCAGATACAAATCTAGAAAATGCTACTACTAATTCTGGGTCTTTAGATAATGCTCCTTCTTCTAATGCTGAGTCTAATAACATTCCTTCTAGCCCAGTAGTTCCTTTATCTAAGAATCCGGATACTACAGATGATTTACAAAATAATAATTCTGATAAAACTGTTTCTCATGATAATCTTCCTCCAACAAAAGAGGAAATCAATATACCTATTATTCCATCAAATAATGCTATACCAGCACAATCAAACAATGATTCTTCACTAGATTCTAGTGCTAACAGCAATGCATTAAATGCAACGACCGAAGGGGGTGATATACAAAATAAGGAAAAGATTACTAATGAATCATCTTTGTCTGGCTCAGAGGGCCTTACTACATCTGGTGATAAGTTAAAAGTATCTAATGTCCCTGAATCTTCTGAGCCTATTACTCAATCTTCTACTAATAGTAATGTAGTGTCTTCCACCAATCCTTATGTGGAATCCTCTAATCTCCCTGTAAGAACAAGGCGTGGAGGTATTGAGGCATTACCTACGTCTGATGATCAAAAAATACAGCAGGAACTTGAACTATTTATCGCAAATGAGAGCATCATGCTGTTAGTAGATAATGATGATATAGTCCTTGGTCGTCTTACAAAGAAGGCTTATCTGGAGCAAATGCCTTGTAAGGAATATATTAATTTGTTTGAAAAAACTTATGTATCACATATGGATCAAAAAAATCGTAATAGAATGGAATCATTTATAAGAAAATATGATTTTTTACATGAAGGTAAAAATTTTGGTGGGCTTTCTAAT
>CAZKKY010000005.1:26130-60508 GCA_964553715.1 uncultured Rickettsiaceae bacterium
TATAAGAAAATATGATTTTTTACATGAAGGTAAAAATTTTGGTGGGCTTTCTAATCAAGAAGCTCAAGATTTAGCTTTTGATGCAATCTATTTTAGTAATATAGATGATGTTAGAGTGCTTATAAACAATTATCCTATATTAAACAATACCAACGAAGATCAAAACAATATGTTGATGGTTGCTGTAGAGCTAGGTGATTTACCTATGTCTAAATTTTTAATCAGAAGAGGAAGCGACATATACAAGACTAATTATGATGGTGATAATCCTATCTCTTTAGCTAAAAAATCAAGAGATTACGAGATACAAAAAATAATTAATGATGCCATATTATTTGGCAGAGTTAGGTGAATGATACACTAAGTTAATTTTTATCAAAAGGCATCACGCCCATGTCACCACGAGAGTAAGAGGAGTGATCATCCAGGCGTTTATTCTAGATTGCTGCGGATCAAAACTCCTCGTAATGACCTAGTCTCAGTTATCAGAATCACCAATGTGTCACCACAAGCGCACGCTAAATGATCTAGTGATAGCGCCACATCTATACTATAAGATGACATAGCAACTTTTCTCAGTAAGATAGGTATCATCGGAATTTTATTTTCCACGCTGTGTTAATAAGAAAAATTAGTCTAAAAACAGTTTTTTAGGCTGATCTTTGTCTTTTTTACTATCTTGTTTAGATGTTTTTATCATTTCAGATGATATAACGCTTTTTGTATATTCACATAATATCTGCTCCAAATCTTCTAGTTTAGAGCGGAAGAAATGATCTGCACCATGTATTGTTTTATATTCAACCTTACAATGTTTTTGTTTAGATAATCTTTCTACCAAATCCATAACAGACTCTTCTGATACTATAGAATCAAGATCTCCTTGCACTACAATACCTGGAATAGGACAAGGAGATAAAAATGAAAAATCATATTTACCAACAGGAGGTGCTATGGAAACAAAATAATTTATTTCTGGTCTGCGCATTATAAGCTGCATACCAATCCATGATCCGAAAGAAAACCCAGCAACCCAAAAACTTGAAGCCAGAGGGTTATGAAGTTGTAGCCAGTCTAATGCTGTTGCAGCATCTGTAAGCTCACCAATCCCATTATCGAACTCTCCTTGAGATTTTCCAACACCTCTAAAATTGATTCTAAGAGCAGTAAATCCACTGTTTACAAATGATCTATAAGCGCTATATACCACCTTGTTATTCATAGTACCACCATGTACGGGATGAGGGTGAAGAACAAGAACAGCTGGGGCTTTGCGGTTGATAGATTGTGTATATCTTCCCTCTAACCTTCCTGCGGGACCGTTAAAAAATATTTCTGGCATAAGAATACTTGACTAAATTACTAGGTTGTTTTATGATAATTCCAAATGGAATTTGGAATCAGCGAAGCTGAGTATAATGAAGATTTTTAATAAAATCAACTAACTGCTATGATACTTACTACTAAAGGGCGTTATGCCGTGATGTCTATTTTAGAACTTGCTATAATGCGCAGCAATGATTCTCCTATATCTCTTGCTGTTATTTCAGCAAGGCTTAGTATACCTGTTAATTACCTAGAACAAATTTTTCTAAAGCTTAGAAAATGTGGTATTGTTACATCTATACGTGGTCCTGGGGGAGGTTATATTCTAGCTAGAAGTCCATCAGATATTTTTATAGATAAAATAATAGACGCTGTAGAAGAAGATATCGAAATGACAAAATGTGGATCTATTAAAGCAAGTGGTTGCTTGCCAGGAAATGCGAAATGTAAAACACATGATTTGTGGAATGGTCTTACAAATCATATCAGAAATTATTTTGCAGGAATTTCTATTGAAGATCTTGTTACTAATGCAGAAAACCATGCTACTTTTTAGATTAATATTAGATTATGTTTCCTAATATGAGAAGAATTTATATGGATTACAACGCAACTTCAATAATGTATGAAAGCGTGAAAGATGCAATGGCAAATATTTTGTCCTTACCTCTTAATCCATCTTCTATTCATTCATTTGGAAGAGATGCTAGGGCTATGGTTGAAAATGCCAGGTCTAAAATATTATCTTTGTTAGGAGCTAATAATAGTTATGATCTTACCTTTGTATCTTCTGGTACTGAAGCTAATAATCTGATAATACATAATTTTAGAAATTCTAAGATTTTAGTGTCAGCAACAGAGCATCTTTCTATTATAGAACACAAGAAATTTAATGATAATATAGACATACTACCTGTAGATAGAGACGGTATTATAGATATAAATTTCTTAGAAAACTGGCTAAAGAGCAATCCTAAGTCTTTAGTATCTATTATGTTAGCAAATAATGAAACAGGTGTGATATCTAACTTATCTAATATTGCAAAGCTTGTTCATCAATATGATTCATTCTTGCATAGTGATATTGCTCAGGCTCCTTCTAAAATGGCTGTTGATATTTCTAGCCTTGATTTAGATTTTGCTACAATCTCCGCTCATAAATTTGGCGGTCCTGTTGGAGCTGCAGCTTTAATTTACAGATCAAAATTTCATCTTCATCCTCAAATTATTGGTGGCGGGCAAGAAAAAGGTGTCAGGTCTGGCACGCAAAATGTAGCTTCAATAGTTGGTTTTGCTATAGCTCTTGAAGAGTCGGTAGATCTTTCTTGTAATAACAAAATGATTGAATTGCGTAATTTGTTAGAAGAAGAGCTTATAAAATTAGATAATAATATTATTATTTTTGGTAAGAACTCAAATAGACTCCCAAATACATCTATGTTTTCTCAAGTTAATACTGACGCGCGCGAAAAAATAATATTGTTAGATATTAATAATATTGCAGTTAGTAATGGTTCTGCTTGCTCTTCTGGTAAGGTAAAATCTTCTCATGTTCTTGAAGCTATGGGATTTAGCACAAACGAAATTAGTGGTGCTATTAGGGTGTCTTTAGGCAAAGATAACAGTAAAGAAGATATATATAGATTTATAGATATTTGGAAGAAAGGATATGAATAAACTTGAATTAATGAAAGAAAACCTAAAATCAAAGGGATATAGTTTTCCTTTGTATTTTGATTATCAATCTACTACTCCTATGGATTCTAGAGTAATAGATGCCATGATGCCATATTTTACTAATAAATTTGGAAATCCTCACTCTCGTAGTCACTCTTTTGGATGGGAAGCAGAAGAAGCTGTAGAGTTAGCTCGCTCTCAGGTTGCTAAAGTGATAGGATCTGATCCTAAAGAGATTATATTTACTTCTGGAGCTACAGAATCTAATAATCTTGCTATTAAAGGTGTTGCAAATTTTTATAAGAGCAAGAAAAATCATATCATAACCTTATCAACGGAACATAAATGCGTAATTGATGCATGTAGACATCTTGAAGAAGAGGGTTTTGAAGTTACATATATGCCAGTTTCAAGTGATGGTCTTGTAGACCTAGATCTCTTAGAAAAATCTATTACGGATAAAACAGTCTTAGTATCTATTATGGCTGTTAATAATGAAATAGGTGTTATTCAGCCCCTTGAAGCAATAGGAAAAATCACAAGAAAGTACGGAGTGTTTTTTCATACAGATATCGCACAAGCTTTTGGTAAAATACCTATTGATGTTGAAAAATGTAATATTGATCTTGCTAGTATTTCTGGGCATAAAATTTACGGACCTAAAGGTATAGGTGCATTATATGTTAGAAAACGTCCTCGTGTTAGGATTGTTCCTCTTATTAATGGTGGAGGGCAGGAAAGAGGGATGAGATCGGGAACTCTTCCTACGCCTATGGTGGTAGGCCTTGGCGTAGCATCTGAAATAGCAATGAATGATATGGAAGCAGATCGTAAAAAAATTGAATCTCTTTATAATCATTTTGTACATTCTATAACAAGCAAAGTTCCTGATGTTTATTTAAATGGCTCTTCTAAAAGCAGATGGCAAGGCAATATAAATTTAAGCTTTGCTTATATAGAAGGAGAGTCCATGATAATGGCAATTAAAGATATAGCTGTTTCTTCAGGATCAGCATGCACTTCATCTTCGCTAGAGCCATCTTACGTGTTAAAAGCGCTAGGCCTTGATGACGAAATGGCACATACTTCCATTAGGTTTGGAATAGGGCGTTTTACTACAGAAGAAGAAATAGATTATGCAATAGAGCTGATAACAGCAAATGTTGATAAGCTAAGAGAGCTTAGCCCTTTGTGGGAAATGGTACAAGAAGGAATAGATTTAAAAGATATAAAATGGTCTACGCATTAAATATTTTTTATCAAGTAAGATTTGTAGGCGCATGCCTCTTATCTATTAAACTACAATTCTCTTATATTTAAGGAAGGTATAATATGGCATATAGTTCAAAAGTAATAGATCATTACGAAAATCCTCGTAATATTGGCTCTATGAATAAAAATGATACAGATGTTGGTACAGGGCTTGTAGGGGCTCCTGCTTGTGGTGATGTAATGAAGCTACAAATCAAAGTTGATGAAAATGGGATAATAGAAGATGCAAAATTTAAGACATTCGGTTGTGCATCTGCTATAGCATCTAGCTCTCTGGTCACAGAATGGATTAAGGGAAAAAGCATATCTACTGCATCTGAAATCAAAAATACAGAAATAGCTGAGTATCTATCTTTACCGCCAGTAAAAATGCATTGCTCTTTGCTAGCAGAAGAGGCAATTAAGGCTGCTGTTTCTGATTATCTAAATAAGAAAAACAAATAGATTATGACAAATACAAAATCAATAATCACTATTACTGAAAGAGCAGCAGAGCAAGTAAGGCTATTGCTACAAAAGAGAGATAAAGATTCTGTCGGTATTAGAGTAGGAGTCAAATCGGGTGGTTGTTCGGGTTTGTCTTATATTATTGAATATGCTGATAATAAAAATCAGTTTGATGAATTAGTAAATGATAAAGGTGTTGTGGTTTTGATAGATCCTAAAGCAATCATGTATCTTATAGGTTCTGAAATGGACTATGTTGAGGAAAAATTTAGATCTGGTTTTGTATTCCAAAATCCTAATGAAAAAGCTAAATGTGGATGTGGTAAGTCATTTAGTGCTTGAAGATATAAACTAACAGTTATCCCTAGTTTTTATATATGTCAATTATTAATAATGATACAGCTTTGATTTGTATGATTCATTTTTTTGCACAATGCTTTTGCTTTGCTAAAGCTAGGAAATTGACCAATTAATAATCTATAAAATACTCCTTTATTTTCTAAAGTTACTTTATCGACTTTATGAGTGAGAGAGCCTATTTGTTTAGGATAGATTTTTTGTAAACGATTTAATTCTTGTATCGCGCTAGCTTCTGTTCTTACTGAGGCTAATTGTAATCTGTAATATGACTTATTTGGCGCGCTACTTTTTTTTCTATGTTTAGCACCTTCATCTAGTTGAATGATATTAAGAGATTTTGTATGGCTAATAGGAACTTCATCTTGGTGTTTTTTTGTTTCTACACCATTATTTTGTTCTAAAGAAGCTATATTTGTTTCATCTATACCATTATTTATTACTTGTTGCTCGGAAGAAATATCTTCAAGGTTATTTTGTTCTTGAGTCTCAGTATTTTTAGAATTTGATAAAATATTTAATATAATATCATCAATTTTATTATTATTCTCATCAGAAGGGTTATTTTTTTGCACTATCTTGATAGGTTCTTCTGGGTCTGGCATTATCAATACAGTGTTTTCGGTATTTTTTCCAGGTTTGAGATTATTATAAACAAGTTTATCTGTGTTTGGCACTAGGTGCCCTCCAGGTTTTTCTGGTTTTATTCTAGAAAAACTTTCGTCTGCTATGATAATCTCTATTTCTTGTTTTGGTAGATATTTGTATTCATAGTAATAATATCCGAATATAACAGAAGAAAATATCGATATTAAACCAATTACCATTTTGATTTTGGATATTGGTTTTAACACTATAAATTCTGGATTATTATCTTCTAAATTTTTACTCACATTAATCCTTACATTTTGTCTAAACTATTTACGCCAATAATTTTAAATCCTGCATCGATTACATTTAGCATGGCTCTTATCATTGCAAGGCGAGCAGAAGTTAAAGCTATTTCGTTCTCTATGATAAATCTATAATCATTGTTTTCTTTCCCTAAGTTCCATAATGAATGAAACAAACTAGCTACAGATTGCAGATAAAAAGCTATTCGGTGAGGCTCAAAATTAGTGGCAGCAGATTCAACTATTTTGGGGAAAGATGCTAGTAATTTTATAAGCTCTAACTCTTCATCAGAAGAAAGTAAGTTAAGATCAAAATCTTTGTTACGAAGAATATGTACTGCTTCTGGGCTGGTTTTTTCTGCATTAGATAAAATAGACTTAGCCCTGACGGCTGCGTATTGTAGATAAAAAACCGGATTATCTTTGGATTGTTCTCTTACTTTTACTATATCAAAATCCATTATTATATCATTTTTGCGTGTTAGCATCATAAATCTAACAATATCCTTACCTACTTCTTCTACTACATCTCTTGCTGTAGAAAAGCTTCCTGCTCTTTTAGACATCTTTACAGGGATGCCATTTTCGACATAATTTACCATCTGGCACAATTTTACATCGCAAGTGATTTTTCTATCTCCTAGAGCCTCAATTACTGCTTTAATCCTTTTTACGTAACCTCCGTGATCAGCTCCTAGTACTAATATGATACTGTCAAAGCCTCTGCTTATTTTGTCATAGCTATAGCCTATATCTCCTGCAAAATATGTCCAGCTTTTATCCGATTTTTGTAGTGGACGATCGATATCATCTCCAAAATTTGTAGATCGGAATAACAATTGAGGGCGTTCTTCCCATTCTTTTTTTTCTTCACCCTTCGGTGGTGGTAGTGTGCCCTCATATATTAAATCAAGGGTGCTAAGTTTTTCTATAGCTTTTTCTACTTTAGAGTCGTCATATAGACTCTGTTCTGAGAAGAATACATCATGCTCAATATCTAATAATTTCAAATCAGACTTTATAATGCCTAGCATTTCCTCTATGGCGATCTTTTTTAAAATAGGTAGATATTCATCTTCTTCTTTATTAAGAAGGTTATTTCCATAAAGAGAAAATATTTTCTCCCCAATAGGCTTTAAGTAATCTCCAGGATATAAGCCAGAAGGTATTGTTACTTCCTCTCCAGTGGCGGCTTCTTTGTATCTTAGAAAGACTGTTTTAGCTAAATCAAGAATTTGGCCTCCAGCATCATTTATATAATATTCCTTTGTAACTTTATATCCGCATTTTTGCATCAAACGTGCTAGAGCGTCTCCGTATACAGCTCCTCTTGCATGGCCAATATGCATTGGACCTGTAGGATTTGGAGAAGCATATTCAATGTTAATTTTTTTTCCATTCCCTATGTTGTTGCTACCATATTCTGTTTTGAGTTCTATAATACGGACAATCTCTTCATACCATTTTGTATTACTAATTTTTAGATTAATAAATCCAGCACCTGCAATATCAACTTTGGTGATATAAGAATAATTTTTGAGCTCTTCCGATAATATAGATGCTAGCTTTAATGGTGAAATTTTTGATTCTTTAGCAAGGACCATAGCTGCATTTGTTGATAAATCACCACAAGAAGCGTTTTTTGGCATTTCTACTACAACAGATTTTAAGCTGGTTTCTTGAAGATTTTCGATATTTTTCTTAAGAATATCTATGATATCTTGCTTTAATAATGAGTATATATTCATATTTCTAGATTATTGAATGTTGAATTTTGTAATGATAGAGATTCTTTAATAGCGAAGCGATCAGTCATGCCCGCTATATAATCAGAAATAATGCGATGTTTGGACTGCTTTCCATCATGAATTTTTTGCTGCCAATCTTTTGGTAAAAATTCTGGTGTATCAATGTAAATATGGAATAGATCTTTAATAACTTTTTTACATTTCATAGTCATAACAACTACATAATGGTTATTATAAACATTATTGTACAAGAATTTTCTTATACTAGTAATGCGCTCTAACGCTTCATCAGAAAATTCTATTAATGGTTTGTTTAAAAGCCTTATATCAGCAACTGTTTCTATTTTATATTTTCTGATATTATAACGGGACATAGTTAATAAATCATTGATTAGATAGTGATTTAAACTTCTAACAGTTTCATAAATTACCCTTGATGCAGATATAGAAGGGTGTTGTTTTTTAATCCTATATATATATTCATATAAAAACTCTATTTCTTGCATATCTTCTAAAGAAAATAAACCAGACCTTATACCATCTTCAAGGTCATGTCCATTATATGCGATATCATCACTAAATGCTGCTACTTGGGCTTCAGCAGAAGAAAATTCTGATAGTTTTAAGTCATTAATTTGGTTATACTCAGTAATGGCCTCAGGGATGTCTAGAGTGATTGGTCCGTTGTGTTTGGCTATACCATCTAGTACTTCCCATGTAAGATTAAGTCCATTATAGGCTGCGTACCTCTCTTCTAGCATAGTCAAAAGCTTTATAGAATGTGCATTATGGGAAAAACCACCATGATCTTTCATTAATGAATCTAATTCTTCTTCTCCTTTATGTCCAAAAGGTGTATGTCCAAGGTCATGTGCTAGTGCAATACATTCTGCCAAATCTTCTGATAAATCAAGTGCGCTTGCAATAGAACGCGCAAGGCTTGCAACCTCTATAGAGTGAGTAAGCCTATTACGATAGTGGTCTCCTTCATGGTTTACAAATACTTGCGTTTTATATTCAAGTCTGCGAAATGCATTAGAATGTATTATTCTATCCTTATCTCTTTGGAATTCGTTCCTATACGGCGTATCTGTTTCTTTGAACAGTCTGCCTTTGGTGTGTAATGGATTAGATGCAAAACTAGCTAACATAAATTTTACTTAAAAATATTTAATAACAATATAAATTAAAAAAATCTTTTTGAAAAGCAGTTGTTTAAAGGAGGTATAAGTATTTTTGTGAATATGAATCTTATATTTGCATGTTATTTAAAATAGTGTAAATTTTTAAAAATTTCTCAAATATTAAATAACGAAAAAAGCATAGTCATGATAAGCTATTTATGCTAAAATGCATCCAAGGAAAATCATATAATTACACTGGCATTATCAGTACTTGATTTTTATTTAAAAAGTCTTCTAACCAGAATAAATAAACTAATATAACAAAAGAGTGTAAAGTTGTTAATAGAATTTGTCAAAATGCATGGTCTTGGGAATGACTTCGTAATTGTTAGGAGGTCTGATGAACTGGCTGATTTAGATGAAAAGAGTCTTGCTATGGCTATTTCAGATAGGCGAATAGGAATAGGGTGTGATCAATTTATCATATATGAGAAAGACGATAGCAAACCAGATCATTATAATATGAGTATTTATAATCAGGACGGATCTTCAGCAGAAGCGTGCGGTAATGGTACAAGATGCCTCGTTAAGCTAATAGGTCAGGAAACAATAACAATTAAAGTCTTAGACAGAATTCTTAATGCTAGTCTTTTACAAGATGGTAATGTAACTGTAAATATGGGAAAAGTAAGTTTCCATGAGAAATGGATGCCGACTGATGAAATAATTTGGGAAATAGCATCTCAATATAAACTAGAGCCTAAAGAAATGGTATGCGCGGATATTGGAAATCCCCATTTAATTATATTTAACTCTACTCTTTCGGATAAAGATAGAATGTTACTTGGCCAGATGTTAGAACATCATGAAGCTTTTAGTAATGGAGTAAATGTGAATTTTGCGACAGTATCTAGTAATGGAATACATTTAGAAGTATGGGAAAGGGGTGACGGCTTTACTCTTGCATGCGGGAGCGGTGCATGCGCTACGTTTGCTGCTGCAAAAAGATTAGGGTTTGCATCTGATGAGTCTTTAGTGCATTTTAAGCTTGGATCTTTATCTATGAAAATGAATAAAGAATCTATATTAATGACTGGTCCTGCTAGAATGGTTGCACGTGGACACTATGTATATTCAGCTTCTTAAGGGGTTATAGATGGAAAGAAAACAAGAAGTTGTTACTTTTGGATGTAGGCTAAATAGTTACGAAAGTCAGATTATAAAAAATAATTTAGCTTTATCGAACTACGATAATGTTATTGTGTTTAACACCTGCGCTGTAACTAAAGAAGCAGAAAGGCAGGCAATGCAATCTATCAGAAAAGCTAAAAGAGAAAATCCTGATTCTCAAATTATTGTTACAGGATGTGCTGCTCAGACTAATCCCGAGTTGTTTGCTAATATGCCAGAAATAGATAAAATTCTTGGTAATGAAGAGAAGTTACATCCAGAAAACTACCTATTTACAGGAGATAGAGTTTTAGTAAATGACATAATGTCTGTTACTGAAACCGCAGAACATCTGATTAGTCATTTTGATGGCAGGTCAAGAGCCTTTATACAGGTTCAAAATGGATGTAATCACAGATGTACTTTTTGTATTATTCCTTATGGACGAGGCAATAGTAGATCCGTGCCTATTGGGGCTATTAGTAACCAAATATCTAAACTAGTCCAGGATGGATTTAAAGAAATAGTCCTAACAGGAGTAGATGTAACATCTTATGGGCCAGATCTTCCAGGAAGCCCAAGCTTTGCGCAAATGATAAGAAGGGTTCTTGCAGCTAACCCATCATTAACTCGGCTACGCCTTTCTTCCATAGACGTTGCTGAAATTGATGAAGAACTATTTGATCTTATAGCTTCTGAAAAGCGAATTATGCCTCATTTACATATCAGTCTTCAAGCAGGCGATAATATGATATTAAAGCGTATGAAAAGACGACATAATAGAGAGCAAGTGATAGAATTTTGTAATAATATGAGGAAAGCAAGGCATGATATGGCTTTTGGAGCTGATATAATAGCAGGTTTCCCTACAGAAACCGAAGAGATGTTTGAAAATACTCGCCTTCTTATTTCAGAAGCAAAATTACAATATCTTCATATTTTTCCTTATTCTTCAAGGGAAGGGACCCCTGCTGCGCGTATGCCTCAGATAGAGAAAAAAATACGTCAGATGCGCGCAAAAATCCTAAGAGAAGAAGGCGAAAAAGAACTATTAAAATTTTATGAATCTAATATTGGTAAAACCGTAGAAATATTGGTTGAAAATGGTAATAAGGGGCATAGTGAGAATTTTATTCCTGTAAAAATGGATGTTTCTTTAGAGCAAGGGCAATTAGTAAAAGCAAGACTTGTATCTATTATAGATAAAGATTCTATGCTAGCTAAAGTAAATATATAATACTGGTAAAAATACTACTAATTAGGACATATTGTTTCTTTGCGAGTTATATATTATACAATATTAATTCACAAGTTCATTAAAAATGATCTACTATTTCTAATAGAAACCTTAAAAAACACTAAGGTTTTTAAACAAGAACCAATAAAATAGAGGTCTAATATGTCTAAAAAAGATAAACAAAATCATCACAAGAAAGTTATAAAATTATTAAAATCAGATACTGCCAAAATTGTACAAGATGCTGCGCAGGATATTGCTTTAAATTTAGCTGTATCATCATTACAAACATTGTTAATAGATTATATAAATCAAAATGATGCCATTGATCAAGACGAAAAAACAAGTGACATAGCTAAGCTGCAAGAAGCATTCGGAAGATTTAGCCCTGCTTCTGCAAAGAAAAATGAGATTGCAGATTTTTCACTTAATATAATAAAAATCGTATTTAATCTAGATGATCATGATATTTTGCAGGATCAAGACATAGATATTACTGAGATAATTGATGATATTCAAACTATTATGAATAAAAAATCTACAGCAGATGAAGTATCAGATGCTATACAAGACTTAACTAATGATTTCAAAGAATTAGCTACTGAGTTCACAGATGCAATACAGAACCATCTAACAACAGCTGCTCCAGCCCCAGCTCCTATAGAGGTTTCTTCTCAGGCAACTGAAGTTGATACTGCTGTTTTAGGCGAAACAACATTTACTGTTGATTCTACTCACCATTCTTAAGATATCCTATTATTATATTTTGTAATCATTTATCTATGTTATAGGTGAATGATTACAGATTTATTTACAAAATCAGAAAATCAAAATACTTTCCTTCGAAAGGTTCGTTTTCAAGCTCATAATGCCACCATTCTTTTCTATAAGACCTAAAGCCATATGATTGCATTTTCTCTCGCAAAAAATTACGCCATTTTAGCTGCAAGTCTGTAACAATAGTGCTATCGTGATGAGATGCTATATCAAACAAATCGAAATGAGCTCCCATATCTATAGATCCATCATCTAAGAAAATGAATTCAAAACCATCTTTTAATGTTCTTTTTTCTTCTGTAACTTTTTGAGAATAATTTGCATTTAAGTCCACAATTGTAAGGTCTATAGTGCTTCCGCTGCTATGCCGAGATCTAGGGCTGATATATCCAGATTCACATATAGTAGATTTTTCTATTCTAGGATAATAAAGATCCTTCATTTTTTGGTCATCATGATTTTTAGTCCAGTTTACGAAATACTCAACAGCAGTAACAGGTCTATATGCATCGTAAATTAGTAGTGAAAGATCAGACTTTAGAAGTTCTTGCTGTAAGTAGCAAATTCTCTCGGCAGCTTCCTTAGTTAATACAGCTTCCTTTGCTATATAGCCGTCAATTTTTCTTCCTATGAAATTATTTTCACTACCATATCTTATATCTTGCAATATAGTTTGATCTAAATCTTTAATGTACACAAATCCTTCTAGAAGATTTGTGATCTTTACTTTCGCTATGCTACTCAGGGTGCTGTCTAATATCATTGCAGCAGCTATTTTATCATCTATTTCATTACGATTCTTTCTTGATAGACCAAGATTTTTAAGAAGATTATCTGCTGTTTTAGATGTAAGTCTTTCGTCTTGTAAAAAAATAGGTATCGAGAATATTTCGTATATCTTATTTGCGAAATTATATATTTTATCAATTCCAATATTTTCTCTTGTTCCATCCATATTAACAGGAAGTCCTATTACTATCGCGCAAGGATTATATTGTTTTACTATTTCAGAGATATTACTAATATTATTTTCAATAACCTTTACCGGTAATGACATTGTGTGATCCATATTTGAAACTGCAATGCCAATTTTTTTATCACCAAAATCTAGGGATAAAATATACGATGGCTTTGTTAAGAATGTACAAAATTCTTGTATATTTGAGGTTATCATGATAGTAAATTTAGTAATTAGTAAGCAATAATCATATGTTAAAATTTATATCTTCGCAACTCTCTAAATACCAAATAAAATCTATTGCAAAGATAGCATTTTTATATTGCATACTATTTAATACACCAATAATTCTTTTTAAATTTGACTATTATAAAGCAGATGTTGTTAGAGGGCTTTTAGATCTTAGTAAAAATTTTTTTTATATATTTTGTGCTAATTTTATATTCTTTTTTGGTCTTGCTATTAATAGATACTTAATGATTTTTGGATCATTGTTCTTATTTGTTACCGGCGCTATTTCTAGTTATGCTGTTTTCTTTTTTAAGATATTCCCAAATAGCCATATTATTAGAGCGTTCTTTGAAAATGAATTTTCAGAAACTATAGAAGTAGTAAGTGTCAAATTAATTCTATGGATTATATTTGCAGTAGTTTTATGTATCAAATTTATTCCTAAATCTACTTTTAATAAATTGCCTACCATAATAGCTTTTGTAATCTTTATAATTGCTATAATATCTCCTCCTTATAGAGTGCTATCAGAATATTTTCCTATCAAATACTTACATAATAGCTATTTATACTTATTTAATAAAAGCATTACTAAAGAAAAGAAAAATCCATTTTCTGGTGTACAATTTATAGATAAATCAAAAAATGATACAGTGGGAGTCCTTGTAATAGGAGAGTCTGCAAGGTACGATCATTTTTCTATCAATGGATATTATAGAGATACAAGCCCGTTAATCTCTAAGATAAAAAATTTGTTTTCTTTTAAAGCAAATGCAGATGCCAATATAACTTATCTTTCTGTACCATATATGTTATCTAATCTTCCTAAAAA
The DNA here is from genome assembly GCA_964553715.1 of uncultured Rickettsiaceae bacterium. Taxonomy (GTDB): domain Bacteria; phylum Pseudomonadota; class Alphaproteobacteria; order Rickettsiales; family Rickettsiaceae; genus JAGOJE01. The sequence goes on from CAZKKY010000005.1 coordinate 40,180, forward strand.
TATGATTAATGAAGCTATATATAATAATAGTTTTTTATCTATTTTAACAGGGATTGGTATAAATACTAACTGGATAGGAACACAATCTTTAATAAAATATCTAGCAGGATATGTAGATGAAACAATATATGATGAAGTAAATATAGCTATAATACCTGGCGGATCTGCTCTTTTTGAGATGAACGATCTAGATGCAGTAATGTTACCATATCTAGATAATTTTTTATCCAAAAAAGGTAAAAAATTTATTGTAATACATACTTCAGGCAGCCACTGGAACTACTACGCAAGATATAGTAAAGATTATGAGAAATTTAGTCCTATTTGTGCAAGTGATAGTAAGGTAAAATCGGATATGACTAGTTGCAGTAAAGAGGAGCTCATTAATATTTATGATAATAGCATATTATATACAGACTATATAATCTCTGAAATAATAAAACGTTTGAGTGATAAAAATGCTTTCCTTATATATGCTTCTGACCATGGTGAATCTTTAGGTGAGAATGGTAGATATGGTCACGGAGATACTATTACAGAAGAACAAACATCAATTCCCTTTATATTTTGGGCATCTAATGGATTTATCTCGGATCATCCATCCTTAATAGATTCTATAGATAAAAAGCGAAATGATATATTAAGCCATAATTACATATTTCATTCCTCATTAGGATGTATGGGAATAGAATCTAAAATAATAAAAGAAGAGCTGAATTTATGTCATCACAAGTAAAAACTATTTATATAATAGCAGGAGAAGCTTCTGGTGATACGATTGGATGTAATCTTATAAAAAAAATAAAAGAATATAATCCTGATGTAGTTATTAATGGAATAGGGGGTGCTAAAATGGAAAGTGCGGGTCTTACAAGCCTTTTTCCTATTGATAAAATTAGCTATATTGGTTTTTTTGATATATTATTTCATATATTGGAGCTTAAGCAGCTTATAAGAAGAACCATCAAAGATATAAAGGATAAAAATCCGGATGTGCTTATAACTATAGATTCCCCCGGATTTTGTTATAGAGTTGTAAAATCCTTAAGAAAGGATGGTTATAAAAATAAAATTATGCATATAGTAGCGCCAAGTGTTTGGGCTTATAAACCAAAGAGAGCAAAAAAATTTGCTATGGTTTATGATCATTTATTGGCTCTTTTGCCATTCGAGCCTCCATTTTTTGAAAAAGAGGGGTTAAAAACTACTTATATTGGCCACCCTGTGTTTGAGCAAGAATTCAGACAAAACAATGATTTTAGATCAAGGTACAATATCAATAAAAATGAACCACTTATTCTTGTTACTCCAGGAAGTAGAATAGGAGAGTTAAAAAGGCATCTACCAGATTTTATTGAAGCTTTAAATCAGCTTTCATCGACTGATTCTTTTACGGCGTGTTTTGCCATTATCAACAATAGAATATTAGTAGAAGAATATTTAAAAAAGGCATCTTTTAAATATATTATAACTGGTAATAGTGATGATAGGCTAGCAAGCTACAGAGCTTGTAATATTGCACTTGCGAAATCTGGTACTAATACCTTAGAAATTGCTGCATCTAAAACTCCGATGATAGTAGCATATAAAGTTGATTTATTATCTTACTTTATCATTAAACTATTTATTAAAGTAAAATATGCTTCCCTTATTAATATAATAGCAGGTAGAGAAATAATACCAGAATTTTTACAACAAAATAGTAACAAAGATAGTTTATGTGCTGGCATGAAATATCTACTAGATAATAAAGAATCGCGTAGCAAGCAAGTAGCAGATGCTACAAAAATATTAAAGCAAATGGGTTATGGATCTAAAGATAATCCATCTTCTATTGCAGCTAAAGTTATTCTTTTATCAAAATAAGGATCATATGAAAATTGACACTATCATGATATTTGCAGCAGGCTTTGGTACAAGAATGGGTGATGTTACAAAATACATTCCAAAACCTCTAGTCCAAATTTCTGGCAAGCCCATATTATATTATGCTATAGAAAATGCAATAAGGCACGGATTTAAGCGTATTATAATAAATAGCCATTATATGGCAGATAAAATAAGAAAAGCAGTAGATGATTTTAGAGAAAATACACCATCCTGTCCTGAAATTATTGTTCTTTATGAAGACGTGATTTTAGAAACAGGGGGAGGGCTCAAAAATGCTCTCTCTTTTATAAATAACGAAGATGTATTTACTACAAATAGTGATGTTATTATAAAATCAGATAGGGACTTTTTTTATGATATGGAGTCTAGATGGGATCCTAAAATTATGGATATGCTATTGCTTTTACATCCAACTGATAACACTACAGGATATACAGGGAATGGTGACTTCGAAATGACAAAAGAAGGAAAGCTAGCTTTAAGACCACCAGGGCTTAATAAATACAAATATATGAATACCGGTGCTACAATTATTAAAACATCTCTGGTATCTTCAAACAAAGAAAATAAATTTTCTTTTCTTAAATATTATAATGATGACTCTACAAGGATTTACGGTATAGAAAATATTGGTAAGTTTTTTCATATTTCTACTAAGGAAGATATGGAAAAAATAGATTATATATTTTCTAAAGATACTTTCTAGTTTTTATAAAAATGTTAGAGCTTAATATTGTTGATATCCCCCTAACAATGTATCTGGGCAATCACTAAGACCAGCTATAGACACAGGATCAAGATCATTAACATTCTGTTGTGTATTTGTATTCTCGAAAGCCATTAAACTCGTTAGACATTCAATCAGGCCATGTAAAAAATGATATAAATCATCCCCTACTTCAGATAGTAGCTCTGGGTCATAATATCCACGCATAATTAATCCTTTTATCATTAATACTAAAATTTTTATCTAATATAATAAAAAGTTTAATATTTGTCAATAAAAGTTTCTAATTTTTAACTAATTCTTAAAATTAATAGAAGTCTAAGAAGTTGTCTGATTTTATGCATTGTAAATGTACATTATCTATGACTTAATTTTTTGTATATATCTTTATCTATTATTAAATAGAGCTCATGCGAAGTTAATGATTACAACTATTAATTATTTTATTTAGCATATCTTCATATTTGCTGTAGTATAGTAAGCTTAAATCACCTTCAGCTTCCCAGTTTTCAGTAGATATGGTAAATATTTTATCACCCAGTAACTTTCTATATTTTTCTATATCTTGATCAGTATTTACAACAAAACATCTATCTTCTGAAGATAGAGCTTTTAACTTCCTTATAGACTTGATAGATGAATATTCAGATTGATCTTCTATTATAACGTTTTTCATATTACTAAAAATATATTCCGCGCTATCTGAAAGTAAGACAATATTTTTACCATCTAGGCTCATTTTTCTATCATCCAAGGCTTTCATTTTTTTTATATGAAGATCTAAGTTTTTTTGAAAGTACCCTTGATATTCCGGCTTAATTTTAGCAAGAGCCTGGGTAATAGATGTTAATATTGCTATTGCATTATCTGGCAGCAGCCATAAGTGAAGATTATCGTTTATAATCCTTATACCAGGCAAGCTAGAAATTTTAATAGAAGGCTTACTAAATTTTTCTAATAATGGTTCAGCGAAAACATCAAATCTAGTATCTATATATATAAATAAATCTGTAGATTCCATTTTTTGTAAATCGCTAGGCTTTAAGAAATAATGATGGGGGCATCCGTTTGTAGATGCAATAGTCATTACTTCCCCTTTTTCTCCAGCTATCATAGCAACTAAGCTAGCAATAGGAGTAATAGTAGTAGTAATCTTAATTTTTTCGTCACTTTTTAGATTATTTGCTATGCCACGAAAAGGCAATATGATTATTAATAAAGTAAATATTAAATATTTATTTAGCATATCAATTCTCCTAATAATTCTTCTTTTTTGATACTAAAATCGCTCTTGATCCATTTTTTTGTCATCTCTCTTAAGTATATACCAACATCTTTGCCAGTTATTCCTTTTGATATTAGATCTATTGCTTTTACTGGCATTGCAGGAGGATGAGAAGAAAATTTAATCATTAATTTTAAAAAATCCGATTTTGTTATTTTATTTATAGCAAATGCAAATGATAGATATGCATCCATTTGTTTTTTATTTATCCAGTAACTTGATAGATCATAAAATATATCGCTAGAATTTCTCAGAGATTGTAGATCTATTATTATATCACTCCTTTTTTTAGAAAGGATTAACCCAGGAATAGAGGATTTTAAATTGCTAATATCGTTTTTTACAAAAAGCAAAGCATATATAACGGCAAGGTTTTTACTATCAGTGTTAGAAATTATGTCTTCATCTATATTAAGCGAGTCAAATAAATTGATTTTAGCATTTTTCATGGCTCTTAAGATATAGCTAGCGCGCTTTGAGAGTAATATTTTATCCATTTCACTGTTTATACGTTCTCTAGATAAAAACTCTATTCCCTCTCTATTATTCTTACAGGCTTCATAACCATATATGTCTAAATCTGAAGCATAATTAGAAGAGAAACGAAAAAACCTTAAAATACGCAAATAATCTTCTCTTATCCTTGACTCAGGATCGCCTATAAAAGAAACTTTTTTATTTTTTAGATCTTCTAAACCATTCGTATAATCGTAAATTATATGTTCAAAAGGACAGTAACTAAGAGCATTTATTGTAAAATCCCTGCGCATGGCATCTAATGCAAAATCCTCTGTAAATTCTACGCTAGCTCTTCTACCATCGCATTTTATATCTTTTCTAAGAGAAGTAATTTCAAATTTTACATTCTTGATTATTGCGGTAATAGTACCAAATTCTAAACCAGTCGGTATAGTCTTTATTTTTGCTTTGGTTAATAAATTTATTATCTCTTCTGGAACTATAGGAGATGCAATATCTATATCGTTAGTTTCAAGAGATAGTAAACTATCTCTAACATAGCCACCCACAATGCGCGGAGAATATTTTGGCTTATTTATTGCATTTAGAACTTTAAAAAGATCTTTAGAGTGTATATGTAAGTCTTTATAAAGTGTTTTCATCTTTAAAACCTAAAGCAATAAGATACATTTCTTTGGAATCTGCCCTACTAGATTCTGGTTTAAAGTGTTTTACTGTTGTGAATTTGCTTTTAATCAAAGCTAGTAATTTATGCTCTGTACCACCTCTTAGAATTTTGGCTATAAAATTCCCATTTTTATTTAAGATGCTTATAGCGAAATTAAAGCTCATTTCACATAAGTTCATTATTCTTAAATGGTCTGTAGGGGTATGACCAATAGTATTTGCTGCCATATCACTCATCACAAGATCAGCTTTGTCATCAAGAAGTTCTATGATTTTTTCTTTTGAGCCAGACTCACAAAAATCCATCTGAGCCATTATCACACCTTCGATAGGGTCAAATGGTAATAGATCTATTGATACTACCTTACCATTACTTCCTACTGCGTTAGCAGCAACTTGGCTCCATCCACCAGGGGCAGCTCCTAAATCTACAACCCTCATACCAGGTTTGAAAAGCTTATATTTATCATTAATTTCTATGATTTTATAAGCAGCTCTTGACCTGTATCCTTCAAGCTTAGACTTAGCAACATATGGATCATTCAGTTGTCTTGTAAGCCATTTTTGAGAAGAATTAGAACGATTTTTACTCTTCTTTAATCTTACAGATTTATTACGAAAAGAATTAGTCATAAAAATTTTCTATCTTCATCTGTTTTATAGATATTTAGACTTGTCTTAAGAGATTTAATTAAGCACTTATTTTTTTTCATATTTTCATACATATAACAACTCTTATATAAAATATCACAAATGTTTAAAAAATCATAGAGAAATTGCTAATTCACTATCTTTCATCAGAAGCTTGATACTGCTTCCGCTAACAATTTCACCAGATAATAAGAGCTTTGCTAATTTGTTTTGTAACTCTCTCTGAATCAGCCTTTTTAGTGGTCTTGCTCCATATATAGGGTCATATCCTTTATCTGCAAGAAATTCTAAAGCTTTTTCATCAAACGATATATGAATATTCTGATTTTTTAAATTATGCTCTAGTAATTTTAGCTGAATTTTCACTATCTCAGACATATGAGAACGATTTAATCTATGAAATATTATAATTTCATCCAAACGATTTAAAAACTCAGGCCTAAAATGATTTCTTACCCTTTGCATTACCATATCTCTAAGCTCTTCTGTCTCGTTTTCATGCTCTGACAAAACTTCAGAACCTAAATTAGAAGTAAGAATAATAATGGTGTTTTTAAAATCTACTGTTTTGCCCTGGCTATCTGTAAGTCTTCCCTCATCTAGCACCTGCAATAAGACGTTAAAGACATCAGGGTGAGCTTTTTCAACTTCATCAAATAAAATAACTTGATAGGGCCTTCTACGAACAGACTCTGTAAGAGCACCACCTTCATCGTAACCAACATAGCCAGGAGGCGCCCCTATCAAACGCGAAACAGAATGCTTTTCCATATATTCAGACATATCTATTCGTAATATAGAGCTAGCATCATCAAATAAAAATTCTGCTAAAGCTTTTGTAAGTTCAGTTTTACCAACACCTGTAGGACCAAGGAATAAAAAGGAACCAAGAGGACGATTTTCATCCTGAATACCAGCTCTAGACCTTCTAACAGCGTTACTTACAGCTTCTATAGCATCTCTTTGTCCTATTACTCTACGGCTTAATACATCTTCCATAGATAGTAATTTTGCTTTTTCGCTAGTAAGCATTTTGTCTATAGGGATACCTGTAATACGAGACACTATAACTGCTATATCTTCATCTGTAACACATTCACGTAGCATATTAGGGCCAGCATTAGATTCAATATCGGCAAGCTTCTTTGATAAATCTGGAATCACTCCATATTTTAGTTCTCCTGCTCTTGCTAGATTCGCTTCTCTTTCAGCTTTTTCAAGCTCTTTTTTAGCTTTTTCAAGCTCTTCTTTGATTTTCTGATTAGAATGTATTTGTGCTTTCTCTGCATTCCAGCTGCTTGTAAGATCATGAGCCTTAGACTCCATTACAGCTAGTTCTTCGGTCAATATTTTTAACCTTTTTTTAGAACCTTCGTCAGATTCTTTTTTTAGAGCCTCTTGCTCTATTTTCATTTGTATAATTTTACGATCTAACTCGTCAAGTTCTTCAGGTTTACTTGCTATTGCAATTTTTAAACGGCTTGCAGCTTCATCAAGTATATCTATTGCCTTATCAGGAAGAAATCTATCTGTTATATATCTATTAGACAAAGTAGCTGACGCAACAATAGCGCTATCTGTAATACGTACAGCGTGATGCATTTCATAGCGTTCTTTTATACCTCTTAGAATAGATATGGTATCAGCAACTGATGGTTCGCTTACATATACTGGTTGAAATCTTCTAGCAAGTGCAGCATCTTTTTCTATATTTTTACGATATTCATCAAGGGTAGTAGCACCAATACAATGAAGCTCTCCCCTAGCAAGCATAGGTTTAAGTAAATTTGAAGCATCCATAGCGCCTTCAGTTTTTCCAGCACCAACTAAAGTATGTATCTCATCAATAAATAGAATTATTCTTCCATCAGATTCCTTAATTTCAGAAAGCACTGATTTTAGCCTTTCCTCAAATTCTCCTCTATATTTTGCGCCAGCTATTAAAGCTCCCATATCAAGTTCAAAAATTTTATTATTAATTAAAGACTCGGGAACATCTCCTGAAATAATTCTTTGTGCAAGACCCTCTATAATTGCTGTCTTACCAACACCAGGCTCTCCTATTAATACAGGATTATTTTTAGATCTACGAGATAGTACTTGAATAGCTCGCCTTATTTCTTCCTCTCTTCCTATTACAGGATCTAGTTTTCCTAAAGAAGCAAGCTCTGTAACATCTCTTCCATATTTTTTAAGAGCGTCATATCCACTTTCTGCAGAGTCATTATCAGCGGTTCGTCCTTTCCTCATTATTGATATTGCTGCTGAAATTTTCTTTTTATCAATATCAGAATTATGAAAAATTTTAGATATAGTATAATTTTCAAACAAAGCCTCTAAGATTTTTTCTACAGTAATGAAACTATCACCTATATCTTTCGCAAGTCTTTGTGCTTTATCTAATATCTTAATACTATCGCTACTAAAGAAAACCTGTCCACCACCACTTACATGAACTTGAGGAATTTTATTGATTTCTTCTATTGTTTGATCTTTAATTAAGGAATAATTTCCCTTGGCAAGATTAATAAGACTTCCTGATATATTATCTTCATCATCTAGCAATGCCTGCAATATATGGATTGGCAGAATCTGCTGATGATTTCTTTTTGCTGCAATAGCTTGAGATGCAGAGATAATGTTACGTGCTTTTTGAGTAAATTTTTCAATATTCATACCCTATGTCTCCAGAGATAGCTGATACACAATAGATATAATGGTTTATTAAAGAAATTCAAGATTACATCTGATATATCAAATATCATCTACTCATTAGGTTTTTGCAGAATCCACTCCATTTTTTCTTGCGAATATTCTAAAAGTCTGGCTTCAGTATCTATACTATCTAAAATTATATCAGCTGATACATCTGCATGATCAGAAATTAAAATTTTCCCAAAATTCTGATAATATGGTAGATAGTTTTTAAACTCCATAAAGATGAATTTCTTTTTTATTAAATCGGGAATAACGTTAATTAAATCATCAAGATTTTTGGTCTTGTAACCGCCCATAGATTTAAGAGCAATACGGTAAAAAGATCTGTCATTATAAGAAAAATTTAACGGAATAGAGCTAAAGCTACTACCTGTTTGAACATTAGCAAAACATAAAGAGCCCATAGGTAAGCCAGATTTAGAACTGGTAAAATCATCTGACTCGAAGAATGTGGCGCCTCCAAAATTCAGCATTCTTTTTACTTTATTATTTTCTATATTATAAAGCTTTATATTAAAATCTATTTTATTGCCATCTCTATATATTGTAAGCTTTATCTCTTCCGTGCTATTATCCATAATACTGTCGAATTTATATAAATCAGCACCTACCACCACATCATTAATAGACCAAATAATATCACCGGATTTTAAAAACTCTGATGCTGGAGAATTAGTGATTGTATAGTCTACAGCCATTATCTTATTCCTTGTATCTGGGAAATTCTTTAAATATTGCTCCATTTCATTATGAGGAAAATTACGATGCTTTACTGCCTTATCTAGAGAATATAAAGTAGTAATAACGCCTATGTGATTTCGAACAATAGGTTTTCCTGCTCTAATTAGTGAAATAATACGGTTTACATATTTACCATTTAATACAAGAGCAAAAGTTTCTCCACCACCATAATTAAGGCCTATAGCCTGACCTTTTGTATTCATTAAAGGTGAGCCACTAGATCCACCATATGTATTAAGATTAACTATGTAAGAATGCTGAGGCATATCTCCATTGATATCATAAATACTTGATATAGTCCCATGATGAACAGAAAATTCTTTCCCCTCATTATTACCAATTATAAAAACAGACTGATTGATTTTGGGTTCTTCATTGCTAAATGCAATTTCGGAAGATGTAGATGGAATATCTGAAGCATCTACTTTAAGAATTGCTTGGTCTTGCCATGCATCGTAGTAAAGCATCTTAGCTTCAGCTTCTTTCCCATTGTCGAAAGTAACAAAATAAGTACCTATCGATGCTCTGCTAACAACATGAGCGTTAGTGACTATCAGTCCATTTGTTTTATCTACTATAAAGCCAGTACCCATCCAATTACCAAGCCCAGAATAAGCAGATACAGAAATTCTTGCTTCTATAGTGACTATGGCTTTTTTAGCATTTTCTAAAATTTTAGTACTAATTGCTAAATTGTTAGCTACTCCTTGGCAGTTTAAGAGAGTAGCAGCAGCGATTAACAAAATTTTTATGTATCTCATAGTGATAGCTCGGTATTTTTTATATTACTGGGATGAATTTTTAGAAGGTAATTTTTTTACTCTGCTATTTACAGAAATATTATCATCTTTTTTTAATATCACCATAAGAGCTACAGCAGAAAGAAAAATAACTGTTGTTTCTCCCAGAGTATCATATCCTCTATAGCTTGCAAGTATTGCTGCCACAAATGAGGAAATTCCAATATCCTTTGATGTATTTTCTATATAATATTTATTAATATGATTATGAAAGGCTTCATTTGTTTCTCCATATGGTGTTATATCCAAAAGCCCATATACCATCAAACAAAAAAATGTAGTAGATATAATAAACCCTGCAACTTTGTATCGTTTAGAAGAGACAAAAACTTTTTCTCCTACAGTAGTTATGAATCTAAATAGTAGTATAGTAGATAGACTTGAACCTATCGCGGCTTCTGTCATTGATACATCGGGTGCATCCATAAATAAGTAACAGATAGATAAAAGCAAACTACAAGACGATATCAATATAATTGTATTCAGAAATGATGATGACAACATAATAGCAAAAATAACTATTACTAAAGATAATAAAGTTATTAATAGAAGAATGATAGAGAGGTCAAAATTCATGATTTACTATCCACATTGTTTTTCTTGTCTTTTTTCCATGCAGCTCCAATTAGAGCGTGACTACCAGTAGGGCCAAGAACAAGAAAGAATATTATAATCAGAAGAATTTTTAATGAAGAAATAATATTGTCTTGAATTAATGCAAAACCAAGTAAACATAATGGTACGCCAAAGCTATCCGATACAGAAGCCGCATGCATTTTAGTATATATATCCTTCATGCGAAATACCCCTAATATACTAGAAACAATAAAAAATGTCCCTACAGCAATTAGAGACCATCCTAAATATGCTAAAATCATATTTCTATCTGCAAATTAAGTTTATTCTATTATAAAGGCTTATGTTATGAAAGGTTGCATTTGAATTTCAGAAAAAATACAACCTTAAAGAGAATAATCCTAGTAGTTTTACGCAGTTCTGTCAATAATATCTTGCGCCTTGGGCCTTGCTTTTATAGATCAGAAGATATTCTATTCCGCCCCTCTGATTTAGAGCGATATAGCGCTTTATCAGCTTTTTCTATAAATTGTGCTATTGAATCTGTATCTTTATATTCTGTTATACCAATTGATATAGTGCAACTTATAGACTCATTAATTTCTGGTAGCGTAATATTCAATTCTTCTACAGATTTTCTTAATCTTTCAGCTAGCTTTAGTCCTTGCGATATCGGAATATTAGAAAATACTATAACGAACTCTTCTCCACCGTATCTTGCTAGTAGATCTATTTCTCTTATTGATTGACTAAGCGCCTCTGTAACAGATTTTAATACAAAATCACCAGCTTGATGTCCGTATTTATCATTCACTTTTTTAAAATGATCTATATCAACCATTAGAAGGCATATGTTAGAATTGAGATTTTTAGAATCTGATATTAAATGCTCTATGTGGGCATCAAAGTATCTTCTGTTATAAATACCTGTTAGGCTGTCTTTAAAAGATAGATTAAGGCTTTGGTCTAGTTCATTTCTTAACTCATCCTGATATTTTTTTCTTCTTAGCTGAGTTCTGATTCTGGCTAGCAATTCATTCTGATCTACTGGATATATAAAATAATCGTTTATACCAAGCTCTAAACCTTTTATCACTATTTTCATAGAATCTTCATCTGCTAAAAATGTAAAAGCTGTATTTTTTAATATATCCATTCCTCTAAGGCTAGATAAAATCCTTAATGGGTCAGATTCCATCTGACAACTTATTATTATCAGATCTATATCAAACGCCATTTTTGTAATACCTTCAATATCCCTTAGAATATGGGTATTACTAGTGATTTTATTTAGCATTGTAACAATATTTTTAGCCTGAACTACATCATCATCAATAATTACTATATTGTTATCAGCAAAAGAATCTATGAGCTCTACAACCTTACCACCAAGCGTAGCATTTGTCTTATTACGTAATTTAAGCTCATCTATTACAGCCTTTGTACGTGACAGAGAGTTTACCCGGGCAAACAGTGCAACATCATCTACAGGCTTTGTAAGAAACTCATCAGCGCCAACTTCAAGACCATGAATACGGTCTGATATATCTGATAATGCGGTTATCATCACAACAGGAATATGTGTAGTCTTAGGGTTAGATTTGATTAATTTACATGTTTCAAAACCATCCATATCAGGCATCATACCATCTAACAAAATAACATCTATTTTTTCTTTTTCTAAAAGCTCAATAGCAGCTTTCCCGCTAGAGGCTGTAAATACGATGTAATATCCTGTAAGTAGCTTCGCTTCTAGCAATTTTATATTTTGCTCTAAATCGTCAACTACTAATATTCTTGCTGTCATAACAGTACTTTTATCTAATGTTTATTTTTAAAATTTTAAAATCAATCATAATAGCTCTTCATAGCTAATAATTTGGCAAAAAACATCTGATAGACTCAAAAAACTTTTCTATCGAAACGGGTTTGGATAAATATAAGTTACATCCAGATTCCGTAATGCGTAGTTCATCTTGCTTCATTGCAAAAGCAGTGATCGATATTATTGGTATTTCAGACGTATCCTTATCCTTTTTTAACTCTTTTATTAAATCAATACCAGATATATCTGATAATTGTATATCCATTAATATTAAATCTGGAAGATTATCTTTTACAAGCTGAATTACACCAGCACCACAAGTAGATTTGATGATCTCACATTCTTTCAAAGATAGCAAATCAAAAAATAACTTCATGTTTAATTCATTATCTTCGACTATTAGTATTTTAGACATATATAGTATTAACTAATATTAGATATAAATTGTAATTCAATTACGAGATTAAGATTTTTATTTAAATAATTCAAGTAATATAATTTTTTTTATTGTTTAAGTTTTTGGATTATTAGCGTTTCATTTTGGCCATGTTATTTTTGCCTTGTTCGGTTGTTGGTGAAACGGAATTTAATTTCACATTTGCGTCTACACTATTTTGTGTCACAGGCTGAATTTGTCCTTTTACTTCAGTAACTATTTTCTGTGCATTAGTAGCTATTTTCTGTGCATTATTAAGATCTGGAGTAGTATTATTAGATAGTACTGTTTGCTCTATTTGTTTTTTTTGAGATTTAGCTTTGTGCTTCAATCCTGTACTGACATTTTTTATGTCCTGCTGAAGATTATCTTTAACTTTATTAATATTTTTTTTCGATTCTTTTTTCAATTCCGTACTAACATTTTTTATATCCTGCTGAAGATCGTCTTTAACTTCCTTAGCTTTTTGCTTAGCAGCTTGAGTAGAATTCGTTGATAGTTTGTTAAGAGATTTTTTATTTAATTTTGGAGACTTCTGTTGTTTTTTCTTTGGAGACTCAACTTCTTTTTCCCTTTGGCTATCTTGAGTAGGAGTGTTTTGTGTCGTAACAGCAGAAATGCCTGCAGACTGGCCAGCCGCCCTTAAAGCTCCCTCCAATACACTTTGCTGTACATTATCATCTATTCCGATATTACGTGCTGCTTCTCTTACTTGCTCTGTGCCTTGAACCCCCCAATTTGCAACTTTGGAAATAAAACTATCCGGATGATAATGCATAAAATTTCTCACTGCCTTTGATGCTACAGAAGATCCCATGGCTAATGTTAATGGTATAACTACAGGAGCAAATGGCGCTGTTACTGGAGAAAAGCATACAGCTAATCCTCCTATTATTATTGCAAGCCCTACAAAAACACGAAAAAACACTGCAACAACACTAATTTTAGGACCGAAATCAGGCTGAGATTTTACAGTTGTCTGAGAGACTGAGCTTGTAGTATAATAGCTATTATCACTTGTAACGCTTTCCTCATCGTATTCTGTGCTCATAATATCCATTCCTTACTTTGTTTATATAAAGGAAATATTATCATGATTGCTTCATAGATAAAGACGATTTCTAATAGAATAAGATATTTAGGTTAATATTTTCTACTTTGTGATGATTATAAAACATAAATTACAATGATACATTCCTTGTTGCGCTAGGTAGCCTTAGTTTTAACCCATCCATTTCAGGTGTAATTATTATTTGGCATCCAAGGCGCGAGGTTGGAGTAAGTCCAAATGCAAGATCTAGCATATCTTCTTCCGCCTCAGAAGAAGAAGGTAATTTACTGTAAAATTCTTCATCCACAATAACATGGCATGTAGAGCAAGCAAGGGAACCTTCGCATGCGCCTTCTAGATCTATATCATATTTATGAGCAATTTCTAATACAGACAGCCCTTCTTCTGCCTGGCACTCTACATCTTTTCCATTTATTTCAAAAATAATTTTTATCATTAGTCTTCTTTTATAAGATTGGGAACTTCTTTTATATTCACATGGCTTATTACTTTTTCTACTCCTTTTACTTCAGAAGCTAAATTAGCAACATGCTCCATTTCTTCAGCAGAACGTGCTACGCCAAAAATATACACAATATTTTTATATGTTATGATCGTATAATTCACAAACTTTACATTTTTAGATATAATAGTTTTAGACTTTATTTGGGCTGTAATAAAAGAATCTCTGGCATATTGAATAGCATCAAAATGATTGCTCTTTTGGTCTACTTCTAGCTCGTTAATTACTTCTTTTACACCATCTTGCTTCCATGCAATTTCTACAGCGTTCATTATATCTTCTTCTGAATCAACGGTTCCTGTATACATAACTCTTCCTTCAAACACTTCTACATCAATTTTTGTATATAGGCTTTTAAAAGATTTCATCATATCTATTTTGATTTTTGACGCAATTTTAGCATCGTCAACTGTTTCTCCAAGGCTTCTATCCTTAGCTACAGCGATAGTCGCGCCACTAGCGCCAGCAAAAACGGTAGGAAAACATCCGCATAACAAAAAGGATGCAGTAATAACAATAAGAATATTCTTCATTTTTTAAGTACCCTAACAATTTTTAACACTATGTAAACTTAATAATATATTAGCTTTTTATTTTTAGTAAATCAAAACATAATTTAGCGACAATAAATATCTAAAAAAATTCTATCAACAATTACATATAATAAAATTTTATAATAAAAATCTCTTTTACTCTAAAATTATTGATATTTATTAATAATTATTACAGTAAAAAGTTAAATTTTTTAAATTTTACTTGCATTAGTGTTTCATTTATGCTACTACTAGAGATGTTAAATGTGAGTTCAACATAATAACATTTTTTAAGATTTGTAAAATCTGCGTCATTAAGTAATTAAAATTTTATATTATTTTAGTAATTATGAGTAGATATAATACAATAAAAATATTACATAAAAAAATAATTCTAAATTAAGGTAGTAAGTATGGCTAGACAAAATGAATATATAGCACAAGTAGATAAATTTATTGGTAACAAAATTTATAGCTTAAGATTATCTAAAGGATTGTCTCGTCAACAGCTTGCAGACACCATTGGAGTTACACATCAGCAGTTACAAAAGTACGAAAAAGGTGTTAATAGAATAGCAGTTGGTAGACTTGTGCTTATAGCTAAAGCACTAGATAAGAATGTAGAATTTTTCTACGAAGGTTTAGATAGTAATAAAGAAGAGCCAGTGCTAACAAAACATCAGCGTATGTGTATTGAAGTATCTAGAAACTTTATGAAGCTAAATAGCCCAGAGCACCAGACAGCTATTAATTCTTTAGTAAAGTCTTTAGTAAAGCAATCTGCATAAATATCTGAATTTAAAAAATCCTAATCAATTAGAGGTCCCTGATTTTTTAGCTGGGGCCTTTTTTTGTTGACTAAAAAGCGCAAAAGATTATATAAGATTACCATAGAAATTTATGGGAATTAGAAATGACTCAAAGAAAAAACTTAATAGTAATATTTTTACTATCCTTGATAACTATTATTTTATCTGTAAATAGTTACAAACTTTACAAAAAAATGAAAAAAATGCGTGCTCAGATATCAGAGCTTTCTAAAATAGAGCAGATAACGCAAGTTAGTCCAGAGTTGTTTAATGAAATTGATGGGATATTAAAAAAAGGCCCTGACTACGACCTATTGTTAATGGGAAACGATTTTGTTAGTAGAATGTCATATTACGGCGTGTGGGAAGCGCATCTGCAAAATGCATTAAAACAACTTATAAAACCTGGCGATAAGGCCTTAGTACTTGGTGCGCACATAGGGTATCATGCTTTGTTAATTAGCAAGTTAGTTGGATCAGATGGCGCAGTATCAATTTTTGAAGCCAATCCTCATACATTAAAATTTTTAAGAGCTAATCTTGCTTTCAATGACATTCAAAATGTTACTTTATTTCCTAAAGCGGCTTTTGCTGAAAATACTACACTACAGTTTAATGCTATAACTTCTGGAAATACTGGTGGAAGTCACATCAAAAGACCTGGAAGCGAAAAAGACAACGATCCAAGCATAATAACAGTAGAAGCTGTGAGCGTTGATTCAATAGATTCCATAAAATCTATTGATATCCTGCAAATGGATATTGAAGGTGCTGAAGCTGCTGCTGTTTTTGGCGCAGCTAAGTTAATAGACAATTCACCAAATTTGATAGTTTTTCAAGAATGGTCTCCTTTTTGGATGAAAGAAGACGTTGCAAAATACTTAGAATTTTGGCGTTCTAGAGGTTATAAAATAGCTCAAATCACTAATAGCGGTTTAAAAGAATTAAGCGATGATGAATTAGTCAATTCAGAGCAAATAGATATCATCATTGCCAAAAATTTAGACGAAATTATAGCTAAATTTAAGTCTTTATAGTCACATTTTTTTAAAATATATAACTATAAGGCTTTATAAAGAATGGTGCATATATGGTAAGCATGCCTCATTGGCCGTCTCCTTTATGGCGTGATGGAATATATGATCTAAAAAACTTATCACTCTTGCTTGCGGAGCTTGGATATCCTCAAAAAAAGCTTCCACCAGTTATTCATATTGCTGGAACTAATGGTAAGGGTTCTACGCAAAGCTATATTAGGTCTATTTTTGAAAAAGCTGGATATAAAGTACATAGCTATACTTCTCCACATCTAGTACATTTTAATGAGCGCATAGTTTTAGCGTCAGAAATGATAAGCGACCAGTATCTCTTTGAAATATGTGAGAAAACAAGGATTGCATGTGAAAGATTAAACCTTAATATAAAATTTTTTGAAGGAATTACAGCAGCAGCATTTTTAGCATTTTCCGAGATTGATGCTGATGTTTTGATTCTTGAAACTGGTATGGGTGGGAGGCTTGATGCTACTAACATAGTACCAAACCCAGCACTTACCATAATTACCCCTATCTCATTTGATCACATGGAATATTTAGGGCCTACTTTACCTATTATAGCATGCGAAAAGGGTGGTATTATCAAGCCAGGAACTCCTTGCGTTATAAGTGCTCAGGAAGATGATGTATATAATGTGTTAAGTGATATATGCATAAAACTACGTGCCCCTATTTGTGCATTTGAATATGACTTTGGGGTAGAAAAGATAGATGGTGGTTTTAAAATAATTGGCCTTGGCGACGATGATGTTATTTTTTCTATGCCTTCTCTTATGGGTGATCATCAAATTATTAACGCATCTACTGCTATTGCTGGCATATTAAATATAAAAAACTTTAATATTAGTCATAATCATTTAATAGATGGAATAAAAAATGCTACTTGGCCTGGAAGATTACAAAAAATAAGAGAAGATTTATGGGCAGATTGCGCGCATAATCAAAGCGGAGCATTTGTGCTTAGCAATTGGATAAGAGAGCATCTTAGATCTGATGTCTCGTTAATTTTAGGCATGACAAAAAATCGTGATGTACTAAAATTTTTAGAGCCATTTGCGGGTGTTGTATCTAATATTTTTTGTGTCCATATAAAATCTGAAGCCTCTGCTTATACAGCAGCAAAACTTGCAGAAATCGCTTTTGCTTCTGGAATAAAAACTATAGCTTGCGATTCTTTAAGCGATGCTCTAGCACTTTCATCTGCTATAGGAAACGATAGAGTAGTAACAGGATCTATATATTTAGTAGCAGATCTTATGAAAATGTCTTCCTAAATAATATTGATAATTATTTAATCCATAGCTTGACGCATTCTTTTCTAACTATTGTAAATATTATTTAGAAGGTTTTAACATGCTGCAAAAAAGGCGCATCATAAATATTTTTCTGTCGCTATTTCAACTATTGATTTACATTCCATGCATGAGCTGCATTAATAAATTCATATAATAATTTACTAAGAGATCAATATGGATAAAAAAGATAAAGAAGAAAGTATGTTGAAAAAGCTTAATTCTCTTTTCGGACGAAAAAGCGAAAATAAAGAAGGATTGGTACCAACATCACTAGATGAGTACAACGCAAGAAACATGCAAGAGAAGATTAAAGAATATGCAGCACAAAAAGCAATAGAAGAAAAGCAAAGAGAAGAAAAATTACAAAAAAAGAAAGATGCTGAAAAAAATAAAGAAAAATCAACAAAACAACGCTTAAATGAAACCTATTCTTTTGAAGAGCATAACATGAATGAGCCTCCCAAAAAACAGTCCACTCCTTTATCTAAAATCAAAAACAAAATATTGAAAGGATGGAGTAAGTAATAATTAATAAAACAATAGTAAATGATCAAACACTATCATAACTACTACTATATTAATTCATGTAGTGTTTTAGTAAATGCATCAGTGAATTTATAAGTTATAAGAGGTATAAAGAAATAATATGGACGACAAATCAGACCAACAAGTAAAAGATCACACCATAGATGCTGTAGAAAATAATCTAATAGATCAGATTCTTTCTGTTTCTGAAACTCATGAGGATAAGATAAAAAACCTTCAAGATTTTCTTGCAACGAAAAGAAATGAACGTACTGCAATATCTGAAAAAGTTCAAAAAGCAGGGGGCGCACCTTTTAAAATAGATGAATCAAAGTTTTTACAAAAAAAACCATCAAATTATAAAGGAACGAATGACGAATGGGAAATTGATAAGCTTAAAGGTGATATAAAGGACGAATATTCTTTTATCAGGCAAGAACAAAAGAGGCTTAAAGCATTAGAAACGCCAGAAGTGCAGAAAGATACAAAACACATTCCAGAAAAGAATCCTCAAAAAGATGAGTCCATATTCAAAAAATTTTCTAAAGCAATTTCTTATACATTTCTAAAATTAGGCGAATCATTCAAAACATTAGGAGAAATGTTTTCTGGTAAAAAAAAGCAAGAAACAACAATAAAATCAGCTACATTTGAAACTCAACCTCCAACATACTCTTTAGAAAACATTGGTGTTAAGCGTAAGATTAATCATACTAAAAATCAAACACAAGAACCTGATACATCTAAACTCACTGATGATGATCTTTTAGCATTACGTAGGCAAGAATTTCATCAAGCTTTTGGTGAAACTCCATATAATCCAAAAGCATATAATGATGACGCTGTTGATAAACTTGAACCTAACGAAATGGAGGCTATGAGTCGCTCAGAAGATGAGATTTTAGGTAAAAATGATGTTACAGAAAAGAATATAGAAGATTTGCACACTCCAAATATAAAAGAACTTCAAAAATTTAAAAAAGTACTAAACAAATATAATTATAAGAATGAAGAAGAGCTTACTGAAACATCATCTGTTAGCACCGATAGTACAGTAGATTATAATACAAGAGATGATAATCATGCCCCAAACACCCTATCAAATATAGTAAAACGAAATAATAGCAATGGATTAAGTAAACAATAAATAAGGTATCTATATGAGCAAAAAGAACAATAATAATCTAGAAGAAGATGATTTTGACAAATTTCCTGAAGTAAGTGAGGGATATAAAAAGCCTGTATCAGAAAAAATTGGTACAGCTATTATGAATAGAACTAGAAGAGCTGGTGAGGTAGTAGAAAACTTGTTTGATCAAGAATCTAATAATATAAACAAACAAGACAAGTACCAAAATTCTAAAGCAAGTCCATCGTTATTCAATAATATAGTAAGTTCTATTACTATGTGGTTTAAAAAAGTAAAAGATTTTCTGCTAGATGGATTTAAAAAATCTACAAAGAATGAAGAAAATATTAGTCGTAACTCTAATAAGAATACATCTTTAGTAGGAGAAGATGATTTGGTTCAAAATAATAATTTCCAAACTACAATAAAAAGCGTGGCAGAAATTTCAAATCCTGAACAAATGACTAATGAGCAAACTCATGAGAGTATGCATGCTGTACAACAAAGTACTACTAGTAAAAAAGATGTAGTTAAAGACCCGTTTAACGAACTGACTAATAATGAGAAGAATGAATTGTTTGATTCAATAGATAATAAAAGTAAAAAAACGAAAT
>CAZKKY010000005.1:60608-66073 GCA_964553715.1 uncultured Rickettsiaceae bacterium
AATGAGAAGAATGAATTGTTTGATTCAATAGATAATAAAAGTAAAAAAACGAAATCATCTTTAAGTAGCCTTGTTTCTAAGGTTTCCCCTCACGATGATAAGAATACAAAAAATCCTGGAACTACAAAAAATACAAACAATAAAAAAAACTCAAAGAGCTTACAATAATAACATGAGTTATTATGCCAGATGATAAAAGCAAAGAAATATCTTTTTTCAGTAGAGTAGTAAATTTCTTTACTAATGTCCTTAGGAATAGCGGTTATAAGGAAATACCAAAATCTGACCAAAAGGATTTAGATAGACATGAAGACGGTCCACCAAGAGAAGACGAAATAGATAATTTTCTGTATCAGGAAACTCCTGCGCCACCACAGAAAGACTTGAAGCAATCAAATTTAAAACCCGGGGTTTTTAGCAAGGCTCTAGAATATATGAAAGCTCTGAGGGAACATGGATTTTCAAGTAATTCATCTAAGTCTACAAGTACAACTTCTAGATCAGATAAAACAAGATCTTCAGATAAATCACGCTCTTAGTAATTCATTAATTGATGTTTTCTCTCTTGTAGATTTATCAACCTGTTTTACTATTACTGCGCAATATATTGAAGCTCCACTTCCTTTAGAACATGGAAGAGAGCCAGGTACAACTACGGAATATTCTGGTATTTCTCCATAAGTTATTTTTTTAGTTTCTCTATTAAAAATTTTGGTAGAAGCGCTTATATAAACACCCATAGCAAGCACGGATCCTTGCTTTACTATTACTCCTTCTGCTATTTCGGATCTTGCACCTATAAAGCAATTATCTTCAATAATTACAGGGTTTGCTTGCAGAGGTTCTAGCACTCCTCCTATTCCAGCTCCACCAGATATATGACAATTTTTACCTATTTGAGCGCAAGAACCAACAGTTGCGAAGGAATCAATCATAGTACCTTCTCCTACAAATGCTCCGATATTGATAAAAGAAGGCATTACAATTACTTTTTTGTCTATAAATGCACCTTTTCTGATATATGCTCCTGGCACTATTCTGGCATCTAGATTAATTAATGCTTTGTCGCTAGTGTTTTCTGTAAATTTTAGGGGGACTTTATCTATCCATTTTATATTATTACCACTAATAACCTCGCAATCATGTATTTGAAAAAACAATAATATAGCTTTTTTGATCCACTGATTTGTTACCCAGCTTTGATCTTCTTTATAAGCTATGCGAATTTTCCCTGTGTCTAAATCTTCTATTACAGAAGATACTAGAGCTTTTGCAGTAATAAACTCGTCAGATCCTTTTATTAATGATTTTCTATTTATCCAAAGATCTTCTATTTCTTGTTTCATTTTATTCCTATTGATAATATTTTCACCTGTATATATGATTTATATGTAAAATTTATAATAAATAAAAGAACAATGTATATTATTTGTCCTAGATGTAGTACTAACTTTGTTATTGATGCTAGTCAGATTGGTAAAAATGGCAGAAAAGCAAGATGTTCAAAATGCAAGCATGTATGGTTTGTAGCCCCAGAAAATAAGGGTAAAGAGGTATCAAAAAAGCAAAGTATTAATAACAAAAAGCCGATTACAGCCGAAACTAAATTCTACGATGGAAACGCTAGATTATTACCAGCAGTAATTACCACAGATAATAAAAAAGATTCTAATTTTTGTTTTTACAAAACAATTCTGATATTTTTAGGGCTATTTTTAATTCTTTTGTTTGATATGGTAGATTTTGGTCAGTTCAAATTTTCTAATGATTTTTCTATAAGTGATATTAATGCAACTTCGCTTGACAGCAATAGACTTAAGGTAAGTTGTAAAATATATAATAACACATCAAAAACTATGGATCTTCCTATTATCAGGTTTAGATTTTATAATAAACATAGTCAAATTATAGAGAGAAAATTACTTGAAAATAATCTAATCAAACTAGAGCCAAAACAATCTATTGATATTACTAAAGAGTTTAATACAAGGGCTGCGAATGTGGATGTAACTTTGGGCAGTAAATTAGATTTTATATTAAGGTATTAATATGCAAAAACAACTTCTCTATCCCAAAATCATTCCTAGGTTATTTTCTTCTATTATAGATTTTATGCTAATGACCTTTCTATTTATGCCATTTTCTCACCTTCTAACAAGTATTTTATTTGTAAATATGTTTAAGGAATATCTTATACATAATGCTATAAAAATAACCGATGCTAGTTCTATTACTACTGTTCTTATGTCAGAGGAGTTTACAAATCGTTATTTTGGCACTAGTGAAATGATGTTATATATTTTTATAAATACTGCAGTGCCACTGTTTATTATTACTATGTATTTTTGTTGTTTTTGGCATTATATGGGTTCTACTCCAGGCAAATATATTTTAGGGATAAAAATAGTAAAGGAAAATGATATAAAGTCTTCACCTACAATGGGGCAATCTATAATAAGAGCTATTACTTCACCTATAGGATTTATTCTCATATGGTTTTCCTTACTTTCATCAAGAAGGCAAACACTTCATGATAAAATATCAGGAACTTTGATAGTTAAGAAATAAATTATACAGAAAAATATTAAAATATATGCTAGGACATAATAAGACATTTTTTGGGTTTAGAGAGGTGAATTTAGATGAAAAAGCTAAGTTGGTAACTAGCCTCTTTTCTTCTGTATCTAAAAAATACGACCTTATGAATGATATAATGAGCTTTGGAGTACACCGTTTATGGAAGGATAGATTCTGTTCTATGATAGAACCAGAATCTACAAATATTCTAGATGTAGCAGGTGGAACAGGTGATATAGCGATTAGAGCATTGACAAATTCTACTATTAAAAATCGCCATGTTACTATTTGTGATCTGAATCTAGATATGATTTCTATTGCAAAAGATAAGGCAATGGATAAAGGTATCTTTTCAGGAATATCATACATAAATGGGGATGCTGAAAATTTGCCATTCGCAGATGAATCTTTCGATTGTTATACTATAGCTTTTGGAATTAGGAATGTTACGGATATAAAAAAAGCTCTGCAGGAAAGTTATAGGGTGCTAAAGCCAAATGGAAAATTCTTATGTTTGGAATTTTCTAAACCAACTTGTGATAATATACAAAAATTATATGATTTTTATTCATTTGCTATAATACCTAAATTTGGTAAATTTGTAGCAGATAATGAGGAAGGTTACAGATATTTAGCAGAAAGTATTAATAAATTTCCAGACCAAGAATCTTTCAAAGCTATGATCGAAGATGTAAAATATCAGTCTGTTAGTTATATGAATATGACTGGTGGAATAGTTTCAATACATTCGGCCTTCAAATGCTAGATATTTTTCGTATTATTTTTATATTAAGTAAATGGAAAATATGTAGCTTTTTGCCTAAAAAATACATACCTGGCCCACTGTATATTTTTTTAATAATATTAGAATTTATAATAGCAAATAGAAAAAATTCAAAATCTTATAATTTTGGTTTTGCTATATCAAATGCTCTAAAAGAAATGGGCCCTATATATATAAAGCTCGGCCAAAGTCTTTCGTCAAGGCCAGATTTAATAGGTCATGATATTGCAAATTCTCTAATTTTTTTGCAAGACAAGTTACCACCTTTTTCTTCAGATATTGCTCTTGGTATAATAGAGCAAGAATTAGGTAAGAAATCTGACGAGATTTTTGTGAGTTTTGATAAGAATCCTATTGCGGCAGCATCTATTGCACAGGTTCATAAAGCTGTCACAACAAGTGGAAAGCTAGTAGCCGTTAAAATTTTAAGGCCAAATATAGAGCAAGAATATGAAAAAAATATCGCCACTTTATATAAACTAAGCTCGATTTTGGAATATTTTATTCCAGAACAATATAAACGGTTTAGATCTAAAGAGCTTATTGATGTGTTTCATGAATCTATGAAGCTGGAGCTGAATTTTTTAATGGAAGGTTCTTCTTTGTCAGAAATGAAACAAAATTTTCATGGCGATGAGAAGATTCATATACCAGAAATCTATTGGAATTTAAGCTCGAAACGAGTAATGACAACTTCATGGGTTGAAGGAGTTTCAATTTATGAAACAGATAAAATAATTAATTTAGGTTTTGAACCTAAAGTACTATCTAAAAATTTGGCTACAATTTTTCTTGCTCAAAGTTATCGTGATGGATTTTTTCATGCAGATTTACATCCTGGGAACATTTTTATAACTAAAGAAGGAAAGATAGCCTTAATAGATTTTGGAATTATGGGACGCTTATCAGATAAAGATAGATTCGCAATAGCAGAGATTTTTCATGCTATTTTTCGTAGAGACTATCTAGAAGTAGCGAAAATACATATAAGAGCTGGTTACGTGCCTTTGGAGACTGATATATTCCTTTTTTCTCAGCATTGTAGATCCTTTTGTGAGCCAATCTCAAATTTACCATTAAAAGAGATATCTATCGGATTAGTTTTAGAAAAACTACTCGCAATGGCTGTAGAATTTAAGATGTTACCTCAGCATCAGCTATTTCTTTTACAAAAAACTATGATAGTCCTTGAAGGGATAGGAAAATCTCTATATCCTGACATCAATATGTGGGAATTATCAGAGCCATTTATCAAAAAATGGGCAGCACAAAATATCTCTCCTGAAGCGCGGCTTTTAAGAGCAGCAAAAAAAATAATAAGCGATTTAATTAATGTGGTCTAGTTTATGCGTATAGCAACATGGAATATCAACTCTATAAGACTTAGAATAAATAGTCTTATAGAATTTGCATCTAAATTTCAACCAGACATTATTGCTTTGCAAGAAACAAAGGTGGAAGATAAAAGCTTTCCTCATATAGAGTGTATTTCTATGGGATATCCTCATATTAGAATAACTGGAGAAAAAAGTTATAATGGAGTAGCTATATTATCTAAATATCCAATTGATGATTCTTTTAGTCTTGCTTTTTATAATGAACAAAAACGTCATATTGCTATCAAATCTATGGGAATTGAGATACATAATTTCTACGTGCCAGCTGGAGGCGATGAGCCTGATCCAAATATTAATGATAAATTTAAACATAAGCTAGCTTATCTTGATTTTATGCATGAATGGTTTCTAGAAAATCGCAAAAAAGATGAGAAAATTATTTTGGTAGGAGATCTAAATATCGCCCCTCTTGAGCATGATGTTTGGTCTAGCAAAAACCTAAAAAAAACTGTTAGTCATACTGATGTGGAGCGAGAGCTCCTTATGCGCAATATGTCAGAGTTCGGATTTATAGATGCGCCTAGAAAATTTGTTAATGAATCTCAAAAACTATATAGTTGGTGGTCTTATAGATCACCTGATTGGGAGGGAAGCGATAGGGGGCGTCGGTTGGATCATATCTGGGTGAGTGATGTTCTTGGTAGTTCATTAAAAGGTACATTATCTATAAAAGAAATGCGTAAACATCTGCAGCCTTCAGACCATGT
>CAZKKY010000006.1:0-59796 GCA_964553715.1 uncultured Rickettsiaceae bacterium
TAGATAATAACACAAATGATAGCATAAAAGATGTCATAAATAATATATTCAAAAGGTGGTATCCTATTGAAAAAAATTGGCTTGCGTCTCTAAAAAGCTCAGAACACATAGAAACTATTGATGAAATATTACGTTCAGATTCTGATGATAGTCAAGATGAAGAAGAGGAACATGAGCCTTCCATTCCAGCAGAACAAAATCTTGATGATAGTCAAGATGAAGAAGAGGAACATGAGCCTTCAATATCAGCAGGACGTATTATATATCTGGATGATAAAGAAATTGGATATGTTTATTATGATAGTCAAGATGATGAAGAAATTGGATATGTTTATTATGATAGTCAAGATGATGAAGAAGGAGAATTTGAATCTTCAGAGCTAGAAGAAAAAATTTCGTATGTTACAGAAGTTAATAATGATATCTCAAGTGATTTAATAGGTTATACAAACCCAGAAGTCTAACTATAGCATTTATCTTTTTCAACAGACTTGTATTTATATCTGATATTGTGTAATGTTTGATGAAATAAATATTACTAAAAATTTGGAGAAATTAAATGCAAGAGTTCGATTTAATAGTAATTGGTGCAGGGCCTGCTGGTTATACAGCCGCCATAAGGGCTGCGCAGCTTGGGATGAAGGTTGCGTGTATAGATAAAAGATCTACCCTTGGTGGAACTTGTCTTAATGTTGGGTGCATACCTTCTAAGGCCTTGCTTAGTTCTTCAGAAAAATATGATGAGGCAAAAACCCACTTTGCTGATATAGGAATCAAAACAGGATTAGTAGAAGTTGATCTTGCTACTATGCTTGCTAGGAAGAATAAAATAGTAAGTGACTTATGCAAAGGCATATCATCTTTATTTACCAAAAACAAAATAACAAAATTTACGGGTTCTGCAAAAATTCTTTCAAGCAATTTAGTGGAAATTTCTGATGGGTCTAATAACGCTAAGATATCAGCAAAAAATATTCTTATAGCTACTGGCTCTGATGTATCTACCATTCCTGGGATAGAGATAGATGAAAAAAATATTTTATCTTCTACAGGCGCTCTTGATATAGAAAATGTTCCTAAGTCTATGGCAATAATTGGTGGCGGCGTTATAGGTCTGGAGCTTGGGTCTGTATGGAGAAGGTTAGGCTCTGATGTTACAGTAGTAGAATATTTAGATAATATTTGTCCTAGTCTTGATGTAGAAATATCTAAGCAGTTCAAAAAAATTCTTGAAAAGCAAGGAATGAAATTTACGCTTGGAACAAAAGTAATATCAAGTAAGCAAACCAAATCTGGTGTGTCAGTTACGCTTGAATCTGTAGAATCTAAATTATCTTCTGAAATATTGGTAGAAAAACTTTTAGTAGCTGTAGGGCGAAAGCCTTATAGCGAAAATCTTGGTCTTGAAGATCTTGGAATCAAACTAGACAAACGTGGATTTATTGAAGTTAATAAATCATATCAAACATCTATACCTTCGATCTATGCTGTGGGAGATGTAATACCTGGGCCGATGTTAGCGCATAAGGCAGAAGAAGAAGCAGTTGCAGCGGTAGAGATAATGGCAGGCCAGGCTGGTCATGTAAATTATAATACTATCCCCAGTGTTATATATACTGCTCCAGAAGTTGCATCTGTTGGTATCACGGAAGAGGAAGCTAAACAATCAGGCCTATCATATAAGATTGGTAGGTTCCCATTCTTAGCAAATAGTAGGGCAAGAACGAATGGTAATACAGATGGTTTTGTAAAAATTATTGTAGATAAAACAAGCGATATGGTTTTGGGGGCTCATATAATAGGGCCAGATGCAGGTACTCTAATTGCAGAAATAACTATCGGGATGGAATTTTCTGCCTCTGCTGAAGATATAGCAAGAACTTGTCATGCGCATCCAACTCTTAGTGAGGCAATAAAAGAAGCAGCTCTTGATGTAGATAAACGAACTATTAACATGTAAATGCTATGTCTAGATTTTTATGGATATTTAGTTGTTTTTTACTTGTTTTTAATGCTAATGCTAAAGAATTAATGCCTAAAGTAAGGGTAACTAAACCATCTTATACTGATTTTTACGACGAATATAGCTTTATAGGGGAGTGTAAGAAATCAGAAAGTAGAGATTTTTATGCTACTGCCTCTGGTAAGATTACAGAAATTTCTGTAAATGAAGGTGATAATGTTAACACTGGTAGTATAATACTGAAAATTGATGGTCCATTATATGAAAGTAAATATCAAGCATCTAAACATTCTTTTGAAAGAAACAAAATGTTATTTTCAAAATCTGTAATTTCTAAGGATGTATTTGAAGCTTCACGAGCAGCTTTCGAAGCATCTAAAAAGAGTTATGAAGATATGATAATCAAAGCTCCATTTGATGGGAGAATTGGTGCAATAAAATATGATGTGGGCGATGTTGTTTCAATTGGAGATTATTTAGTTAGTATTGTAAGTGATGGTGGTTCAGACATTTTAGTGTATTTGCCAGAAAAGCTTATGCCTATTGTTACTAAAGATAGTAAAGTAAAAATTTTATATCAAGACCAGTACCAAGATATTGGTAAGATTGATGCTATATCTTCTTACCTTAATAAAGATACAGGTAGTTTTTTGGTAAAAATATCTGTACCAGAGCAATATAATATTATTCACGGAAGTTATACAAAAGTAAAATTTTTACTAAATATGCATAAAGGCATTTCATTACCAGAAAAAGCAATTATGAAGGATAATAATGGTAGTTTTGTATTTTCAATAGGTCAGGATAATATCGCTCAAAAAAAATATGTCACATTAGGATCGCGAGTTAATAACAATATTGAAATAACAAGTGAGATTACAGAAAATGATTATATAGTCACAGATGGGGTAAATAATCTTTACGACAAATCTAAGATAGAGGTGATAGAATAATGCTTCTTTCCGAGGTTTGTATTAAAAGGCCTGTTTTTGCTTCAGTTTTAAACTTACTTATAATAATTTTTGGACTTATTTGCTATAGCAAAATACCTATTAGAGCACTTCCTAATATAGATCCTCCTGTCATTACAGTGATGGCTTATTATGGAGGAGCAGACGCTTCTTATATAGAAAAAAATATTACTACACCGATAGAGAAAGTATTGCGTACTCTAAAAGGATTAGATGCAATAACATCTTCTAGTAGTTCTGAAAACGTGAATTTTAATATTTCATTTAAATTAGGTGTAGATCTTAATGAGGCATTAAATGACGTAAGGGCTAAAATCTCTTCTGTGCGTAATTTGCCTGAAGATATGCAGGCTCCAATTATAGATAAAATAAGTGCCGATTCTTGGCCATCTATGTGGCTTGCTGTGAGTAGTGATAAATATAACGCTATAGAGCTTACAGATATTATAGATAAAAATATTCAGCCATTTTTTGAAAAAATATCATATGTAGGGAAGGTGCGAGTAGAGGGAGGAAGATACTACACAATGAATATAGAGCCAGACCCAACAAAGCTATATGCTTTTAAGATCTCGCCTATGGAAATTGAAAAAGCTATTTTAGCTCAAAATGCTGATTATCCAGCTGGTATGATAAGCACTAATGTTCAAAATTTTGTTATAAAGCTGAGTGGAAATTTAAAACATCCATCAGAATTTGAAAATATAGTTCTAAAGAAAGATCAAGGTCGTTTAATTAAAATAAGTGATGTAGCAAAAGTAGAATTAAGTACTGGTGATATTAATAGTATATTAAAATATAATGGCAAAGAAGGTATTGCTATAGGATTAGTCAAAGCTTCTGGGGCAAATATTTTAGATTTAGCTAGCGCTGTAAAAAAAACTATTTCTGAAGTAAAAAACTTTATACCTTCAGGTATTGATATTGAAATTGCTTTTGATGATTCCGTGCCTGTTGCGCAATCTATTAGTTCAGTATTTTGGACTATTTTTGAATCTTTAATTTTAGTTACATTAGTTGTGTATTTTTTCTTAAGATCTATATATGTGACATTTATACCATTTGTTGCTATTCCAATATCTTTAATAGGTACATTTTCTATTATATATGCTTTAGGATTTTCGATTAATACATTTACATTACTTGCGATGATTCTTTCAATAGGACTAGTAGTAGATGATGCAATAGTGGTATTAGAAAATATTTTTCGTTACAGCGAGAAGGGGGACAAAGCAAAAGAAGCTGCATTAAATGGTTCAAAAGAAATAGGATTTGCCATTATAACTATGACTATTACTTTAGCTGCAGTGTTTTTGCCTATAGGTTTTGTTGAGGGGTTTTTGGGCAAGCTTTTTATAGAATTTGCCTGGACACTAGCATTTTGCGTAATAGTATCTGGTTTTGTATCGTTAACTCTTACGCCAATGATGGCTAGTATGGTTATAGATTTTCAAAGCATGGATGGGAAGTCTTTAAAAATTGTAGAGAAATTTCAATATTTTTTAAAGAAACTTGAAAATCTATATTTATACTATTTAGACTGGTCTTTTAAAAATCAAAAGAAGTTCTGGATTATTTGTGCATCTGGATTTGCAATATCATTACTGAGTTTTATATTCATTACTAAAGAATTTGTGCCTGATGAAGACAGTGGCATACTTACTATTTCTGCAATTGGACCAGAGTCCTCTAATATTGTAAACAGTACCAACACGATGGATGAAGTAGAGAAAATTATTAGTCTTAATAACAATATATCAGGATATTTTACTTTCGTATCTGACAATAACGGGTTTGGATTTATAACTTTAAAACCTTGGGATAAAAGAAGTAAGTCACAACAGAATATACAGAATATGTTAAATAATAAGTTTAAAGATGTATTAGGAATGTCTGTCTTTGCCAGCGCCCCTAGATCACTCATCAGTGGTAATGCTAGAAATCCTGTAGAATTTTATATAAGTAGTGATTCTGATGATTGGGATTTCTTAGATAATATATCGCAGCAATTTTTAGATGATATGACTCAATCTAAGATTTTTGTTAATCTTCAGAGAGATCTTAAAACTTCTACTCCAACTTTAGACGTAAAGGTAGATAGGGATAAAACATATTTATATGATCTTAGTTTTGATGCTGTAGGAAGAACCTTGCAATATATGGTAGGTGGAAGACAGGTAGGATATTTTGCTATGGGGCAACAAATATATGATGTTATGCTGCGCTTTGATCAAAATGATCGTAGTAAGATACATGATTTAACTAACATATACATAAAAAACAATAATGGTCAGATGATAAATATTGCGGCTATATCAAAGATTGAAGAAAAAATTTCAATAGCGTCTTATAATCACTATGATACACTAAAAGCTGTTACTTTATCATCTGACTTATCAGAGGGTTATAATATACAAGATGCAATAAAATTTATTGATCAGTGGGTAAAAAGTCATAATGTGCAAATCTCTTATTTAGGAGAAATAAAGCAAATGGCAGAGTCGAATAGTGGAATCTTATATACTTTTGGTGTTGCTATAATTTTTATTTATTTGGTACTATCTGCACAATTTGAATCTTTTAAAGACCCATTATTAATATTGATGTCTGTACCGTTTTCTATTACTGGTGCTTTGGTTTCTCTATTGTTATTCGGAGGAAGTATAAATCTATATAGTAGTATTGGGTTAGTTACTCTAATAGGGCTGGTTACAAAAAATTCTATAATGATTATTGAATTTGCAAATCAATTAAGAGAGTCAGGTAAAAATATATATGATGCTATAATTTCTTCTGCTCATATTAGATTTAGACCAATTATGATGACAACAACAGCAACAATTTGTGGTGCTGTTCCTTTGTTATTTCAAATAGGTTCAAATGCAGAAGCTTGTTACTCTATTGGTTTAGTAATAGTAGGTGGTATGACTATTGGAACTGTTTTTACGCTGTTTATAATACCTATTTTATATAATAAGTTTAAAATATGATTATACTCGGAATAGATCCTGCTATATCACGCAGTGGATGGGGTGTGATATCTTGTTTAGGGAATAATTTACAATATGTAGCAAGTGGGGTTATAGATTCCGATGCTTCAGAATCACTATCATTAAGGCTTGGGTTAATATCATATCATATAGAAGAGATAATCTTGACTTATAAGCCAGATCTTGTCTCTATGGAAGAAGTGTTTATTAATAAAAATCCATCTTCATCTTTAAAGCTCAGCCACGCTAGGGGTGCTATAATGTCGGTGATAGGAAGAGCAAAAATTCAATTGGCAGAATTTTCTCCTAATAGAGTAAAAAAAACCGTAGTGGGTGCTGGTAAAGCTGAAAAGGAGCAAGTAATGCATATGATTAATATATTAATGCCACAAGCAAAAATTCTAAGATCAGATGAGGCAGACGCTCTTGCGGTAGCTTATACTGGATGGGTATATAATACAAACAGATGATGGTAGATATGAATATGAACGCAGAAATTTCTATAGTTTGGTTTAGAAAGGATTTAAGAATATCTGATAACCCCTCTATTGTTGCAGCTTCCAATATAGGGCAAATTTTACCTATTTATATTGCAGATAATTCTGAAAAAATAGGTAGTGCTAGTAAAATATGGCTTCATTCATCTCTAGAAAAGTTAAACCAATATTTAAATTGCAACTTAAATTTATATACAGATAGTACTGATGAAGTAATAGAGTATCTTATTAAGCAATATAATGTAAGAAATATTTTTTGTAACAAATGTTACGAGCCTTGGTATTTAGATATGGAAGAAAAAATAGCCTTGATTTGCAAAAAATATGGGGTTCATTTTCAATCTTTTAATGGTAATTATCTATATAGCCCTAGTGATGTTTTAAAAGATGATGGTAGTTATTATAAGGTCTTTACAGCATATAAGAACAAATTGCGATCTATTTCCTATAGAGAGGTTTTGCAAACAAATAACAATATAAGATATCTAAAAGACACTATTAACAATAAAACTCTAGAAGATCTGAATCTGATTCCAAAAATTTCATGGTATAAAAATATACAAGATATGTGGGATATAGGTGAATTTGCTGCACAAAAAAAATTGGATCTGTTTATAAAGAAAAATTTGCGTAGTTACAAGGAGTGTCGTAATTATCCTTATAAAGATAATATCTCTAAATTATCTCCTCATTTACATTTTGGCGAGATATCTCCGGCTCAGATTCTAAGATCTATTAATGCCATGGCTATTTTATATGCTCCGGAAGAAGATATAGAGCATTTTATAAGCGAAATTTTTTGGAGAGAATTTTCTGCTTATTTGCTTTATCATTTTCCTAAATTTCCTTCACAAAATTTTAACAGCAAATTTGACAATTTTGGATGGGGTTATGATGAAAGTCTTTTTGAAAAATGGAAAAAGGGAGAAACTGGATATCCTATTGTAGATGCTGGTATGCGCCAGTTATGGCAAACAGGCTATATGCACAATAGAGTCCGAATGGTAGTAGCATCCTTTTTAGTAAAAAATCTAAATATTCACTGGATTTATGGTATGAATTGGTTTTTCGATTGTCTTGTAGATGCAGATCTTGCAAATAATAGCGCAAGCTGGCAGTGGGTTGCAGGATCTGGAGTAGATGCTGCCCCTTATTTTAGAATATTTAATCCAGTTACTCAAGGTGAAAAACACGACCCAGATGGTCATTATACAAAACAATTTGTTCCTGAATTAAAAAATTTACCTAGTCAATATTTATTTAAGCCATGGATGGCTTCAGAGGCTATATTAAAATCTTATGGCGTAATTTTGGGTAAAAATTATCCAAAACCTATTGTAGATTTTGCCAAGTCAAGAACTGATGCTTTAGCGCGTTATAGTAGTTCTTAGTTTTTATGATTTTAAGATATAAAATATTTAATATATCTAGACAAAAAGCTATTTACGATAAACAGAGCTTTTCATTAATAGCAGATTTTTTAAAATAAAATGCTTGCAACTTCTTAAAAATTAGTGCATATTGTGTCTTCCTTTATGGCATTTAAGGGCGATTAGCTCAGTTGGTAGAGCACCTCGTTTACACCGAGGTGGTCGGCAGTTCGAGCCTGTCATCGCCCACCAGATTTTCCTTGCAATCATCAAATAGTGCTAAGAATCATATAAAATCCTAATACTAGTAATCTATATTCATTAATTATTAAATAATAACTATAGTTCTATTACTAATCTTCTTGCAATAATATGTTCTTTCGTTTTATATTGATTCTTGAATTGGATATATAAAATAGTAGGAGTATGAGATGCAAAAAGTAGTTTTGCCCGATGGTTATTCGCCTTTAGAGGAAGAAGAATATATGAATTCTTATCAGCTCGAATATTTTCGTCAGAAGCTAGTAAAGTGGAAAGACGAATTAATTGAAGAGTCGCGTAGTACTCTTAAGCATTTGCAGGAAGATAATTGGAATGAGCCTGACTTAAACGATAGAGCTTCTTTAGAAACAGAAACAGCAACTGAGCTTAGAACAAGAGATCGTTATCGTAAACTCATTGATAAAATAGATCAGGCATTACATAGAATCGAGACAAAAGAATATGGCTATTGTGAAGAAACAGGCGAAGAAATAGGTTTAAAAAGATTAGAAGCAAGGCCTGTAGCTACTTTGTGTATAGAGTCTCAAGAAAGGCACGAGAACTACGAGAGACAGCATATTGATGAAGACAAATTATGATCAAAAAAAGAGTATTAGATCGGGATTTAGACAATTATGTATCTGTAACAGTAGACAGTTTTTCTGTAAAATGTAGTGGAGATCATGATCTTTATGGCGAGCATCCTTTAGTATACTTAGAAATTCCTAAAGAAGATGGATATATATTATGTCCATATTGCAGCAAAAAGTTTGTAATATCAGATATAAAATCTGTGTAGTAACATATTTTTTGTAAAGAGATCTATAATAGAAACTGAAATATTTGATAGTTTAAAAAAAATTCATAAGCAGTCTTGTAAAAAGACAATCTAATTACTATATCAAGACCATAGGGCAATAGACCCAGTATTTTGAAAACTAAAAATAGGTAAGCATATGGGTAAAATCATTGGTATAGATCTAGGTACAACAAATTCATGCGTTGCTATTATGGAGGGGAAAGAGCCTAAAGTTATAGCAAATTTTGAAGGTTTAAATACTACTCCTTCTATGGTTGCATTTTCTGATAATGGTGAAAGATTAATAGGAGAAGCAGCAAAAAGGCAAGCAGTTACAAATCCAGAAAATACATTGTTTGCAATTAAACGTCTTATAGGGCGTAATTTTGCAGACCCTATGGTCAAAAAAGATCAAGACCTTGTGCCATATAAAATAGTAAAAGCAGATAACAATGATGCATGGGTTGAAGTAAAAGGTGAGAAATATTCTCCTAGTCAGATCAGTGCTTTTATATTACAGAAAATGAAAGAAGTAGCTGAAAATTATCTTGGTGAGAAAGTAACTCAGGCTGTAATTACTGTTCCTGCATATTTTAATGATGCTCAGCGTCAGGCTACTAAAGATGCTGGTAAAATAGCAGGCCTTGAAGTACTACGTATAATTAACGAACCTACTGCAGCTGCATTATCATACGGCTTTGATAAACAGGGAAGTAAGACGATAGTTGTTTATGATTTAGGTGGAGGTACTTTTGATGTTTCAGTATTAGAAATAGGTGATGGAGTATTTGAGGTAAAAGCAACAAATGGTGATACATTCCTTGGTGGAGAAGACTTTGATACTAGAGTCTTAAACTATCTAATTGATGAATTCAAAAAAGACTCTGGAATAGACCTTAAGAAAGATCCATTAGCATTACAACGTCTTAAAGAAGCAGCTGAGAAAGCAAAAAAAGAATTATCCTCACAGCAGCAAACTGATATAAACTTACCATATATTACAGCTGATAGTTCTGGTCCTAAGCATTTAAATATAAAGCTTTCAAGGGCAAAATTAGAAAGCCTTGTAGAAGACCTTATCGCAAAAACTATAGAACCATGTCGTAAGGCAATAAATGATGCAGGAGTCAAAATATCTGAGGTTAATGAAGTGATTCTTGTTGGCGGTATGACTAGAATGCCAAAAGTTGTAGATACTGTAAAAGAGTTTTTTGGTAAAGATCCTAATCGCGGAGTGAATCCTGATGAAGTTGTAGCTCTTGGAGCCGCTATTCAGGCTGGTGTTTTGCAGGGTGATGTAAAAGATGTATTGCTTCTAGATGTTACACCTCTTTCTCTTGGAATTGAAACTTTAGGAGGAGTATTTACTCGCTTAATAGATCGTAATACTACTATCCCTACTAATAAAAGCCAAACTTTCTCCACAGCAGAAGATAACCAAAATGCTGTTACAATAAGAGTGTTTCAAGGTGAGAGAGAAATTGCTGCGCATAATAAATTGTTAGGTCAATTTAATCTTGAGGGAATTCCTCCAGCACCAAGAGGAATGGCTCAGATTGAAGTTACATTTGATATAGATGTAAATGGTATTGTTCATGTATCTGCTAAGGATAAAGCAAGTGGTAAAGAGCAAAAAGTAGCTATTCAGGCATCGGGGGGATTAAGTGATAGCGAAATTGAACAAATGATTAAAGACGCTGAGGCTAATGCTTCAAAAGATAAAGAGCGTAGAGAATTAATCGAGGCTCGTAACCAAGCAGATTCGATTATTCATTCTACAGAAAAAAGTTTGAAAGAATATGGAGATAAAGTATCAAGTGATGTAAAATCTTCCATTGAAGCTTCATTATCTGACTTAAAATCTGTGTTAGATTCAGAAAATTTATCAGAAATAAAGTCTAAGACAGAAAATTTAATGTCTGCTTCTATGGCAATAGGAGAAGCAATGAATCAAGCAAATGCTGCGGATGGTCAATCCCATGCTCATAACGAGCAATCTTCAGACCAAAATCCTTCAGATGATGGGAAAGTAGTTGATGCAGATTATGAGGACTTAAGTAAGAAATAAAGAAGTAGTATAGAATGTCTAAAGTTGATTATTATAAAGTCCTAGAAGTAAGCAAATCCGCTTCAGCTGATGAAATTAAAAAAGCTTATAGAAAGCTTGCTATGAAATATCATCCTGATCAAAATAAGGATAATAAAGAAGCTGAGAAAAAGTTTAAAGAGTTAACAGAAGCATACGAAGTTCTGAAGGATGAGCAAAAAAGAGCTGCATATGATAGATTTGGTCATAGCGCTTTTGATGGTAGAGGTAATACCGCTGGCGCAGGAGGTGCTGGCTTTAGTAATCATAATGATATATTTAATCAATTTTTTCATGATTTTATGGGCGGAGGAGGATCAAGAAAGCAAAATCACTCCTCTAGAGGTTCTGACTTGAGATATAATATTACTATATCTTTAGAAGAGGCGTTCAATGGTGTAGATAAAGACATATCTTTTTCTACTGCAGTAAGTTGTAATACATGCCATGGGAAGGGTAGTAGTGATCCTTCAGGTGGATATGTTAATTGCATGACATGTAATGGTCATGGGGCGATACGTATTCAGCAGGGATTTTTTACGTTAGAACAGACATGTACTAATTGTAATGGAAGTGGAAAAATAGTCAAAAATCCTTGTAAGGTTTGTCAAGGCTCTGGTAGATACCCTCAACAAAAATCTTTAAGAGTTAATATTCCACAAGGTATAGAAGATGGTACGAGAATAAGATTAACAGGAGAGGGAGAAGCAGGAGAACGTGGTGGTTCTGCTGGAGATCTTTATATTTTTGTTAGTGTTGCAACTCATCCTGTGTTTAAAGTAGATGGCAGTGATCTGCATACTTCCTTGCGTACTACATTTGTAAATGCTGCTATTGGCGGAGAAGTGGAGATAGATGTAATAGAAGGCGAAAAGGTTAAGTTGCACATACCTCGAGGAACTCAAAACGGCGATAAACTGAAGCTTAAACATAAGGGGATGAAAAAGGTGCGTAGTAGTGTAAGGGGTGATTTATACGTGCATATAACTATTGATATTCCTAAAAATTTA
Source organism: uncultured Rickettsiaceae bacterium (assembly GCA_964553715.1). Classification (GTDB taxonomy): domain Bacteria; phylum Pseudomonadota; class Alphaproteobacteria; order Rickettsiales; family Rickettsiaceae; genus JAGOJE01. The sequence continues at coordinate 11,948 of CAZKKY010000006.1, forward strand.
TCAACAAAAGCAATTACTTTGTTAGAAGAGCTGGACAAAGAACTTTCTATAAGTAATAATGGAAATGGCTTCTTTGATAAGGTAAAAAATCTCTGGAATAAAGATTCTTAAACTTTTTTATATTAATAGAATGTATTGATTCATAGAGTAGCACAGTGCTAATTCTTATAGCTGTTGCTACATTATGTTATTCTGTAATAAGGATCTGTCATTCTAAATTATTTTTAGATAGATAATATTAGAAGTCAAGAAAAGACATCACAGTCTGATATATCAATCTTTGAGGATTTATGCGAGACTATCTAATCTGTTTTTGGAAAGCGATTGAAAGAACAATAACTCATGATGGTGTTGAGCATGCTGGTTATATGTCGTTTTTGATTTTACTATCATTATTTCCATTTATTGTATTTTTTCTTGCTCTTGCATCTTTTTTAGGAGCTTCTGAGTTAGGGTCTTACTTTGTAGATTTTTTGCTTCAAAACCTTCCAGAAAATGCTACAGATTCAATAAAAAATACAATATATGATCTTGTAAAAGCCCCACCAACAAGCCTGATGACTCTTGCGATTTTCGGTACAATTTGGACATCATCATCTTTTGTAGAGGGGCTTAGAACAATACTCAACAGAGTATATCATGTTAGTATTCCTCCACCATATTTGTTTAGGAGATTACTGAGTATAGTACAGTTTTTGATTATAAATATGATAATTTTTATTGTGATGTTTTTATTGATAATAGTACCTTCTGCTATAAGCAAATTTCCTAATATATCCATTGTAATAGATAATTACCTTTTATTTTCTGATTATTTAAAATATTTTTTAATTTGGGTGGCCATGTTTTGTATGGTATCTTCTTTTTATTTTATAATTCCAAATAAAAAAATTAAATTCGTTCAAGTAGTGCCAGGGACTATAGTTACTATATTATTATGGGCAGCAAGCGGAAAATTACTATCAAATTATTTAACATATTATAGGCAATTTAGCTTAATATATGGTTCTTTAGGAAGTATAATAATAACAATGTTATTTTTTTATATTGTAAGTATAATATTTATATATGGTGCGGAATTAAACTACCATTTAAGCCATAAAAAACCATGATAACTTATGATAGCAATAATTAAAAAGAATCTTGATGATTTAAAGGCGAGTCCTGAAAAAATATCTAGGTTTTTTAAAACTGGTAAGGGTGAATATTCATGTAATGACCTTTTTATAGGAGTTACTGTTCCAAATTTAAGAATTATCGCTAAAGAGTTTAAAGATATAGATTTTGCTGACCTTAAAACTTTGATAACATCTAAAATTAATGAAGAGAGATTACTTGCGCTGATTATTCTTGTTTCTTCTTATAAATCAAAAAATGATCTTATTACAAAAGAAAATATTTACCAATTTTATTTGAAATATCTAGATTATGTAAACAACTGGAATCTTGTTGATGCTTCTGCTCATTTAATTATAGGTAATCACTTATACGATAAAAATCGTGATCTATTGATGGATTTAGTAAAGTCAGAAAATATGTGGTATCGTAGAATATCTATAGTATCTACATGGTATTTTATAAAACAAAATGACTTAACTGATACTTTCAAGATAGCAAAGCTTCTATTACATGATAAAGAAGATTTGATCCATAAAGCATCAGGCTGGATGCTTCGTGAAGCAGGGAAAAAAAGCAAATCTATGCTAGTAGAATTTTTAGATGATTATGGCTCTATAATGCCAAGAACAATGCTGAGATATTCTATAGAAAAATTCTCTAGCACTGAAAGGAATGATATTATAGCGCGCACCAAAAAGCTTGCGATCTCATCTTAGTTTTAGGGATGATAATCCAATTAATGCAAGTAAAACTGATATAATCCAAAATCTTATAACTACTTTGGATTCACTCCATCCTTTTTGTTCAAAATGATGATGAAGAGGTGCCATTTTAAATATTCTCTTACCACCAGATATTTTAAAATAGTAGACTTGAATAATTACAGATAGAGTTTCAATAACGAATAATCCACCAATAATTGATAACAATATTTCATTTTTGCTAATTACGCTTATAGTACCTATTGTTCCACCAAGAGATAAACTACCGGTATCTCCCATAAATACTTCAGCTGGCTGAGCATTGTACCATAAAAAACCTAGGCTCCCACCTATAATAGCACCGCATAATATAGTAAGTTCACCAAGGTTTGCAATATAAGGAATTTGTAAATAATTAGAATATATTACATTACCGGAAAGATAACAAATAATCGCAAAACATCCGCTTACTATTGTTATAGGTACTATTGCAAGGCCGTCTAACCCATCTGTTAAATTCACAGCATTAGATGATCCAATTATAACAAGACAAGAGAAGAATATATAAAATATTCCTAAATCAATAGCTATATTCTTAAGAAATGGAAATAGTAACAAATTATTATGTGTAATTTTTTCTATAGCAATAGATGCACTGATTCCAACTAACATTTGTATAAGTAGTTTTGTTTTAGCAGATAAGCCTTTGGAGTTGTTTTTTATTACTTTCAGATAATCATCTATAAATCCTAAAATACCGTAGGAAATCATAACAAATAGTACAATCCAGATATATGGATTTTTTAGATTAGCAAAACACAAGGTAGAGATAGTAACAGAAGATATTATCATAATGCCTCCCATAGTTGGAGTACCTTGTTTTAAAATATGGCTCTCTGGTCCGTCATTTCTTATTGGCTGCCCAAATTTTTGATATTTTCTTAATAATCTAATGATATAACCACCAAAGAGGAAAGATAGAAGAAGGCTCATTATTATACTCATTGATGTTCTAAAGGAGATATAATGAAGCAGATTTATTATATGTGGATTATGTGTATATGATAATATTAAGTTATAAAACATTTTATATATTACTTATGAGAGGTTAAAAAATTAGCAAGATCCATCAAACGCATGCTGTTAGATCCTTTGATCAAAATTATGCTATCGTGCGTTATTAGATTTGTGATATGTGATTGCAAATCCAAGCTTGATTCAAAATGTTGAGCATCAATTTGATCCTTAAGAATTTTATGAAGATGATGCATAAGGGGTCCAACTGTATATAAAGATTTTATACCAGAATCTATCAAAACTGGCGCTAACTCTGTATGGTATTCTATTTCTCTATGTCCTAGTTCTTTCATATCCCCAAGTATAGCAATTTTATGTGAATGATCTATTTCTTTTAAACTAATAAGAGAATGCTTTAAAGCGCTTGGGCTAGAGTTGTAAGAATCATTTATTAATATACAATCATGACCGGATATTTTGATATTTATTTTTTCTCCTCGTCCTTTTATCAATGTAAGGTCTTTAAAATAACTAGCTACTTTTTGCAAATCTAGACCTAGTATTTTAAAAAGAAGTAATATCGATGCAATATTTGATGCATGATGTTTGCCAGTGATTTTTGTCTTAATTTTTACATCTTCTTCAAGTACAGAAAATAGTAAATCAGATTCGTAACCATCAGATTTATATTCTTTTAATATAGAATCAGCATTATTATTTGCACCAAAACTATATATATTTGTTAGTTTAGAATATTTACAGCAATCCATGTAATGATTGTCATCTTTATTTAAGAGAGCTATGCCATTTTTAGAATCCATCATAGAAAATATATCAGATTTTTCCTTTGCTATTCCTAAAGTAGAATTAAAATGTCCTAAATGAGCTTCTAAGATATTAGTGATAATACCTATATCTGGCTTAACAATAGATGCAAGTGGTTTTATTTCACCAGCATTGTTCATACCCATCTCAAAAACTGCATAATTTATATCTTCAGGCATAGATGCAAGGTTTAATCTTACGCCAAGATGATTGTTAAAATTACCACGACTTACAAATGCTTTGCTAAAATGTTTTAGAATATTGTATATAATTTCTTTCGTAGATGTTTTACCTGCGCTTCCTGTTACAGCTATAAATTTTGCTTTAGATCTATTTCTTTTAAAAATAGCCATTTTTTCTAAAGCGTCTTCACAGCTTGGCACTATTATGATTTTATCTAGATCGATATTAGTATCAGCTATTGTTTCTGCTATGATAACTGATGCTCCCATTTCAAGAGCATGGTTTATATAATCATGTCCTTTTCCTAGAGCTATGAATATATCTCCTTCTGATAAATCCGAAGAATTAAAATGTAGGACGTTGCCACTAGCATTGGTATTACAACCAAGCGCCAAATTTAAATTACTAGATGACCATATTTTCATATTGACTTATCCTTATGATATTTTGCAAATAATTCTCTTTTAGCAATTAGCATATCATCAAAATAAATTGTTTGATCTCCAATTATTTGGTAATTTTCATGCCCTTTACCTGCTATGAGTAAGATATCACTTTTTTGCATTTGAGATATTGCATATTCTATTGCCGTTTCTCTCCCTTCTATTTCTAGGACATTTTGAGAGGATATTCCGCTTAATATTTCGGATCTTATTATAGATGGATTTTCGTTCCTAGGATTATCATCAGTAACAATTACAAAATCACAGAGACTGGAGGCTATCTTGCCCATTACTGGTCTTTTTGTTTTATCCCTATTACCACCACATCCAAACAATAATATAATACGATTTTGAGATAATTTAGATAATTCTAAAATTGATTGTTCTAAAGCGTCAGGTGTATGTGCATAGTCTACAAATATGTGATAGTCAGATTTGATATTTTCTAATTCTACCCTCTCTAGCCTTCCTTTCGGGGATTTTACCATATCTATTACTGATATAATGTCTTCAAAGATTAGATCCTTGTTACTTTCTTTTAGAAGAAGTGCTGCTATAAGTAAATTACTTGCTTGGAAACTTCCTAAAATATCTGTTTTAAAACTATATTCGATGCCATGATAAGTAAAAAATATTTCCTGGCCGGAAATATTAGAATTTATTGTGTTAATTGATAAATCACCATTTTTACCTATGGTAATAATTTTATGAGCTGATGTTGCTATAGTATCTTTAATATCATTATAGCAATCCATATCAGAGTTAATTATAGCAGTACCATCATTTTCTAAATTTTCACTAAATAATTTAAGTTTTGCTGCTTTATAGTTTTCAAAGGTTTTGTGATAGTCTAAATGATCGTGAGTAATATTTGTAATAGCAGCAGCACGTACCTTAATACCATAAAGACGATTTTGATCAAGCCCATGGCTAGAAGCCTCGAAAGCTAAATGATCTATTCCATTTTCGGATAATAAATCCATAAGCTTATACATAGTTACAAGATCTGGCGTGGTAAGAGAAGAGATGTTTGGGATAGTCTTTGCTTTAATATCTTTAGAAGTTTGCATTCCCATTGTACCTATAGAAGCAGATGCTAAATTTAACAAAGAACATAGCTGCATAAAATAACTAACTACAGAAGTTTTTCCATTGGTTCCAGTAACAGATACATTATATTTAGGTTTTTTAGGATAAAGATATTTTGCTGACTCATAAAGAGTATTTAATATATCTTCTGTAAAGAAAAATGGTTCCGTTTTATAGCTGGCATCATCAGTTACAACAATGCTAGCACCTTTTGCTAATGCTTCTTTCGCATATTTTATTCCGCCTTTTATAGCAAAAAAAGCTGTTCCTACTTTAACAGACTTTGAGTCTATAGATATATCAGTACAATTTTTTAAGAAATTATATTTCATCATCTATTTGATAATCCAGATTTAATTGTTCTTGTACTTCTTCATCACTTGGATCATATGGCTGCATTCCATGAAGCGCTGCAATACGTGATAAAATATTACCTACAGCTGGGGCTGCGTTCCATCCTGCTGTTGCAAAGCCAAAACTATCTTTAGTAGGCTTTGGCTCATCTAGAACTAGAAGTATTATATATTTGGGGTCAATAGCTGGCATAGTAGCAAAAAAAGAAGCCATCCTATTGTTATTTACATAAGCTTTCCCAACCCTCTTATTTGCTGTGCCAGTTTTCCCTCCAACTAAATATCCATTTACTTCTGCCTTTTTCCCGGCACCTTTCGATACAACGAAGCGGAGTAATTTTTTCATAGCATCTGAAGTATCTTTGCTTAAAATTTGCTTGCCATCATCTTTGGTAGTGTTATCAGAAAGATTAGTATCGTCATTTTTAACAAGTCTCAGATTATATTTATATCCACCATTAACCACCGGTATCATTGCTTGAATAAAATGTAGTGGACTAATAGAGATTCCATAACCATAAGACATGGTAGTCAGAGTAAGATCGCTCCATTCTGAAGATTTAGGATATAATGGGACCCCTTTCTCTGGTATTTGTATTTGTACCTGATCAAGTAATCCAAGCTTTTTATAATAAGATTTTAGAATATCTTGACCTATTTCTAATACTATTTGGGTTGCTCCTATATTTGATGATTGTCTGAATAAATCAGCTACGCTATTCCAGCCTTCTGATTTATTAAAATCTTTTACTTGAAATTTACCCACTCTAAAATGATCCAAATTATAAGCATCATGTAGTGTTACTTTTTTAGAATCAAAGCCAACAGCTAAGGTAATACATTTCATTATTGATCCTAATTCATATATACCAAGACTTGCGCGGTTAAATAATTTGTCATCGCTAGCTTTAGAAGGGTTGTGAGGGTCAAAATCTGGTTTACTTACTAATGCTAATATTTCTCCTGTATTTGGATCTACAACTATTGCAGCCCCTCCAGATGCCCTAGATTTTTCCATTACTTTATCTAGCTCTTCAGAAACAATATTCTGTAGACGAATATCTATTGTTAGAGCTAAGGGTGTAGATTCATCTGAAGATTTTGGAAGTGAATTATTGTTTAGGAAATTATCGTAAGATTTCTCAAGACCAGCAAGACCCTTACCATCTCTGCTAACATAACCTAATAAATGGGATGCTATAGAGCCGTAGGTGTATAATCTGCGTTCTTCGTTTTCAAAATATAATCCAGTAATACCAAGAGAATGAATATTTTGATGCTCTTGTGGTGTTAGATCTCTTTTTATCCATACAAAAGTTTTTTGATTTCCATTTAACTCTGCTATTAGTTTTTCTTTATCAATTCCTGAAACTACTTTACTAAGTTTTTCAACGCTTTCTTTTATATTAATCATATGCTGAGGATTAGCAAATACAGAAGATGCGGGGATATTTAGTGCTAGTAGGTTTCCATTGCGGTCAACAATCTCTCTTCTTATTATGTTTTTAGATGAATAGTATGTTTTTTTATCTAGTTCATCTGCAAGCGCAACGTATATCATTCTATAACCAAGACTAAAAAAGCAGAAAATAAAGGCTATTGCAACTAAAGTAAGGCGTATATAAACAGATTTAGCAGAATTATCCCAAGACGTTAGGCTAAGAATGACAGGGTCTTGATTTTTTTTGACCGAATTAAATATTGCCAAAAAACGCCTCAGGAATTTCATAGGCCGCCTTTTTTCGATATATTCTTAATATTATCTGCGCCATAAGACTTAGGTCTTTTATATCTCCAGGAAACTTTTTTTATTACTCTAGAAGGAGAGGTAGTAGATCCTAAGCTAGCTGTTTTATTTTTAAATTCATCTTCATCTATTAGTAGTGGGTCTTTTACGATTTGTTCGGAGGTTATAGATGTAAGGCCAAGATATTTATTAACAAGGCCAGCTAGTCTATTTGGAGATTGTAAATAAGAATATTCAGCTTTTAATATATTAATGTTGTTTCGTTCTTCATTAATTTGCTTTGTAATTTCATTTAATTGATAGTTCAGGTCAGTGACTTGGCTTTTAATAGAAAATAATGAATATCCTGCTATACAAAGACTTATTATTCCAAAGTTAGTGATTACTTTATTATTCATAATAATGTCTCTCCTGTTTTTATTACGGCTCTTAATTTTGCTGAGCGTGCTCTTGGATTATTTTTGATTTCTACCAAGCTAGGTTTTACGGATTTCTTAACTAGTAAGTTATATGGTTTGTTGCTAATGATTGGCCGAGTATCATATTTCGATCTAGCTTCATGAATATTAGACCTTTCTTTCATATATTGTTTTACTATTCTATCTTCTAATGAATGGAAAGTAATTACTACAAGCTTACCACCATCTTTTAATAAATATTCTGCTTGCTCTAAAAATCTTGTAAGAGAACCTAGTTCGTCATTAATAAATATACGTATGGCCTGAAAGCTTTTGGTGGCGCTGTCAATTTTACCTGGTCTGTATCCTACAGCTCGTCTTACAATTTCGGCTAATCTGATAGTATTTGTAATTGGAGATATTTTCCTATCCTCTACTATAAAGCGAGCTATCTTTCTAGAAGCTCTTTCATCACCATATTCATATATTACTCTAGCTATTTCCTCTTCATCCGCAGAATTAATAAAATCTGATGCGCTCATGCCAGTAGCATTCATGCGCATGTCAAGATCGCCATCCCTCATAAAAGAAAATCCCCTATGTGCTTCGTCAAGCTGCATAGAAGAGACTCCTAAATCTAGAACAATACCATCTACTTTTTCTCCTTCTAATATTTCCTGGATTTTAGAGAAATTTGAGCAGTAGAATTTAATCTTATCGTTATATGTTTTTTCTAATGCTGCTACATATTTTTTTACAGAAGGATCCTGATCTATAGCAATAACTTTTGATGCGCCTCTTTCTAGAAGAGATTTAGAATATCCCCCTGCGCCAAATGTGCAATCAACATATGTGCCGCCACTTTTTGGCGATAATGCTGCGATCGCTTCTTCTAACATTACTGGTATATGATCCATAATTTGTTCCTTTAGATATTCTTCAGTAAGTTACGATTATTTTGCGCTATTGTTCTGGATTTGGATAAATGCCCATCTGCATTTATAGGGTTCCACATTTCAAATACCAAGCCTTTTCCTATAAAACATACCTGATCTTCAAGTTCTGCGTATTCTATAAGGTTTTTGGGTATGATAATGCGTCCTTCTTTATCCAAATTTAGTTCTCTCGATTCTCCTAGAATGATACTTTCGAAAGCATCTCTTTCTTCGGAATATGGGTCTAAATTTTGAATGATATTACTTAGCTGCTCTAGACGCTCTATAGAGCACGCCTCTATGCATTTGTTTTTGATTGATGGATAAACAATTATTGAAACAATATCTTCTTCTCTATTGGGTAAAATAGCGCGATAGTCTGAAGGCACAGAGACACGTCCCTTTTTGTCTACGTTATTTAGGTATTTTGAAAGAAACATCTTCATTTCGCTTTACCGTCCTTAGAAGAGTAAATTAATAATATTAAACCAATAATTGGTAAATTATGGGTTAATTTGGGATTTTATGGGTATTATTGGAGAATAAAGTTTGCAAAAACTTTAGTCAAGTGATATTTAAGTAACAATGAATTTTTCGTAATAATATTAACAAATCGTAATCTATATAACAAAAATATAAATATTCATTGACTTTAAATAAATTGTTGTGTATACTAAAAGCATTGAATCAATAGAACCTTAAGAGCGCAATATGAATCATCGTAAAAAAAATAAATTTACTCAAGAACTAAAAAAATTGCGGTATAAACAAGATCTCGCAAAAAGATTCATTAAACATAAACAAAAAAAACTTTCTGAAATGGAAGAACGATATGCAAGACTCGAAGATAATGAAACATTCTTTAGAGAATCAATAAACGCAATAATTAAAGACAAAAGTATAATTAATTCAAGGCCAGAAGATACTATACAGTCTCTACATGATAATATTAAAAATTTACTACAAATAAAAAATGATAAAGATCTAGATATAGAGCCTAGTACTTCCGAGTCCTTAGGAAATGTAATAGGTTATTTATCAGAATATGATAATCAAATTGCTATTGAATCTACGAATCCAACTTTAAATAAATCTGCGCGAAAGAAATTTAACTGTAGAAAAAATGAACTAAAAGATTTATACGCTTCATTGCGGGACTGCATAAAACTTGATTTAGTTCAAAAGTCTATATCACAAGCTGAAAAGGTGCCTTTGTTATTGATAGATTTATTATCAGATGGTATATCATCAGAGCAGTCAGATATCTTTTCTAAAAAACATTCAGTGTTATTTGTTGGCGTGGAATGTAAGTTAAATGCTAAAAATTTTGAAACCTTAATTGAATTTAACAAGATTAAGCTTAATAAGATTGCTTTTAAGTCATCTAAAGACGATCTTTCTTATACATTTCTTCAATTTTTTACTAAACATGCAATTAAGTGCTATAACGATAATCCTTCTTATGTGGAAGAAATGTTTGATCTATTTGAGCGTAAGGGTGTAAATTATAATGCTCCTTGTCTTTCGGGTTATTCGCCTTTAACTATGGCGATATTGGAACATAGACTAAATAACGGTTCTATTTTAAATCCATCCTTTATAACATCTCTTCTTAAGCATGGTGCTAATCCTAATATCAGTATTTATAATAATGAAGGGTTTCCTATTAGTCTTTTTTCTTTGGCATTATGTACTGGTCGAGTTGAAATAATCACTGCTTTACTTGAAGGGGGCGCTATTCCTTCTTTCTCTAATATAGAAAAAGCTTTTGATGAATATAATGTAGGATTAGATTACCTTTTAAAAGGAGTAAAAAAACTCCCAATTAACAATTATACTAAAAATTCTTTAGTTGATTTTTTAAAAATAATATATCCACAAATTGAAGAATTTTTATTAGAAAGCATTTATAGAGCTTCTAACAATGCTAAGCAAGATGTAGAGGCAATATGCGATAATCAGGTTTCAGACAATGAATCGAATATAGAGCAAAAAAGTGCCGATACTTGGTCTGTGAATAATATTGAAAGTAGCGATCTAAAAAAATCACCAGATCCTGTAATTCTTAATCCAAAAGCAATAGAGCAATATATTGAATTTAAAAAATCTACTGAAAAATTAGGAACTAATCTTTCTGAGGATGCGCATCTTAAAAACAAATTTGACATTTTGCTACTTAAATCCGATATTGATGGAGCAAGAGATTTGTTAGAGGATAATCCTCAGCTTTATGGATATTCTATGACACGTCTTCTTGATATACCTAATGAAGATGCAGCAGGTATTCTTGCCTATAACCAGAAAATGCTAGATGAGTTTTTTAAACTGAAAAAACAGAATAGTCTTATCAAAAAACAGTCTGATAATATTGATATTTTTGCTTCTGGAGTTTATGAAATTGACACTAAATACGATACGAAATATTATATAAAAATTTCGGATGATGTATTTAAGGCATTAAATCTAGATAGCAATAGCAAATTAGAGAAGCTTGAATTTATCTCACCTAGCTCTACAGGAAAGAATGGTATAAAGGTGTATAAAGACGGTAGTTGTGCAACCTTGAAACTAGGTTCATCTGATAATACTGCAATTTGTACTAAAATACTATCATTACAAAAATCTAATATTCAAATAATGATTTTTGATGGTTTTGGTAATCATGAATCCAGAAAACATAAAAACATTGTTTATCAAGAGATAACAAAAGAAGAGTGCAATAATGTATTATATTTTAGTAATGATGTTTTAGAAAATAGCAATATTACAGAATATTTTTATAATCCTAATGATCCATATACAAAAGAGCTTGCAGGAGATATATTACCTGATGAATACTAGGTGATGAAGGCTTAAGGGATGCAAATAAATATACCTATTACTTCTATATGGCTAGAGTAAATAAATTGATCTAATGGAGTTACTTCTAGTAATTTGTATTTTTGGCATAGAATTTTTGCATCTCTTGCGAATGTTTCTGGGTTGCATGATACATAAATTATCTTCTCTATGTTGCTCTTAGTAAGTTCTATAGATTGTTTTTTTGCGCCCATCCTTGGAGGATTCATGATAGCATATTTATATGAATTTAGTTCTTCTGCTAAGAGGGGTGAGTCATATAGATTGCGAGTTTTAAAATTAGTGTCTGGTAATTTGCAAGAAGATAAAATATCTATTGCTTCTTTGCTTATTTCAAAGCCATCTATAAAGAAATTTCCTTTAAGTGAAATGCTTAAAGTGCCAAGGCCACAAAATAAATCAACTATTTTTCCAGATCCTTGCAAGTGTGTATTTACAATTCTAGATAAAATATGATCAGATTCTGCCGTTGCTTGTAAAAAGCTTTTGGTATCTATTTTGATTTTATGTTCTCCAAACATAACATAGGGAGCTTCTTGTTCAAATATTTTGATAGTTTTATCATCAGAAATCATCTGTAATCTAACTAGATATTTTTCTGCAAATTCTAGTAAAAGACCTATCTTTACTTTAGATAAATTAGTTTTAGATTCTATAAAAAGATCTATACCATTTGTACAAATAGTGATGCCAATAGATGAATTTTCTTTTTCTTCCAATATTTGGAATAACAGTACTTTCAATGGACTAATCAGATCTGATAATTGAGGCGCTAAAATAGGGCAATAATCTATATTTATAATCTGATTAGAGCGAAATCTATTGAACCCTAGAAATATTTTATCACCCTTTTTTATTGATTTTAGAAAGCATCTTCTTCTGCTAGATATAGGAACAGAAATTATCGGTTTTATTTCTACCTCAAGAGAATGATGTTTTAAGGATTTTGCTATGAGCCCTAGTTTAAATTGATTATATAATTCTATGCTCATATGTTGCAAAAGGCACCCTCCGCAAGCTCCAAAATAACGACATATGGGCTCTATTCTCTGATTGGATTTCTCGATTACAGATTTTAATATTGTATGTGACTGGGACCTATATTCGTGAAGCTCGAATTCTACTATCTCATTTTCTATAGTATATGGTATATTTATGGCTCTAGTATTTACTCTTGTAACACCAAGTCCATCAGAATTAATATATTCGATTTTACTTTTTCCACTTTCGATTATAGCCATATTCACATTTTAGCTTGGTAATTTGTGAGAAATATATAACATAATTACTTTGCGTGCATTATTATTATGGGTCATTATTAAAATATTAGTTGCATGTACTATCCTTAGTGATACCATCTTTCCTATATTATCACAACAAAATATGAAAGAGGTACGTTATGACAAAAAATAATAAAAACAATTTCTCAGAAAATGCTAAAATGTTTATGAATCCAGAATATTTTACTGAAACAATGAAAAAAATGCCTACTATGGATTTTACTAAAGTATTAGAATCTACAAAAAAACAGGGAAAGACTATGGAACATGCAGCGCAATTAGCAAGTAAAAATTTTCAAACTTTAGTTCGTAAATACGGTGAAATGGCACAAAATCATGCTAATGCTTCTTTACAGCTTGTGCAGAATATGACTTCATCTTCTAATCCAGAAGAGGCTATGGCTCATCAACAAGAATATCTTAAAAATGCTGTAGATAGGGTAATTAATAACACTAGAGAGATGATAGATTTTGGATCTGAATCTGCTATGGAGATTTTTAATAATGTCACCAGTAATTTAGCAGAAAATCTCAATGAATCTTTTTATAATGCATTTAACGGGCAAGATAGCAAGAAATAATCCCCTTATTGATGCAATCTATTTAGATTATCAAAGTAAGGAAGCTACTTATGACGGATTCCAAAGACGGTAAATTTAAATTAACTAGGCTAGGTGATGGAACGAGTAACGAACCAGCTTCAGGTAATGAATTCTTTAATTTGGGCCGTAATTCTGATTTCGCAAACACAATATACAGTAAAATTGATACTGAAAATCCACATGCTATATCCCAGCTTGTAGATAAAAATGTGGAGATTTTTCTTTTTGACAGGACAGAAGGAGATACGCAAAAAGCAATAGATGGTAATTTAAAATCCGTAGTTTTAATAGATAAAACAAATAAATCTGTAGTAGTAGTTACAGCAGGTACTAGGATCGATGGAGAGTTTGGGGATATGATAGCAGATGTTCGGGATGATCTATTACTATCTTTTGGATTTCAGCCACAGAAAAAACAAGAAGTACAGTCATTAAATGATCTTATCATACAAGAAATACCCGATGATGGGCTCAAAGATTATAAATTTCATTATACAGGACATTCTCTAGGTGCTGTTATGTCTGATATAGCAGCTACTAATATGGCTATGAAACTTTTGAAACAAGATATTCCTGTAAGTGGAAAAATTTCTACCATCACTTTTGACAATCCTGGTTCTTATACTTTAGTTAACAAAATGCTAAAGAATTACAAAAAAAAATCTATTGAGGAAGAAAATAGCCTTTATACCAATGAAAATAATCAAAATAATAAAGATTTACATAACAAAAAATTAGAAGATATAAACAATCTTGAATTAAAAGATTTTGTTGATTATAAGTCTTTCAACAATAGACCAAATGCTATTAACACTACAGATAAGCAAGCAGGAAAAGTTTACACTATAGTTCCAAAAGAGCAAAAAGAGAGAAATTTATTTTTAAGAATGATAGGATATCTTGCAGAAAAAATACCTGGTAAATTTATTAAGAAAATCCTGAGTTTAATATCCTTTGGATCTCCTACAGAGCAAATTAAAGAGCATGGTGTAGATAATTTTATTGAAGTACTAAAAAAAGAAAATGGAACTATTTTATACCATGACAAATCAGGAAAAACAGATGTTACTATTCTTGATATTATGCATAATACAAAACCTTTAGAATTAAATCATAAAGAAATCATTTTTGATACATTAGAAAAAATACACAAAGAGTCTGATAATAAATCAGTAGAATTTAGTATTTCTATTCCTATAAAAAGTCCTATAGCAGAAGATTCTATACATCACACATCTAAAAAACCTAATGTTAAGTTAGTCAAAAGAATTGAATTCTCACGTAAAGATCTTGCAACACTTCTTGCGCAAGAAGATATTAGCATCCCCAAAGATGTACAAAAAGATTTAGTAAGTCATTTGAGGTATGATCAGGGTAGTTATAAGCCTAGAGATCCTGTGTCAATAAGGCAAGGTAAGTCAAAATCCAAATCTAAATCTAAATAGTTAATTTAACACATCCATATTACTTCAAAATCCTTCATTGGAAGAAATGGATTATGTATTTTTGATGCTCATCACAATTTCTCTAAAATCTATAAACTGTTTTAGCAATCAAGTGGTTTTGATAATAAGCTAAATTTACTGAGAGCTTTTTTACCTATCCGTGGATTTATGATATTTTATTTGCGTTTACGTAAAAATGCTGGCACATCATATATATCTTCCTTAGATGCAGAAGGATTGTGCTTTATTTCAGATTTTGTTGATCTATCCTCAGTATTTTCAGATCCTTTAATACTCTCCCACATTCTAGAGAAAATAGAAACTTTTTTATTGGTAATAGAACTTTCATTATATGAGGATTGGACGCGTTGACGTACCAAAAGTTCATCATCATCCCTTAGTTCTAGTGCTAACTCAGAATCTGAACTTAAAGAGTAGTTATCAAAGCTATCTGCTTCAATATTTTCTGGTAATTCTGGAGAGGTTAGTTCTTGAAAAAGGTCAGATGGTTCTTCTGGTGATATCTCTTGCTTTGCCTGCGCATAGCCAGACGCAGCATCTTGTAATATATTTTCTTCAGATGCTTGCAAGTTATAGCTACGAGTATTTTCATCGTCACCTATACCAGTTGCCACAACAGACACTCGGATAATTCCTTGTAGATTTTCATCAAAAGTAGACCCAAAAATGATATTTGAATTAGGGTTTCCTACTTCTTCTCTTATTCTATTAGCAGCAGCGTCTACTTCGAAAAGTGTCATATCTCCACCAGTAATGTTAATGAGAACCCCTTTGGCTCCTCTCATAGAGCTTTGGTCTAGAAGTGGGTTAGAAATTGCAGCTTCGGCAGCTCTTACAGCTCTATCTTCACCGTCCGCTTCGCCAGTCCCCATCATGGCTTTTCCCATATTACTCATTACAGCTTTTATATCAGCAAAATCAAGGTTGATAAGACCTGGCATAATCATAAGATCAGTAATACTTTGCACACCTTTTTTTAGGACTTCATCAGCTGTTTTAAATGCTTCTGTAAAGGTTGTTCTTTCATTCGCAATACGGAATAAATTTTGATTTGGAATTACAATTAAAGTATCAACATATTGATGCAATTCGCTAAGACCAGCATCTGCTGTTTTCATACGATGAGCGCCCTCAAAATGGAATGGTTTTGTAACAACTCCTACAGTCAAAATACCAAGTTCCTTGGCTATTTTTGCAACTACATGTGCAGCACCAGTACCAGTGCCTCCACCCATGCCAGCTGTAATAAATACCATATTACTGCCTTCTAAATGGCTTATGATATCGTCTCTTGATTCTTCAGCTGCAGATCTTCCAACTTCTCTATCAGCACCAGCCCCGAGACCTCTTGTAGTGGTAGCGCCAAGCTGAATTTTATTTTCAGCCAGAGAATTTTCTAGTGCCTGAGCATCAGTATTGGCTACTACAAATCTTACACCTTGTAATCCTGAAGATATCATGTTATTAACAGCGTTTCCTCCAGCACCACCAACACCAAGAACGGTAATAGTAGGTTTTAAAATAATATTTTCTGGCACTTTTAAATTTATCATCTTGAGGAATCCTATTTAAGTAGTTGTGATTTTTTCTGAATTAAGTAATAACATAATAATCAAAAAAAATAAAATTTCTAGAAATAGTTCAAATTTATTTACTAAAAGACAGTTTATGATTTTTTTACTAAAACGTGCTTTTTCTTTCCAGATGAAAGTTTTATATATCCATCTTGAGTCATGTCTTTAGACGAAATAATCACATTTTCATCTTCAATTTTTGTGTCATTTACTCTCGCTCCACCACCTCTGATTAGTTTTTTAGCCTCAGATTTGGAATCCGAAAGATTTGATCTAAAAAGCAATTCTGTTATTGCTATACCTTTATACAATTCATCAGAAGATAGATAAATTACTGGAAGATTATCTCCTATTCCACCTTCTTCAAAAACTTTACGTGCTGTTTCGCTAGCTTGCTCTGCAGCTGAAGTTCCATGGCAAAGAGAGGTAAGGCGATATGCTAGCTCTTTTTTTGCTCTATTGATATCAGTTGCTATCAAAGATTCGAAATTCGATATTTCGTCATCATTCCATTCGCTATATAGTTTTGCAAATTTTAGTACATCTAAATCTTCTGTATTACGCCAAAACTGAAAATAATCATAGGGAGATAGCATTTCTTCATTTATCCATACCGCGCCATTTACAGATTTGCCCATTTTAACACCAGAAGAAGTAGTAAGTAGAGGAGTAGTAATGCCAAAAACTTCTGAAGAATTAATCTTATGTGCAAGGTCAACACCCATTATGATGTTACCCCATTGATCAGAGCCACCAATTTGTAATATGCAATTATGATGTTTGTTTAAATATGTAAAATCATATGCTTGCAAGAGCATATAATTAAATTCTAAAAAAGATAAGCTATTATTATTTTCTAGTCTTGCTTTAGCCGATTCCATAGTAAGCATACGATTTACAGAAATAAGACGACCAAAATTTCCTAAAAACTCCATATATCCCATTTTATCAAGCCACATGCTGTTATCAAGCATGATAGCATCATTTTCACTAGTACCAAATTTTATAAATTTAGAAAGAGATTTCTTTATGCCGTCTTTATTTTCTTCTAATTCTTCATCAGACAAAATTTTACGCATCTGATCTTTACCAGTAGGATCGCCAAGCTTCGTAGTTGCACCGCCAACTATCACAATAGGCTTATGCCCATATTGTTGCATTAGCCTTAGAATCATAATTTGCATCAAATTACCAACATGAAGAGATTTAGCTGTACAATCAAAGCCAATATAAGCAGCTATTTTCTGCTTACTTGATATCTCTTTTAGTTTTTCTAAGTCTGTACATTGGTAATGATAGCCGCGTTTGATAAAATCTGTAATAAAATCCATGATAGTCCTTGTGTTATATATTATTTAATTATTTTATATATTTCATAGGATCAACAGGGGTTTTACCTTTTCTGATAGCAAAATGAAGTTGAGGGCTAGATATATCTCCAGTTTTGCCTACATGTCCTACTATTTGCCCTTCTTTTACTATAGTATTTTCTTGTAATATAAGATCATTCATATGTGCATAAGCAGAAAATAAATCACCTTTAGTATGTTTTATAACAATTAGATTGCCAAACTTAGCATCATCTCCTGCGTATATTACTGCTCCATCAGATGCAGCTTTTATATCAGTACCAATAGGGGAGGCTATATTGATACCACTATTCTTTTTACCCATATAAACATCACCAAACTTACTAATAATTTTACCATTTACAGGAATGATAAGAGAAATTTCTTTATCATTTGAAATATGGTGAGGATTTTGCTTAGGTGCAATTCTATCGCCAGGCGCTTTTGCATCTTCTTCCATATGTTCTTTAGACTCTAATTCATCCATTTCTCGTTCTAAATCTATAGAGTTAACAGGCGGTTTTTTTACTTCTTTTGTCTCTTCATCTGTAGGATGTTTTATTTGTTTTATAGTAACAAAAGGTTCGTCATCTTTTTCTTTCTCTTCTGACTTCTGTTTTATATCTTCTGAAGATATGGAGTCATCAGAGAGCTTAATTTCTCTTTTTGTAATTTTATTTTTGTTTTCAATATTCTTAGAATAGGATTTAAATTCTATTGGAGCAGGCGCTTGAGAGGCGCAGCTATATAGAAAAAATGATGATAAAAAACAGACAAGTAATTTCTTCATAAATACCTTAATATCATATATAGTTTTATCTTAGATAATCTATGGCATTATAGACTAACAAAATCATTTTCGTCAAGGTTATCCCAATCCTTAGACATATTCTATGTAGTCAAATAATTTTACTAAATAAACACAATAACGGGAACTGTTATTGCTAACAAATTATTCTTCTGGTATTAGAATTTCTCTTTTGCCAGAATGATTAGGTGGAGACACTATTCCTTCATTTTCCATACGTTCTATAATTATAGCTGCCCTGTTATACCCTATACGTAAGCAACGTTGTATATAGCTTGTTGAAACTTTACGATCGCGTTTTATAATCGCTATAGATTGACGGTACAAACCATCATCATCTTCTGAGTCAAGTTCAAGATCGGATGATTCTGTATTAGATAATTCTTTCGTAACTTCATTTACATATTTAGGAGTACCCTGTGATTTTAGAAATTTAGTAATATTTTCTACTTCTCTATCATCTACAAATGGACCATGGAATCTTGCAATTTTTGAATTACTTCCCATATAAAGCATATCTCCCATGCCAAGAAGTTGTTCTGCGCCTTGCTCTCCAAGAATAGTTCTGCTATCAATTTTAGAAGTCACCTTAAAGCTTATTCTACTTGGGAAATTTGCCTTAATTACTCCAGTAATTACATCCACAGATGGGCGCTGGGTAGCCATTATTAGATGTATACCAGCTGCCCTTGCCATCTGTGCAAGTCTTTGAATAGAGCTTTCAATATCTTTGCCGGCTACTAGCATGAGATCTGCCATTTCATCTACTATTATTACTATAAATGGGAGTTTTTCCATGTCAATTGGCATGGACTCATAAATAGGTTTACCTGTTTCTGGGTCAAATCCTGTTTGTACTTTTCTTTCTAATATCTCACCTTTTCCTAGTGCTGATAATATTTTTTCATTATAGCCTGCGATATTACGCACTCCAAGATTAGACATTAATCTATAACGATTTTCCATTTCTTTTACCGCCCACTTTAAGGCTACTATAGCTTTACCGGGTTCTGTTACAACAGGCGTTAAAAGATGAGGTATTCCATCATATACAGATAGTTCTAGCATTTTAGGGTCAATCATTATGAACTTACAGCTTTCTGGGCTATGCCTATAAAGCAGAGATATTATCATTGCGTTAATCCCTACAGATTTACCAGCTCCTGTTGTTCCAGCGACAAGTAAATGAGGCATTTTGGCAAGATCAAATACAGCTGGGCGTCCACCTAAATCTTTCCCTAGAATAATTGGCAAGTCTAGGTTAGCATTAAGATATTCTGTTGTTTCTATAAGGTCTCTTAGGCTAAAGAACTCTCTTTTTTTGTTAGGAAGCTCTACACCAAGAGCATTCCGCCCTGGTATTACTGAAATACGTGTTGAAATAGCGCTAAGAGATCTTGCTATATCATCTGCAAGGCCTATTACTCTAGAGGATTTAGTGCCAGCTGATGGTTCTAGCTCGTAAAGAGTCACTACAGGTCCTTGACTAATACCTATTACATCTCCTCTGACTCCAAAGTCTTTTAAAACCTTTAATAAATTATTCGCATTTTCTTGTAAAACACTAGGAGATTCAGGCTCAACAGTTTTATTGTTATATTTTCCAAGTAAATCTATAGTAGGTAATGTATATTCGCTATCTTCTGAAAAACGTGACGGATGATTTTCTTCAGTTTCTTCTTGGATCACATCAACTGTTTCTTCGCTAGATATATCATTGCTAGATAAAACAGGTGACTTTCTTACATAGTTATTTGTCTTTTTTATATTATTAGTAAAAGAAAGAGCATTAGTTGGACTTTCATGTTTTTTAGAAGAAAGTTTTAATATAAGATGCTTAATGTCAGATGCGTTTAATCCTATTGAATATAAAAATAATGCTCCACCAGTTAATAGTAGTACTAATCGTACTAAGAAATCTGCATCATTATTTAAATAAGATGACCACAAATAGCCTATGTAACCACCAATCGATGATGGTAAAAATTTATAATGAAAAAATGAAAAAAAAGTAGCAATAAATTGTAAACTACAAATCAGACTTATAATCCTAAAATAAAAATAAGTAACAGACTTTTTATATAGTAATATTAATGCATAAAATATACAAAATATAGGGATGCAATAACTTGTAATACCAAAGATCTGAAATAATAAATCAGATAAGTAAGATCCATAAAAACCAAGAAAGTTTTCGGGTTCTTCAATAGTAGAAGTGTTAAAAGATGGATCGTCTCCATTGTAAGAGATCAGAGATATAATCAGCACAAAAGATATCAAAAGATATAATATAGCGTTTAGTCTATAATCTGCAAAAAATTCTTTTATTTTATAAAACATATAAGTTAGATTTTATATAAGAACTATTTTCTATTAATAAAATGTAATATAGTAACTAGATTAAATAGCAATAGAAATTATTGCTTATCTACATCTATATTATAGGTAGTAATGGTAAGTCCTATTGTATCATTTTTTATAGAATCATTAAAGTTACAATTTGATAAATTACAATTCGAGAAGTTAGCTTGGCTAATATCGCTAGAATTGAAAGAGCTATTACTTAGGTCGCTACCATAAAAATTTACTTTACGTAAATCTGCACCAAAAAAATTTGACTGTGTAATGTGAGCATTAGCGCATGTGCTGTACATCATGCTTACGCTCATAAAATTTACGTTAGTTCCGTTGCTATTAGACATATCTATGTAAGTCATAGAAGACTTTGTAAAATTTACATTTGTTATTGTCGCGCCTTTGAAATCCGAATCTACTAGAATAGAGTTAGAAAAATCTGCATCAGTCATAATACTATTTATAAAAAAAGCCCCAGAAAAATCGCTATGATTTGCATCTAATTTTGATAAATTAGCTTCCTGAAAATTACAATCATGTATGATTGCAGAGACAAAACGTGATCTACTTAAGTTAGTACCAATAAAATTGCATCTGGATATTTTGGCAAAAGATAGATCCACATCCGACAAGTCAATTCCGGATAAGTCAATGTTTTGCAGAATTATACCATGAAGGTCTAGGCCGAATTTTTTCTTTATATCAATAATATTTCCATTTTTTCTCATATCTGCAATGTAAGATGAGACATCAATACCAAGTTTCTTTTCACGCGTAAGGCCTTTAGTATTGTCAGAACATGATACAGAGATAAAACTAAATAATAGGATAATGAATATCCTCATTTTGCTTGCCTTCTAATGTAGCTTACTGATGCAGTAACGAATAATATTTTTATAAGTCCAGTAGGGATAAATATTAAGCAACCATCATATAAAGCTGTTTTAAAATCTACAAAATTAGAAAGCCAGTATATTCCGCATAGAAAAATGATGCTGGTACCGATTACTGAATATAAGAAAGTTTTGATTATGCTATCACCAAATATTTTCCTCATGTAAGCAATAGCAAATGCTGCAGGAATAAAACCTAAAAGGTAACCACAACTTGCGCCACCATTAATGCCTGATTGAAAATCTTGGAAGATAGGAGCTCCAAAAGCACCAATCATAATATATAAAGTGGTAGAGAAAAATGCTAAACTAGGGCTATAAGTAAGACCAATAATCATTACTATAGCAGTCTGCATAGTAATTGGTACAGGGTTTAGTGGTATAGAAATTTGTGCAGAAGCAAATAATGCTACAATAGCCATAAATATTTTAAATACAGCTATTGTAAGCTCGCTTTTAACCGATATGGTTTTAATCATGTGTTTTATACATCCATTAAATTGTTTTCATTAGAGGAGGCGCATTCTATCTCATCCTCCTTATCTTTGCCTGAATGTATATTAAGCAATTTTAGCTTTCTATGCAAGGCAGATCTTTCCATTCCAACAAATAATGATGTTTTTGATATATTATTATTAAATCGATTCATTTGAGCGAATAAATATTGACGCTCAAAAACTTCTCTTGCTTCTCTAAGTGGCATAGACATCATATCAGGGTTGTTACCATCTACTTTGGGTATGGTAAGGCCATTATTTAATATCTCACTTGGTAGCATTTCTACTTTAATAGGACTATTATCATTTAGAGTAACAGGATTCATTATAAGGGTCCATTCTATCATGTTACGTAGTTCTCTAATATTTCCAGGCCAGTTATATGACTGCAAAGCGCTTATTGACTCGCTTGAAAAATCTCTCTCTTTTAATCCTGAAAATTTTACAAGTTGTTTTACAAAATATTGAACTAATAGAGGTATATCTTCTCTTCGATCTGATAAACTTGGTACTTTTATAGGCACGACATTAAGACGGTAGAACAGATCTTCCCTAAATTTCCCTAGAGAGACCTCTTGCTGTATATTTCGTGTTGTACTTGTTATAATTCTTACATCAAGTTTTACAGATTTGTTAAGTAAAGGTTTTTCTAGAATTTGATCTTGAAGGAATTTTAGCAATTTGATTTGTGCTACTTGTGGCAGGTCTCCAACCTCATCTATATATAAAGTACCATTATTTGCTGACTCTAAAACAGAATGTCTCTTTGAGAATACTGAGTTTGCATCCTGTTTCTCTGGTTCTCCGAAAAGGTCTTGATTGATTTTTTCTACGCTCATTCCTGTAGGGCTGAATACTAAGAATGGGCCACTTGCTCTTTTAGATTTTTTATGAATGATACGTGCTGCTAGTTCTTTTCCAGACCCAGATAAACCATAAAGCATTACTCTACCAGATGTAGGAGCTACTTTTTCTATGTCAGCTCTTAATTTGTTAGAGCAAGCAGAAATTCCAACTAGCTCTGTTTTATCTATTACCTTAGATTTTAAATCTATATTTTCCCTTTTTAAGCGTGAAGCCTCACAAGCTCTTTTCAGTACTATCATCATTTTTTCATGAGTGAATGGCTTTTCTATATAGTCATAAGCACCCATTTTGATAGCAGTTACAGCAGTTTCTATCGTTCCATGGCCACTTATTACTACTACCGGCATTAGAGGGTATCTTTTCTTTATAGATTCTAATATGCCAAGACCGTCCATATCGCTACCTTGTAACCATATGTCAAGAATAATGGCTCCTGGTACTTTTTCAGCTATGGCTTCAAAAGTTTGAGTGCTATTTTGTGCTACTCTCGTAGAAAAGCCCTCATCTTTTAGATTAGCAGATATTAAATCTCTTATATCAGCTTCATCATCAACAATCAGTACATCAAGAGACATAATTTTTTATTCCTCAAAAATAATATTGAACTTAGGAAATATCAACACTTGTTAAATATTTTGAAAATCAAGCTTTCATTTATTTCCCTTGAAATATTACACTAATATTAAAAAAATAATAAATCAACAATTTAAAATACATAATTTTTAATAAATTATATTTTTTGTTACAATTCAGTTTTTATCTAGAATTTACATAACCCTTAGTTGAATTTTTTAGATAATTGATCCAAATTAAATGTAATTTTTACAAGTGCGCCAGAATTATTAACAATTTCTATGATGCCATAATGATCTTGAATTATTTTTTTTACTATCGCTAGTCCGAGTCCTGTTCCTTTTTCTTTAGTCGTTACGTAAGGTTCTGTAGCATTTGTTATTATTTCTTCTGGAACACCAGGTCCATTATCATGTATAGTCATTATCAGTTCATCTTTAGTTTTTTCTATATTAAGATTGATGATCTTTGGATCATTAGTATTCTCAAGCGCTTCTTCCGAATTTTTAAGTAGATTCATAATTACTTGATTTATTTGAGTTACATCACATACAAAATCACAATTTTTTAGGTTAGATGTGAAATTATATATAATTTTATCATTTATAACCTTGTGAGACTCTAATGTGTCAGATGCTAATTTGACTATATCTATTTTTTCATATCTTGGATTTGGTAATTTTGCAAAATTGATAAAGTCTGAAATAATTCTTCCTATACTATTTGTGTGGCGCAATATGGTCTGAGTATATTTAATAAATTCATCTTTTTCTGCTATTTGTGAGGAGAATTTTTTATTTAGCCTCTCCGCTGATAATTGTATAGGTGTAAGAGGGTTTTTAATTTCATGCGCAACTCTGCGTGCAACATCCGCCCAAGCTAAAGATCTTTGCGCTATTATTAAATCTTTTTGTTGATAATCAATTTGTCTTACCATCTTATTAAATGCAGAAGCTAGAGTCGCTATTTCATCATTAGAATTATCTTCTTTGACTCTAATTGATAAATCTCCTTCTTGTACTTTTTGCGTAGCAAATAATAGTTTTTTAATAGGGCTAACTATGCGTGATGCAAAAATTACTCCGCAAATTATTGTAACTACTAGCAATATAATGGTTACAATTATAAATATGATTGCAAATTTTATTTGCATATTAGTCATATGTTTTTTTAGGCGCTTATATTCTTCTAATGCCCCATGAGTTTGGTCTATATGTTCTATAATATTATTATCTATCAGCCTACCTATTAATAAATAGCAATTATGATATTCTCTTAGCTTAATTAGCATGCGAACTCGTGAAGGATCCGAGTTGATTTCTACTACTTCTCCCCTATCTGCTTTTTCTATAAGGTGTTTTGGGATAGATACAAAAGAAAGCGAAAAACTTAAGGCTGTTCTTGCAAAGACAGTATTTGTTCCTGTTTGAAATACCATAGCTTCATTTAGAGCCCTCATTTCTGCTTGGCCTTCAAGAACTTGATTAAATAAATTAGGATTATTAATTAATTTATAGTACAAATTATCTAAATCTTCTTCTATTGATAGTGCTGTAGCTTTCATTTCTCTTTTATGTTCTGCTATATATGCTTCTGCAACTTGAGTAGATTTGCCTAGTACCGAGTTAATTTTTTGGTCAAACCATGACTGCATCCCAAAATTAAAAAAATATGCAGCAAAAATAGAAATTATAAGGGTAGGTACGGCTGCAACAAGGCAAAACATCATTACCATACGATTTTGTAATTTATAATTAGATCTAGAAGGGTCTTTGCTTCTATAAAATCGTAATTTAAAGAATTTTTGCGTAAGTAGTATGAATATAGTTAAAATAACAGCAAGATCTCCGACAAGCCATCCCATAACTACATTTGGATCTGGGCCGTAAGAGTCTGCATTAGAAGTTATAGCATAATATGTTGCAATGGAAAGAATGAATGCAGAAGCAAGCAAAATATACATTATAGCGGTTTTGGTATTTTTCTTTAGAAAATATTTTGATATTAATGTGCTAAGCTTCATCTAAAATATATGGAGAATATTGATTGCTAGTATTTTACCATATTTTAAAAAAATATCTACCAAAACCAAGTTTTTTTAATTAATCCTTGTTAGGTTAATGGATCGAATAGATTTTATCCATCGTTAAAATAACCTGTAAATAACTTTATAGTGATTTTCCGAGATTAGGTTTGGACTGCGTTCTAGGAGTAGAAGGTGGAGATATGTTATCAGAAACATTTAAAGAATCCTTTATTGTTTCTTCGTGAATAGACTCAAGATTAGGTGTAAATCTTTTTACAAGATTTTTTACATTAATTTTTTTCTTTTTCTTGGCTTTATGTTTCTTGCCTTTTTCTTTAGAATCATCATTACCGCGATTTGTAGATTCATTAATATTTTCTGTACTAGATATTTTAGAGTTAATTTTTGTGGAAGACTTTTTTTTTCTTGGCAGAAAGGCTTAATTTGTCTACAAATTCTACATCTTCTCCTAGCAATTCCTTTAGCGTTTTTATTTGTTTCTGTTTCTTGTCTTCTGTTGTTTTTGCTTTGCGTATATTCCAAAGCTTTTCTCTCATTTCTTCAAATTTTTTTGATATTATATCCTGATTATCTTCGGTAGTCATCATTGCTGGCTTATTAGGAATACAAAATAGTAGCCTGAAGTAATAAAGTACAATTCAGCTTCTAGTTTAGAGATTGACATGAATCTTTATATTGAAGAACAAAATATCAAAAAATTATACTTAAAAATTTGAATTATAGATCATTCTGTTGTTATTAAGTCATATACTTCTTCAGATAGCTCATAATTGCCGAAGACTCGTTGTACGTCATCACTATCTTCTAAAAGATCTATCATTTTTAGTAATTTTTCCGCTCTATCTTTATCATCAATAATTATCTGATTATGAGGTTTCCATCCGATATAAGATTCTTCAGGTAAGCCATATTTTGCTGTTAGGATATCTACAGCTGTAACAAAATTTTCTATCTCAGTATAGATTATGTGATATTCATCGTCGGATTCCATATCGCTAGCACCAGCTTCAATAGAAGCCTCTAGAACGTCATCGCTAGATCCTATAGAAATAGGATATTGTATGAATCCTAAATGATCAAACATGAAGTTTACGCTACCTGTTTCACCTAAATTTCCACCATATTTTACAAAGCTAGAGCGTACTTCTGAAGCTGTACGATTTTTATTATCAGTTAAGGCTTCTACGATAATTGCTATACCGCCTGGTGCGAATCCTTCATATCTCATTTCAACATAATTATCTAAATTACCAGGGTCACTTGCCTGGCTAATAGCTTTGTCTATACGATCTTTAGGCAAATTCTGCACGCGCGCTGCAGAAATAGCAGTGCGTAGACGAGGGTTATGGCCGGGATCTACGCCAAATTTAGCTGCAGTAATGATTTCTCTAACTAATTTTGTAAAAATTTTAGCTCTTTTTTTATCTTGAGCACCTTTGCGATGCTGAATATTCTTGAATTTTGAATGTCCTGCCATTTTAAATACTATATTAATTTATATCCTAAAGATCCTAGCATATTACGGGTTTCATAAAGAGGCAAGCCCCTAATATTTGAAAACGAACCCCTGATGAAAGAAACATAGCTTTCTACATAGCCTTGTATTGCATATCCACCAGCTTTGTTGATACCTTCGTTGCTATTACTATAAAATTCTATCTCTTGCTTAGATAGTCTTTTAAACTGGACAACAGTCTTGACTACTTTATGACGAAAATCAATTTGATCAAAATTCTTTTTAATAATATGAACGCCCGTATAAATATTATGCCTGCGTCCTGATAATAACAACAAACATTCTGTTACCATGTCTTTGGTTAAAGCCTTTGGTAACACTCTTCTTCCAACAGAACATACCGTATCTGCAGCTATAATATAACCTTCGTCAATCTGAGTTGCTATTTTTTCCGCTTTCATTTTGCTAAGACGCATTGCTATAGTAGGTGGGAGTTCTTTTGGAAACTCTGTTTCATCAACATCAGCTGGCATTACTATAGGATCTATATAAATAGAAGATAAAAGAGATAGTCTTGCAGGTGAAGCAGATGCTAATATGACTTTGTCTTTCATTTACTTCTATTCTCAAGGCTCGGGGAGAGGTAATCATCAACAGCAAAGCGATCGTCAAATACAAAACATTCTCCATGCCATTTCTTATTTATATTTTTAGTATCCTCTAAATATTGCAAGATACCACCCTTCAAGTGATAAACATCTTTATATCCAAGTGACTTTAAATATGCTGTAGATTTTTCGCACCTTACTCCACCAGTACAAGTCATTGCTATTTTTTTTCCTTCAAAAAGATTTTTGTGATCAGAAACCCATTTTGGAAATTCTTTGAATGTCTCTGTAAATGGGTTAATGGCACCATCAAAAGTACCAACCTCTACTTCATAAGAGTTTCTTGTATCTACAAGAATAACATCTGGCTGGCTAATAAAATTATCCCAATCTTGAGGATCAATATATTCTCCCTTTAGTCTTTCTACATCCAAATCTTCAATCCCCATAGCTATAATTTCTTTTTTTAGCTTTACTTTCATTTTGTGGAATGGATGTATATTATCATAATTTGTCTTTATATTGACATCAATTGCATCTGTAAGTTTTATAATACCATTTAAAACAATCGATGTCGCTTCAGCGCTTCCAGAAATAGTTCCATTAAAACCTTCTTTCGCTACCAAAATTGTTCCCCGAACCATCTTTTTTTTGGCTATGAGCAAAATTTTTGGAATTAATAGTTCTGGATTTTCTATATTTGTAAAAGAATAAAAACTTACTATTGAGATATTATTTTGTATATTATCTTGCATTTTACAGGACCGAGTGTTTTAATCCTCTATTTACAGTTTCTCTTAGAGGTATTTTCGTTTTCAAAAATTGATTGTGCTTTACGTATATTTTAGTAAGACACGCACCTTATTTTCATTTCTTCTAAAAATCCTGTAACTATTAAACAACTGTAAATACAGGACTTTAGAAAGTGACTTTATGATAAAATAGTCAAACTCATTTAAAATTTCAAGTATTAAGAACTATTATTAGAGTCAGTATTTCCAGCTAAAATAGAGCTATAAGCTCGTGATAAAGCGATGACAGACAATATCCAAATTCCACAAATAGTTGCCAGTATTACAAACAAAAATCCAGCCATATCATCATACTGAGTGTTCGGAAAGATTGTGAATGTCACAAATGGAACAATCGCGCCAAAAGCTTTACCTATCTTAGGGCCTACTATATCTACTGCTGCCTGGCCCTTTGTCTTTATTTCAGGATTAAGAGGGATATAAGCCATTTCTTTTGTAGCATCAAATAATGTGTATTTAGCGCCTTTCATAAAGACATTTTGTAATCCACCAAGAAAAACTATAAGGCTAATAGTAGATAAACCACTAAAAGCAAAAAGATTTTCTAATAGATCTTCAAATAATATGAAAAGTAAGAAAGAGCCACCAGCCAGTAAAGTAATTAAAGGAGTTAATATAGCACCAAATAGCCATCCAAGTCTTCTGATAATAGAACTACCAAGTAATGCAAAAACTAGAGCGATAATACCAGTCCAATACATGAATTTACCTTGATATGCCATGAAAGATTCAGGGGTAGAGCACATTTTACATACTTTAGCAAACCATATGCCTTCAAGCAAAATAGCTGTAATGCTGTAAGATATCATTAAAATACATATCAGCCCTAAATATTTTGATCTAAATATCATTTTTGCACTTTCAATAGTACCTAGTTTTAAACTTTTCTGTAGAGTAATTTTTAAATTCTTATCCTTTGCAATGATTGTACGTTCAACAAAAACATGTACTAAAAGACTTATAATTCCAGAAATCAGGACAATAGTCATAATTGATTTTACAGTAAGTTCTGTGACGTCGTTTACGTCAGTAAAATATTTAACTAAGAAATGATTTCCAGAAGCAAAATATCCTATAGCGACGCCTGATACGAGTAGGTTCATTTGACCAAAAAATGTAAAAAAAGAATAAAAGCGTTTAGCTTCTTCAGTCTTTGTGATTTTATTAGCAAGCTGCCATAGTAATCCTAAAACAACAACAGGCCATAGTTCTGCCATTACATAAAATAGGACAAAGCTCCATTTTCCCCATATAACAATAAACCATTTTAGGTTAGGTAGAGTAGAAATATAATGAGTAACTAAATTAGGATCAGGATGATAAAACTCTTTGTTAGGTAAAATCACGAATGCAAAAATAGCAAAAAATACTAAGAAAGAAGATATTACATATTGAAATGCTCTTTCTGTACTCATAACATTACACATTGATGTATAAATGATTACAAAAATTACTCCTGAAGGTATCTCAAACCAAATTTTTATAAAGCTTATAACTTCAGCACCCATAGATGTAGTAATTACACTATCCTTCATAGTACGTAGGAAATTTAAGTTTAAATTAATAGTAAACATTAAAAGTGCAATAGGAAGGAATTTATATAATTCTTTAGATCTAATAGGCCATATAATATGTCTAAACGCACTATTTCTAATATTTTGTATCATGTTTTGAGTCATCTTTTTGGTTCTTTAGTAGATAAAAATCATATTCCTTAGATAAAGCGTATGTAGCATAAATCCACAAAATGCAAATTACCATAAAAATAGATAATAGTAGACCACTAATATCATCATATTTAGCATTAGGCAACAATGAAAATGTAATGAATGGAAATATGGAAGCTAAAGATTTTCCAGCTTTTGTGCCAACTACATCAACAGCTGTTTTTCCCTTTGTTTTCATTTCGTTGTCCAGTGGTATATAAGCCATTTCTTTTGTAGCATCGAATAATGAATATTTAGTTCCTTTGCCTAAAATATTTTGTAAAGCGCCTATAAATACTATAATTGATAAGGCAGAAAATTCTCCCCAATGATTGAATAATATTTCTAATTTATCCTCTAACAATATACAAATGAAAAATATACCTCCAACAATTAGAATAGTTATCGGAGTAATTACAGAAGCTATAAACCATCCAAATTTTCGGATGATAGGACCTCCTAAAAATGAACAAATAAAAGCAGCGACTCCTGTCCAAAAAAGTACTTTGCTATGATAAATCATAAAATACTGAGTTGAATTGTATAATTCACCAGCTTTAGCAAACCATATTCCCTCAATTAGAATTACAGCTATATTAAAGGAGCATATTAATATACACATTAGACCTAAATATTTTGATTTTAAAATCATCTTAAAACTATCAATCAGACTAAGAGATAAGATATCCTTTTTAGTTTTATTCAAAGTTTGTTTTTTGATTATTTTAATTTCTACAAATCTATGCAAGGTAAGAGTAATAATGGTACAAAATATAACAATAGTCATTATAGATTTTATTGTGGCTTCTGTATCATCAGATACATCATGAAAAATTGAAAAAAAAGAGATTCTGTTAGAGGCTAAATATCCTATAATAAGACCGGATATTAGTAAGTTTAACTGACCAAATAACGCAAAAAATGGATAAAATCTTTTAGATTCTTCTGTGGTTGTTATTTTATTAGCAAGTTGCCACCAAAGACCCAAAACTATTACGGGCCATAATTCTCCCATTACATAAAACAATATAAAGCTCCATTTGCTCCATATTACAATAAACCATTTAAGATGTGGATATAAGAAAATATAACTTTCTACAAGATTTATGTCAGGATGAAAATATTCATGATAAGGAAACAGTATAAATGCGAATAAACAAAAAATAGTCACAAAAAATATCACTATATAACGAAAAGCAACTTCTGTAGTTACAATATTACAGAGCTTTGTGTATATAAGAACAAAAATTATTCCAGCTGGCATCTCGCACCATAATTTTATAAAGCCTATTACTTCAGGGCCTACAAGAATCATGACAATACTATCTTTCATACTTCTTATAAGGTTTTGATTCAGCAGTACAGTAAACATCATTATAGCCATGGGCAAAAATTTGCTCATTTCTTTTGATTTGATAGGCCAAATAAGTCCTCTAAAAGTACTTTTTCTGAATCTTTGACACAGGTCTTTGATGTTATACTGAAGTAGCATGAGTATTTTAAACATAGATATTAAAAAATTTGGCAGAGACTATTATAAATTATAGCAAAAGTCAATAGGCCGCATACACTAAAAGCTGAGAAGAGAAAATTTTTTAAACTATAAGTATTGTTTGCCTGTTATGTAATTTAGGAGTATTTTAATGTATTTTTGACAAATAAATAATAGTTGCTATAAACTATCTAAAAAAGCTATTTAAATATGAAAGATGTAATAATTATAGGGGCTGGGCCTGTTGGTCTTTTCGCTGCGTTTCAAGCAGGAATGTTAGGGATGAAATCTGTAATAATAGACGCTTTAGATTTCGCTGGGGGGCAGTGTATGGCACTTTATCCAGAAAAGCCTATATATGACATTCCTGGAATTCCAAAGATTTTAGCTCAGGATCTAATTGCTCAGTTAAAAGATCAAGCTAGCCCCTTTAATCCTGAGTATTATTTGGGGCAGCAAGTTACGCATCTTAAATCTATAGAAAATAGATTTGAGGTTACTACTTCCAAGGGCAATAAAATATCTAGTAAAATTATATTAATTGCTGGTGGATGTGGTGCATTTGGTCCTAACAAACCTCCTCTTGAAAATATAGAGCTATATGAAGGCAAGTCTATTTTCTATTCGGTTGGGCAAAGAGAGTTTTTTAGAGATAAAAAAATTGTAATAGCTGGAGGGGGTGATTCTGCTATAGATTGGGTCATTTCTTTATCAGAGATAGCAGAAAAAATTTATCTGGTACATAGGCGAGATAAATTCCGAGCTGCTCCTGAATCTTTACGTAAGTTAAGCGACCTTACCTCTTCTGGTCTTGTAGAGATGGTAGTTCCATATCAGCTACATTCTTTAGAAGGTGAGCATGGTATCATAGAAAGTGTTGTGGTAGAAGACATGAGTGGAGTTAAAAAATATTTGGATGCTAATATATTATTGCCATTTTTTGGGTTAAAAATGTCCCTAGGCCCTATTTTAGAATGGGGTCTTAATATAGATGCTAACCATATTTCTGTTGATAATGTAAATTATCAAACCAATATAGAGGGAATATATGCAGTAGGCGATATTGCTTCATATACAGGAAAGCTAAAGCTTATACTTACAGGTTTTGCAGAATGCTCAAATGCCCTTCATCATTCATACAAACGAGTGTTTGATGGTAAGGCGTTGCATTTCCAATATTCTACAAGTAAGGGTATAGGGTAATAGTTAAAACTATTTCACTCAGTATTATGATATTATGATAGAATCAATATTATTTTTTTTACAGCAAATTTCGCCATCATTAATTTTTTTGATTGAGTATCTATTAGCCTTCATATCAATAATTTCTATGGCAAGATTCTTTGGTGAAGGTGGTTTATATAGTTATATTGCTCTTTCTGTTATAGTTGCTAATATTCAGGTTTTAAAGACAGTGGATCTTGCTTTTTTAGAATTCCCTGTCGCTCTTGGTACTATTTTATTTTCATCTAGTTTTATGGCGACAGATATATTAACAGAATTTTATGGCGCGCAATCAGCCCGTAGAGCTGTTAATATAGGTTTTTTTGCTAGCTTATTTATAACTATTTCAATGCTACTTACTATTAGCATTAATCCATCTGCTGATAGTCAAAATATAAATACAGCAATGATAGAGATTTTTACTCCTATGCCAGCGATTTTTTGTGCTAGCATAATATCTTATTTGGTATCCTCTCATTTAGATATATATATTTATGAATATGTGCGTAATATTACAGATGGTAAATATCTGTGGTTACGGACGGTGGTTTCTACATCTATTTCTTCTTTGATAGATTCGACGATTTTTAGTGTCCTTGCATGGATTGTATTTGCACAAAATCCTGTAACTATAGAGCAGCTTCTTTATACTTATATTTTAGGTACTTATATATTCCGTTTTGTTATTATGATATTACAAACGCCTATGATATATTTTGTGCGGTTCTTATTTAATAGAGGCAGCTATGTATGCATATAAAAATTTTGCTTTTGATATAACATATAAAGATCCCAAATCTTCCGCAAGACTTGGATTGCTTAAAACTCCGCATGGTAATGTTGAGACACCAAATTTTATTTTTTGTGCAACAAAGGCGGCTATAAAAGCTATGATGCCAGATCAAATGCGCGAATGTGGTACGCAGATTATTTTATCTAATACATATCACCTTATGTTACAACCTGGTGGCGATATGATAGAAAAAATGGGTGGGTTACAAAAATATACTGGTTGGAATGGCCCTATGTTTACAGATTCTGGGGGGTTTCAAATTTTTAGCTTGGGGTATGGGTCTGTTGCAAGTGAGATAAAGGGCAAAAGAGGCAATCAAAGACCTAAAACTATAAAAAAAATCACTGAAGATGGCGCAGAATTTAAGTCTTATATTAATGGTGATATACATGTTTTGACACCAGAAAAATCTATCCAAATACAAAGACAATTAGGCGCTGACATGATAGTTGTTTTAGATGAATGCACACCTTTTCATGTTGATAAGAGTTATACGGAACGGTCTATGCACCTATCTCACAGATGGGCCTTGCGTAGTCTTACAGAGTTTTTGAAAGGAGATGATGGAAGGCAGAGTCTTTATGGTATAGTGCAAGGCGGTGTATATCCTGACCTTAGAAAAGAAGCTGCATTATTTGTCAGCGATAATAATTTTTTCGCTCATGCTATTGGTGGATCTCTTGGTGCTAGTAAAGAACAGATGTACGAGGTTGTTGGAACAACTATGTCATTCTTGTCAAAAGATAGACCGGTGCATTTATTAGGAATAGGAGGGATAAGGGATATTTTCTATGGAATTAAGCAAGGTATAGATACATTCGACTGCGTCCATCCTACGCGCCTTGCTCGGCACGCAGGTGCTTTGGTTAAAGGGCAAGAAAAAGAGCATATCTCTCTTATGAATAGCAAATTTAAATATGACGAAAGTCCAATAGATGAAAATTGTAATTGTAAAACCTGCAAAACATTTTCTCGTAGCTATTTACATCATTTATTTAAAGCTAAAGAGCTTCTAGGAATGCAAGCTTTAACAATACATAATGTAACCTTCATGAATGATCTGATGAGAAATATAAGAAATGCTATTAAATCAGGATCTATTGATGAGTGTCAGAAGGATTATCTAGGAAGCTAATTTTGTTATTTTTTTATGGATTTTAAGCTTGAGGAGAACTTAATTTATCTAAAAATCAGAAGTATAAGTGCTTGACTTATCAAAAGGATTATATATATTGTATAGTTTTTAAGTAATAGGTGTGCGGTCTATGTTTGCGGTTATTAAAACAGGCGGAAAACAATATAAAGTGAGCCCTAATAGGGTAATTCGTGTAGAGAAACTTCTCGGTGAAGCTGGTGCTAAGGTAGAGTTTAACGAAGTACTTATGATAGGGGAAGAAGAGAAAGCCTCTCTTATCGGTACTCCTGTGGTAAAAGGTGCATCTGTGACTGGTGAAATTTTAGGCCAAGTTCGTGCTGACAAGATTATCGTATTCAAGAAGAAGCGTCGTCAAAATTATCGCCGTAAGGCTGGCCATAAGCAAGAATTGACTCAAGTCAGAATTATTGATATTAATAAAAACTAGAGGAGTGAAAAATGGCAACGAAAAAAGCAGGTGGTAGTTCGGATAATGGTCGTGATTCCGCTGGTAGAAGGCTTGGTGTAAAAAAATCTGATGGACAGTTAGTCATTCCTGGTAACATAATCGTCAGACAAAGGGGAACAAAAGTTCACCCTGGTATGAATGTTGGAATGGGCAGAGACCATACTCTGTTTGCATTAGTTCAGGGCAATGTAAAATTTACCCGTAAGGCTAGTGATCGTTTATATGTATCTGTAGTCTAATTTCTCTAAATCTTACTTCTCTTTTGTGGCCCTTTCTTAATTGTTCTTCAAAAAACAGTTCGTTTGGGCCCATATTACTATTTCTTCAGGCATTTTTATATCTTCGCATAGGTTATTATAATTCATTGATTTTGATGAAGAATTTACTCTGGTTCTGGATTGTTATATATCCTAAGTATTTATGATTCTTAGAATGTTAGATAGAATGGGCACTAGAAACTAATTACAAACCATCATAATTCTCTAATAAAACTTATTTTTAAATCATTATGTTCTTTAAGAGATTTTTTAAATGACAAAAATCTTATTAAATCTTTATATCAAAAATCCTTTACTTAAAATAATGGTAATAAATCAAATTTTGATAACATTAGGTATGCAAAATATATAGATAAAATATTGCATGTAAAAAGCTTCAAATATCATTTATTGCATTATGAGATATTTATTTGATACCCTTTATTTATGATTTTGGCTTTTTAGTACATAGAAATCATCCCAAAGAGATGCATCTTGATATTTTCTTTCATATCCATTTTTAGTAAGAAGGTTATAAATTTTGTCTCTATTTTCGGTGTAATTATGTTCACAAGTAATAATTTTAATCTTGTAGTGTGTATTTGATTTAAAAAACTCTTCTAAGATATCATATTCACTACCTTCAGTATCTATTGAAAGATAGTCAATTTCCTCAGGTGCATTGTGTTTTTGAAGTAAAGAAAGTAAAGTGATGGTGTTAACCTCGTACTGCTTTTTGATATCCATAAACTCACTGTGATTTGTACCTACAAAATACTCTTTTAGAGTTGAAAGTTCTGGTTTTGTAGTTTCATTAAATATAATTTTAGCTCCATTTTCTTTCCACACACAATTTGTATCGATAGCAGCAAGAGGTCTGTTGATATATAGGTTTTTATGCCATGATAATCCAGGTTCTGCTAGAATTCCTCTCCATCCAAAATTATTTTCTAGCATATAACTATTGCTAAATAATATTCCATCTGCAGCTCCAAATTCTACAAAATAACCATTTTTTTTCTTGTTAAGTTCTAGATATACAAATATATCTTGTTTTAACCCAGGTTGAGATTTAGATATTTTTGTGAGCTCGTCACGGTCATGTTTAGACATTATGTGATAGTCAAAAATGCTTGGGTAGCATACGGTTGATGGGTCGCAAATGCCAGATCTTAAACGCATAACAATATCTTGCAATTCTTGTAGAGCCTTGTTTTGGTTTTCAAATATTGCTACAAGTGATGCCGAGCAACAAATTGTAAAAATAATAAATAATATATTTTTAATATTTTTTTTATACATGAAAACCTTCAAACTTATATTGCTTTTAGTCCTTTATAATATGATATCAATATTTATCACAAAGCCTTTGTGAAGTTATACATATAACCAAATAATGATTGACTTATTATGTGTCTCTTTTATCATCCTCTGGGTATTTTTCGCAAGTTATAATTAAAGACAAAAATGCCTCATTTAAGAACTTTACTGATTTTTATCCTAACTATTATTATATCTATTATGCCTAATATTGTTTTATCCTCTGATACTATCATTCCTCGTAAAATATTATTTGGTAACCCAGATAAATCTTTAGTCAGACTAAGTCCTGATGGTAAATATATATCCTATATTGCTCCCTCAGATGCAGGGGTTTTGAATATATGGATTGCAAATTCTTCTACTCCTCTTGAAGGCAGGTTAATTACTCATGATATGGGCAGAGGTATTCGAAGCTATATGTGGTGTTATGATAATAATCACATATTATATATGCAAGATGAGAAAGGTGATGAAAATTTTAGAATATATAGTTACGACATAAAATCTAACAAATCTACTCTTATCACTCCTTCAAGAGGAGTAAGGGCTTCTATAGCAGGCGCCTCTATAAATAAGCCTAGCGAGGTTTTGATATCCACAAACGAGCGTAACAAAAGTTTTTTTGATCTATATAAATATGATTTAAATACTGGAAAATTAGAATTATTTTTCAAGAACGAGAAATTTTCAAATATGATAGTAGATAAGAATCTGAATTTACGTATTGCGTCTTTACAAAATTCTGAAGCAGATGATGAATATTTTATATTAAAAAATGGCATATTTGAACCCATGATGGTTGTAAATTCTGAGGATAGTTCAAATACAGGAATATTAGGATTCGATAAAACAGGTGATAATGTTTATATTTTAGATAGCAGGAATAGAAATACAGCGGCACTAAAAATTTTAAATTTAGATACAATGAAGTACAAAATGCTTGCTCAAAATAAAAAAGCTGATGTAGGAATTTTTGCAATGCATCCTGTGGAATTGACGATTCAAGCTGTTTGTTATGAATATGAAAAAACTCATTATAAGGTTTTAGATCATACTATCAAAGATGATTTTCACTATTTGATGAATCTAGAACATGGCGAATTCGGTATTATATCTCGTACTATGGATGATAATTTTTGGCTAGTAGCCTATCAGAGTGACATAGGTCCAGTGAAATATTATAAATATGACTATAAAAACAAAAGTGCAGAGTATTTGTTTAACAATAGAGAAATTCTTACAAAATATGATCTTGCCCCTATGCATCCGGTGATTATAAAATCACGCGATGGTCTTAATTTAGTTAGTTATCTTACGGTCCCAAACACAGCCGTAAAAAAAGCTAATGGGATTGATACAAAATCTCCAATTCCTATGGTACTATTAGTGCATGGAGGTCCGTGGGCTCGTGATTCTTGGGGGCTTAATGCTTCGCATCAATGGCTTGCAAATCGTGGATATGCTGTACTTAGTGTAAATTTCCGTGGCTCTACAGGTTTTGGTAAAGAATTTGCTAATGCCGGAAATTTGCAATGGGCTAAAAAAATGCACGACGATTTGCTAGATGCAGTAAATTGGGCTGTCTCTAAAAAGATCGCTGATCCTAAAAAAATCGCTATCATGGGTGGTAGTTACGGTGGATATGCAACTCTTGTTGGGCTGACTATGACTCCAGATGTTTTTGCTTGTGGGATTGATATTGTAGGGCCATCAAGTATTATGACTCTAATAAATAGTGTGCCACCATATTGGAAGCCTATTCTCAACGATTTTAAAAAAAGAATTGGTCCATGGGATACAAAAGAGCAAATAGAAGCATTAAATCAAATCTCGCCATTATATTTTGTAGATAATATTACCAAGCCTCTTTTAATTGCTCAAGGTGCGCATGATCCAAGAGTAAAACAGGCTGAATCAGACCAAATTGTAAATGCGATGAGAAAAAAATCTATACCTGTAATATATAGTCTTTATCATGAAGAGGGGCATGGATTTGCAAAGCCAGAAAATAGACTATCTTTTTATTCTATAGCGGAATCATTTTTATCTAATGTTCTTGGTGGCAAAAAAGAAGATATAGGGGATGATTTAAAAGGAGCGAATTTTGATCTTAATGGAAAGAAAGTGCTAAGCCCAAACTCCGCCGATAAAATTATTGATGAAATGACGAAATAAAAATGATTCTGATATATTTAATAAATTTTTTGCTTGCTATTACAACAACAATTAGCATGACTCTTATTCCTTTGATTGCTACAGATTCTATAGGAATGTCTATGTTTTTGTTTGGTCTAATAGAGGGTGCGACAGAATTTATGGCCATGGCATTTAGGCTTGTTAGTGGTAATTTATTTGACCATGTAAAAAATAGGAAGATGCTTTTTATTTCTCCTGTATTTATTTCTATGTTATCTAAGATTGTTTTATTTTTTCCTTCTTTTGTTACTATATTTTCTTCTAAAATGTTGGAGAGAATATCAAACGGTCTTTTTGCAAGCCCAAGAGATGCTTTTGTTGGAGAAAATGCAAAAAACAAGGGCTTTGCTCTTGCGATACTTAGCTGTTCTAAAACATTAGGATGTGTTCTTGGTCCAATCTCAGTAACACTTTACGTGTTTTTATTTGGATCTTTTGATAAAAATCCAGAAAATATTTACATCTTAATAGCAGCTTCTTCTATAATATGTTTTGGTACTCTTGTTTTGTCATTTTTTATAGATAGTACTAGAGTGAATTTTAAGTTAGAGAAGCAGCAATTTACTTTTCAAGAGGTAAAAATTATATGGGATAAGTTAGGCTCTATTTTAATATTATCTTTTATATTTTTTCTAGGTAGATTCAACGATGGGCTTATAATGTTATATCTAAAAAACCAAGGTTTTTCGGAAACTATCTATTTAAATACGATTGCTATATTCAATATGAGCATGTTTGTTTTATCTCCTGCTATGGGTTATATAATAGATAAAGGCAGAGACAGAATTATGCTCTTTATTACCATTGGTGCCTTGTTTCTATTTAACATATTATTTTACAATATATTGAAGGCGCCTCTTCTATTTGGAATGATTGGTCTTATTGCTTGGGGCATACAAAGAGCTGGAGCACAGATAACATTTGCAGCAATGATTTTCAAAAAAGCTCCTATCGATTTATATGGCACATCGATAGGTTTATTTGGCGTCCTTAGTGGCGCTGGAGTGCTTCTATCTTCAATGATTTGCGGGCATCTTGCGTCTAGCGCTTTTCAGGATGTGTTTTTAGTTAGTGGTTTCAGTTCTTTAGTAACTATTATAGCAGCTATTTTTGCTATAAGAATGAAATATATATGATAAATCCGGTAGAGTTAGTTAAGAAGTTGATATCTTTTCCTTCTGTCACACCAAATGATTTTGGCGCAATTGACTATATAGAAAATATCTTAAAAGAATCTGGATTTGTAACATATATAAAAGAATTTGGCCCTGATTCGAATCCAAAGCATACAAAAAACTTATATGCAATTTATAACTCTCAAGAAAAAAACTATGATATCAGAGATCCTCAAGGAGAATTTCATGATACTCATACAATATGTTTTGCTGGCCATATAGATGTTGTACCTCCTGGTGGTAATTGGAGTAACGATCCATTCACAGCTACCGAAAAAAATGGAGTAATATATGGTAGAGGTGCTGTAGATATGAAAGGTGCTTTAGGCGCTATGATTGCTGCAGCGATCAATTTTATAGAACAAAATCCTAATAAACGAAATCTGGCTTTTCTTATTACTTCTGATGAAGAGGGAGAGGGGAATTATGGAACAAAATTAATGCTTGAGTGGATGAATAGAAATGGTCACAAAATTGATTTTGCAATAGTTGGAGAGCCTACATGTAGTAATACACTAGGCGATACTATTAAAGTAGGTAGAAGAGGTAGTTTGAATTTTAGTTTAAAAATTTATGGAAAGCAAGGTCATGTTGCATATCCTAGCCTTGCTAAAAATCCTAATCATACTATGGTCAAAATTTTAAAGGATTTAATATCATGTAAATTAGACGATGGAAATAAAGCGTTTGATCCTTCTAATTTGGAGGTTGTTTCTATAGATACAAATAATAAAGTAACAAATCTTATACCATCAGAAGTAAAAGCTCAATTTAATATAAGGTTTAATGATAATCATACTGAAGATTCAGTAATATCTTTTGTTTCAAATATAATAAATAAACATAGTGATTCTTATATTTTAGAACATAGCTGTAATGCAACTCCATTCTTATCTAAAAGGCATGATTTTTTTGAGACCTTTAAGGCTGTAATATTAGAGGAAACAGGAATAATGCCCACAGAAAGTACTAGCGGAGGAACATCTGACGCAAGATTCATTCAAAATTACTGCTGCGTTGTTGAATTTGGTTTGTTATCAGAATATGCACATAAAATTGATGAACAGGTTAAAATTTTGGATTTACAAAGATTGTATAATGTGTATTATGGTGCCTTATGTAAAATGCTTAAGTCATAATTTTATGTCTTATGTTTTATAACATAGCTTTTTATTTAGCTTTTTAGCGGGTGTGGCGAAACTGGTAGACGCACTAGATTTAGGTTCTAACGCCGAGAGGCGTGGGGGTTCAAGTCCCTCCACCCGCACCACATTTTAAGAATTAAGCGAGTTTGATAATGAAATTCAAAGAGATAAAAACCGAAGGTCTAGAAAGACATTTTAAAGTAACTATTCCTTCAAATATTATTGAGCCTCAGATATCTAGTACGCTTAAAGATATAGCAAAAACAGCTCGTGTTGATGGTTTTAGAATAGGTAAAGTTCCTTCTTCTATCATAGAAAAAAAATATAGTGCTTCTGCGCGTAATGATGTTATATCACGCGAAGTTAGAAAAGCTGTTGATCAGGTTATAAAAGATACAAAACTTGATATAGTTGGTACCCCTTCTATAGATTTATCAGATTTTAACGAAGGACAGGATGTTGAATTCACTCTTATGGTAGAAGTGATGCCAAAAGTTGAGCTTCCTAATTTTAAAGAAATCAAAATTACCAAACCTGTACTTGAAGTATCTGAGAAAGATATAAGCGATCGTATCGATAGATTAATGCCAATGTATAAAAACATGAACCTAGGTTTTGCTGATCGTAAAAAGGGTTCTAAATCTGTAGATGGCGACAAGTTAATGATTGACTTCGAAGGGTCTGTAGATGGTGTATTATTTGATGGTGGTAAGGCTAGTAATTATGGCTTAGTGCTTGGAAGTAAGAGTTTTATTCCTGGTTTTGAAGATCAGCTTATTGGTAAAAAAGCTGGAGAAGAAGTAATAGTGAAAGTCAAATTTCCAGAAAATTACGGTGCTCCAAACCTGGCTGGGAAAGACGCAGAATTTAAGGTAACTATTCATAATATTATGGCTCCTGCTGAGCTTAAAATAGACGATGATTTTGCTAAAACTATGGGGCATGAGGATCTTGCTGCATATAAAGAAAGTTTAAAGCAGGATATAATAACCTCTTATGATGATAGTATATATATTACTATGAAAATGAAGCTTTTTGATTCTCTTGAAAGCTCTTTAACATTTGATGCTCCAAAAGCTCTGTTTAACAATGAATATAATGCATTAAAAAATCAGATAGACAACATAGAAGAAGATGAATCTATGAATGGTAAGTCTGCTGAAGATTTGGATAAATATTGCAATAGGGTAGCTTTAAGAAGGGTAAAGATAGGATTACTTCTTTCTGAATATGTGAAAGCTCGTAATTTACAAATTACAAACCAAGATATTAAAGATGCTATCATTGCAGAAGCAAGACAATTTCCTGGCAGAGAAAAAGAAGTAGTAGAATATTTTAGCCAGAATAAACATGCTTTACAATCTTTAACTGGTCCACTATTAGAAAACAAGGCTGTGAAGGCTATTTTTGAGTCTGAAGTTTCTATAAAAGAGAAAAAATATTCTGTTGAAGCTCTCGAAAAAATGTTAGATGAAGAAGCTAAAAAAGAAGTAGTGTAACTGCAACTATTTTGCTCTATAATTTTCTTTTATCAAATACAAACCAGATAATTGCTGGGATGGGTTATATATTTTAGGAAATAGGGGCTTTCATTGTAGAGGGCTTTAGACTGAAGCAATCAATAATATATAAGTAACATAGCTTTTTTGTCACCAGGAGCGTAAGCTGAGTGAGCCAGCAAGACTAGATTGCCGCGGGAGCATAGCTCCTCGCAATGACGGTTACGTGTACTATCCCCCATCATCACTGGTCTCCTACGTCATCACTGGGCCCATCACTCTAAGGCCATCACTAGCGCATCCCCCATCATCACTGGTCTCTTTCACCATCATCGCTAGCTCATTCCCCGTCATCACGAGCGAAGCGACGTGATCCAGCAAGACTAGATTGACGCATCTAAGATCTTTCCAACGATTGGGTATTCATAGAACTGACACATTTGAAACTATGGATAAATTACAGTAGGTTATTATGTATTCTACGATTCGAAATAAGATCTTTTAGTCGTTAAATGGCTGTCT
Organism: uncultured Rickettsiaceae bacterium; assembly: GCA_964553715.1. Taxonomy (GTDB): domain Bacteria; phylum Pseudomonadota; class Alphaproteobacteria; order Rickettsiales; family Rickettsiaceae; genus JAGOJE01. Next base: position 55,740 of record CAZKKY010000006.1, read on the forward strand.
AAGAGAGAATGCAGCGGACAAAGTTCCATCGTCTAGATAATCTAGCTCTCCCCCTATAGGTATACCACTTGCTATTCTGGAGATATGAATATTCAGGCCTTTCAAATATTCAGTGATAAAAAATGCAGTAGTCTGACCCTCTATTGTAGCATTTGTAGCGATAATTACTTCTTCTACTTCATTTTCATGACATCTACGCAAGAGCTCTGGCAATTTTAGTAATTCTGGAGAAATACCACGCACAGCAGATAAAGTTCCACCAAGTATGTGATAATGACCTTTAAAAATATTACTACGCTCTATAGCCCATAAGTCCGCTACACTTTCCACTATGGCGATTATATTCTTGCTTCTTGAGTGGTCGCTACATATATCGCATGGGGAAGAATTAGTAATATTTCCACATATATAACAAGATGTGATATTTTGATGTACTAAAGACAAAGCATCTACGAGGCTTCTAATTCGCGCTTCAGAATCTTGTAAAAGATGCAGAACAATGCGCCTTGCAGAGCGCTGACCAAGCCCTGGCAATTTGGAAATCAGATAAGTTAATTGCTCAATTTCATTATTCTTGTTCATTTAGAAAGGCATCTTAAAACCTGGTGGAAGTGCCATACCACCCATCATTTGGCTCATAGCGTCACCAGAAGCTGTTTCTGCCTTTGTTTTAGCATCGTTATATGCTGCTATTATCAAATCTTCCAGCACTTCTTTTTCGCTTTCTTTTATAATAGAAGAATCTATAGTGATTTTTTTCATTTCCATTTTACCGTTAACAATCACATTTACCATCCCACCACCTGATTTTCCGTGAAAGTCAGAGGCAAGAAGCTTTTCCTGGGCATCTTGCATTTTCTTTTGCATGTCTTGTGCTTGCTTCATAAATTGATTAAAATTTACCATAATACTCCCCTATTTATATATAACTAGCTTATGATAACATCATGCTTTTTTGATGTCCATGAGAATAATATTCTGAAACTATATTTATTTAAAGAGTTTATTTGAATTATCAGGTAAAATAACGCTATAATAGTTTCTAATTTTTTAAAACTTGCTATGTAGATATTATCATGCATAAACCCGTCATTATTGTTGATGGATACGGATTCGTATTCCGTGCTTTTCACGTTCAAGCGCCACTTACCAGTCCTGGCGGAATTCCTGTTGGTGCTTTGTATGGCTTTACCTCAATGCTTCTCAAGTTACTAAACGACTTTAAGCCATCTAAATGCGTTATAGTATTTGATAGTCCTGGAAGAAGCTTCCGCTCAGGAATTTATGCTGAATATAAAGCTCACCGTCCGCCCGTGCCGGAAGATTTAAAGGTTCAACTTCCTCTAGTTAGGCTTGCGGCTAAGGTATTGAATTTTAAAACTTTAGAACAAGATGGTATGGAAGCAGATGATATCATAGCAAGTTTAGTTACTACTTTATCTAAAGCTGGTGAAAAATCTCTAATTATTTCATCAGATAAAGACCTTATGCAGCTTTTGTCAGAACATGCCTCTTTCTATGATCCTATGAAAGCTAAATATATAAAAGAAGAGGATATATTAGAAAAATTTGGTGTATATTCAGATAAAATTCGCCATGTTCTTGCGCTAATAGGTGATAAATCAGATAATATCCCAGGCGTACAAGGCATTGGTCCTAAGACAGCGGCTGAATTAATAAATAGATTCGGCACTCTTGAAGAGCTTCTTGAAAGATCAGAAGAAATAACTCAAGAAAAACGTAGGGAAATGATTAAGTCAGGAAAAGATTTAGCCAGATTATCATACGAACTACTAGGGTTAAAAACCGATCTTGAAATTGATACTAATGATCTTTCATGGTCTTTGCCTAATCGTAATGAGCTTGTGAATTTCATAGTAGAATATGGCTTTAAATCTTTAATAGCAAGGGCAGAAAAGCTTTTCGGTATGGATCTTGAACCCACCTCTAGCATCCAGCAAAGCTTTAATCTTGAAGCAAATGGCATAGGCAATCTCGAAGATTTGCAGAAATCTGCTATTAATAGAGGGTTTTTAGCTATTTATTTATCATCAACCCAATTTCTTCTAGGTACGCAGGATAATATAATATGTAATTTGCCGATTCATGAAGCAAGTAAGATATATGAGTTACTTAAAGATACTTCTGTTAAAAAAATCACTGTGAATTTAAAAGCTCTTATAAAGCATTTAGATGGAATAATCGATCCTAACTGTCTTATTGCTTTTGAAGATTTATCGCTAATGAATTATGCAACCTCAGCAGGAATAGTGCAGGTGCCGGATGATTTTTGGTTAAAAAATGGCATAACATCATTTTTCGCTAAATATGACGAATTACATAATAAGCTTTATAATAAAAAAGCCCTTTCTATATATTATGATATTGATCTTCCTATATCTTATATTCTTGCAAAAATGGAGATATGTGGGATTTTGGTTGATAAAGATTACTTAATAGCCATGTCAGATGAGTTTGCAAAGGAAATCCTTGTGCTTGAGAACAAAATTTTTGATATTGCAGGGCGGGACTTTAATGTAGCATCTCCAAAGCAGCTAGGCGAAGTATTATTTGAGCATATGAAGCTTCCAGGAGGCAAAATATCTAGCAAATCTAAAACTTTTTCTACCGGTATAGAAGTGCTTGAATATTTAAGCGAACTTGGTTACGAAATTGCTGATTATCTTATCAGATGGCGCCAAATTACTAAGCTAAAAAATACCTATACAGATAGTCTTGTAACTCAGATAGATAAGACTACAAACAGAATACATACAAATTTCTTGCAAAATAGCACCTCTACAGGGCGTCTTAGTTCTCATAATCCTAATTTACAGAACATACCTATAAGAAGTGCTGATGGCGCAAAAATCCGTAATGCCTTCATAGCGAAGAAGGGATATCAGATAATCTCTGCGGACTATTCACAAATAGAATTAAGAATTCTAAGCTGTATAGCAGAAATAAAGCCCATGCAGGAAGCATTTAAACATAATATAGACATACATAAAGCAACAGCGATAGAAGTATTTAAAAAGGACGAATCGTCCATTACAGACGATTTAAGACGAAAAGCAAAAGCAATTAATTTTGGTATTATATATGGCATTAGTGATTTTGGCCTTGCAAAGCAGCTTGGTATAACTAGGCAAGAAGCTGCAAATTATATATCTGGGTATTTTAGAGAATATCCAGGGATAGAAAAATACATGATGCAAACCAAATCTTTCGTGCATAATCATGGATATGTAGAAAATATATTTGGTAGAAAATGCTTTTTCCCAAATATAAAAGATGCAAATTACTTTAATAGAAGTTTGATAGAGCGCGCTGCCATTAACGCGCCTATACAATCTTCTGCCGCTGATATAGTAAAACTTGCGATGATAGAAGTAGATAAGGCAATAAGAGAAGCAAATCTTGATGCTATAATGCTTTTGCAAATACATGATGAACTAATTTTTGAAGTATCAGAAAAATCTATTCTTGAAGCAACTAAAATTATCAAAACATCTATGGAGAATGTTGTAAAATTATCTGTCCCAATGACTGTAGAAATTGCTAAAGGAAACAGCTGGGGAGGCTCCTTGCAATAAGGGTTATGGGCCTGCGTCATCGCGAGTTTATTCCTGGTCATCGCGAACCGAAGGTGAAGCGATCCAGAAACACTAGATTGCCACGTCGCCATAGGCTCCTCGCAATGACAGCTGGGGGCCTGCGTCATCGCGAGTTCATTCCCTGTCATCGCGAGTTCATTCCCTGTCATCGCGAACCGAAGGTGAAGCGATCCAGTCTTCTTCTAGATTGCCACGTCGCCATAGGGCTCCTCGCAATGACAGCTGGGGGCCTGCGTCATCGCGAGTTCATTCCCTGTCATCGCGAGTTCATTCCCTGTCATCGCGAACCGAAGGTGAAGCGATCCAGTCTTCTTCTAGATTGCCACGTCGCCATAGGGCTCCTCGCAATGACGTATCCTTCAGTCATTACTGGGCCCATCACGCAGTCATCACTCAGCCTACCCCTCTCGTCATCGCGAGCGAAGCGAAGCGATCCAGAA
>CAZKKY010000007.1:0-48800 GCA_964553715.1 uncultured Rickettsiaceae bacterium
GCTCCTCGCAAGGAATAGTTTTTTATATCGGGTATTCTTGTAGGTTGTTTATAGTTTCTCCAAGTTTTGGTACATCAGGTTCCTTTGTTTCTTCATATGGATGAACAGTTTCTTTTGGTTCAAAATTTCCTTCATTGTCTGGGTATTGTTCTAGTAAGGTTTTTAATGCTGCTAATCCTTTCTGAGGTTTAACATCTCCTCCTACATAGTTCAAAATTAAATTTAGTATGTACTTGTTACCAAATACATCATTTTTTGCGGTTGTATTATAGCTTGTGGTTAATGTTATGGTTTTCCACATGTTATTATGAAGATCAGTTAAAAATTTTACTCCATTCTTTATAGTAAAAATATCCAATTCTTTTTTTAGTACATTGTAAGGAATATTTAAAATCTTTGCATCATCACATTTTGGTGTCTTTGTGAATATATTTTGGGTTAAGAATTTCTGTAATGAATTTTTAGATGGAAAATTACTACCGAAGATTTTTTTGTAGATTAAATATCTGTTTGGAAATGGCAAAGGAAAATTGTATAATGCTTCGCTACTATTATTAATACTAAAATCATTTGTTAATACAGTGATTGATTCTGCAAAATCATATAATTCAGCTGCGTCACTTTTTGCAGTTAATAAAGCTTTCTCATCATTTTGATCTACTCTATTTATAATCAAATCTTCTAAAGTATTACCATTAGCATCAGTATTATTAACATTAGCACCTGCTAAAATAAGTAGCTTGCATAGTTCTTTGAAATTCTCTTTTTTAGTAGCAAGATGAATAGGATAATTACCAGTCTTATCTGGAATATTAGGGTTCGCACCTACTGAAAGTAGACTCTCTACAGATTCTCTTACATCATTCTTATTAAAAATCTGATCACCCACTATGTTCCCGTTCAAAATTTGCGTGTTCAAAAACTTATGCAAAGCTGTTCCGTTATTGTGATTTAAATCATCAACATCCGCTCCGTTTTGAATAAGTAATTCTAGTTTTTTTCAGGGGTATAATATTCATTTGCTGCATTATATATCACTGATCTACCAAATGTGTTTTTAGCATTAAGACTTTGTATTAATTCTTGATCATAACCATTATTTTTAGCCGTTTTAATAAGAAATTCAAGAATGTCTATGTTACCATATTCAGCAGCACGATGAAAAACTGTATTTCCATCACTGTCAACTGTAAAAAGATTTGCACCATTATCAAGAAGGGCTTTAGTCGCTTTAACTGTTCTAGCATGATGCAAAGCTGTTTGACCTTGCTGGTTTCTCTGGTGAATATTAGCTCCATTTGCTACAAGTAATTCTAATATTTCCTGAGGGTTATAGTTGTTTTTTACGACATTCATTATTACTGTATCACCAAATGTGTTTTTAGCATTAATGAGTTGTCTTAATTCTCGATCATAACCGTGCTCTTTAGCATAGGAAATAAGAATTTTAAAAATTTCTAAATTGCAACCATTGCAACCATCACTAGCTCTTGCAGCAATGTGGAATATATTTTGCCCAAATTCGTTAACTTGATTTATATTCAGATTTTGATTTGAATATAAAATCTCTTGAACTCTTAGTAGATTGATCTCAGAGATAGCGTTGAATAATTCTTCCATAGACATAGTGGTTACTTTTGATAAATTATATGGTTGTGTATTTTAACTTGTTCACTAAAAGTATCAATATTTATTTCAACTTATGCGTAGATATGATAGAACGCATACCGCCAGATATTTAAGAATTTTGTAACTATTCTATTCTATTTCAAACTCTTTGATTGCAAGTATCGTTTATAGATCTTAGAAAAATTGTGGTAACTAGCTGCACTCAGTAATCCATTTTTAGATAGATTGATAGAGCTACTATGAATAATCATTTTTCACAGTTGATCATGTGTGTTTTGATCAGGTATTTCTCCTAAAGTATCTACCGGTACTGTATAGTCTTGTATTTGTAGTTCTGATATATTTAGTACTTCTGGACTTTCTTTTTGTTGTGTATTATTTATTATATCTAAGATTTCAGTTTGTGTAGGCCAGTCAAAAATTGGAGGAGTTAGACAATTCGCATCCGTATTTATTTGACAATGAGAATCATTAATTACTTGCATAAATTTTTCCATATTTACATCAAATGGTACTGTGATTTGTTTGTTATTATAAGTAGTGTAATTAAAAGAACTATCTGTATTAAAAATATACTTACTAAATTGTAAATAAAATTTAATATCTTCGTTTAAAACTTCTAATAATACAGGATTGTTATCAGGATCGTTTACCACATAATCATTATTGTCACTTCTTTTTGCTGTTAATGTGCTAGATCCACAATGTGCGCCTCCACGAAAACTTACCTCAACTGATTTAATATTACCATTCTTATATAATATATTAGTTGAAGTTGTGATTCTGTGATTGATATCAATGTTCTTTGTATCTGGGTAATGTATCTTTCTATTGAAACTCACCATTACTGAATTGTGTCCTACAGGTTCATGATTGTCATTATTTAAAAATTCAAGAATATCTAATGTACTATTGCTATTTTTAGGTATTTTGTAGGAAAATGAAGAAGGAGAATCATATAAGTATTCAAAAACCTGAACACTAAGCTTTCCATATACAAATAAAACAATATTTACCAAAAAATTGAATTTTGTGCTTTGTTCAATATCTTCTGAATAGGTTTTTGGATCTTCAGGATGTGGTGTTTTAAGCATAAAATTCCCTATGTTTTATTATTTAATCTAAAATAGAAAGTCATAATATTATTTAACTTTTTTGTCAAGAGTTATTTATATAAAAACACAACAAATTAAGCAAAAGCATTTTGCTTATAAATTATATTTTTCTTTTAATGATTTATATGTGAGTTGAAAAATAGGGAGATAACCTTTAATATGCTGGAATATTATTTTCGCCTTCTCTTCTTCATATGCATGCGCACTATTGTTACGATCATCAAGCATTTTTAGCCAGATTGACTCATCATTAATTAGATTATATTGATAAGCCTTGCTTAATACGTCGCGCGGGGAGGTGGATTCTATTTTTTCGTAGAATAAGGCTTTTTTTAAAGTTTTCCAAAACAATTCTATAGTAAATTCAAATCTCTGAATTGAAGCATCTCGTAAATAATCAACTTTATCTAACTCAGGATTTGATAGTAGTTCTGCCAAACGTTCTATAGCTTTTCCTAAGGTATGGAAAGAATCTTTCCATTGTATTTCTTCTGTCATCTAAAGTACCTTTTTATCTTTAATGATATTGTTATAAAATTCTTCACTCATTTTAGTTTTATCAAATCTTACACAATCTATCTTAAGTAAAGTATCAGCATTTTCTATGATATCAAGTACCTTTGTCCAGTCTTCATCCGTAGCATTTGGGCATATAATAGCAAGATCAATATCGGCTCTATCTTGGCTGTCACCCCTTGCTCTAGAGCCAAAAAGCCATATTTCATCTATAAAGCTCAGCTCTTTAAGATCACTAACAAATTTATATTCTGTAATATTTTTACCCATAGGTATGTATATATTATCATTCACTTTTTTTTGTTTTAGGGGCCCTTGTCTTTTTAGTAGGTGCGTCATCTAGCGCAATTGTTTCCTTGGATAAATCTTTTGTCTTAAGAGATTCTTCTACAACGATTTCTTCATCTAGATCTCTTCCTGCTAACAAATTTTTAATTTGATCTCCAGAAAGAGTTTCACGTTCTATCAAAGTTTTTGCTAAAAGATGTAATTGCTCTATATTGTCAGTTAGAATTTTGGTAGCTATATTATGTCCATTATCAACAAGTCTTTTGATTTCTTGATCTATCAACTGGGCTGTATGATCTGATATTACTGATTTAGACCCACGGTTATACATATCATCATTAGAACCATGATATATAGTGCCTATTTTTTCGCTAAGTCCCCATTCTGTCACCATTGCAGTAGCCATTGCAGTAGCCATTCTGATATCTGATGAAGCTCCAGAAGTAACTTTATCTTTTCCAAATATAATTTCTTCCGCTGCTCTTCCTGCAAGTGCAACAGCGATATCTGCTTCCATTTTATCTCTTGCCATAGATAATCTATCATTTTCTGGCAATCTCATTACCATACCAAGTGCTCTGCCTCTTGGAATAATAGTAGCTTTATGGATCGGGTCTGATGCAGGAAGATGAATGCCAACCAGGGCATGTCCGCCTTCATGATAGGCTGTGAGTTTTTTCTCGGCATCAGACATAGCCATAGATTTTCTTTCAGTCCCCATCATTACTTTGTCTTTTGCTTCTTCAAGATCAGACATCAAAATCTCTGGATGATTTTTACGCGCTGCAAGCAATGCTGCTTCATTTACAAGATTTGCAAGAGATGCACCGGAAAATCCAGGAGTACCACGAGCTATAATTCTCGCATCTATTTTGCTATTATATTTTACCTTGCTTAGATGAACTTTGAGAATTTTTTCTCTTCCATTAACATCAGGATAAGGAACATTAATCTGGCGATCAAATCTTCCAGGGCGAAGCAATGCTTGGTCAAGAACGTCTGGGCGATTAGTTGCTGCAATTATAACAACACCTTCGTTAGCTTCAAATCCATCCATTTCTACAAGCATTTGGTTTAATGTTTGCTCTCTTTCATCATTTCCGCCGCCTAGACCTATTCCTCTATGTCTTCCTACAGCGTCAATTTCATCAATAAATATGATGCAAGGAGCGTTTTTCTTACCTTGCTCAAACATGTCACGCACTCTGCTTGCACCAACACCTACAAACATCTCTACAAAATCAGAGCCAGAAATGCTAAAAAATGGCACATTTGCTTCTCCAGCTATTGCTTTAGCAAGCAAAGTTTTACCAGTCCCCGGAGGGCCAATTAAAAGGCATCCCTTTGGAATTTTTCCACCAAGCCTTTGGAATTTACTAGGATCTCTTAAAAAATCTACAATTTCTTGTAACTCATCTTGAGCTTCATCTATTCCAGCAACATCTTTGAAAGTTATTTTAATACCTTTTTCAGATAAAAGCTTAGCTTTTGATTTGCCAAAGCCAAGTGCTCCGCCACGGCCGCCACCTTGCATCTGTTTCATAAAGAATATCCATACACCTATAAGAAGAAGCATAGGGAAAGCTGAAAACAACAGGTTTAAAAAATAATTCATTTTAGTATTAGGTGGTACAAGGTCAAAATGAGTGCCACTTTCAATTATATGGCTCATAACAGATTGATAGTTACCTATGTAGCAAGAAAATTCTGTACCGTCAGTTAGATGGCCTTCAACATTGTTGTTGTCTATACGGACATTACTTACACGCTTTTCATTAAGCTGTTGAATGAATTCAGACAAAGCTAGCTTTGTTTTTTTACCGCTGAATCCATCACCCTGTAACATGTTAAAGGATAGTATCACTGTTAGGAAAATAACTATCCAAACTATAATATTTTTATTCTGACTATTCATATCAACCTAAGAAAAATGGATTAAACGGGACTTATAATTTGGCTTAAAAACCAAGCTGTCTTTATTATAACGAGGATTATTATAATATCCTATATGCGGTATGGCTAGAATTTTCTTTGTTTTTACTTCTAAAATATTTTTTTCAAATATAACTGGGATAGTAAATAAGATGTTATGATCTATTTTTATATCTTTCTGAGTAAAATTTTTATCATTTTTTAATGTTATCCAATCCTCCATAGATAAATGGCCTATAAAAAGATTATCCTCATTTATAGAGCTTTCCCACCTATTGTCCCATTTTGTATCTTTGCTTAAAGGCACTTCTTCTGGTTTTTGTTTCCCAAATGACCTATATATAAAAACATGATTAGCTTTTTTAACTATTATACATCCATGTAGAGTTGATTTTGAGGACTCTTCTTTTACTAATTTTTCATATAGTTTTTTAATAGAACTAGATCTTGGAGTAAAATTATATCCACTTATCATTGTAAGTAGGTGAGATAGGATCATAAATTCTATATAATTATAGCAATTACTGAATTTATATGTCGCATAACCAGCTTCATGTATGATAGCTCTATCATTTAAATTTTGATCAATGATCTCTGATATGTAACTAGATATTTCTTTTATATGATCTAGGCTTTTAAGTATACGGTTTTTAAATAGATTTGGCTCTAATTCTTCTGGAATCATTTCTATCCATTTTCTTATATTGCTTCTCTGATATTTGGGGTCATAATTTGATGTATCGTCAATATAATTAATATTAAAAGAAGATATATAATCTATAAGTTCCTTCTTATAGATATTAGATAATGGGCGCAATACAGTGATATTACGGTAAATATTTTCTTCAGCTGGAGATAGTCCAAGTAAGCCGCTAGCTCTTGATAATCTTATAAAAAAACTTTCTATTTTATCATCAGCATGATGACCAGTTAAAAGAACAGGTATCTCATTCTTGTTGCAGTAATCAGTCATTAGATTATATCTTGCTTCTCTAGAATGCGCATGCATAGTAGAAAGATCACCTTCTCTTTTCCAAGAAAGAATAACATGCTTTATTCCAAGATTAGAACATATTACGGAAACATATTCAGCTTCTTTCTTAGCTTCTTCTCTTATATTATGATTTACCGTTATAGCAGTTAAATCTATCTTTTGTTCTATAGCAAAACTATTGCTTAGCATCAGTAAAGCTAAGGAATCAGGGCCACCTGATACGGCGACTGCTATTTTTTGAGGCAAAATATCTAGGGAGTTTGATATTGAGGATCTAAATGTAGAATTTATGTTCATTTTTTCCGGTTGAAGAGCTCTGTTATATATAATATATATAGATTATATATTCTAAAAAAAAGAAAACAATTATGATTGATGAGTTATTTTTGCATCTGGACTCTTTTTTGAATATGAAACCTAGTACTAAAAAAGCTATGGAGAGATTAGGAATTCAAACTATTGCTGATCTATTATTACATAAGCCACATAGTTATTTGGATGTTAAATTATCTGCAAACCTATCTAAACTTAATATAGGTGATCATATAATTGCTGAAGTTGTAATATCAGAAATAATCCAAAGGCAAAGACGTAGCCCTATGAAGATTTACGCATCAAATGATACTGGAGGAATTACTCTTGTATTTTTTAATAAGATACCTTCGTTTATCTTACCTCGTATAAAAGTAGGATCAAAAGTGACTATATCTGGCAAGGTTGATTTTAATGATTTTTATTATCAAATTGCGCATCCTGATTTTTTATGGGGCAATATACCTAAAACTCCTATAGAGCCTATATATCCACTTACATATGGTATAAGTAACAAACAAATACAAAACTATATTAAAAAAGTGATGGATCTTATAGAGATAAAAATATCTAGAGTAAAAAGCAAAGATTTTTGTGAGTTTATATATGCATTAAAAACAATACATTTTCCTAGTAATATTGCAGATGTTAAAAGTGCTGAAAAAATTCTCGCTAAATATGAATTATTATCTAATCAATTATCTCTGGCTTTGCTTAGAAAATCTAATCATACAAAAAGAGGACGTTCTTTTCCAAAAGCCTCTTTGATGCAAGAAAGAGTTTTAAAGAATCTTGGTTTCAATCTTAGTTCTGGGCAGAAAAGAGTTATTTTAGAAATAGAGCAGGATCAAGAATCTTCTTTGAGAATGTCTAGAATGCTACAAGGAGATGTTGGATCTGGTAAGACATTAGTAGCCCTTATGACTATACTTAACGTAGCCAGTCAAAATATGCAATCAAGCTTAATGGCTCCTACAGATTTGCTGGCGTCTCAACATTACAGTTTTTTTTGTAAAGCATTAGAAGACAGCGGTATAGAAATAGCATTACTTACAAGCAAAACCAAAGCCAAAGATCGTAATCAAATTTTAAATAAACTACAATCTGGTGAAATATCTATTTTAATAGGTACTCATTCTTTATTTCAAGATAAGGTAGTGTTTAATAATTTGGGATATATTATAATTGACGAGCAGCATAAATTTGGTGTGGAGCAAAGAGCAGAGCTTGTCAAAAAAGCAAGAGCTCCAGATCTTCTATTAATGACAGCAACGCCTATTCCAAGAAGTCTTACAATGACTTTATTTGGAGATATGTCTGTTTCTAGACTGACAGAAAAACCGTTGTCTCGTCCATCTATTACCACAATTCTAAAGCATAGTAGCAAGATTTCGGAGGTTATAGATTCTGTATATCGTATATTAGAAAAAGGAGAAAAAATATACTGGGTATGTCCTTTAATAGAAGAATCAGAAAAGGATGATAATAAACAAAATATGACAGATGTTTTGTATAGGTTTGAAATTTTACATAATATATTCGGCAATAAGACAAGTTTGATTCATGGAAAAATGACTGCTGAAGCAAAAGATATGGCTATGCGTAGCTTTAAAAATGGAGAAACATCTATTCTAGTTGCAACAACTGTTATAGAAGTAGGAATCGACGTAGCAGATGCAACGCTTATTATCATAGAAAATGCTCAAAATTATGGCCTTGCTCAGCTTCATCAATTGCGTGGTAGAGTAGGGCGAGGTGATAAACCATCTTTTTGTATATTGCTCTATAATTTCGCTTCAGAAATAGGAAAGGAAAGGCTAAATATAATGAAAGAAAGTACAGATGGATTTTATATAGCAGAAAAAGATTTATTTTTGCGTGGAAGTGGAGAAATACTTGGAACAAAGCAAAGCGGTCAAACACAATTCAAATTTGCCAATCTTGTAGAAGATATGAACTTACTTATATTATCTAACGAAAAAGCTAATGATATGATATTACAAAATAATTATGATGATGGAATTAAAGCAATATGTAATTTTTTTAAAGGGCACTGTAGTTTTGCGCAATTGTGATGCGCAACTAAGGCTCTAACATAAGGCATCTAGATCAATATCAACGTAATCCATCTCTTTTATCTTTAAATTCAGGTAGAAAGGTAATTATTAGTAATCTATTGTACAAATTTGTTGTGGGGGTAGAAAGGATATTAACAAAAATATCAATATAGCCTTATATATTGAACCAAGAGCATAAGCCTATCTTTCTACGTTGATGCACTGCCACTAACAATAGTTAGAGTCAGAAAATATCAATTTTACTAGTTATTATACTAATCCTAGAACCACAAGAATGTAGGTAAAATACCTCCACTCTCCACAACAAATTAAATTCTAGAATCTATATTCATTTAGGTTATGATCAACATAAAAGAAAACATATAATCACTACAAATTGACATTATGTATACTAACATACAACAACACCGAAACAAGTAACTGAACCAAGGTTACTATTTAGGTACCCCACCAAGAGAGAGTTAGCGCGTAACTCACACAAATCACACATTATTTGCCTCTCCTGGATTTTAGTATACAACCTTAGGTTATGTAGTCAATAGAAAAAACACAAAAAGTTTATATGTTTTTTTAATTAGAAAATTGTATCTGTGATCAAAATAAAGGCCATTACTTTGTTTGTATATGCATATTTAGAAAATAGGAAATACAATTATGCCAATCATTTATTATGTTGTCATAATCCTCTCTGAGCATTCTTTCTAGGTCCTTTATTAGAAAGAGATGGGGTAGAATCGGGAGTAAAATTTTTGCTAGGATATTCTGAAAGATTCTCTCTAGACATTGTTTTTTGTTTTTTATTACTATCTAATGTTTTTAATATATCTGTTTTGGATAAATTTTCTTGTCCTTCGATTAGTCCGGAGTCCATTAGTTTATTTAGTAATGTATTTTTAGTTTTTTCATCATAATTTTTATCGTTAAAAATATTATCTACCAACTGCGCAGAGCTAATATGCTCCTTATCTTTCATAAAATCGTCTATCATTTTAAATTCTTTGAGTTTTTGATATTGTTCTTGTCTTAATGATATAGCAGATTCTTCAAACTTGAATTCTCCATTTTGATTTTTTGTAAGTCCGATTTTAGCGTTTTCTTCAAAAATTTTATCATGCAGAACATGCTCTAGAGTATGTATGGAAACTGGTCCACAAGAAGTAGAATCTTTCTGATATAGAGCATGATTTTTAGGATTTACCTCAACAACAATATCATTACCAAATTTTTGCTTAAAGCTATCTGCTATATCTTTCTCATATTTACTAAATCCATCAGCAAATTTTCCTGACTCTCCTATGGGGTCATATAGTACAAGAGTTTTAGTATTATCTTCAGTTTTTCTAAATATGGCAGATACATAATGACTATTGTGAAGATTTATCACTCCTGCAACAGTGTATTCTTTAGGTTCTTTTCCTGATTTGTCTAATATTTTTGGTTGGTTAAGATACATTGGTAAAGTATTTTGATTATAAGATCCAACATTAGCGCAGCTATATGTGTTTAGTCCGCCAGCTTCCATCGTATTTAATAAAAAGACATTATTTTTAAGGTTTGGTTTTATTGTCTCAAGCATCTGAGCTACTGTTTCATCAGAATATTGCTCGCCAGGGTTAAAGTCATTTTCCTCTATTTGAATCGTCATATAATTCTCTATATTTTTTAATTAAATAAATATTAGCACTTCAATATTCATTTGACGAAATTAAAATCATAGAAGACTTATAATCTTTTCTCTGCTATGGTTTTTGCACACATAGTTTTTCACAGTATAAAAAATTACAATTAATATGTCATTAGAAGTTGGAAACAGAATAAAAAATATAGATTTTTCTGCTGCTTTAGGAGAAAGATATTTATCTTATGCTTTATCTACAATTATGTCTAGATCGTTACCTGATGTACGAGACGGTCTAAAGCCAGTTCATAGAAGGTTGCTTTATGCAATGCTTCAGCTTAGGCTTGACCCTGCATCATCTTATAAGAAGTGCGCTAGAGTAGTTGGTGATGTGATAGGTAAATATCATCCCCATGGTGATGTTGCAGTATATGATACTCTAGTAAGGCTTGCACAAAGTTTTTCTCTTAGATACCCTCTTATAGAAGGTCAGGGTAATTTTGGCTCTATTGATGGTGATAATGCTGCGGCGATGCGATATACTGAATCTCGTCTTACTGAAATCGCAATGTTTTTGATGGGAGATATAGAAAAGGATACTGTGCCTTTTAGGCCTACTTATGATGATTCAGATGAAGAGCCTACAATCATGCCATCAGCTTTTCCTAACCTTTTAGCCAATGGCTCTGAAGGAATAGCAGTTGGTATGGCTACTAATATACCTCCTCATAATTTGCATGAATTATGTGACGCCCTAATTTATATTATAAAAAAGCCAAATGCTGAAATCGAAGAATTATTACAATTTGTAAAAGGTCCCGATTTTCCTACTGGCGGAATCATTATAGATAGCAAAGAAGTGATAGCTAACAGCTATTTAACTGGCAAAGGTAGTATTAGAGTAAGAGGAAAATGGGAAAAAGAAAATCTTAGCCATGGTTTATATCAGATTGTTGTTACAGAAATTCCATATCAGGTCCAAAAATCAAGATTGATAGAGCATATTGCAGATTTAATGAGAGACAAAAAACTTCCTATGATTGGTAATATAAGAGACGAATCTGCTGAAGAAATAAGAATTGTAATAGAGCCTAAAAATCGTTCATGTCCTGCGGAAAGTTTAATGGAATCTTTGTTCAAACTTACTGAACTTGAATCGCGCATATCTATTAATATGAATGTGTTAAATAGTAAATCAATCCCTGAAGTGATGAATTTAAAGCAAATTTTAGGAGAGTTTCTTGCACATAGAGATCTTGTTGTACTAAAAAGATCAGCCTTTTTGCTAAATAAAGTGTGTAATAGAATAGAGATATTATCAGGTCTTAGAATTGCATTTTTAAATCTGGATGAAATCATTAAGATCATCCGGGAAGAAGACGAGCCGAAAATAATCATGATGGAGCGCTTCAGTCTTAGCGATATGCAGGCTGAGTCTATTTTAAATACTCGTCTTCGTAGTCTTAGAAAGCTAGAAGAACAAGAAATCATTTCTGAGTTAGAGAAATTACAGAAAGAAAAAATATATTTAGAAGATATTACTTCAAATGAGAAATCAAGGTTCAATCTGATTCAAAGTGAGATCAAAAATATACAAAAGAAGTTTGGTTTTGGTACAAAAATTGGTGATAGGAAAACCCAATTCATAGAAGCTACAAATGTGGAGACTAATGTTAATATTGAAGCTTTTGTAGAAAAAGAGCCGATAACCATAATATGCTCTAAAATGTCATGGATACGCTCCGTAAAAGGCCATGTAACGGATATTAGTAGCATAAAATATAAAGAAGGAGATGAAGAAGGTTTTATTCTACATGGATATACTACAGATCAAATATTAATTTTCACTGATTCAGGAAGGTTTTATACCATCTTTGCGGATAATATCTCCAAAGGCAAAGGTCATGGAGATTCCGTAAAATTGCTTGTTGATATAGGATCAGACGAGATAATTAATATGCTAATCTTTAATTCTGATTCGAAAATTTTGGTGGCATCTAAAAAAGGCAAGGGCTTTTTAGTCTCTAGCTCTCAAGTTGTTGCTTCTACAAAGCTTGGGAAGCAGGTTTTGAATCTTGCAGAAGATGATAAGGCTTTATGTGCCATTATAGCACAAGGGAATAAGGTTGCTACTATAGGAGAGAATAGAAAATTATTGATATTTGATATTACCGAAATTCCTGAAATGAAAAGAGGAACAGGGGTAACATTACAAAAATTCAAAGATGCAAAATTGATGGATGTAAAAATATTTGATGGAGCTGAAGGCCTCTGCTGGAGCCAGCCTGGAGGTCGCACAAGAACAGAAACGGACCTTACCCCGTGGCTATCCAAAAGAGGTGGTGCTGGGAAAATACCACCAGTAGGTTTTCCAAAAAACAATAAATTCTAAAGATAAAATAATGAGTAAAGTTTTAAATATTATAGGTGCCGGCCTTGCAGGTAGTGAAGCTGCTTTTCAAGCTGCTAATATGGGAGTTAAAGTGAAGCTTTATGAAATGCGAAGTGAAAAGAAATTAACGCAAGCTCATAAAACCTCTAAATGCGCGGAGCTTGTATGTTCTAATTCTTTCCGTAATAATTCTGTAACTAGCGCAATAGGCCTTATGCATGAAGAAATGAGGCGAGCGAATTCTTTAATCATCAAATCTGCTATGGATAATATGGTTCCAGCAGGCGGTGCTCTTGCTGTTGATAGAGATGGTTTTTCAGAAGATGTAGAAAATACCTTATTATCTCATCCTAATATAGAAATAATCCGCGAAGAAGTATCGTCAATACCAAGTGAGGGTAAATGGATAATTGCTACAGGCCCTCTTACTTCAGATTATCTTACAAAAGCAATTATTAGTATTACAGGAGAAGATCAGCTTGCTTTTTTTGATGCGATAGCTCCTATAATATATAAAGATTCCATAGATTTTTCTATTTGTTGGTATCAATCTAGATACGACAAAATGGGCCCTGGTGGGAATGGTAAAGACTATATAAATTGTCCAATGAATAGGGATGAATATTATAATTTTATTGAAGCTCTACTTAAATCAGAAAAAACAGATTTTAAAGAATGGGAAAAAGATACGCCATATTTTAATGGATGCCTTCCTATAGAAGTAATGGCAGAAAGGGGAGAAAAAACCTTGTTATTTGGGCCAATGAAACCTGTTGGCCTGCGCGATCCTCGCACTAACAGCCGTCCTTTTGCAGTAGTGCAACTAAGGCAAGATAATAAAATAGGTACTTTATATAACATGGTA
This sequence comes from uncultured Rickettsiaceae bacterium, assembly GCA_964553715.1. Lineage (GTDB taxonomy): Bacteria > Pseudomonadota > Alphaproteobacteria > Rickettsiales > Rickettsiaceae > JAGOJE01. The sequence continues at coordinate 13,740 of CAZKKY010000007.1, forward strand.
GGATTTCAAACAAAGTTGAAATATTCTAATCAGCAAGATGTATTTAGGATGATTCCAGGTTTACAAAATGCAGAATTTGCAAGGCTAGGAGGACTGCACCGTAATACATTTATAAAGAGCCCTAAATTGTTAAATAATGTGATGCAAATGCATAAAGCTCCTAATATTAGATTCGCTGGTCAGATTACAGGAGTTGAAGGTTATGTTGAAAGTGCAGCTACGGGCCTTCTAGCTGGGATATTCGCAGCCAGTGAAATTAATGGTGCTGAGCCAATTGTTCCTCCTAGAAATACGGCGCTTGGTGCTTTGTTGTCTCATATTACAGATGGTGCTAATATTGAAACTTTCCAGCCTATGAATATTAATTTCGGACTTTTTGAGCCTCCTACAGAAAGAATGACTAAGGCTGATAAATATGCATTTTACAGCAATAGGGCATTATCAGAAATTGATAAATGGCTTCATTTAATATAATCGTTGCTATTATGTCTTGAACAATATGATCTTTTAATTTGCGAGGCTAATTTTCTTAAAAACTCTTTTATAATTGCTAGAATTTTTACAAAATAGAATGAAAGATAATATTGAGAGTAATAAGTATGACAGTAAGCAAAAAACTATTTAGTAATTTTACTCCAAAACAGCTACAAAATATGTATTTCGTGGTAAGGAGTAATGTTCAAAAAGCAAGAAGTAATGTCCAAAATACGCGTGAGCAATTTACAGATAAAGCTTCAGAAGTGGTTTTGGGGCCAGAACATAAAGAGGTGGTATCGACTGCTAAATCTATTGCCAAAGGAGCCGCTCTTTTCTCTGTTGTTTATCCTACCCTGCAGGAAACTGTATCTAAAGGTGTAAAAAAGGGCCATGACAAAATCAACAATTTAAAACATGTTAATAATGAAGTGCCTTCAGAGTCTAATAAACTTGAGACACTCTATAACAATAATGCGCTAGGTTTTTTTAAAAAAACGGTGCAAGTTATAGAAGAAGAATTTAATTCACAAATGAATAAAGAGCATCAGAAGGTTCAAAGTGTTCGTGAGTTAAATGATACTTTGATAAAAGAAGAAGGGGTGCAATTAACTATTAAAGAGGGATTACAACATATAGAAAATCCAAGCAATAATGCTTTAGTTGTTACTAAATCTCTTCACAGTATGAGTAATTTGTTATCAGATTTATCTTATCATAATAATAAAAATGCTATGATGGCTTTTGAAGATTTTCACAATGAAGTGCCCATTGTTTCTTCTAAAGTAACCGCACCTAGATTACCTGATACATTAGATACTTATAAGGTACTTGCAGCATTTTCTGAAACAAAAGTAAGTGAAATAGGCAAAAAGATGTTTGTTGAACATGGATCAAATGTTATTGGCTTTTCAATAGAAAAAATGTATAAATATCTTAATAGCGAACAGAAAAAAGAATATGCAAATGCATTTAAAGAAGCTGTAGAGAATACAAAAACTAGAGATAATGCTGAAAAAACTAGAGAAGAAATTATAAAAAATAAAAAGCTAGAGTTAAAATTAAAGGCAATGCAGAAAGAAACAATGAAATTTATTGTTAATGATGATAATGTAGGGTCTAAGCCTATAAACGTAAAGACTAATACAAACAAAAAAGATTTAGGGATGTAGTATATGGAAAGTAATAGCAGTAATGAAATGACTCTAGAAGAGTTTGAATATATTTGTAATATCTTTTTAGAGTTTTGTGATAGTTTAAGTGATATTGAGCTAGAACGCAAAATACTTGTTGATCATGCTAGGATGAGCGATTCAGAGTTTGAAGAATTACTAACCAGCCTTGATCAAGCTAAACTTGAAGAATCGATAGATAACAAAAATTCTGATGAGCTAAAAGATTTGGCCCGTAGTTTAAGGCAATATGTAATAGATAATGATTTGTCGTATGAATATTTAGAGAGTAGTTACGATACTTTTATTAATAGTCTTAAAGCTGATTGTATAGGACGCTTAACAAATATAGGTCTTGAATTACAACAATTAATGATAAAGTGCTATCCTTCTGTAGAAGAACAAGAGTATATAGAGTGCAGAGACTCTGTTGTCACAAATAATATTGAGACTAGCGAAAGTGTTAAAGAGATTTCAGATTATTTTAGGCATCTAAACACTAGATATATAATTTCTGAAGAGGAATATGCAGAGATGCTCCATAATACAATTATAGGTGCTATTTTAGAACATGATCAGGTTTATGAGTAATAATTCTTGAGATTAGAAAATTCAAAACATCTTTTTAAGCTCCTTATTCTATTTGATTAGATCATTAAAACTCAACTTATTTATCATATGAAAGATTTTGAATACACAGATACTATAATTCATAATATAGACGACATAGCAAAAAAATATCAGGAAGCTATGTTATATATTATGCAAGGTAAGGGGATAGATAATTTTATCAATAATATAAATATCAAAAAAATGGATCTTGTTACCAAAGAGGTAACAGAAAAAATATTAGAACATCCTGAAAAATTCATAGAACATAACATAGAATATGGCAAAAAATTTGCCTCTCTTCTGAATAATACAATGATGAGATTCGTTGGAGAAAATATACCACCTATGTATAGTTTTGATAATAAGGATAAAAGATTTAAAGATCCTAGCTGGCATGAGAATATATATTTTGATTTTATAAGACAATCTTACTTAATGTCTACAGAATGGGTCTTAGAGAGTGCAAAAAAATTGGATCTTGATAGTAAAATGCAAAAGATGCTAGCATTTTATGCAAAACAATTTACAGATGCTTTATGCCCAGCGAATTTTCCTTTATGTAATCCAGAAGTGATAAAAGAATCTATATCAAGTAAATGGGAAAATATATCAATAGGGTTTGATAATTTCTTAGAAGATTTAAAAAATACCGATGGTTTTTTTAATATCAATACTACAGACAAGCTATCTTTTAAAATTGGTGAAAATATTGCATCTACCAAAGGAAAAATAGTATTCAAAAATGATCTTATGGAGCTTATTTGTTATGAACCTAAAGAAAAGATATATCAAGTTCCTATTTTAATAGTACCACCATGGATAAATAAATATTACATTTTAGATTTGTCTAACACGAATTCCTTTGTCAAATGGCTAGTAGATAATAATTTTCAGGTATTCCTTATATCTTGGGTTAATCCTGGTAAATCATTATCCGAGAAAAATTTTGAAGATTATGGAAATGAGGGAATATTAGAGGCCTTAAAATATATAAAATCTTATAGCGATTGCGATAACATTAATGCTTTAGGATATTGCATAGGGGGTACATTGCTTGCTTGTGTTCAAAGCCTGCTAAAATCCAGAAATGATGATACTATCTCTTCCGCTACTTATATTACTACTTTATTAGATTTTGAAAATTCTGGGGAAGTCGGATTGTTTATTAATGAGGAAACTATAAGGATAATAGAAGATGAAATAAAAAATAAAGGATATTTTGACGGAAGATATATAGCAAATAGTTTTAGTCTTCTAAGGGCAAACGACCTCATCTGGTCTTTTTTTGTTAATAACTATTTGCTTGGGCGCATGCCATTACCTTTTGACTTACTATATTGGAATTCAGACCCTACCAATTTACCTTCTAAAATGTATAGTTTTTATTTACGTAATATGTATTTAGAAAATAACTTAGTAAAATCTGATATTGTAGATTTTTTAGGTCATAAAATTAATCTTTCAAAAATTACAACCCCTTCATTTTTTCTTGGAGCAAAAGATGATCATATAGCTCCATGGCAAAGTGTTTTTGCAGGGATGAATATTTTTTCCGGGGAAAAAGAATTTTGTTTATCTGCTTCTGGCCATGTTGCAGGTGTTGTAAACCCTGTTAGTCAAAATAAATATTCTTACTGGGTAAATCAGAATAACATAAAATCTTCTGATGAATGGATATCTAAAGCAGAAAATATTTCAGGATCTTGGTGGTCTTACTGGCTTTCATGGCAGAAAAAATATAGTGGTATGTTAGTAGAAGAAAAATACTATCATAAGATAAAGGCTATAGAAAAAGCTCCTGGTCAATATGTAAAAGTAAGAATCTAATGTAGTTACTTAAAGGACGCATATGTGATGTAAAATCAGATCTTGTAGGCGTTATAATTTTTTTCACATTCATATTTGTATTACAATTCCTTCTGTAAATATTAGAAGGAAATTTATGCCTATTAATAGTGATGAAGAGCTTTTTGAGATACTACAGAAAGAAGATAAATTATCTAATAAAGAGATAGAAAGTGCTAAAGAATATATTGATAGGATAGAAAATATAAATATTACTAATGATCAAGGGGATACACCTTTCATTCTTGCTTCACTCAACGGTCATAGAAAAATAGTAGAGCACTTGATATTGCAAGGGGCGAATCTTAATATTCCTGATAAGGAAGGCAACACTCCTATAATGCTTGCAGCTCTTAATAATCGGCAAGATATAGTAGAATTACTTATATCAAAAGGAGCAAATCTTAATTTACTAAACAACCGATCTGAAAACATACTGGATATAGCTAATAATGGTGCTATTCGATCTCTTTTACAAGAAAAAACTCTAAGAATTGATGATCCATTTATCCAAAGTAAATTAATAGATTCTAGTGATATATTAAGTGAAACAGGAGTGTGTTACGGCTTAACTCTTGAGACAGTACGCTGGTATATGAAACATATATCAAAAGGAGAAAATGAAGAAGATCTTAACGTACTAAATAAGCTAAATAGAGTAGTAAATAACGAAAAAGATGTAAGCAATTTTATGAAACGAATTGCTTTATATCATTCAGAACAAGGTGATATTGATGATAGCACAAGTGATTTACGAATTAATACTGAATATCAAAAAAATAATTTTATAGGTTCCTTGCCAGATAAAATAAAGGACAAAAAATTTATTGGTTTTGCCTTTACTACATTCGATAATTATGGAAATGCTGATGGTGGTCATATCGTCAGCATAAGAAGAATAGGAAAGGAAGAAAAATATGAAGTGATAGATGTAAATTATGGTAGTACAAAATGTCAAAATAATGATGAATTAAATAGTCATATCACAAAATTATTATATTCTTATCAAAAGGATTATGCTCCCGATATTCAAGAGGTTAAATTTTCAGATCTTGAAGGAATAGTAAAAAGAAGAAATTGGGACTACGAGCCAATATTAGATAATGAAAGTCCAGAAATAAAAGAACGAAAGAAAGATCAAAATAAATCGCGTAAATACAATCTGAATTTATCATTGATTAGTGCTATTCAAGGTTCTCCTACAGAATATATCAAAAGTTTAATAAATGATCAAAACATCTCAGAAGTAGATGCTTTTGATAATACAGCATTACATTACGCAGTGCCAAGGGGAAATTCTGATATTGTAGAATTATTAGTAGATAAAGGCGCTTTAGCTCTACCAAATAATGAAGGTGATACACCTTTAGATCTGGCCATTACTTATGGGAAAGATGATATTGCTAAAATATTGGTAGATGTACCAATTGACGAATTAGGTACTACGAGTCTTATGAAATACTCTTTTTTAGGAAATGTTGATAGGGTTGAAGAATTGTTATACCATGGGGGAGAAGTAAATAAAAAAAATAAAAGTGGTAACACAGCTTTAGTTTTTGTTGCTGCATCGGATTCTGAGAAGGATAATCTTATTAGTATAACGCATTTATTAATAAAGCAAAATTCTGATTTGAATGTTATTTCTAGTGATGAAGGCAAAACACCTTTAATGTTTGCTATTGAAAATGAAAATTATGAAATAGCAAAGATATTATTAGATAATGGCGCTAATATTGATATTAAAGATTATTCTGGAAAGAAAGCTCTTGACTATGCCAAAGAATCAGGAAACGAAGAAATGACAAAAATTTTAATGAAGTCTATTTTAAGCAATCATATAGACATAAAAAAAGATCTGATATCTGCTGGTGTTACAAAAACAGAGGATGTAGAGAAATTTTTACCACCTTTGCCTCCGGCTATACATTCTAACCATACGAAAAATGATAAAAAGGGTCCAAGTCTTTAACCTGTGAGAACATCAAATAGTGTTATAATTATTTTATTATAGCACTTGCAATTGTTTATATCTTTGCCTAGTATTTAGAAGATTATTAACTAAAAAACTAAAGGCATTATATGGAAATTCAATTTACAGAAATAAAAAACACAATAGAAAACGAAGCTGTAGTTTTACTAGTATCTCAAGATGGTGCCATAACTGATATGGGTCTAAAATTAGATAATGCTTATAATGGCATAATTAAAGAGGTTTTAGCTGATAAAAGATATATAAAGTCTGATAAGCTTGGATCTTCTAAATCTCTTATAGTAAAAGATGGAGAAAAACTAAAACACATAATTATTTTTTCTATTGGTGAAAATAAAGATCTAGATGAGAAGAAATTCGTACGTCTTGGAGCGCGAATTGTACAAAAGCTTGCTATGTTAAAAATTAGTTCAGCATCAATTTTAATTGAGGATAATATATCAAAAAGGCCTATCGTCTCTTCTATGATAGCAGAGGGAGCGATGCTTTCATCTTACAGGTTTAATAAATATTTCACTGGAAAAAATGCTGAAGATAAATTTTCTGTTCAGTCTATTACTATAGAAGTGCTAGAGCATAAAGAAGCACATGAGATTTTTACTAGTCATAAAGGAGTAATTGAAGGTGTATTCTTAGCAAGAAATCTAAGTAATGAACCTGCCAATATATTATATCCAGAATCTTATGCAAAAATCATTTCTGATAACCTAAAAGAATATGGAGTATCTATAGAAATTTTGGGTGAAGAAGAGATGAAAAAGCTTGGCATGGGTGCTTTGCTTGGTGTAGGGCAGGGTTCTAAAAAAGAGTCTAAGTTAGTTGTGATGCAATATAACGGTGCTGGTAAAGAAAATAAGCCTATTGCATTTGTTGGAAAAGGTGTAACATTTGATACTGGTGGTATCTCTATAAAGCCTGCTGCTAATATGGAAGATATGAAATATGATATGTCTGGTTCTGCGGTTGTTGTTGGTCTTATAAAAGCTCTTGCTATCAGGAAAGCTAAAGTGAATGTTGTAGGGGTTGTTGGACTTGTTGAAAATATGCCCGACGGATATGCTCAAAGACCTGGTGATGTTGTAACTACTATGTCTGGTCAAACAGCTGAAGTATTAAATACCGATGCTGAAGGACGCCTTGTTCTTGCTGACGCATTGTGGTATGTACAAGATAGATTCCATCCTAGCTTGATAATAGATCTTGCCACTTTAACGGGTGCTATTGTTGTTGCTCTTGGTCATAGTTTTGCCGGTTGTTTTTCTAATGATGACGATCTTGCTGCTAAGTTAGAAAAAGCAGGCACTAATACTGATGAAAAAATCTGGAGAATGCCTCTGCATCAAGACTTTGAAGATATGATTAAATCTGATATTGCTGATGTTGCTAATATTGGATGCGTTAGGGGCGCCGCTGGTAGCGCTACAGCTGCACATTTCTTGCAAAAATTTGTGAATGGTGTTACTTGGGCACATCTTGATATTGCTGGAGTCGCATGGACTAAAACAGGATCTAACCCTATCTATCCAAAAGGTGGAACAGGTTTTGGCGTAAGATTGCTTAATCAATTTATCAAAGATTATTATGAAGCAAATTAAAAATCCTTATATATTTGTTATAGGAAATGAAAAGGGAGGGGCAGGTAAAACTACTTGCTCCATGCACTTAATAGCGGGTCTACTTGATAAAAATTTGCGTGTTTCTAGTATAGACACAGACTGTAGGCAGGCTTCTCTAACTAGATATATAGAAAATAGATGTGCTTATAATAGTAAAAATCCAGACCGCAAGGTTCCTGTATCTAAACATTTTTTGATGCAAGAAAGCAAAGAAAATGATGTATCATTAAAAGAAAAAGAGGAAGAAGGTAATTTTTATCAAGTTATGGACAAAGCATCTGATTCTGATGTAATAGTAATTGACACTCCTGGAAGTCATTCATTTCTATCTAAGCTTGCTCATTCCCATGCAGATACAATAGTTACACCTATCAACGATAGCTTTCTTGATATTGATGTAATGGCTAAAGTTAGCCCTGAGGATCTTAGCATAGTAGAACCATCTATTTATAGTCAGATGATATGGGAGCAGAAAATGCAACGTGCTAAGAGAGATCGTGGATCTATCGAGTGGGTTGTAATGCGTAATAGACTTAGTAATATAGACGCTACAAACAAACGTAATGTAGCGGATGTACTTTCCAAGCTTTCAAAAAGAATTAGTTTTACTCTCGCACCAGGATTTAGTGAAAGAGTTATTTTTAGAGAATTGTTTCTTCAAGGCCTTACCTTGCTTGATCTGACAAAAGCAAATTATGAGAAGAGTTTTAGTCTGTCTCATGTTGCTGCGCGCCAAGAGCTTAGGGAGTTTTTATCTTGTTTGAATATTGATAAAATAGTGGAGCGTTATTCTAGTTGAATGTTTTAGTTAATAGGGAAATTGATTGATTAGTATTTCCCTATTAATCGACTTATTCTATATACTCTTAGGTTTTTTTTTGCATGATAGATATAAAAATCCTAATCCGCCTAATATAGACAAAATTGGAATAATAGAAAGTCCAGCAATATAATCAGATTGCATATAAAGTGGGCCGCCTTTTAAAGTCACCGCCTTGTTCCACCTAGAGTGCATAATTTGGCTAATTACTTTGTGGAATAATTGACCAAAAGACATATTAATACAATTTATTACCGCAATTGCTACAGCAGTTTTAGATTTCTCTACCAAATTTCCAACTACAGTAAATACTAGGGACTGATAGCAACACAAAATCCCCATCAAAAACATTAAGGCTGATACTAATGTATAAGATAAACTATTAAAATAAAATAACAGAACAAAAACAAAACAAGTAACTAGGCTAATTACGAAAATAAAAATATTTATAGACCTAAAATAACCCGATACATAAGCTAGTAGAGGTCCACCAAATATCATTCCAATAAATACCGTACTAGATAAAATAATAGATTGATTTTCAGGGAAGTTGTAAATTTGGTTAAAAAATGGTATAGACCAGAGATCAGCAAATCCTTCTAATGATCCAACCATCAATCCCCCACATAGACCTACAAATAAAATTGTAGGATTCATGACGATTTTCATTAATTCCCCTATAGAAGAGCTTTTATGCTGGGCTATTTCGTCTCTCTTATTTGTACCTTTATCGCTTATTAAAAGAATGAGTATAGCTATAACAAAAGCTACTAATGCAAGAACAATAAAGCTTTCATTATATCCGAAGTCATCAAATATTATCTTCATTGGAAGTCCACCAAATACAGCCCCTGTAAGACCAATCGAAAAGGTAAACCCCATCATGATAGGGTGTAGTCTTGTAGGAAAATATTCCTGAATTACCTTTGCCACTGATAAAATTCCAGTCGCAGAGCCAGCGCCTATTAAAAATCTCCCTAATATTACTGATTCAATATTAGTAGAAAATACAAAAGCGAGAGTTCCTATAACAGATACCATTATAGCAATGAATGTTACTATTCTGAAATTAAACCTGTCTAGCAATATACCTATAGGAATTTGCATAGATGCATATCCTAAATAATAGTACCCAGCAAGATTACCAAAAGCTATAGTGTCCATATCAAACTTTTGCATTATTTCTTCTCTTAAAATGCCAGCAGACATACGAAGAATAAATTGAAATGCAAAAAAGAGATTTGTAATAAACCAGATTATTAATGGAATTTTTAATTTTTTGTTATCAAGAAGCGTTTTAGACATAAAACTTTAAGATACCTTATATTTTAGCAAGTAAAAATATAGATAATTCAGTTTTTTGTCAATCTTTAATCTCTTACAAGCATTACCGAGATTTTAGCGTGACGGGCTATTTTTGAAGCATTGGGTCCTAACATATAGTCTCCAAGTTCAGGTCTTATTGCTGGTAGAATAATGAGCTCTGCTTTTATAGATTCTACATAACGCAGTACTTCATCATAAACATTTCCTCTACCTACATGAAATACTGGTATTATTTCTGATGGAAAATATTTTTTGAATTTTTCTTGAATAGATTTATTAGATTTTTCTACTTGATCTTGAAACCAGTGTTTAGGCAAATAATCCTGAACCATAGACAGACTATAGTTAGGAACGATATGAACAAAATGAAGTTCTGATCCGAAAGAATTTACAAAATTCATTGCAACTGGTGCTACCATAGACCAAGGGAACCTTTCAGTTAAATCTATAGGAATAACAATTTTTGAAAACATTTTAATACCCCTTGTTATATATTTGAATAATATTGATCTTTATCTAGATTACCTTCGCTATTATCTACTATCAAGGTAATTGTAGCATCACCTGTGATATTTATAGTAGTGCTTAGTAAATCAAGCACTCTATCTATACCTGCAAATAGTGCTACCCCTTCTATTGGTAGATTTACAGAAGAAAGTACCATAGGTAGCATAACCATGAATGCTCCAGGAATTCCTGCTGCGCCTATAGAGCCAAGGGTTGCAGTTAAAACCATCACCATATAATCTAATAGGCTTAGTTCTACATTCATTATCTGTGCCACAAATAATGCAGCAAGGCCTAGCTTAATAGCTGTACCATCCATATTAATAGAAGCTCCAAGAGGAAGTACAAAAGATGTGCTAGAATCAGAAATTCCTAGCTTTTCTCTACAAACCTTCATAGTAGTAGCAAGGCTTGCTTTACTGCTACCTGTAGATATGGCTATAATTTGGTATTCCAAGCTTTTTTTATAAAAAGGTATAGGAGATATTTTGCAAAATACTAATATTAGAACACCAAATATAAGATATTGTAATCCCATGGCAATGACCATTGCAGTTATAAGTTTTGATAGGCTAAATAGAATATCTACACCTTGACTGCCTACAATCCATGCAGTGAGGGCAAAAGCTCCGTAAGGCGATAATACAATGATCATAGAAATCATTTTTAAAGTCATTTTGGACATGATTTGCACAAAGCCTTTTAAAGAAGATGCTGAAGAGCCCATTTTGTTTATAGTAATACCTGTGAAAATTGCAAAAAACACTACTTGCAAAATATTATCTGATGCAAGAGCGCCAATGGCATTGCTTGGTATGATATTAATAAAAAAGTTTCCTATGTTAAAATCATATCTTTCACTGCTAGTTGATCCTAGATCTATACTAACACCTACACCAGGCTCTAATATATAAGCAACTCCGATACCAAAAAGTACAGCAAAACAAGTGGTAATTATAAAAATAGCAGTTGATTTGACTCCAATTCTTCCAAGAGAAGAAGGGTCGCTCATACTTGTTATTCCAGAAACTAAAGAAAAGAATATTAATGGATTAATAATCATTTTGATCATCCGTAAGAATATATCTCCTACAGGTTTTATATATACAGCAGAATCAGGCAGGTAAAGACCAAAAACTATACCGAGGATCAAAGCTAGAGTAACTTTCTGCCATAGTTTCATATTAATATCCTTTATGAATTTTAGATTTAAAGAACACAAGTTATAACATCTAAAAAACCAATTGATCAAGAGATAATTTTTAAAAACTCTATGATTCTTCATTAAACACTAGATTAATTAGGATAATAATTATGGTTCAAACTAATGTTATCATCCATATCAATCCTACTAAAATATTGGATTTAAACCTTATTAAACAATTGTTTTTAGAGTTTATGTCTAGAGTTTTTATCTGCCATGAAAATATTGATACAACAGATATAGTAGATATTATTAAATTTAATAGATTATAATTTACTTCTAGCAATATTCCAATTACAAAGCATTTTACAAAAATGCCATAAAGTCCAAAAAGCCATTTTTTATAATCTTTATCTTTTATAAACAAAGCCAAAGATTTTACACCAGCATTAGGATCGTCTTTGATATCCATAAAGGCATATATAGTGTCATATGATATTGTCCAGCATATAGTCCCAGCATATGCAATAAGTGCTCCAAAAGAAATTGATCCATATACTGTAGAATAGGCCATAAGAAGTCCAATATTATATGTTACTCCTAGGAATACCTGAGGGAAGAATGTAATGCGCTTCATTAATGGATATATTAACACTAAAACACAAGCAAATAGCCCTATGAATATTGCTTGTACACTAAGTGATAAAAGTATAATCAAACCAGAAAATAATAGTACTCCAAGAAGTATAATGGATTCTTTTATAGTAACTTTACCACTGGCTAATGGCCGGTCTTTTGTGCGCTTTACTTTTTTATCTATATCTATATCCCATATATCGTTTATTATGCATCCAGCGCTTCTCATTATAAAGCTACCTACAAAAAACATTAAAAGATATGCTAGATCATTCTTTGAACTAGCACCAAGTAATATTCCAAATGCGCATGGAAAAAAAAGGAGAAATGTTCCTGTGGGGTTATAAAATCTTATTAGCGCTAGTAATGATGATAATTTATTTGGCATATTAATGTTGTGGATATATTTTCTTCTTTTATAATACTAAAAGAAAAAACTATATTAAGGCAAGCAATAATGAATATAAATCTTTCAAAAAACTATGATTTTGAAAATAGTCAGCAAAAATGGCAAAACTATTGGAGAGAAAAAAAAATATATCAATATAATCCTTCAGAAACTAGAGAAAATACTTTTGTTGTAGATACGCCTCCACCTACTGTTTCTGGCCAACTTCATATGGGGCATATTTTTAGTTATACGCAAGCCGATTTTATTGTACGTTTCCAAAGAATGATGGGTAAAAATATTTTCTATCCAATGGGGTTTGATGATAATGGATTACCTACAGAAAGGCTTGTAGAGAAACAAAAAAATATCAAGGCTACTAGTTTAGATAGGTCTGATTTTATAGAAATTTGTAAAGAAGTAGTAGAATTAGAAGAGGAAAAGTTCAGGCATTTTTTTACTCAAATAGCCTTATCGGTTGATTGGAATCTTGAGTACCAAACTATCAGTCCTACTTCTACTTCTATCTCTCAGATGTCGTTTCTTGATCTTATAAGTAAAGATGAAATATACAGGAGCGATCAGCCTATGCTATGGGACCCTGTGGATCAAACTGCTCTTGCTCAGGCTGATATAGAAGATAAAATGCGTGAATCTTTAATGAATGAAATAATTTTTACTTCTGATGATGGAAAGCCTCTGGTAATAGCAACTACAAGGCCAGAGCTATTACCAGCATGCGTAGCTGTTTTCTTTCATCCAGATGATGAAAGGTATAAGAATCTTGCAGGATCTTATGCTATTTCTCCTTTGTTTAATATAAGAGTACCTATTTTAGCAGATAGCTTAGTACAAATAGATAAAGGTACAGGTCTTGTTATGTGCGCTACATTCGGTGATGCTACAGATATTACTTGGTGGAAAACACATAATTTACCATGTAAGATTATTATTAATAAAGTAGGGCGCATTATTGATTTAAAATTTGACGACCCAAATGCAGATCACTATGCATCTATCATTAGCGGAATGAAAGTTTCAGAAGCAAGGGCAAAAATACTAGAACATCTTCAGCAAAATGGTCTGTTAAAAAGTCAAACACCTATCATTCAAAACGTTAAATGCGCTGAAAGATCAGGAGCTCCTCTTGAAATTCTAACAACGCCACAATGGTTTATTAAAACTCTAAAACATAAGGATGCATTGCTTAAAAAATCTGCAGAGCTAAATTGGTATCCTCATTTTATGAAACATCGTCTTGACAATTGGATTAATTCTCTTGCATGGGATTGGTGTATAAGCCGCCAGCGTTTTTTTGGTGTTCCATTTCCTGTATGGTATTCTAAAAGGCCTGGGGAAGAAGGAAAACCTATTTTTGCATCAATAGATCAATTACCTGTAGACCCACTAAGAGATCTGCCTCATGGATATTCTAGAGATGAAGTGGAAGCAGATAAAGATGTTATGGATACATGGGCAACCAGTGCTGTCTCACCCCAGCTAAGTAGCATGGCTATATCAAAAGATTTTTCTTTAGACTACAATAAGCATCAGAATTTATTTCCTTTCGATTTAAGGCCTCAAGCACATGAAATTATAAGAGTATGGACTTTTTATACCATGCTAAAGGCTTATTTGCATGAAAACACTTTACCATGGAAAAATATAATGATTAGCGGATGGTGCCTCGCTAATGATAAAACTAAGATGTCTAAATCTAAAGGTAATGTTGTGACTCCTGAAAAGCTTATAGCAGAATATGGGGCGGATGTTGTGCGTTACTGGGCATCGACATCTAGGTTAGGTGCTGATACAGCATATTCAGAAGATGTAATTAAAAACGGCAAAAGATTAGTAAATAAAATTTGGAATGCTGCTAAATTTGCTTCTTCTCATTTTTATAAGCTAGATTTAAGTAAAGATCCATTAGATCTTATTTGTCATAATACTGATAAGTGGCTTATTTCAAATTTAAGAGAAGTAGTTAAGACAGCTACAGAAGAATTTAATCAATTTGAATATGCTGCGGCGATGGAATCTATCGAAGATTTTTTTTGGAAAATTTTCTGTGATAATTACCTAGAGATATCCAAAGCAAGGGCATATGATGAAGGTGGAGAAAATCCTATAGGTAGTCAAAGTGCTATTGCTACTCTTTATATTGCTATAAATACTTTGCTAAAGCTTATGGCTCCGGTACTTCCACATATCACGGAGGAATTATACCAAAATATTTATCATAATGACTTAGATTCAGTTCATCAAAGAAATAGCTGGCCTAAATTTTCTGATTATTTTTTTGATTCAGATGCTTTACATCAAGGTAGTATGATACTGGAAATAATAGAATTAGTAAGGAAATCTAAGGCTGAAAAGAATTTATCAGTAAAAGCAGATATAGAGATTTTAGATTTTGCTACAGATATAACAATTGCTGCTGATTTATTAGAAGATTTAGCGAAAGTGACCTCAAGTAAGATAGTAAATCAAATGGTTAAAGGTGAATTTTTAGATAAAAAACAGGTTATATGTGGTAAGAATGTAGAATTGGTTATTACATATTGATGTAATAACCGCTTATATTTTTGAATGAAGCAAATTACTAAATAAAAAATAGTAAGAGATAATAAATAATCAAATAATTGTTTGCTAAACCCAATCAGTTGTTATATAAATTTTAGATTAGATTAAGGATAGATAAAGGCTAGCGCTATTGTCCTGCAGTAGTTCTTTTTTAGCTGATAATAAATGGTATGGCTATATTGCAGGCCTTAATTGATAAAATTTTAGCTTATGAGATATGGCGAGTTTAAAAAGGCCGTAAATAGGCATCAATGCAAAATTTTAAAGGTTCTATCCTAGAGATTTGTAAAATTAAATATATTTAAGCTAGTGCATTAATGTGCATAATGGCTTGTTGGAGATAAAAATAGTGAAAAAAATTCTAATAGATGCAACGTATCCTCAAGATACTAGAGTTGCACTGATTAATGAAAAAAATATTGTAGAGTTAATTGAATATGAAACAGAAAGTAAACAGCAAATTAAGGGAAATATTTACTTGGCAAAAATTGTTCGTATAGAGCCCTCATTGCAAGCTGCTTTCATAGAATATGGATCTGACAAAAATGGTTTTCTACCATTTGCTGAAATTCATCCGAATTATTACAACATACCTACAGAAGATAAAAAACTCATGGATTCTGTTGTGGCTTTTGATGCTATAACTCCACCAGATATTACATCAGACGATATAGCAGAACAAGAGTCTGCCGCTTCAAGAGAGAACATTGCTAATGATACTTCATTAGATCCTGATCTTCTTGTAATAAAAGAAGATGAAATAGATACAGACGTTGAGATAGATGAAACAGCTGAAGAAAATCGCTATAGAGATTATAAAATTCAAGATGTAATTAAAAAGGGCCAAGTTATTTTAGTGCAGGCCCAAAAAGAGGAGAGAGGTAACAAAGGTGCGTCTTTTACTTCTTATATTTCTCTAGCTGGAAAATATTGCGTATTAATGCCAAATAAATCGAATCAAAATGGTATTTCAAGACGGATTAGTAATTTACAAGAAAGGCGTCGTCTTCGTCAGATAGTTTCTAGCCTAACTTCTAGCGATTCAGCAGGGTCTTCTGTTATAGTAAGAACAGCAGGGGTTGGAAGAACTACATATGAAATTAAAAGAGATTATGATTATCTTGCAAGGCTATGGAACAGAGTGCGTGAAGCCACAATAAAATCTTTTGCTCCCGCATTTATACATATGGAAGAAGGCATTATTATTAAGACTATTAGAGATATGTTTGATAGTTCTGTATCAGAAATTTTATTACAAGGCTCTAGTGCTTATAGTTCTGCATCTGAGTTTATGAAAAATATAATGCCTACAGATTCTAATAAGCTAAAAGAATATAAAGGCAAGACCCCAATATTTACTAAATTCGGAGTAGAGAGTCAATTAGCTGATTTATACAAGCCTATTGTGAAGCTATCTTCTGGTGGATATATAGTTATTAATCCTACTGAAGCTTTGATATCAATAGATGTTAACTCTGGTAGATCTACAGCTGAGCGTAATATTGAAGAAACAGCTTTTAGAACTAATATAGAGGCGGCCGAAGAAATAGCTCGTCAACTTAGATTAAGGGATTTATCAGGCCTTATAGTAGTTGATTTTATAGATATGTATGATAGCAAAAATCGTAAATTTGTTGAAAAGACCTTCCGTCAGAGTCTTGCTCGTGATCGTGCTCGTATTCAAACAGGCTCTCTGAGTCCTTTTGGATTGCTTGAAATGTCAAGACAGCGTATTAAAGTATCTTTCCTGGAAGCAAATAGTAAAATTTGTCATCATTGTAACGGTAAGGGCATTGTAAGAACTGACCAATCGAATGCTATGCTTATACTAAGAACTATAGAGAATGAAGTATTCAAAAATAGGTCAGATATAGTGAATGTATTTGCGCATATAGATTCCATTTTATATATCATGAATGATAGAAGAAAAGAAGTTGCGTTAATTGAATCCAAATACAATTTAAAACTTAACTTTTTCCCAGAGCCTAACGCTACATCAGACAGTTTCTCTATAGAAAAAATTCGCAACACCGGAGAATTTGAAGAGCAAAAAGAAGAAAAACAAGAATCTGTTTTGTCGCAAGAACTATCATTTGCTGATAATGAAAATATAGCTACTGAAGATGTCAAATCTAATTCTTCTACAGATACAGAGCCTGTAAAACGTTCTAAAAAAAGAAGACAAAAGAAAAAACATACACCTGCTACTGTCGAAAATCAGCCAAGCAATATGGTAGAACAATCTGAGAATTCTGAAGAACCACAAAAGAAACCAAATATAATAATCAATGATACATCAGAAAATAATGAATCCACTAGCAATATATCTGAAGTAGATGCAGAGCCCAAGGCTAAGAAAAGCTCTCAACAAAGACGTCGTCGTAAAAAAATAGGTGGAGAAAATACTTAATTTAGTATTACAAATATAGGATTAAAAAGTTATACTATTTAATCCTATATTTATATAGCTCACTAACTTTTTAGTGTTGCCAAAGATGTTTGATTATTTAACAATGGGTAATAAGAAATAAATGAAGAAATTTATAATTATCTCTGTTGTTATATCTATTTTTTTAGGAATTATATATTATAGTTTGTATAGAAGACAAAATACCATCTCTATGCATGATGCTTTAAATTATTATGGATTTACAACAATAGATCAAAAGAAAGCTATTGAAGATTTGCTTCATAAAGGAGGTATAATCTCTGTTAATCAATCTTTAGAACAAGCTTTTCCTAATAGGTCTAAAGAATCAGAATTAGTGCAAGATTTATTAACATTTGTAAAAGAATTGCAAAATAAATTTGTTATTAGGACTGGTAAGCAGGAGAGGTGGGAAGTCTCTGCTGTAGACTGGATGGTTCAAAATAAAAATCAACTATTGGAGGATTTAAAGGTTTTAGGATTTGTGGATGATATTCCTGCAATAAAAACTACTGACGCTATATGTATTCTAGGAGGAGCAAGGAGTAGGATGTTAAATAGGCTTGAATATGCTAATAGCTTACTAGAAAATGGTGTAGAGTCAAAAGCTATTATTTTACTTTCAGGCGAACGTTACTTAACTAAAAATATCGATGGTAATGAGGAAGAGCTTCAAGGGCTATCTAAAAAGTTTGCACTGGATGATTGGAGTAAATTAACGGAGATGCACCTACTTAAAGATTTATATAATTCGTCTTTGCTATATAATAAATCAATAAATACCTATTTTATAGATACTCCATCACGAGATTTACCAAGACCAACAACAGAAACAACAATTTTGGAGCTAATTTCTTGGTTAAAAAGCCATTCTGAAGTTCAAAGTATCATATTTATATCTAATCAGCCGTATGTGAAATATCAAGAAGCAATAATTAGCGCTATTTTCAAAGAAAATGGAATAAATATAAAATATCAGGTTGTTGGAAGTAGTGCAATATTAGAAAAAGATAACATACAGCCGATCCTTGAAGGGTTTGGAACCTATATATTTGCTGCTTTGCCTACTATACTTAGTAACATGAATATCAATATTAATGATCCTTTAGTGAACAATGTGTTTAAAGAATTATATTCTAAAAACCCTTTGATTTACAGGTCTCTTCCATCAAACTTTAGGTAATTTTTATAATTAAGAATAATAATGAAGAAAAGACTAGATGTTTTTTTAGTTGATTCTGGCCTCGCGCCTAGTATCAATATTGCAAGAAGTTTAATAATGCAAGGGTTAGTACATGACGAAAACAAACAATTACTCAAAGCTGGAATTATTGTTACTAATCCTGATTCTATTAAAGTGAAAGATAGAAAGGGACATACATATGTATCTCGTGGTGCATTAAAACTAAAAGGAGCTTTATGCAACTTTCAGGTAGATATAAAAGGAAAAATCTGTTTAGATATTGGATGTTCTACAGGAGGATTTACTGAAGTATTATTAGAGCATGGGGCTAAAACTGTTTATGCTGTAGATGTTGCATATGGAGAAATTCATCAAAAGCTAAGAATCCATCCAGATGTTATTTTATTAGAACGTCTTAATGCTAGGTATCTTACACAAGAGAATATTCCTATTGCTCCTGAAATCATAGTCTGTGACGCAAGCTTTATTAGCTTAAAGACTATTCTGCCAGCATCTTTTGCTTTAGCTAGTCCCTTTTTTGACTTAATTGCTTTAATAAAACCACAATTTGAGGCCATAAAGCAAGACGTTGGAGAAAAAGGAATCATTACAGACCCATCTATACATGAAAAGATTTGTAGCGATATAAAAAACTGGTTAGAATCTATAGGACTTGATGTTATAGACATCATTCCTAGCCCTATACTTGGTACTAAGGGTAACAAAGAATTCTTAATTCATGCAAAGAGATATGGATAGATCTGAAGCTTACAATTTTCTTTTAACAGATACAATATTTTCTAATTTAGTTTTTAGCCCTCATACAGAGCTTGCTTTTGATGTAATGAATATGTTAGGGATCTATAATCCAAACGACATTCTATTTTATACTATTTTTGGCGCTTTTGTCTCAATTATTTTCAATTACTTATTTGGTGTTATTTTATATAAAATATATCTTTTATCAAAGGACCAGAAAATTCATGCAAGATATAGTCAATTTCAAAATTTTTTTTCAAAATGTGGAGTGATGTTTTTGTGTCTTACATTCATTCCTAATTTTGGAAAATTTATTCCATTGTTAAGCGGATTTGCAAGATTTGGTATAGTGAAATCCACTTTTTATGCGCTTTTAAGCAAAATATTTTATTATAATTACTATATTTATGGATCTATCCTATAATAATTGATCCTTAGATAAGATTACTGATGGGGTTATTTGGTGCACTCGATTGGATTCGAACCAATGGCCTTTGCCTCCGGAGGGCAACGCTCTATCCAGCTGAGCTACGAATGCTACTAAAAGAAAAATGTAAGAGTTAGCTATAAATATATATCTTTATACTAAAACAAGCTCCACAATCTTAATAAAGTTTGGTAGTCTATATATAGATATAAAAATTTGCAAGTAACATTATTGTAACTTTGTTATTTCTAATGTAACATGAATATATAAAAATTTATAAGGAATATATGAATAGTAGTAGTATTTGGGTTTTGGTTGATTCTAGAGTTGGGGGCGCTAATCAGGCTATTGCTTTAGCAGAAAACATATCTCAAAATTTTCAGATAAAAAAAATCGAATATAACTTTCTGGCATTATTACCAAACTATGTGCTTGGAGCAAATGATATTCATATCAAAAATCGTTCTTCTTTAGTAAATGACGAATCTCCTCCTAAGATCGTAATATCATCAGGAAGAAGGTCTGCATGCGCTGCTCTTGCATTAAAAAATCGATATCCCGATGTCAAAGTGATACAGATAATGAGGCCATTTCTTGATAGCTCTAAATTTGATCTTATAATACTGCCTCAACATGATCAATATGAAGGGAGCAATAATATAATTAGAGTTATAGGATCTTTGCATAATATAGAAGAAAAAATTGCTTTTTATAAGGATAATAAAACAAAGTCGCTTTATCCTAATAATCAAAAATTTATAGCTGTAATAATAGGTGGAGATACTAAAAATTATAAATTTTCTCCAGAAGAAATGGGTCTTCTTGCAAACCAAATAAGTGATATTAGTAAAAACCATGGCCTTAATGTATATATCACATTTAGTAGAAGAACATCATCAAAAATAAAAGAGATATTTCGTAAGGAATTTCCTTGGCCACATATTATTTATGATCCTGCTACAGGTGGCAATACAGAAAATCCTTATATAGCTATGCTTTCAGATGCGGATTTTATCATCTTAACATGTGATTCTATATCAATGTGTAGTGAGGCTAGCGCTTCTGGCAAGCCATTATATATATTCTGCCCTAAAGATAAAAATAACAAGATGAAAAAACATCGGTATTTTATACAGCAGCTTTTAGATCTTAGAATTGCTAGGCTGTTATATGATGATCTAGATACTCTAGAATATTATGAATATAGTCCATTTAGCGAGGCAAAAAAAGTAAGTGATTTTATAAAAGAGAATATTTTATGAAATTGACCCCCAATTTTGTTTTGGCTTTTTTAGTTATATCTTTTTCTACATATGCAATTGCCAATACTGATTCTGAAAGAGCTTGGGATGAAATAAGGTTTCATGGTCTTCCTGCTGGTGTATCTTATCAGATAGAAATGGGAAGTGGCTTCTTTATTAATCGTAATACTATCATAACAAATAAACATGTTTTAGGAGAGGGGATATGTAGGAATGTCGCTATAAGAGGAGCAGTAGAGCCGCAGTTGGCAGAAATATTATTAATAGATAAAGACTTAGATTTAGCATTACTCAGAACAAAATCTACTCCTCTAAAAGTCCCATATTTACGTATGAACACTAATCAAATAGATATTGGTGATACATTATTTAGCGTAGGATATCCTTTGGATAATTCTATATCTGGAAATTATATTATCAAAGAAGCGGTGGTAATGAATGTAGCGAAGGTAGAGTCTACAGGCTTTCTTGATATAGAATTTACTGATAATATAGATCATGGTAATAGTGGAGGTCCTCTTCTAGATAAGAATTCTAATATTGTAGGTGTAGTTACAGCAAAAATCACTAGCTATGATAAAGATGATCCAGAAAATACTAAAAGATCAGTAGGTATGGCAATTGGTATAGACGGAGTGATGAATTTCTTAAAGAAAAACAACATATCATATGGTGTAAATTATAGCTATGATGTTTTTACCAATTATAATGTAGATAAACAAGTACGTGGATATGTCGTAAATATTCACTGTGTTAAGTAATATAATATACGCTCAAAAAAATCTTTAACCTAATATTTTAATAGATATTGCATGTATTTTTCCGGATGTTATTTCTTCTGATAAAGCTTCATATACTAATTTATGTTGCTTTACTTTTGTTATCCCGTTAAATAAATCGCTAGATATTTTGATAACAATGTGACTAAGTCCAGATTCTGTATATCCAGCATGTCCTTTATGTTTTTCACTTTCATCTATAATCTCAAGAGTTTTTGGATTAAGTGTAGAAAGTTTATTATATATATCGTCTTTAGTCATAATGCATATTCACTAGCTTTTAGGCAATAAGATTTTTTTAAATAAAAAAGCACGAAAGCTTATGCTTTCGTGCTTTGATTTAGAAATATTGATATAAATCAAATATTACTTAAGTACAGTCACTGCGCGACGATTCATTTTGTGTGCGTGCTCGTCATGTCCCATATCTTCAGGTCTTTCTTTACCATAAGAGATAGTTTCGATTCTACTGCAGTTTACACCGTGTTTTGCGAGTATTTTTTTAACACTATCAGCTCTTCTTTCGCCAAGAGCAAGGTTATATTCTTGAGAACCTCTTTCATCACAATGTCCTGCAATCATAATCTTTACAGAATCATGAGATTTGAGCCATTCTGCTTGCTTATGAAGAGTAGCTTTACCTTCTTCATTTACATTAGATTTATCAAATGCAAAATACACTTTGTCACTACCTGCTTCTCTTGCGAATTGTGATTGCATTCCGTGCTCAGAAGAGCTCATAGATTTTTTACCAGAACAACCAGATACTAACACTAAAGCGCACAATCCTAATGCTATATTTTTAACCATAATTATAACTCCGTATGATATATATATTTAAAAAACTTCTGAAGTATTTGGATCCTTTTATAAACAAACATGGTACAAAAGGGTCCAAATCTCCTCCATTAGGGCTGAGTATAAAGGTAAAAAAACCTTATTTCAATAACATAATATAGAAATTTAAACACACTATACTATTCCTAAAGATATTATGTGGCAAAAATACACTTTTTATTAATGTTCTATATATTAGTCTAAGTTCAACAAAAATTTGCAAAATTATAAATGTAATATTATTACTGTTTACAAATTTTATAAAATTTATCATTATATGCTTAATTGAACTTATTAAGGTGCTAGATTTAGTGAAAAATTTTATAATATTATCCGCTATTTTATCTATCAGTTTATCTGGATGTTCTAAACATTCTTTATATAGAAAATTATCCTCGGATGATAGAGGTAATAATCAATACAAAGGTCATTATAAGATAGGAAATGAATATAGAATTAATGCAAAAGATTATAAACCTAAGGAAGATAAAAAATATTCAGAAATAGGTATGGGATCTTGGTACGGTTCTAAACATGGATTTCATGGGAAAAAAACGGCAAATGGGGATCTATATAACAAAAAAATGCTTACAGCCGCACATAGAACTCTTCCTATGCCATCCATGGTAAAGGTTACAAATCTTGATAATAACAAATCTCTTATTGTGATGATAAATGATCGTGGTCCATTTAGAAAAGATAGAATCATTGATGTATCGGAGAGAGCTGCGGAAATACTGGCCTTTAAGAAAAAAGGCGTTGCAAAGCTTAAAGTAGAGTATTTAGATAATGAGACAAAAGAAATGCTAAAAAAATTATCTCTTCCACAAAAACATGGTGCAAAAGCTAAAGGCAAGGTGAGTAACGTCAAATGTTCAGTGAATTGTCATATTAAACTCACCAATATGAAGCATAAATTGTTGTAGTAATTTATATTATACAAAATATATTACCTGATTTATTATAGAAAAAGCAGGTAATAATATGGTATAGAGGTTATATATCTGTTCCGATTAATTCTGTTTGATCGCTTGGCAAAATATTGGGTGTTAGACAATCGCTAAAATGTTCCCTTAACAAATCTATGTTATTTCTATCTAAGCATGTGTATTCAGTACTGGCATTGTTCCTAATTAATTCACGGACTATAATATCATTACTTAGTTCTGTTGGATCATATTCTTGATGCCTATGACAGAATCCAGATAAAACCTGATTTAACGCTGTTCCTTTAACATTATCTTTATAGTCTATATTTTCTATTTTAGGTAATAATATCTCAAATGTTGATTGTAGATGAAGTGAGCATACAATACCAAAAACATTATCTTTTAGTACATTAGGGTTATTTATATCTAATCCTGCATTAATTAATGTCTCAAATATCTGTGATAGATTGTAATCTTTTTCTACGTGATTCACTTCTGGTAAATCTTGGGCAAGTAACCTTAATATAAGACCCGGATAACTCTCGCAAAACCTAGTTAATTCTGGATTATGAATGTTATAGAGGTTATCATTAAGATTAATCTTATATTCATTTATAGATTTTGTAATATATTCATTTTTTTGCTCTATAGTATTATTTTTATCTTTATCTTTGATACAATTGATTAAAGACTTCAAATTTTCTTCTTTTACTTGTCTAATAGAGTTAAAAAAACTAGATAATACTTCAGATACTTCTGAAGTATTATTATCTAATGTATTTTTTAGAATAGCTAGTTCCTCTAGACTATTAATACTATAAGAGTTTTTAAATTCTATTAATTTTTTGAAGATATATTTATATGCTTCGGCTTTTTGAGATTTTACATCATCATTATATAAAACAGCACAATTACGATGTAATGTTAGAATTTCTGATAATAAGTTTGTATCTATAACCTTAGTATTGATATTTTTTACTAATATATCAAATGTTGCTGTTAACCCTGATTTACAAACCTTATTAAAAATCTCAAAAATCTCATTATAATTTTTAATCTTATAGTTTAATTTTTGCAGAGCTGTAAAAGAATTTGATAAAAGACTATCTAATACATCTTGTTTGAATGATGAATAGTTGTTTATAATTGCTTTGATGATAAAGGATATTTCATCTACTGACATATCTTGATAGTCAATATTATTACGACATTTTATTACACATTTAATAGTGTCAAGATATTCCTTCAGTGTTTCGTTATTCAAATCTTCCTTGCTTCTAAGGTTAATAAATTCTTTATATTCGTTAACAACTAATTTTAATGATGTTCCACCGTTTTTGATATATTCTATATGATCAATATTTGTATTTTTTGTAATAAAGTTATATGTTCGTGGAAAATCATTTGGAGTATTTACTATTTTACTAAATAATTCTAGTATCACAGGTGAATTGAGATCATATTCTTCTTTGGCTAAAGATTCTAGCGCAGATAATATGTTCTCATCTACTATACTAAATGATTGCTCTTTTGTATCTATAAGAGCTATATTACACCAAAACAAAATATCTTCTATAGGTTTGTTGAGTTTAGTGATATTTGCTCCATATTGAATTAATTTTTGGCATATATATAAATAGTCATCCGACTTTTCTTCCAAAATATTTTGCTCAAATTTTAATATAGCTTGGTATAAAGGTACCCCACGAGGAGTGTGATTAACATTCTTGATTTCGTGATTTATATTATCTAGTTCTACTTGAGGTAATAATATATCCAGCGTTTTTCTAAAACAAAATCTAGATACAGTACCTAATACATCATCATTTAGTACATTATTGTCATTTACATTTAGTCCTGCATTAATAAGGATAGAAAATATTTCGGATGCTTGTTTATCCGATTCTTGTTTATTTGAACTTGAATCTGTTCTAAATATTTCTAATATGAAACCTAGATAACTATTACAATAACTAGTTTGTACTTCCCCATAAGTATTTTTTAAGTTTTCATTAAAATTGATATTGGTATTATTATCAATAATATTTTTGATTTCTTGGGAGTTTCTTATCCTGATTGCTTCAATTAGTTCTATCATAATTATTCTTATTTTGTTGATTGAGATGTGATGATATAAAGAATTTTATAAAAATATCAATATTATTATAAGTATCTCTTGTGGCTTGGAATCAAATTTACAGTTGTTGATATGTTATAGTAGTTAATTTTTGTCATATTAGTTAATAAAAGATAGTTGTGTAGAGCTAAAATAATAACTTGTGTGATCTAAATATGTAATGCCCTGCTTTTTGCAAACTAAAAGCGGGGCTCTTCTATTCCAAGTCCTGTTTGCTTTCTTTTAATAATTTATGATAAAAAGATTTTATATCAGATAGGTTGTAATTGCCTTCATATTTTTTGCCTAAAGATGCAATTTTACTAAGATATTTATTTGTCTGTTCTATTTCTAACTCATCATCTTCATTAAATAGATTTTTATCAAAAGAAGAGGTAACATCGTTTTTTATATTACTAAAAAAACGCCTTACCTTCTTAATTTGCTTTATAATATAAGGTAAGTCTTCAGGTTTAATAAGAATAAATGCAACAATTATTACGACAAAAAATTCACTGATAGACATAGTTGATTTTATGTAATAAATTATCAGATATAGAATAACGTACAGTTTTTGTGCTATTCTTACCAAGAGGGGCATAAGAATGTTTTGGGAGAGATATCAATTTAACACAAAAACTACCAAAACCACGTATTTCTATCCTGTTTCCTAGTAATAAAGAAGATTCGATATGCTCAAAAATAATAGATATTGCTTCTTTAATATCCTCTCTTGAAAAATCAGGATTTGATAAAGAAACAGCATATATTAAATCTTCTCTTGTACTCATGATTTTAGCATCCTACCTTGTTCTCTTTCCCATTCTTTAGATTTTATAGTCTCACGTTTATCATGTATTTTTTTACCCTTAGCGATGCCGAGCTCTAATTTTATTTTGTTTTTTTGATTAAAATAAAGCGATAAGGCAATTAAAGTATATCCCTTAATACGAATTTTGCTAATAATTTTTCTAATTTCTTTGCGATGTAGAAGTAATTTTCTAGGTCTTCTGGGGGTATGATTAAATTGATGAGATTTTTCATATTCTGATATATGAGTATTATATAATACTATGTCATTACCATCATTAGTAGCATGAGAATCTTCTATATTTACTTTTCCAAGACGTATAGATTTTACTTCACTACCAGATAAAACTACTCCAGCCTCATACCTATCTTCAATAAAATAATTAAATAAAGCCTTCTTATTCTGTGCTACAATCCTTCGTTCAGAAGATATATTCATTATTCTTCTCCTTCTTCCTCTGCAGAAGTGGTAATAGAAGTAGAGGCATATTCTTCAGCCATAGAAATAATAGCTCTATAGTTTATTTTTCCGGTAGCAAGAAGAGGTATCTCAGATATGTGAATAAAATATTTCGGCAAATGTAATTCTGAAATAGACTTGAGTTTTATTGCTTGCAAGAAATTGTCTCTGTTTATTTTGAGAGAATTACTAAAAATAAAAATTTGTTCACCTTTTTTCTCGTCAAATAAATGTACAGCAGCATGAGCTCCTTCTTCATCTATAGAAGATGCAATATCTTCAACCACAGATAAAGACACCATCTCGCCACCTATTTTAGCAAATCTCTTGGCTCTTCCTAAAATAGTTATATAACCATCAGAGTCTATTTTTACTATGTCACCAGTATTATACCAGCCTTTTCCTAAAATTTCTGAAGATGGAGAAATAATTACTCCTGGTTTATCAAAAGTCATATATCCAAGCATAACATTCGGGCCTTTTATATTTAGCATACCACCTTCGTTTATGCCATCTACCTTTTCAATATGATATTCTATTTTAGGCATAAGCCTTCCCACAGTTCCATGTTTTTCATGCATGGAAGTATTGGCGCTGATAACAGGAGAAGATTCTGTAGCTCCATAACCTTCAAAAATCCTAACTCCATATTTTTCAAGCCATATTTTCCTAGTTTCAGATTTGAGTTTTTCAGCGCCTGCAAACACATAGCGCAAGGAGTAGAAATCATATGGGTGAGCATATCTAGCATATCCATTAAGGAAAGTATCTGTACCAAACATTATGGTAGCACCTATGTCATAAATTACTTCAGGAATAATCCTGTAATGAAGAGGCGATGGATAAAAAAACGTACGAATACCTTGTAGTACCATTAATATCATTCCGGTCATTCCAAAACAATGAAACATAGGAAGAGTATTAAGAGCAATATCATGCACTCCAAAATCCACTCTAGAAGCTATTTGATACAAATTTGCTTGTATATTACGATGAGATAATACTACAGCCTTAGGCTGACCTTCCGTACCAGATGTAAATAGTACTATAGCAGGTCCCTTATCATCCATGTTAGGACATATTGCCCTATAGTAAATATTAGGGAACATACCACCTATAACACCTTTGAGTTTTATAAATATATTCAGTTTATCACGCAAATCTTCTAAATAAACAACATTGAAATGCTCAGAAATTTTATAAGCTAAGTCCTCAAGACCTGCTTTATCTATGAATTTTCGTGAAGTATATATTGTTTTTACTTTTGCAGTAGTACATGCAGAGATAATTGTACCAGCACCTGATGTGAAGTTAATCATAGTAGGAACTCTACCATATGCCTGCATTGCAAAAAAAGCTATAGTAGTTGCAACAGTATTAGGTAACATCAAACCTACATATTCTCCAAATTTTGTTTCTCTACTTATTAGATCACCAAGCACATAAGATTTTACAATCATTTGCTTGTAACTTGCTTTGTTGTTATCTAAATCTTGAATTATATTATGCGCAGAACCATAAATTTTACGCGCATCTATTAAAGATTGATATAGAGTTTGTTTATATGCAGAACTTTCAAACATCATCTCAGACATTATATCGTAAAGCTTCTGGCTGATATATTTCCTTCTCATACGGTTATGCATATCTTCTGGAGCATCAAGCTTGACAGGAGGTAAAATTGTAATGGTAACCTTTGGAAAAAGCCTAACTCTTGGTAAGTGCTTTAATCTAGAAAAATGAGTGAATTGAGGGCCGTTTATTCTGATAGGAAGAATAGTTGCATCAGCTTTATCGGCTATCATTCCAGGTCCTTCATAAATTTTCATTAACGCACCTGTAGTACTTATTCTTCCTTCTGGGAAAATAGCTACAGCTTGATTCTTTCTTACAACTTCTATTAATGACTTTGCAGCCATAGGGTTATTTGGATCTACAGGGAAAGCTTTAACTACTGTTAGAAATGGTTTGACCCAAAAAGCTTTTGCCATTTCAGTGTTAATAGCAAATGTAAGTTTGGTAGGGAGATATACTGTAAGTAATGCAGGATCAAGAAAAGATATGTGGTTTGCAACAATTACAACCCTCTTGCCAGCTTTTTCAAGATTCTCTAAACCTGTTATCTCTACCCTATATAATCTATCAAAAATGATTTTGAATAAATTTTTAACTACAGAATCTGGAATAATTTTAGCTTCTGGGAGAAGGTGATAAATATATATAGCAACTACTATATTTATTAGACTTATGATTAATATTACAAATGGTACAGAACATCCTATCAAAAACAAAGCAGAAAGAAATAGTGTAGATAGAACCATAAAGATTGCATTTATAATATTGTTAGCTGCAATGACTCTAGAACGATGTGAAGGAGAACTAAAATATTGCATAACAGCAAATAATGGTACTACATATAGTCCGCTTATTGTAGCTAACAAGAATAGATCTATTAAAATATGCCAACTATTTACTCTTGATAAAAACGCAAAAACATTTGCAAGCTCATCTGGTCCTGCTGTAACTATACTATCCATAGATGTAAAAAATAAATCTATGCCACATATGCTTATTGCAATAGCAGCAATGAATAAATATTTTGTTGTGATTTCATCTTCAAATAACTTATTACACCAAAAAGATCCAACACCCACACCTATAGAAAAGACAGCTAAAAATAAATTTGCTACAGATTCATCACAGCCGAATACATCTTTAGTAAGAAGAGGTATCTGCGAAAGAAATGCAGCCCCTATAAACCAAAACCAGGAAATGCCAAGTATAGATAAAAATAAATGCTTTTTAGAATAAGAATATTTTACTATATTAATACTCTCTGCAATTATGTTAGGGTTTATTTTAAGATTTGTTACGCTGTTACTAGATTTTGGAATATAAAAGCTAGATATAATACCTATAAAAGATATAACAATCATCATGCCAGTAACAACTACAGCAAGATTATTATAAAACCCACCTAAAATTGTCCCTATCAATATGGAAATAAATGTACCTGCTTCTACAAATCCATTAGCACCTAGTAGTTCATCTTTTTCCAGATGATCAGGCAAAATACTATATTTTAATGGTCCAAAAAAAGTAGAATGTGTACCCATCAAAAAGACAGCTATATATAGCATAGATATGCTAGAAATATAAAATCCATATGCTGCGAAAAGAGTGATTCCAAGTTCTGCAATTTTTATGATTTGAACCAACCTAGCTCTCTCGAACTTATCAGCTATCTGTCCAGCAATACCAGAAAAAATAACAAACGGAGTTATAAATACTGCATTTGCCATTAAAATCATTATAGATGGCGAGATAGTACTAGAATTTACTAGCTTGTAAGCTATAAGGATGATGAATGCATTTTTAAGTATGTTATCGTTAAAACACCCACAAAATTGAGTGATAAACAAGGGTAGGAAACGCCTGTCCTTAAATAAGTATAGTTTGCTTGCGCTCATAGGCAACCACCTTCAGACTTTAATAATTGTCGCGATTCTACGCAATTTTTGCTATTATGTCAATTTAATGCGCTATTATTCAATAACTTAAATTATATATTGAAGAATTTTATATCTTTATTCTATTATACAGTGTCACCTTTTATGCGTTCTATTTTTGCTCCGCATTTAGAGAGTTTTTGCTCTATTTGTGAATATCCTCTATCTAGATGATAAATTCTACGTATTTTTGTTTCTCCCCTTGCGACTAGGCCAGCTAGTATAAGAGATACCGATGCACGAAGATCACTAGCCATTACTTCTGCGCTTTTTAAATAATCTACACCTCGAATCGTAGCATTGTGATGGTTGTTTATAGTAATATCTGCTCCCATTCTAGTAAGTTCAGGAACGTGCATGAATCTATTCTCGAAGATATTTTCAGTAACTATACTTGTACCATTTGCTATGGTCATTAGTGTCATAAACTGTGCTTGTAGGTCAGTTGCAAAGCCTGGATATGGGTGAGTTTCAATATTCACAGGGTTTATCTTTCCAGATAAATTAGAGACAGAAATACTATTATCTATAAATTTAATCAAAGATCCTGCCTCCATAAGTTTTAAAGATAGATTTTCTATTATATCATAAGGAACATTCTTCAATGTGATATTGCCGCCCGTGATTGCAGCGGCTATCATATAAGTGCCAGCTTCTATCCTATCTGCTATTATTTTATGTTTTGTGCCATGAAGCTTTTTTTGTCCTATTATTACTAAATTACTTGTACCTATTCCTTCTATTAGAGCTCCCATTTTCACAAGAAGATTGCACATATCAACAATTTCTGGTTCAGATGCACAATTCATTAATTTTGTTTCGCCATCAGCAAGTGTTGCGGCCATTATCATTGTGATAGTAGCGCCAACTGATACTTTACTAAAATTAAAATGTACTCCTTTTAATCTCTTTATAGATTCTGCTATAATATATCCATCTTCTATGTTAATTGATGCGCCCATAGCAGATAGCCCTGCAAGATGTAAATCTATTTGTCTTGCTCCTAAAGCGCATCCACCAGGTAATGATACCTTTGCTTTACCAAATCGTGAAAGTAGTGGGCCAAGAACCCAAATTGATGCTCTCATTTTTCTCACTATATCGTATGGCGCAATGAAATTGTTTATTTCCGAAGAGTTTAGATGTATCTCATTATTTATAAAATTACATTTTGAGCCATGATTTTCTAGTAAAGACTTCATCATATAGGTATCTGTAAGATTTGGAATGTTTGATAAAACAACATCATCTTCAGTAAGCAAAGAACAGGCCATAATAGGCAGAGCAGCATTTTTTGCTCCGCTAATATCAATAGTTCCGATTAAAGGCGTGCCGCCTTGAACTAACATACTTTCCATAAAAATCCTATATAAAAATGTTCATCATGTTAGCAAAAAACTTTTTTTTGTCTATAGTCCTTTCGTAATTTTTTAGATAGGTAAATTTTAAAATATCTAATTGTTTGAAACTGAGTCTATTGCTTTTTTTAAGTCATTATAATTTGGAGTTACAGGTAACACTATTCCTTCAGGAGCTTTAGGTCCATATATTATACTAAAAGGTATACCGTAAATATTATGTTCTAACAAAAACTGCTCTATCATAGGGTTTTGTTTTGTAATATCTGCCCTCATAGCAACAATAGATGGACTGCTTATCAAAGACAATGTAGATGATCTATTCCATAGGCGTATTTTGTTGAATTTGCAAGTTAGGCACCAATCAGCAGTAATATCAACTATTACTATTTTTCCAGTTTTGACATCTTCATTTATTTTGGAGGGATCGAATTCTTGCCAAATAGAATCAACGTATTTTTTGTAAGACTCATCTTCCTTATGGGCCATTTGAGGTAAATATAGAGAGCCAAATATCAGAGCAATAAAAATAGAGAGCCTTAAAAATATTTTACCTCTCATAGATTCTTTTTCCTCTATTATATATTTTATTAATATAAGAATCATTGTAAGACCTATAGTACCTCTTGTGCCTATAGAACTATACAAAATAGAGATAATCCATATAAGGCTAGCTATTAATAATATGGCAAGTCCTTTTTTTACTATCACCATCCATTTACCTGATTTTGGCATCATTTCTAAAAAATGAGGAGAAAGAATGCATAAAATATATGGCAAGCTAAAGCCTATACCCACAGATGTAAAAATCATAAAATTACTAAAGCTACTTCCTAAAATAGCAGCAGCCATTGCTGTTCCTAAAAAAGGAGCAGTACATGGAATTGAAAAAAGAGTAGCAACCACTCCACTCATAAAATCTTCAATATACTTGCTACCAAATTTTATAAAAGAAACCTCATATAGAAATGATGGTATGTTAATATTAATTCTTCCAATTGCAATTGAGATAAATATTACCATCAAAATAGTTAAAAGAATTAGAAATTCAGATTTTTGAAAACCAAGACCAATACCTATATCTTTCACGGTAATGCTTGCAATGGATAATATCCAGAAGCTGAAAATTATACCAAATATAGTTACTGCAAAAGACTTTTTATAATTTTTATCTATTTTTGTAATAGACATAATCTTTAAAGCAAGAACAGGAAGAACACAAGGCATAAAATTTAAGATAAACCCACCTATTAATCCAAATATCATTGCCATATATAAAGGAGTATTAGATGCGCCATTTACATTAGGAAAAAACAGATGAACAGGAATTTGAGAATGATTTGAATATAGATAAAAGCCTTTACCTATAAGGTTTTTATAAGAATCATAAGGTATATTAGATAAAAAATTATAGATATTTCCTGTTTTTTCTATTACAGAACTGTATTGTAAAATCTTGTCTTCAGATACAATAATAAATTTAAGGTCATCATCTATGTCAGAAGAAAAGCTAGCATCAAATGAGAATAGCCCATCATTATAATCTAGATTATTTATGGAAAGCTTATTCATTAATGGATTTTTTTCTATTACAGAAATTTTGCGATCTATTGTTTGTTTTATTGCAAGGCATTGTTTTTCGCATATTACATAATTTAAATCGATATTTAAATCTACTGGCTCTAAAGAATTTTTAGTCTTGATAATAATTGGTATAGATATATCGCCTTTGTATATATAGCTTATTATCTTCCCATCATTTGTAATTTCTTCTTCTGGGAATGGCCATAACAAAGTAGAATTGGCTATATTTTTTGACCTTGATAAATCAATAGAAGTAGCCTTTCCAATATCTCCAGGGTTAAGCCAGTATATTTTATATCCTTCTTCTAGTTTTATATCTAGTGAATACAATCCGTTATTATTTGTAAGAGCAAATCTTCTATCAAAACCATAAGAATTAGAGGATATAAAAATGATGAATAGCAAAAAAATAGAAGAAAAAATTTGTTGGATTCTTGAAGTAAGCATTTTTCGAATTATATTTATTTAAATAACAACAGTACAAATATATGTCGAATAAATATAACTTGGATAATTTAACAGGGAAATTGTTAATCGCTAGTCCTAATTACTTTTTTAGTGATATATTTAAAAAATCTGTGATTTATATCACATCTAACAACAAGGAAGGTACAGTAGGGCTTATAGTAAATAGGCCTATTAATCACATAAGCTACGATACTATGATAAAAATGATCAAAAGCGATAGCGAGACTAAAGCATGTAATGGCTCTATGGCTGTTTACCTTGGTGGCCCTACAGAGCCAGAGCGAGGCTTTATATTACATAGCGCAGAATATGATAAAAATGTTCTTATAAAGTGCTCTAATAATATTGCAGTTAGTTCTAATACTCAGATCTTGCAAGATATTGCGTCAGGTAATGGCCCTGAAAATAGTCTATTTGTTCTAGGTTATACAAACTGGGAAGAAGGACAGCTAGAGATGGAAATGAACGAGAATATGTGGGTTGTTTCAGAATTTAACCAAGATATCTTATTTGTAGAAAAAGATGAAACAAAATGGAGTTCTATGCTAAAACAAATAGGAGTAGATAGCTCTTTGTACACAAGTCGTCCAGGTTATTGCTAAAAAAATTGCCATCACTATCTCAATTGAAGTGATATAGTTTTGTATCCTTTGGATTTCCGATTCTCTCTTTTTTCGTAGAAATGATGGTGTTAAGAAAGTAAAAATGCTGAATATCATAGTTTAGCATTGTTTATATCTTGAGGAAAAAGGATTTCTATACCTAATTTATCTTAGCTTTCACATATAACTCTGTATGAAATTCAGAATTTCGATTAAATATTATAAGTTAAAGATAGAACATCATAAGAATAAACAGTATATTATTACACTCTGACATACTTTGTTAAAAATTTATATATGAACAAAAACATCATTAAAACTGTAAAATTATCATTTATTATTACATCATTATGTGTAGTTGTGTACTTCTATAACATTAGATCTAACTACTGTACCACAGAATTATTGGATAAAGCTCTTAATCAAGGGGATTATAG
>CAZKKY010000008.1:0-44632 GCA_964553715.1 uncultured Rickettsiaceae bacterium
GATTTCAAATATAATTTCAAGTAATGTATATATCAGATATCTACTAACCGACTAAGGCCTTGCTAAATTCTTTTGGGCTGAATGGTTTTAAATCGTCTATTTGCTCTCCAAGACCTATAAAATATACTGGGAGTTTAAACTGCTTACATAAGCCTATAATTATACCACCTTTTGCGGTACCATCTAATTTTGTTACTATCAGTCCAGTTACTTTAGAAATTTCTGTAAAATGGCTTAGCTGACTAAAAGCGTTCTGACCCGTTGTAGCATCTAAGACTAATAAAGTATGATGAGGCGCTGACTGGTCAAGTTTTCCTATTACTTTAGTGATTTTTGCAAGTTCTTCCATAAGGCCTTTGTTATTATGAAGCCTTCCTGCAGTATCAATAAGTAATATATCGTCTTTAGATTCTATCGCATCTTTGGTTGCTATATATGCTACGCTAGCAGGATCACTACTTCCGCTATTTTCTGCTGTTACTATTTTGCATCCTAATTTTTTAGCAAAATATGAGACCTGTTCTGTTGCTGCTGCTCTGAATGTATCGCATGCAGCGATAGAAACTTTTTTACCTTGCTGCATATAAAAATGAGCCAATTTTCCGATCGTTGTTGTTTTACCATTTCCATTAACTCCGCATACTAAAACTACATTCAGTCCACTTTTTAGAGTAAAATCGTTTTGATAAGGCTCAATAGAGTCTGAAATAATATGTGATAGTTTTTCTTTTACATCATTACTTGATATATTTTCATCGAATTTCATATTTTTGATACTATCTATAATGTCTTTAGTAGCTTCTACTCCAAGATCAGCCATCAATAATATTTCTTCTAGATTATCAATATCAGTATCATCAAGTTTTTTCTTATTTAATATATCATGAATTGATGATGATATACTATCTGACGTTTTCGATAATGCTTGTTTTAATTTACCAAACCAGCTCATTATTTTACTCTTTTAAATTTTTTTCTATCAGGTTAAATAACATAAAACATATAATACTTAACATGAAAAATAAAGTAGTAAACGGCATTATGAAGTCTCCATGTAATCTTGATAAAGTAAAGTTAATTAATGCAACCATAACATAATATATAAAGCCAAAAATAGACCCTGCCGTACCTTTTGCGCTTTCGTAATCCTCTAATGCAAATCTTAATACTATAGGAATTACTAACGTATGACCGATTATTTGAAGCATCATTGGAATAAATATTAGAGATATAGCAAGAAGCTTAGGAGAATTATGATTTAATATAACAGATCCTATAAAAAGCGAACTACATCCAATTAAACTAAGAATCAATCCGTGTTTTATAATTTTACAATTGTCTATACGCAATACCAAAAATCTACTAATTAAGCTACCTATAAGATAAGCTGCGGTAAGTAAAAAGCCTAGCTTTCCATATTCTGAAGGCGTGAATTTAAAATATGAAATAAATACAAAAGGGGCTTCTAGATAAAATCCGAACATCATACCTGTAAAAGAACCTACAATAAAAGCATATGTTAATACCATTGGGTTTGATAATATAGATTTTAATACAGCAAAATAACTGGTTTCAGATTTATTCTGTAGATTCAAATTTGTTTCAGGAAGCCTAAAAATAGATACCACAAATAATATCGTTCCCATAATCCCAAGAAATCTAAAATTATACTGCCATCCGCTATATTCAACAATATATCCACCAATACTAGACCCCAAAGAAGGTACAAAGGATAAAAAAATCGCTATACTAACAAAAACCTCTGCTAGGCGTTTTCCTTTAAAAGAGTCTCTTGCCATGGCCTGGGCTACTACAGAACCAACACTTACACCAAATGCTTGTATAAACCTTAAGATAAACATAGCATCTATAGTACTTGCAAAAGAACATAAAATTGAAGAAACAGAATATATAAAAAGACCGATCAAAATTAATGGCCTTCTACCTAAAAGGTCTGATATCCTCCCTAATGTTAGCACACCAAGTGCAAAACCTGCAAAATAAATACTAGATGTAGATTGCGCAAGATTTCCAGTTACGCCAAACGATTTAGCTAAAATTGGTAATGCAGCAGTGCAAACTGTTTCTGTAGTATGAGATAGAGCAAAAAAGCATAACAACATCCATAAAGGGATAGGCAGTGCTTTATACATTTGAAATATTCCGGATTCTTTTGGCTGAAATAAAGGATTATAGACCATTTTTTCTTCATTTCAATAGTAGTTAACCATTCAATGCAGAATTACACTAAATTTTTTGGCCAACAGAAGAAGATGACTTCACTCTTTTTTGCTCCTGAATCTTAAGATCAGAATCTCTAAGCCCATAGTCTACTATATGCTCATATTTCATACCGTTTTCAAGTAATATTTTACCCATGTACAAAATTTGTTGCTTATCAGTTTCTGAAAATTTACTAAGAACAGTGTTAGTAATATCATATAAAAACTTCCACGAAAGATCTAATTTTTCTTTCCATGTTAATTTTATCCCTTCATCCTTGCTTTTACTACTTAGATATTGTTTCTGAGAATCCATGTCTCCTTTTTTAGCATAAATACGATGTGTATTTTTATAATTTATCAAAATATTGCGGAGAATAAATAGAATCAATAATGAAACTACTACTAATAGGAATATAAAAACTGGACTCTGCATTTTATAATCTAATATTTAAATTTAAATAATATACTAAGAACAAATCTTAGAACAGCATAACATCTACGAATGTTGTTTATTATATTAAGTAAGTAAGTTTTTACCAAAATGATTGATATTCAAATACATAACAACTGAATCCTAAGATTAGATATCTTTACTCAAAATAACAACAACTATACTATAATAGAGAAGTGCTATAGCAATAATATGCTACTTCATAGTAAATAATCCAAGCAAATCTCTATCTTATAAAGCTCAGATCTATCAAGCTACAGATCTTATGTGACAATAGAGCATCATTGTAAGGTATGAGGACCATCTGCTTGCTCTTCTTTCATTTTTCTTTGAAATAATGCAGCAAAATCAATCGGATCTATCATTAATGCTTGGAATCCACCATCTTGGGTAACATCAGCAATTATTTTACGCGCAAAAGGAAAAATCATAGATGGGCAATGTATAGCAAGAAGAGGTCTATATTCTTCTTCTGGTATATTGATAAGAGTAAAAATACCAGCATAAACTAAATCCACAAGAAATAATGTTTTGCCATTATCTTCCGCAGATGCTTCAATATGCAAAGAAACTTCAAATACATCTTTTTCAGGCATTTGAGTTATACCAACATCAAGAACTGCCAAATTTACTTCTGGGTTCTTCATATTTGCAAGACTAGCCGGAGCATTAGGATTTTCAAAAGATAAATCTTTGATATATTGTGCATTGATAGAAATATGTGGTGCTAATTCTTTATTAGACTGAGTCATTGATATAATCCTTTTATAATATTATTAAATGGTTGGCAAAGTTACGCCTTTTTGGTTCATATATTTTCCTTTTCTATCAGCGTAAGATATATTACATACCTCGTCTGATTTAAAAAACAAAAATTGACATACACCTTCATTAGCATATATTTTAGCAGGTAATGGCGTAGTATTAGAAAATTCTAAAGTAACATAACCCTCCCACTCTGGTTCTAAAGGAGTTACATTTACTATAATCCCACAACGAGCATAGGTAGATTTTCCAAGACAAATTACTAAAACGTCTCGTGGTATTTTAAAATATTCAATTGTTCTGCCCAAAACAAAGCTATTTGGAGGAATAATACAAACATTCTCTTCTTTGTAAACAAAACCATTGGGATCAAAATTTTTAGGGTCTATTATGGAAGAATTTACATTGGTAAAAACTTTAAATTCACTTGCTAGTCTTGCATCGTAACCATAAGAAGAAAGACCATATGATACTATTTTTTTACCATCTACCATACTAACTTGATGGCCAGAAAAAGGTGAAATCATGGAATTATGAGTAGACATTTCATAAATCCATTTGTCTGATTTTATTGACATATAATATCGTCCTATATGCTTAAAGTAAAATTAAAATATCTAAAAAAATAGCTTCAATTATTTTCTACAACGAAGCAATCAAATATATTAACAAACCAATTTTAATACCGATTTATCCGAAATATTTTTTAAAAAAAATTTTAAAAACTCAGATTAAAATGCAAGATATTATATCTATTGTCAATTAAATATTAGCTATTGAAGATACTATTTCTTTCAGAGCATTTTTATAAATCTGCTCTCCATTTAGAGATTCTATCAGAAGATCTAAATCTCTTATATGTTTCTTTTGAATTTTTTTTATATCACTCTTAACATTGTATTTTTCTAATAGTGATATGGCTGTTTTAAAATGATCTTTAGACTTTTCTTCAGCAAATAGCGAATGCTCTAAAAATGCTTTTTCCTCCTTAGAAGAATTTTCGTATGCTAGAATTATAGGTATTGTTATTTTACCTTCAGCAAAATCATCCCCTATATTTTTGCCTATCTCTTTTTGATTTGAAAAATAATCTAAAGCATCGTCAGAAATTTGGAATATAACCCCCATTATCATTCCTATTCTATTTAGAATATCGCATATTTTTTCATCCATGCCTGCGATGATAGCTCCAATTTCACAAGCCGCACTAAAAAGTTCTGCTGTCTTTGATTTGATAATATCATAATATTCATCAGTAGTAATCATTCGCTTCTCATTCATACTAACTAATTGATTAATCTCACCTTCTGCTATAACACTACTTGCTTTACTTAATCTGCTTAAAGCTTTTATAGACCCTGATTTGACCATCATTTCAAATGACTTAGCAAATAAAAAATCACCAACTAATATACTAGTTTGATTACCCCAAATTATATTAGCAGAAGGCTGAAACCTCCTCATAGCACTATTGTCTACTACGTCATCATGAAGCAAAGTAGCAGCATGAGTAA
This sequence comes from uncultured Rickettsiaceae bacterium, assembly GCA_964553715.1. Classification (GTDB taxonomy): domain Bacteria; phylum Pseudomonadota; class Alphaproteobacteria; order Rickettsiales; family Rickettsiaceae; genus JAGOJE01. The sequence goes on from CAZKKY010000008.1 coordinate 4,956, forward strand.
ATTCAACAGAAGCAGCAAGCTCAATATGAGAATTTCCACTATAACCACATAATTTACTACATAAAATCGTTAGAACTGGCCTTATTCTCTTACCGCCTGAATTTACAAGATATTTGCTAACAACTTCTATAAGATCTTGTTTAGAAGTAATAGAAGAGAGGATAATATCATTTACTGCCCTCATTTCTCTTTCAACAATGTTATAAAAACTATACATTTTTATTTCACATTATCAGTTGTAATATTAGATGACGGTTGCACCTTAGCATTAGGATTATAAGATGTAGAATCTTGCTTAAGATCTTGCACACCATTGACAACAGAGCCTTTTTTAGCATTAGATGAAGCTTTCGCTAAAGCTTGCATAAGATTATTATCCGAGATAAGCTCTGGTACTAATTTAGGCGCTTTTGACATAAAATCAGAATCATTTGATGCAAGAGCAAGAGCGTTCTTATATAAAGTATGCTTATATAACGCTAACATATCAATAGATTTTGTCTTCCCTATTGTAAGATTTTGAGTTACAGAATCAAAAGAAATATCAAAAAACATCTCGTTACTATTTGATTCTGGATGGTTAGAAATAGCTCTTAAAAACTCGGACACAGACTTATTAATCAAAAAGACCCTATCATCACTATAATACTCATTATCCGGAAATATTTGTTTCAAATACGAATACCAATATTTAAAGATATTTTCATTATTTCTAATAGACAACAGACCATTAGTAGCAAAAGAAAATTTTGAATCAAGAGCGATTTTATCTGATATTCTAATACCTGTTTCATCAAAAAACAGGTCAAATTGCCTGATATCTACATTGATATTATCGTCTTTACCAACAAAAGATAAATCAATCTTTGTATCAATAGTTTTTAAATCAATTGCAGGGAAATAATATTTTTCAGGATTTTCGGCAATATCATTAATTGATAAAGCAATAGTTGATGGCACACCAGATTTCGATATATCAGATATAGTTTTAAACATGCTATGATTTATATAGTCAAAAAATTTGTCTTTTAGTTTTAATTCATTTTTAACAGCAAGATCCATAGATACATTACCGGTAGTGATTTTTAATTTAGTATAAATTGCACTTTCCCCGCTGTAATTAATAGTATCATATTTCAATTTCTTTATAGTGATCTCGGAATCTTTCCAAAGGTTTTTAGGTGATATAGAGATAACTGCATCAAATTCAGTAGTACCTGTTGAAATATTACGAGAAAACATCCTATATATAATACTTCCTGGTATATAACAACCTTCTAGCTTTGCTTCTTTGATCGCAATATTAGAATTAACATAATATTTACTACAGGTCTCATCTGATGTTAATTCATCAATATTATGATAATAATTATTATTTTCTATATTTAGTTGTGCTTTTATAGTTTGATCTAATAATAACGCTTTATCCGACACAGAATAAATTTTAATATCTGAATTATTCTCTATAGATTTTATGAAATTCACAATCTCAAATACTCTTTCTTGTTTAGATAAAATTTGAAAAATATCAAAAGAGCTTTTGATTTTTGCGTATAAATCAGATTTGAAATCTACATATGTTTCTTTAGCCCCGTTACTATGCAAAGGCTTTGAATTATATGCAGATTTAACATCAAAGGAAATATATGTTCTTTGATGCAAAATATCATAACCAAGATAGATAGATCCATCATGAGTGATAATTCCTTCAGGATTTTCTTCCTTTAATGAAGCTATTTTTACTCCAAATTTAAAAGGAAAACCGCTAATAGAAACATCTCCAATAACAATTTTGCGTTTTAATAAATGCTCTAATGCTTTAGTGTTCGTAGTGTTTACAGCATTAACTATATTGTTACTTATAGTATACCAAAAATAACTGTAAGCACCTAAAAACAATACTAGAATTGTAGAAACGATAAGAGCAATTTTTTTTATCATTTGTCCTCGGAAATTTTATTATATTCTATAGCAAGTTTTTTGACATCTGTAATCCATAAAGTAATAACAAATATAAAAACAATCATCAACAATGGCAATATTGAATCAAAAGTTGCAGTAGGTATCAAAATAAATAAAGATGACTGAATAAAAGCACCAAGAGATTTTCCTACTTTAGCCCCTATAATTTCTGCCGCAGCCTTTCCTTTTGTTCTCAATTCTCGTGATAATGGAATATATGCCATTTCTTTTGTTGAATCAAATAAGGAATATTTTGTAGATTTACTTAATATATTTTGTATAGCACCTACAATAACGGCTGCATATATTGGGTTAAATGATATATCCGCAAAAAAATGTTTAAAATATTCAGAGAAAATAACAAAGATGAAAAATATAGCTCCCGTTATTCCTATTATAGAAGGCGTAATAACAGCAGAAAAAAACCAGTCAAATCTTCTAAGTAAATTGCTACCTATTAACATAAAGAAGACACTAGAAGCACCCATCCATATGTTGAAGCTACCCATAAAGCTTAGATATTCTCTAGTTGTAGGATACAATTCACGAATTTTAGCTTTCCATGGACCTTCTAAAATATTAATCACAAGACAATAGCATATAATAATTGTTACTATGTAACCAATATATCTAGACTTCATTATTAATTTTATACTATCTATCACAGATAATTTAGTCTGTGAATCTTGTATATCATGACTTATAAAATTCTTTAATTCTACCAGAACATTAACACTTATATGCCTTAGTAACATAATCGCTATAAGACCAGAAATGGTAACAATAGTGATTATTAATTTCAATGTAATTTCTGAATCAATATAATAGTTTGATATAAAAAAAACTGTTAAAAATTCAGAATTATCAATATTTAGATCTGAAAAATATACTATAGCATTACCCGCAAGAACAAGACCCAAATTTCCTATCATACCTAGAGTGGGGTAGAACCTTTTTGCATTAGAAGTGGCAATGATATGATTAGCAAATTGCCAAAACATAAGGTTGATTACTATAACCCCCCAAAGCTCTCCAAAAATATAAAATAATGCATAGCTCCATTTTTCAAAAATCTTTATAAACCATTTTAAATATGGATAATCGCTTATTAAAGATTTAATTAATGCTTCTGATGGATGAAAATATTCCTGGTTAGGATAAAGCACAAAAGCAAAAACTATAAATATAACAAGAAAGAAAGAAACTATGCTATAAAATATATATTCTATTTTTAGCATATTGCTGAGTTTTACATATATTACGGTACATAAAACTGCAAATGGCAATATAAGCCATAGCTTTAAAAAGCTTATTACTTCTGCACCTATAGAAGGCACTACCAAACTATCTTTTACAGATCTCAGAGCGCTAAAATTAAATAATACACATAACATCAAAAGTGACATTGGCACAAATAATTTAAGCTCAGACCTATCTACCGGCCATATGATGTTTTTAAGATTTTCTAAGGATAACATCCAAATCTACTAATTTAAAGATTTTGAATGTTATATTAATAACAGAAAACATAGCAATGTCCAAGGAATTTTTGCCTAAATCTATATGAAAAAAAATCAGTGGTTGATTTAACCATTAATATATTATATGTTAACGATCATTATGGAGATTGTATTATACGCCCATTATTTTTAATAGATTATTAATATTTCAGTGAAGAGATTTTTATTATGAAACTTACCTATCAATTTATGCAAGATCTTCTAAATTTGCTAAGAATTGAAGATTTGAACTCCTATTTTGAAGAAATGATAAATGAAATTGACCAAGAATTACAAGGGTTATATGAAAGTTCTATATCAAGAGGTTTGAAGGAAAAAGAAAGATTGAAGGATATAATAGATAAGGCAAGTATAAAAGGAAAATATATTCCAACAGAAATAGAGCAGAAGCAAGCAATAAAAAAAGCCGTCCAAAAACCTATACTAGATCTTCTTAATATAAAAAAACCCCTAGTAGATGGTAAATACCCTCCTGAATTTAGAGTTTTTAAAGATATAGAAAATGCAAAATTATTGCTTCAGCATCTTGGTTTTCTTTATTCAAAAGATTTAGGGTTTAATTTGGATTCAGTACGAGCTATAGAGTCCATGCTTAAAGAAAATTTCTCTAGATTACACAATAAAACAGTGGATAAAGGAATATTAGAACCACGTACTGTATATAATGACTTTTCTATGATAGAGGAGTTGTTATACGGTAAAATAAATAATATAGAAGACCTAAAAGAGTTTTATATTAGAAAACACTTTTATTACCAAGGCGCGGTAGTACCAGATACTTTTGAAGAAAATACCCAAAAAATGAATAGTACTCTCAATACTTTAAATATAGAATTAATTCGTCACAGTTATGAAAAATTAAAACCATTTATTATATGGTTTTACCCTAAAATTTGTTATGGAACCTGGGACTCGTGTATTCTAGCACTAGCATCTTATTTTTCCTCTAAAGAAGCCATAGATAATTATTTAGAAAATGAGGTTGATTTTGAATCTTTTGAGACAATTGAAAACACTATTGCTGTTTGTAGCGGTTCAATTTTGGAACTAACCAATGAAGAACGTAGTATCTGGCATAATCTTAATGCCAGATACGGCATAGAATCTATAAGATTATTTGGTCAGTCTGTCGATATAAAAAACAACGGCTTCAATATTGTAGAAGTAGCAAATAATGAAGAAACTTTGGATGACCTATTTAGCAAAGTAAAGTCATTTATAGAAACAATAAGATTTGATAGAGAAGAGGGGCATGAAGATTTAGCAAAAATTTTACGTAAATATGATATAGAAGAGGAGTCTTTTAACAAAATATTAGACGAAGTTTTACCTAATATCCAAAATGCTAATTCATTGCCTGATGTAACTATTACTACTAAAGATGGTAAATACACATTAAAAACACTTCCTTCTAATGACTATAGAGGATTCGTCCTCGGTAAAATGACGAAATGCTGCCAATATATCGGCGGAGATTCTGAAAGATGCGTGATAGATGGGTTTACTCGTGAAACTGCCGGTTTTTATATATTACACGATAAAAAAGAAAAAATAAAAGCTCAGTGCTATGCATGGATAGGTACAAACAATGAAGGAAAAAGGGTATTAATATTAGATTCATTTGAACATCTTCCTGAAGCAAAAAAATATTTTGTAGAATTAATTCATGAATTATCAGATAAGATAGAAAGTCAGGGCTTTGCTGGCCTCTATATAGGAACTGGTGGCAAGACTCCACAATTAAATGCTAACAAAACAGAAATATCTGCAGCAGATCCTGATCTACACAGATATCGGGACTCTAAGTCTCTTTATAAAATTACTAAAGAAACAAAGCTTTTTGATAATAATGACAAATCATACGAATGCAAATACAAGACCTTTGACGATATGATGGATGATCCATATTATAAAGTATTATCCTATATTCAATCAATTGATCCTGAAGTATCAGCAAGTTTGAATCGTCAATCCATGACTCTTATTAAGATAAACGTTAACACAATTAGTAAGTGGTTAGCAAAAGATCTCATCACTACAGAACAAATGGTAAGATTATTTACTGTAGATAATCCATTTGCTAGAAACGATTATACTAATTTCCCACATTGTGATGATACAGTATTGAATGATGTGCTAAAATCAATTGATAAAATCTCAAATTTTATGGAATTTATGGCTATATTAGAGAAGGAGCAAAACGAATATTCTGACCGAAGAAATATAGTTGATACATTAAACGACATTGTTGCACAAATTGAATTAAAAGAAGAACAGAAGGCATCGAATACAAGCCTTAAGATAAAAGAAACTCTAAATATTTATTATTATTCAAATCACGACAAAGATTACAATTTATATAAGGATCTACAACAAGAAATACTAGATGGAAAAATATCGCAAAATATGCAAGATGTATGTAATGAACCTAATATAACTAATCTAATAGGACAGTATCTTTATGGAGAGTGGTATGGTAATGATTGATGGTTAGGTAGTATGTGTAACATGAGTTTATTTGGGCATAGGAGGAAATTTTATAGTAGTTTTACCGAATTAATATAATTTCTGCGTTTTGTATGGTTAAATTTTTCCAAACTTGGTCAGCAGTATAGATTGGTATATTCATTTGAATACCAAGTGCAATACATGCACGGTCTCCTATAGATAATCTATAAGCTTTAGTATAAGGTTTTAGAAATGCAATATTATAGGATTGCGTCAGATCCAGAGGGACGATTAGATCAACGAAAGGTTCTATACTATTTTTACATTCGTCAGAAGACATTCCTAAATCTATTAGGATACCAGCGACCTCTGCTACGTTCATTGACGACATAACTATCTTGCCAAGTAATGATTCGACAATTTCAGCGCCTTTTTCATTTTTAATGAGAGTAATTAATGCCGAAGAATCTAATACTACTTTACTCATTTTGTGCCTCAATTTTACGTTGTGCTATTAGTTTATCTACTAAGCTATCATTAGTAGTATGGTACTGATTAATGAGGTTACGTGTATTTGCAAGACTTTTAGATATAGGGGTAATGGTTACTTGGTTATTTTGTAGACTAAATACTACTTCAGTGCCTTCTTTTAGGTTTAAGGCTTTACGATATGTTGATGGTATTGAGACTTTACCACCTTTTGTTATTTTTGCTTTAGCTAACATACCAGCCTCCAATAATATAATTTATACCAATGATTAGATTTTATTGCAAAAAATAAAATTAGACAAGTAAAATTACTATTACTATATTATGTATTAGTTACTAAATAATATATAGTGACTATAATAGATAAGAACCAGGTTATAGTACAAATAGAGATCACTATATTTAAACACTAAAATCTAGAGAGAATATATTTAGCCCTGCCCTGATATACAATATTTACTAGATAATCTAACGCTTCTGTTAGGTCTTTTTGGATATATGGGGGGTTTGCAATTAAAATACCAAATTTATTCATTTTATTATCTAAAACATCAGTATTTTTAGCAATTTCGAATTCCAACAATAAGCTCTCTTTATATCCTAGAAGCTTATATTTTTGATAAAAATCATTAGTGATGATAGTGTCTTTTATAGGAAGCCATATCATAACTAAGCCATTGAGAAAAGAGCTTTTAGTATGTTGCAGAACTGCAATCAGCTTCTTAAATTCATCCTGCACTTCAAAAGCTGGATCGATAAAAATAAGCCCTCTTTTTTCCTTTGGAGGGCAAAATGCCTTAATTGCATTATATGCACAAATATTATGAATTTTTGCATTAGTGCTAGACATATTTTCTTTTAATTCTAGATAATCATCCTTATGTAATTCTGAGGCGATTAAGCTATCACATCTTCTCATAAGGTAGGAAATAATCATAGGAGAACCCGGGTAATATTCTAAATCATTGCCGGAGTTAAAATCTTTAATGATATTAAGATATTGATTTATAAGAGCCGGTAAAGATTCATTAGAGCTACTGCTTTGAAGCTCATAAAACAATCCTATACCATTATTATATTCTTTTGTTTTATTTGGCCTTTCGTCTTTTAGGTCATATAGACCAATGCCAGCGAAAGCATCAAGAACCGCGAATGGTTTTGCCTTAAGCTTTAAATTATTTATTATGGAAATCAAAATGATGTGTTTTACAATATCAGCAAAATTCCCAGCATGATATATGTGACGGTAATTCATATTCACCTGATACTAATTTATATAGCCTAATAATTCCTTGATCCTATAAAGATTTTTAGAAGCAATAGCTTCTGCTCTTTTAGCACCATCTTGCATAATGCTACGTAAATAATCTTCATTTTTCATATAGTCCTTATATTTTTCAGTAATAGGAAAGATATCATCTATTATTACATCAGCTAGACATTCTTTAAATTCTGAGAAGTTTTTGCCTTGATATTCATCTACTACATATTCAATTGGCTGATTTGCAAATGCGGCATATATCTTTATGAGATTACTAATATCTGGCCTTTCTATAGGGTCGTAACTAATAAAAGGTAATAAATCAGTTTTAGCTTTCCTTATTTTTTCTCTGATTAATTCTTTACTATCATCTAGGTTTATTCTGCTTTTATCTGATATATCAGATTTACTCATTTTTTTTGTGCCATCACGAAGGCTCATAATACGAGCAGCATCTTTGGTAATAATGATATCTGGTACTACAAAAACCTCATAACCAAATTTCCTATTTATAACGCCAGCAATATCACGAGTAAGCTCTATATGCTGTTTTTGATCTTCACCAACAGGTACAAAGTCTGCATTGTAAAGCAAAATATCTGCAGCCATTAGAACGGGATAAGAAAACAAGCCAAGACTTGCTTCTTCTTGAGATTTACCTGCTTTATCTTTAAATTGCGTCATTCTTTTTAACCACCCAATCGGAGTAAAGCAATTTAAAATCCAAGCAAGTTCAGAATGTTCTTTTACATTAGATTGAGCAAATAATATAGATTTTTTAGGGTCAAGGCCACAAGCTAAATAAGTAGCCATAGAAGAAACAATAGAAAATCTTAATTCTTCTGGATCTTTCTCTATCGTAATAGCATGAAGATCAGCTAAGAAAAAGATAGGATCAAAGTCATCCTGCATTTTGATCCAGTTCTTTATAGCCCCAAGGTAATTGCCAATATGCAATCTTCCAGTAGCTTGAATGCCAGAAATTATTCTCTTTTTCATATCATACACCTATTAAAAATATTCCAAGATCATCAGCAAGTTTTATCACATTTTCTATATCAACTACGATAACCTCACCTGCTTCTATAGCTATACCATGTAATTTGTTTTTTGCTACCATCCTAACTGTTTCCTCTCCTATTGTAGGAATATCAAGCCTAATATCTTGCTCTGGCTTCATCATTTTTACTAATACTCCACCAGGCATATTAGATCTACTAATTAAAGAATCAGTTCCTTTACGGTCTTCTTTTTTTACTGTATCATTAAGTACTACAACAGCTTGTCCCTTATCTTGTGCTCCAAGCTTTTTTGCCTCTTTTATGCCATATTCTATGTTTTTAAGATCTATTAAAGATGGATGATTAGAAGTAACGACGCCTTTGTTAATAGTAGAGTTAATTAACATAGGTTTAGGAGATAAAATAGTAAATCCAAAACTCTCTATAAAATCTGCTACTGTTCTAAGAATTTTATCATCCCCTAAAACTGATGATTTTAAAATTCTTAACACGAGCTCTCTACCAACTTTATCTACCTTAAGAGTAAGAAAATTAGGACGAGTAGCACTTCCAATAATTACTAATTCAGATACATCATTATTTTTGAAGAAATCAATCATTCCTCCTATCTGACCTATTTTGAATCTTTCTACATTGAATCTGCTATAGTCTATAGTATTTTTTTGGTCAATTAAAGCTATATATACTTCCTTGCCTGAAAGAACAAGATATTCTGCAACCCTTAAAGGGAGAAGACCACTACCAGCAACTATACCAAATTTCATATATACCTGTTATATCTCATTCATTTTCAGAATTCATGCCTAAACACTCTATACCATTATTATCAATACAATAATTTACTATTTGTATCTCATTCATTTTCATATTTAATAAATCCGTAATTTCTGGCTCAATAGAATCAATACTCATGGCTCTTGTTACATTACTAACATCTGTTTGATGATCAAGCAATAGTTCTAATATTTCTTCATTACCTTTAATAGCAGCAATCATAAATGGACTATGACCTTTTCTGTTAGTATGATTGATGATATTTATATCGTCAGTATATTTAAGAATTATCCTTATTAGCTCTATATTTTCCTTGCTACAAGCTATCATTAAAGACTCCCATAAATTATTATGATATTTTTGCGCTAATATTTCTAAAACCTCATTAGATCCATTTTGAGCAGCAGATATTAAAGAATCTACTCCATTTTTATTTTTATAAAGTCCATTCATTCCATAGCTGAGTAATTTTTTGACAACTTCAGCCTGATTTGCACGGGATGCTAAAATTAAGATATTCTCATCGTACGGGCTGATTTTGCTAAGGTCAATTCTCCAATTAGACATTATAACATCTAGCATTTTGCTATATCCTTTAACAGATGCCGTAACAAGCAAGTTATAAGCAAATGGATAGGCTAGAGTTTTTATAGAACAAGGAAAACATGTTTTAATATAGTTTTTTAAACCTTCTATATCATTATTATGAACAAGAAATTCTAGATTTTTTTTAGTGTTTCTAGAGTCTGGAATATCTTTTACTTCAAACCTCAGACCATTTGGATATGAATAAACATGATCATTATGACATGACTTCATATTGCCCCTCTATATTAAATTTCTTATAAACCAAAACTATATAACTGTTAGAGCTGCAAAGTTCATTATCTCTGTTGCCGATGCCTCCATAGGCACTATCTGCACTGGGTATGCAAGCCCTGTTAGTATTGGCCCTATAAAGACTCCTGCGGCTAGCTCCTGAAGTAGCTGAGTTGCTATAGCTGAAGTATTAAGCCCGGGCATGATTAATATATTTGCAGCATCTGATAATCTACAAAAAGGATATAATTTCATCAATTCTGGATTAAGCGCTACCTCTGCAGAAATCTCTCCGTCATACTCAAAATTCAATTTACGACTATCTAGAATTTCTATAGCTTCTTTGATTCGATATGATTTTTCAATCTTAGAACTACCAAAATTAGAATGAGATAACAATGCCGCTCTTGGAATATAATTTAATCTTTTTGCTATATTAGCAACCTGAACTGTAATATCTGCAAGATCTCTTCCTGATGGCAGTTCATTTACACTATTATCTGCAATTATGATGTTATGATGTTTGGAAATTAAAATTGAATAACTAAAAATTATATGATCTTGCTGTTTATCTATCACTTTTAGAACATCACTAAGGCATGTTGCATAGGTTTTTGTAGCACCTGTGACCATAGAGTCAGCATCTCCGCAAGCTACCATACACGCAGCAAAAATATTACGATCAGTCTTTACAAGCCTTGCACAATCACGCTGTAAATAACCATTACGCTGAAGCCTTTTATATAGATAATCAATATATTTGTCGATATTTGGATTGATTGCTGCATTCATTATCTCTATACCTTCAAGATTCGCAGAAGGACCTATAGAATCAAGTACTTGCATTATCTTATGCTCACGACCAACAAGAATAGGTTTACAATAATTATTAGACGCCATCATAATAGCTGCCTTGATTGTCTCTTCCTCCTCGCCCTCAGCTAAAACAATCCTTTTAATACTAGATTGCATTTTATCAAACACAAAATTCATGAAGTTCGATTTAGAGTTAAGACGACCATCTAACTCTAGTTTATATTTTTTAAAATCAATATCAACTTTCCTAGCAACACCACTTTCTATTGCAGCTTTTGCTACAGCAATAGGTACATGAGTAATTAATCTAGGATCAAATGGCACAGGAATGATATAATCAGGGCCATAATGCATTTTTCTACCAGAATATATACTAGAAACTTCGTTAGGCACAGGATGGCGAGCTAATTCAGCAATAGCTCTAGCTGCAGCTATTTTCATTTCTTCATTTATAGTTCTAGCCCTAACATCAAGAGCACCCCTAAAAATATATGGAAATCCCATAACATTGTTAACTTGATTATTATAATCTGATCTGCCAGTTGCAATAATCGCATCAGACCTTACTTCTTTTACTTCTTCTGGAGTAATTTCTGGGTCTGGATTTGCCATAGCAAAAATAATAGGATTAGTTGCCATAGAAGAAACCATTTTTTGAGTCATGGCTCCTTTAGAAGATAGTCCTAGAAACACATCAGCATTTACTATAGCATCCTCTAGAGTTCTTGCTTCAGTATCTACTGCATGTTTTTCTTTCCATGGATTCATTCCCTCTATACGCCCTTTATAGATAACACCTTTAGTATCGCATAAAGTAACGTTTTGATCTAAAACACCCATAGATTTTAAGAGCTCAATACATGCTATAGCAGCTGCCCCTGCACCATTAACCACTATCTTAATATCCTTAAATTCTTTTCCAATAATATGGCAAGCATTTATTAATCCCGCAGCTGTAATAATCGCTGTACCGTGCTGATCATCATGGAATACTGGTATATCCATCACCTTTTTAAGCTCTTCTTCTATAATAAAACATTCTGGAGCTTTTATATCTTCAAGGTTAATCCCCCCCCAGCTATATCCTAGATATTTTATAGCATTTATAAATTCTGATGGATCTTCTGTTGCGACCTCAATATCTATAGCATCAATATCTGCAAAACGTTTGAATAAGACAGCCTTCCCTTCCATTACAGGCTTTGAAGCCCCTGCACCAAGATTACCTAGGCCCAAAACTGCAGTTCCATTAGAAATAACAGCTACCATATTGCCCCTAGATGTATATTCATATATAGATTCTGGGGTTTTTTGAATTTCAAGACACGGAGCTGCAACACCAGGAGAATAAGCCAACGAAAGATCATGTTGTGATACCAATGGCTTTGTAGCATGAATCGCTATTTTCCCTGGAGAATTTTTTTTGTGATATTCAATCGATTCAATAGCAATTCTAGTTTCATTAGTCATCATATTACTCAAATTATTACAGTTTAAAAATATACATCAGAAAATATACATCATAATAGATAACGTCAATACTGAAAGGATGGTAGTTATGGTAATAATAGAAGCCATTAAATTATGGTCTCCTCCCAGCTGCTTTGATAACACATAAGATGTAGTAGCACAAGGCAGGCCACTATATAAAATACCTATCTCTTTTGAAATACCCGTTACAGACATAACTGAAAGTACAATAAAAGATATAATAGGAAAAATTAAAAGCTTTGATAGGCATGTCAAAGTTATTAACGAAATATATTTAGAGTCAATTATAAACTTAAGCCCAGAACCAACGCTCATTATTCCTATAGTAACGGATGCATCAGATAATGTATCAAGAGTGTTTTTGATTCCTATATTCAAACGCAAATCTAAATAGTTGAATAGAAAGCCAAGTAAACTTGCAATGATCATAGGATTTACAGAACATCTACGCAGCAACACTACTATAGTAGGGCTTATATCACTGAGGGTATTTTCTTTTTCAGGAGTATAATGAACAAACATAAATACTGACAATACATTAGTAAAAATTACCATATAAGCAGAAACTACAGAAACTATCAACATTCCATCGTCTCCATATAAAGCCTTACATATAGCAAAAAAGATATAACTATTGTAACGAATAGACCCTTGCAGAACAGAGGTAAATTGCTCATTTTTGATTGGCTTATACTTTTTATAAATTATAAGCCCAATTGCCAAAATAATACTTGAAATTATAAGGCCTAAAATAAGCTTTACAATACTAGAAGAAGACAAATCTGCCGTTGATATATAATTAAAAAGCAGAATTGGAAATAATAAGAAATAAGACAGCTTTTCAAGCCCACGCCAAAATTCTTCAGATGTTATCCATTTATTTCTTATTACGCTACCCATCAACGTAATAATAAATATTGGTAATATACTCCAAAAAATATGCTGCATAATAATAGCTAAAAATGGTCAGAGCCGGCATGTTAGCAAAAATTATTCAAAAAGTCAATTTTGATCATAATTTTTAGAATATGAATTACTAGAAAATCATGAAAAAATATTAAGAAATCAGGAAATTTCTTGTTTTGACAAAGCACATGATCTTAACAAGATGTTATAGTACCTTAGAATTAATATTTAAAATCTGCTATACATTACAGATAACTAATTTCATCTGATTACACTTTGACAAAGTATTATTCCAGAACGCAAGGACCTTAATATAATAGCTTAAAGATTACTATCAAAACACACTAAAACAGGCTCTGGGTATAGATTATCTGGAATGTTTTTAAAGCATTTTGCAAACTAAAAGCATACCTTCATAGATGATTAATTTCAAACAAATAATTCTATTTATCAAGCAGATCTTAACGAGAATAAAGCTCGACTACGAAATGTATCTCTGGCTCAAACGGATAAGGTACATCTGATATAGCAGGAATTCTGTTGAATTTTCCAGACATAGAACTAGCATCAAATTCCATATAATCTGGTACTGTTCTAGACATTTTTTGCACAGATTCAACAATAATGGGTAAAGACGCAGAAGAATCTTTCAAAGAAATAACATCCCCGACTTTTAAACGGTAACTAGGAATATTTACTCTTTTGCCATTAACTCTGATATGACCATGGGTTACAAGCTGGCGAGCACCAAAAATAGTGCTAGCAATGTTCATTCTGTAAACAACAGCATCTAATCTTGTTTCTAGCAAAGCAACAAAATTTTCTCCTGTGTTTCCTTTCATCTTCTGAGCAAGAAGGAATAGGTTTCTAAATTGGCGCTCATTAATTCTACCATAATGCGCTTTAATACGTTGCTTGGCTTTTAAATGCAGACCATAATCAGAGTTTTTTACTATAGCAGTCTGACCATGCTGACCAGGACGGTAGTTTCTCTTATTGAATGGATCCTTATTATCACCCCAGATGCTAACACCCAGTCTTCTACTAGCTTTATATTTAGCGCTAAGAATTTTTGTCACCTTTGTACCTAAATTTATCTTACAATTAGCACGGCATATTACATAGTATAAGAGGAAAAGTCAATCACTATTCATCAAAAATCTTGCAGGAAATATAAATTTTATATAACTTTGCACATATAACAAATATAGCTCTAAATATGCACCTAATAAAATTCAAAAATACCTACCCAGAAATATCATCTAGCACATATGTAAGCGAAGGAGTATTTATAATAGGAGATGTAAAAATAGGAACTAATAGCAGCATATGGTTTGGCAGCGTATTAAGAGGAGATGTAGCAGAAATAGTAATAGGAGAAAATACTAATATACAAGACGGATCAATAATCCATACCTCCCGAGTAAATGGCGGAACATATATAGGAAATAATGTTACCATAGGACACAAAGCATTAATTCATGCAGCTACAATAAATGATAATTCTTTTATAGGAATGAACGCAAGCATTATGGACAAAGCTGTAGTAGAATCTTTTGGAATTGTCGCTGCCGGAGCCTTAGTTACAAGCGGTAAGATAGTAAAAACTAGGGAGTTATGGGCAGGCGTGCCAGCAAAATTTGTTCGCAATATTAGTGATGAAGAAGTAGAAAATATAAAGAATTCTGCTAAAAATTATGTAGATCTAGCAAAAGAATATATGAAAAATTAGGGAATTACTGTTATTTATGACGATGAATCACACGCCCCTTGGTAAGGTCGTAAGGCGTCATCTCAACTGTAACACGATCGCCAACTAAAATACGAATGCGATTTTTCCTCATACGTCCAGAAGTATGGGCTAGAATCATGTGATCATTCTCTAACTTCACTCTAAACATAGCATTTGGTAGTAATTCAGTCACCACACCCGCAAATTCAATAAGCTCTTCTTTCGTCATAATAAATACTTCTTTGTAATAAACCAAGCACTAGCAAGAGTGCTTATATAGGAAAAATTGTTTATATAGGAAAAATAAGAAGAAATCAATTAGAATTCCTTATAAGAATAAGATGCCCTGCAAACCACACAAGATAAATTCGCAAGGCATTAAGAACAATAAAATTAGAATGGCAAATCGTAAGCAAGACCAACTACAACTTCACCAACAGCTATACTTTGCTTTAGCTTGTCACTTTTTGTAACCTTTCCGTTGAATACTAAATCATATTTAAGCTTCGCATTGTAAATAACTTGCATTCTTCCTGCCACATACATAGATAAATTAGGAAGAATCTCAGGAGTATTCACACCAACACTCAGCTGAAAAGCAGGAGAAATACTACTAGATTTCTTAATAACCATAACCTCTTGATTTGGGTAAGACATATAAGGTACACCACCTACTACTGCATCAATATTAGAAGAGAATTTTGTGTTTTTTGCTTTGATATTAGCAACACCAAACTCAACACCTATATAAGGAGTAAATTCTTTGATCTTCTGAAGATCATAAACTATACCAAGTAGGTATAAATCTGAAGTAACATGCACATTAGAAGAAGCAGCCCTAATAAACCTTTTAGTGCCAGGAGCAAGATCTATAATACTTTCAGGTAAAGCAATATTTAGCTTATATTTTGGCTTTCTTTGAAAGCTAAATTCTACAGCAATACCAGGATAAAATTCATATCCTATTAAAGCACCATGCATTGCAGAACTATTTAATTTTCCCTTGGATTCGACTTTACCTACATCTGGAACATCTATTTTCTTTTTGAAGGTATTTTTAATAGGATAAGAAGCACCGCCTTCAATACCAAGATATATAGAATGTTTTGTGCTAGTATCATGAGAATCACAGCAACTATGAGCAGCAGCATTCGTAGACAATATTAACGATACCAAACATATAGAAGATAAAAGGAAATTTTTAGATTTTTTCATAAATAATTAACACAATATATGATTAAAAAGGGCATTTTATAGATAAAAAAGAATATGTCAACTAACAAACCTTAGTATCAGTGAATATCTATTTCATAAATATATAAAGCAAGATCTTATTTTATTAACTCAATATTTCCACCAATAGCAGTAAGATTGATTGTAGTAGTGCGCTCTAGCATGAATCTTAACAAATAATGCGGACCGCCAGCTTTAAAACCAGTACCGGATTTATTCTCTCCTCCAAATGGCTGAGACTCTACAATAGCACCAATAGTAGAACGATTTACATAAATATTTCCGGCTTTTATCCTAGATCTTATATGTTCTATTTTGGACTCTATCCTAGAATGAATACCAAAAGTTAGACCAAATCCATAACCATTGATTTCATCAATTATTTTGTCAAGATCTTTATGGCTATATTTTGCTACATGCAAAATAGGGCCAAATTTTTCTGATTCTATATCATTTATTCCATTTACTTCAATTACATGTGGATAAAAATAATAGCCATCTTTTAATGCACCATTTTGAGGATGAGAAGCTAAAATTCTAAATCCTTTTTCTTTCATATCAGCAATATGATTACTTAATGTGTCAAAAGAACTCTTATCAATTACAGGACCTATATCATGTGAAAAATCGATAGTATCACCTATCTTTAACGCCCCTATAGCACCAGATATCATTTCTATTAATGAATCATATATTTCATCTTGTATATAAATAATACGAAGTGCAGAACATCTCTGACCAGCTGAATAAAAAGCAGAAGCAAGTACATCATCCGTTACCTGCTCTAACAATGCAGAACTATCTACTATCATAGCATTTTGCCCACCTGTTTCTGCAATAATAGGAACAATAGCACCATCTCTATTCGCAAGAGTCAAATTAATAATTTTTGCCGTATTTGTAGAACCAGTAAATGCTACACCAGATATATGCTCACTCGTTACTACGGATTTTCCTATAGCACTACCTGGAGCGATCAAAAGATGCAACACATCTGTTGGAACGCCAGCTTCATGCATCAATTTTATAGCAAAACTAGCAATAATGGATGTTTGATCTGCTGGTTTTGCAATTACGCTATTACCACTTACAAGAGCTGCAACTATCTGACCAGTAAAAATTGCTAAAGGAAAATTCCACGGACTGATACATAAAAACACCCCGCGACCATGCATTCTAAGAACGTTACTCTCTCCTGTTATACCAGGCATTGTCCTGTCCTTCATTATTCTTTCTGCCTCATTTGCATAATAACGACAAAAATCAACAGCCTCTCGCACTTCAGCTATAGCATCTGATATCGATTTCCCCCCTTCTCTTATAAGAAGAGAATGTAATTCATCCTCATGCTTTTCAAATAAATCCGCTATAGCCCTCAACATATTGCTTCTAATTTCTACAGGTTTATTTGACCAATTATCAAAAGCTTTAGAAGCAAGACTTAATGCTTCTTGCATTTCAGGCTCTATTGCTACAGACACCTCACCTATTTTCTCTGATATTTTAGATGGCCTAAAATGATCATTCGTATGTTTATTTAAAATTTCTTTTCCATTAATAATAGATCCTATTTTATAGATCTTATTACTGAACTTGTTTATTCCGTCAAAAAGCTTTTTGTGCATATTGTATATTCCTAATTCATAACCTTTAGAATTTTTCCTATTTGAATAAATATTTGATGGTAATGAAATCTTTGTACTATCATCACTCATGTTCATAATTTTTTCATATAGATTATATATCATTTCCTCTTTATTATTTTTACCTACCTGATGTACAAAAGAAGTATTAGCGCCGTTTTCTAATAATCTTCTCATCAAATATGCTAGCAGATCTTCCATTTTACCAATAGGGGCATATATACGAACCTTATGATTTTTTACTAGCTCGCAGTGAAGCGCAGCACCCATACCATGCAATTTTTGAAATTCAAAACTTTTATCTCCTGCCATCTGAATTATAGATGCAGCAGTAATGGCATTATGAGTAGCAAATTGCGGTATAATATATTGATCATTCTCAAGAATCTTTTTTGCAACTATTAAATAATGGGCATCAGTAAGGTCCTTTTTTGTAAAGACTGGATAATTAGGCAAAGATAAAGCTTGAGCATGTTTTATCTCTGAATCCCAATAAGCACCCTTTACTAACCTTATAGGAATAGTTTTATTTAAAGATTTAGATAAATCAATTATGTAATCTACAACTCTGCTTGCGCTTTTATGATATGCCTGAACTACTATTCCTATTTTGTTAAAGTCTCTAAATTCATGATGCGAAATCACTTTAGTTACTATATGTAAATAAGCCTCTAATCTATAATATTCTTCAGCATCAAAAGTAATTGCTATATTATGATCTTGCATCTTTTTTATTAAACCAATTAATTTAGGCAATAAATAAGCTTCTGCATCCTCAATTTTGCTAAGTTCTAATCTAGGGTATAAAGCAGTAATTTTTACAGACAAACTAGGATCTAAAATATCAGATTTAGCGATACTCTCTACTGCTTCTAAATAATGATTGTAGTATTTTTCTGCTTGAGCAAAGGTTCTAGCAGATTCCCCTAGTAGATCAAAAGAAAATTTATACCCCTTGAAAGATGAAGATTTTTTTAAACCATCTTTTATGGTTTGACCAAGAACAAATTCTCCCCCAAGCCAGGAAATCATAGCACGAATAGTAGACAAGAAAACAGGCCGACTAAAACGCGACATAATATTTGCAAAAATATTATCATAACTACAAAAATCAGACCATTTACCTGAAACAAACAGACCAAGAGAAGCCAGTCTAATAAAATTAGTCTTTGCAGAAAGCAAATGCTTTGCCCAGTCTTTTTTTGATAGCTTATCTAAAGCAAGCTCTAAAGCCACTTCTTCTCCTTGAATTCTAATAAGACTTTCAGCAAGACACATCAAAGCTACGCCTTCTTCTAGATTCAAAGAATATTCCTGTAAAAATTGCTCTACAGTAAAAATTTTAGAATCATGGATTTTACCTATAAAATCCTCAGCTCTAAGCTTAATACTATCCTGCGCTCTAAAATCAAAGTTGATTTCATGAATATTATTTTTTATAAAAAATAATTCATCTTCAAATATATCTTTACTAATTTCAGAAATTCGTTCTAACATTTTTATCTCTAATTATATCATCATCTTCTTTCATTCTATTTTTATAAAAATACAATGCTACCATACTAATAACAGAACATCCTAATATGTAGTAAGCCCAAGAAACAACTGTCCCAGTTACTTGCAAAAGATATACCAATACCAAAGGAGTTGTCCCCCCGAATATGCTTGTTGCAATATTGTATGACAATGAAAGAGCAGTATTTCTTACCCTAGTCGGATAAAATGATGCTTGAAGAGCAGGCTCTGGACCAATATAAGCAGCTGCTAAAATAGCAAGAAATATCTGCATTATCATAACTGAATCTATATCTCCAGACTCAAATACTCGCATTATAAAAAAACAGCTAGAAGCTATAACACCTAAATTTATTATATATATTCTGCTTCTGCCAATAATATCTGACAGCCATCCTACAAATAACGTTACAAACGCCATTATTATATAAGAGATGTTTAACATATTATCTACTTCTAAAGCAGGAAAACCACGATTCTCTTTTAAAAAATTCATTAGATAAATAGCCTGAGTGTAAAAAACTACTGAACCGGTAGAGTTTATGCATATACTTATTATCATATCAAACCAGTGGTTTTTTAATACCTCTCTTATAGGAGAAGAAGAAATCTGTCCATCCTGTTTTATCTCTTCAAAAAGAGGAGTTTCTTTTGTATTGCGTCTGATATAATAACCAGCAATTATAATAAATATCCCTAACAGAAAAGGAATTCTCCAGCCAAAATTATAAAATTCTTCAGAACTCATACATAGTTTGATACCATAAATAACTATGGAACCTAGCAATATCCCAAGACAAATACTAGACATAGCAATACTTCCTATTAACCCCCTGTGATTCTTAGGTGCATGCTCTATAGAAAAAGAAATTGAACCAGTAAGCGCACCACCCATAGAAAGCCCTTGAATCATTCTAGCTACCGTCATTAAGATTGTCGCTGTAATTCCTATAGATTCATAAGTAGGAAGAAAACCTATAGCCATAGTTGGAACCGACATACACATTATAGAAGCGCTGAGAGAGGCCCTCCTACCAAATTTATCGCCAAGAACACCAAAAAATACCCCACCGAAAGGACGCATAAAATAACCAGCCGCAAATAATGTAAATGCGTTAAGTAGAGGGGCTGTAGGATCATCATCAGGAAAAAATTTCCTACCAAGAATAGGAGCAAAATGTGCAAATAATATATAATCGTACCATTCAAAAGTATTCGCAATACCACTACTTAAAATTGTTTTTTTTGTGCTCATTTTCATCCTTTACAATAAATTAGTCCCGACTATAAACATTTTTATTTTCTGAGTAAACTATAAATAATGTTGAAGGAATCACTATTAATGCACCATACCATGTGCTAAGACCTGGTATATCTCCAAATATTATATAGCCTACAGTTGCAGATATTAATAGTTCTAAATATCTATAAGGAGCAACAGCTGTTGCATCTACCAAAGCGAAGGCCTTGAGTATTAAAAATAATATCAAGTTAGAACTAGCGCCTAAAACAGCAAGTAATATTAACTCTCTTAAAGTAGGTGTAGTCCATACGAAACTAGCTGGAATGATAGATAAAATTGCAGTAACAATAGCTGAGTAAAAAAGCATGCTAATCATTGACTCTTTAACTACAAACTTCTTATTTATAATGTCTAACATAGCAAATGAAATAGAAGCCAAAATAAATACTAAGACCTCTGGGTTAAAATCACTTTCATTTGGATTTAACGTAACAACTATTCCTATAAAACCAACTATTGTAGCAATCCATCTTTGCCATGTGATATTCTCCTTTAAGAAAAATACAGCAAGCACTAAAACAAAAAGAGGTACAGTAAAACTAATCATCGTAGCTGTACTAACCTGAGATATTGTTACCCCATAGGTCCATGCTGTCATACCCAAAAACAATAAAAAACCCCTAAAGAAATGCACAAAAGGATGAGAAGTCTTAAGAGTAGCAACACCATTCCAAAATACAAATGGAAGAAGTGTTAATGCTCCTAGAAAAAATCTAAAAAATGCTATCTCTACACTATGAAGGCGAATGCCCACATATTTCGAAATAATATCATTTAAACTACTACTAAAAAGGCTTAAAATAAACCAACTTATACCAATAAAATAGCTTTTGTTTTTAGCTTGCATAGAATATTCCTATATACTTAATCGACGGCAGATAATATCACAAAAACAATATTTGCATAGCATAAATAGTTCATGCTTGCAAGTTCTGACATATAAATCAGTCTTTTACAAGATATTGATAGCTGCTTTCAAAAGTAATTTAGTGTAAATCTACAGATCATATTTTTATTTAATAGAACATAGAGAATCAAAATTTTTAAAATACGACTTGTTTCTTTATCTTTTTATGACTATTTACTATAATAGCTGATAGTATATGTTTCAATTTTTAAGAACTATTGAAAAACAATCATAAGCTTAGTTTTATTAATCATTTGGGGTTTTAGTTTGTTTTATGTTATATTGCTCAAGTAATAAGATAGATTTACATGGTACTACTATTTTGTGTATCAAAATAGGTAGTGATGTAGTAATAGCTGCAGATGGACAGGTTTCTCACGGTCATACCATTTTAAAATCTACCTCTCGAAAACTCAGAACTCTTGCAGGAGGCTCTATCATAGCTGGTTTTGCTGGCTCTACAGCTGATGCTCTTACTTTATTTGAAAGATTAGAAGGTAAATTAGAAAAACACTCTAACCACCTTACAAGAGCTGCAGTAGAACTTGCAAAAGACTGGCGTATGGATAAATATTTACGTAAACTAGAAGCTATGATGATAGTTGCAGATAGTAATACCATTCTTATACTAACTGGTAATGGAGATGTAATAGAACCAGAGCATAATATTGCAGCAATAGGGTCTGGCGGAACTTACGCTCTTGCTGCAGCAAGAGCTATTACGCAAGTTGACAAAAAAATACCTGCCGAAGAAGTAGCAAGAATCGCTATGAATATAGCTGCTGATATTTGCGTATATTCAAACCATAATATAATAACAGAAAAAGTAATCGCGAATGACAAATAAAATGATAAGACCCTCTATGATGGGAAAAACTCCTGCAGAAATAGTAAAAGAGTTAGATAAATATATTATAGGGCAGAAAGAGGCCAAAAAAGCTGTTGCCATAGCACTGCGTAATAGAAATAGACGAAAAATGCTTTCAAGTGCTATGCGCGAAGAGATAGTTCCTAAAAATATTTTGATGATTGGCCCTACAGGAGTTGGAAAAACAGAAATTGCAAGAAGACTTGCAAAACTTAGTAACTCTCCTTTTATAAAAGTAGAGGCTACAAAATTCACAGAAATAGGCTATGTTGGAAGGGATGTAGAATCTATCATTAGAGACCTCGCTGAAATAGCTGTAAATGCTCTAAAAACAAATGCAAAAATAGAAATTAAGGATCTTGCGAAAAACAAGGCTATTGAACGCATTTTAGATGTTGTTGTTGGAAAGTCCGCAACTAGTGACACAAGAGAAAAATTCTATCAAAAAATCTTAAATCACGAGATGGATGATACTGAAATAGAAATTCATGTTTTAGATACCTTGCCAAAATCAAGTAGTAGCTTTGAAATCCCAGGAATGCCTGGTGCTGCTATGGGAGTGCTAAATATGAAAGATATATTAGGCAAAGCTTTAGGAGCAGACCGTACTAAACTAAGACTACTAAAAATATCTGAGGCAATAGAATTAATAACATCTGAAGAATCAGAAAATCTTATCGATGAAGAAAAATTAATCGATGGTGCAATTAAGATGGTAGAAAATGATGGTATTGTTTTCCTTGATGAAATAGATAAAATTACCTCAAAATCCTCTTCATCTCGTTCTGGAGAGGTTAGCAGAGAAGGTGTACAAAGAGATCTTCTGCCATTAATTGAGGGTACTAGAGTAAATACTAAATATGGACCTATTAAAACTGATCATATTCTTTTCATAGCTTCTGGGGCGTTTCATCTTTCAAAACCTTCGGACTTATTACCTGAGTTACAAGGTAGACTTCCTATCAGAGTAGAGCTTAATAGTCTTTCTGTAGAAGATATGGTTAAAATCTTAACAGAACCTGAAAATAGCCTTCTAAAGCAATATATTGCTTTAATTGGCACAGAAGGAGTAGAAATTGAATTTACAGAAGATGCTATTACACGTATTGCTAAATATGTAGCAGAATTTAACGATGAAGTAGAAAATATTGGCGCAAGAAGGCTACATACTATTATGGAAAAGCTTCTTGAAGATATAAGCTTTGACGCTAGCGAATCCGAAAATACTAAAATAATCATAGATGTAACATTTGTAGAAAAGCAATTATCCGCTCTTAGCAAAAACATCGATTTAGCAAAATTTATTCTGTGATATAAAATATAATGGTAGTACATATTTCTAGCCTTACCTTTAGCGGTATTGAAATAACTGATGTAGATGTGCAAGTTCAAATATCACCAGGTATGCCAAGCTTTACTATTGTTGGCCTTGCAGATAAAACAATTGCTGAATCTAGAGAAAGAGTCAAGGCGGCATTAGCATCTCTAGGTCTTTCTTTACCAGCTAAAAAGGTACTTGTTAATCTTGCTCCAGCTGATCTTATAAAAGAAGGAAGCCATTTTGATCTTGCTATAGGGGTAGCTATATTATCCAGCATTGGTGTTTTACCCGCTCAAGAACTAGCTGAATATCTTGTTATAGGAGAGCTTTCTTTAGATGGTCGCATACTACCTATATCAGGTGTTTTACCTGCTGCTATAGGAGCTTCAGCTCGCTCTAAAGGAATTATTTGTCCTGCTGGTAATGCTAAAGAGGCTGCTTGGTCTGGAAATCCATCTATTCTAGCGCCTGATAATCTTCTTTCTTTAGTCAATCATTTTAAGGGAAGTCAAATTTTATCAAAACCAGAAGCAGAATTTGATGATACTGAAATATCTTACGCTGATATGTCTGATATTATAGGCCAAGATTCTGCAAAACGTGTTCTTGAAGTTGCAGCGGCTGGTGGACATAATGTTCTTATGTTTGGCCCTCCTGGATCTGGTAAATCTATGCTTGCCCAGAGACTTCCTGGGATACTTCCTTCTATGAGTGTTGAAGAAATTTTAGAATGTAGCACTATTGCAAGTATTGCAGGTCTTATATCCAATGGTAAATTAACTACCGAAAGGCCTTTTAGAGCTCCTCATCATTCATGTTCTATGGCTGCGATGGTAGGAGGTGGAATAGGTAAAAGAGTTAAACCTGGAGAAATTTCACTAGCCCATAATGGAATATTGTTTTTAGATGAATTACCCGAATTTTCGTCATCTGTTATTGAATCTTTAAGACAATCTATTGAAACTGGAAATGTGCTTATTTCAAGAGCAAATTCTCACATTCAATATCCAGCTAATTTTCAACTAATAGCCGCGATGAATCCATGCAAATGTGGTTATATCAATGACGAGAGCAGATCTTGTAATAGAGCTCCTAAATGTGGGTCTGATTACCAAATGAAAATTTCAGGTCCTATTCTTGATAGATTTGATATTAATATAGAGGTAACAGACGTTGATATTCATGTTATCAAAAATTCTAATCCTGGTGAGTCTTCTAAAGATATAGCTGCAAGGGTAGCTGCAGCTAGAAAAATTCAAAGCCAGCGATATGCAGGATATGGTATTAGAACTAACAGTCGGCTTGATGGACAGCTTCTAACAGATTATGCAACACCTACAGAAGATGGCCAGATATTATTAAATGATGCTGCAAAGAAGTTTAAAATGTCTATGCGCGGCTATAATAGAGTATTAAGAGTAGCAAGAACAATAGCAGATCTGGAAAATGTAAAGCAAATCAATAAATTGCATATTGCAGAAGCTCTTAGTTATCGTAAACTTAACTATTTGAGTATGTCTGCCGCATAAATCAATTCTAGGAATTTTAATGAAATTAATAAATTGTTTCCTTCAAAATGCTTTTGTAAGAATATATATTATAGCCCAAATAATAACTCGCTTTATTCTATCTGCATATGGTATTGCTAATAAACAGATTATTATTTCAGATTTACCTACTCTATTTTTTATTGGAACAATAAATGATATTGTGTCTTTAGCATATATTTTACCTACTATATTGTTAATATCGATAATTTTTTCATTTTTATTTAATAGATATCCCAATTGTCTTAGGTTAATTAGGGTTTTAGGATGTTTTATTATCTTACTAATTATGGTTTGTAACATAGTATCTGAATTATCGTTTTGGGATGAATTTGGTACCAGATATAACTTTATTGCTGTAGATTATTTAATTTATACACAAGAAATTATAGGTACTTTAAAGGAGTCTCTTCCTCTTACAGAGATTATTTGTGGAATATTCTTACTATCCTTAATTATATGCAGGCTTTGTATTAGAATACTTCTCAGTAAAGAAACTGATAATATTTCAAAACTATATCTATCTATCATATCTACTATCATAGCATATGGTGCTTTTTCTGTTTATTCTCCTGATAAAATTTTGCTCTCCAATAATGTATATGTACAAGAATTAGGCCGTAATGGTCCTTATGAATTTGTATCTGCATTTTATAATAACAGCCTCGATTATTATAGATTTTATCAGAGTATTGATAGTAAAGAAGCACTGGGCACTGTACGATCTTTAATAGGCCAGGATAATCAGACCTTCATCGATAATACTTCTATATCGCGCTCAACTAAGGCTAGTGGTAGAGAAAGAAAATATAATATTGTCATGATAGTAGTAGAAAGCTTAAGCGCAGAATATCTATCAGATTTTGGAAATAAATATAATATCACACCTAATCTTGATAGATTAGCTAAAGATAGCTTGTTCTTTTCTAAAATATACGCAACTGGTACTAGAACAGTGAGGGGGCTAGAAGCTTTAACTTTAGGTAATCCTCCATTACCCGGATCTTCTATCATAAGAAGGCCAAATAATAGCAGACTTTTTAACATAGGCACTGTCTTTGCAAATCATGGTTACCAAAATAATTTTATTTTCGGTGGATTTAGCTATTTTGATAATCTAGAAAATTATTTCTCGCATAATGGATATAATGTCATTGATAGAAACAATCTTTCTAAAGATGAAATTAGCTTTGCGAATATCTGGGGTGTAGCAGATGAGGATATATTTAATAAGGCTTTAGAAGTAAATGATAAAGCTTTTGTAAATCATACTCAATTTTTTTCTATGATTATGACAACTTCAAACCACAGACCATATACATTTCCGGATAATCGTATTGATTTACCATCTGGAGGAGGAAGACATGCTGCTGTAAAATATACAGATTATGCTATTGGCAAATTTATAGATGACGCAAGAAAGAAACCATGGTTTAAAGATACTATTTTTATTATTACAGCTGATCACTGCGCTTCTAGCGCTGGTAAGACTCATTTACCCGTAGAAAAATATCACATACCATTACTGATATATGCTCCTGAAATTATTAAACCATCCGTGATAGATAATATTGCAAGTCAAATTGATATATTGCCTACAATATTTGGATTACTCAATTTTTCTTATGAGTCAAAATTTATGGGTAGAGATATTATTAACTCTCCATCTAATAAAGCTTTTATCTCTACTTACCAATTGCTTGGATATCTTAAGGAGGACAATCTAGTAATTTTACACCCAAGAGCAAAACCATCTTTATATAAAATAAACCAAGGCTCTAAAGAATTAATAATAGAGCCTGATACAAGCGGGACTGAAATGATAAAAGAAGCTATCAGTTTTTACCAGACATCATATGAATTATTTACATCTGGCAAAATGCACCTATCTTGGTAAAATATTGAGTTCATCACAACTAAATATTATCACTCTTCTCCTAAGAGAGGAGTAAAATCTTGCTCCTTTTCTTCTTCATAGTAGTATTTTGGTAAAATACAATCCGGATTATGGTAAGATACACCTTCTAAATTATCAATATCAGAACTACTTATCATAAAGTTTTGGAATTCAGAATCAGTCACTTTATCTATCTGAATTTTGCAATTAGTTTGGCGATTAAGCCAATTATGATCTTCCCACTTATCAAATATGATTAATATATCATTTACCTCGTTTACAATGATCTTTCTAGCATATGCAGATTCGTTATATGCACCCAATTTTAGCTTATAGATCCCTTTTTGTTGATAAAATTTTATACCGTTTTTCCTTTCAGAACTAGCTGGTATTATTGATAAATTAGATAATTTATTAATATCATATGATGATATTTTATCTGAGATTTCATCTGCTATTTTGAACAAAATTCTACCACCGAAAGAAGATTGAACCTTATAGACATTTTCTGCTACAAAATCAGTATTTTTAGTTTCAATAACAGCTTTTTTATTATTTTGTTCTTTTTTTAACTGAAAATATTTATTTAATAGCTTTGGATCATATGCTAAAACTTCGCCTGCTAAAGATTCAGGCGTATTTTGTTTTATTAATGATGCAAGAGAATAGCTATATAAATGAGGATTTTCCTCTAATAACTTATTTGTTTTGCCAATATCACCCTTTAATAATGCAGTATCAAATTCATGCTTTAAGCGCTCTTCTTCTGGAAGGTCATTATTCCTTGACGAATTGTCTTTAAATGCAATATAAGCTCTTATATCTTTATCTTTATTCTCTTTTTTAGTTATTGAAACTTTAGTATTTTCAACAACTTCATTATTCGGCCTTAGGTTTTCTTCATTATCTGGTACATCGTTTTTTGTTACTTCTTTAATCTTAGAATCATCATTTAGCTTTGAATCTTCTGGAGAGTTTTTTACTTGCTCATCTACATTACTATTTTTTACAACGCTATTTTTCTTTGTTGGCCTTTTTTTCTTTTTCTTTTTGAATTCAGTATTGATGTATACATTATGAACTATAGGAACTGATTCTTCTATAGTGATAGTATTTGTATTTGTTTCATGTTCTTTGTCTTCTTCCAATCTAGAAGCGTATATTTTACTTAAACGATTTATTAAAGATGCATCTATTAACTTTGATATATAATTTATATATCCTAAAATGTCTGATTTATCATTAATATATGTTTGTATATCTCGAGTCACTAGCATCTCAGGACAACCTGAAATAGGATCCACATCAAATAATGGCAAAAGACCTTTATCAAGCAGAAAATTTACTAACTCTAAATTAGTAATAGAGATAGCAAAAGTTAAAAGATTTATTACATTATTTTTTGGATCTACTATTAAAATATTAGGATCAGCACCAAGATTAATAAGAGTTTCTAGTAAATCTATTGGTAAATCTTTTGTATTTTTAGTAAGACTTATTATACCGAAAAGAATATTCTTACTAATCTCTGAACAGTTAATATCTATACCTTGCGCCTTAATAAATCTAAATGTATTTTCAGCCTTTTGCTTTTCGCCGGCCTTCCATAAATTTAATATGTCAGTAGCAATACTATAAATATTGGATATGATTGATTGCTGGTTTTTGTATGTAATAATCAGTTTATTTGATTCATCCTTTGATAGATTAATCCCATAATATTGTAGTAATTTTGTAAATTGGCCCTGATCTTCTGGGAAAGAGTATATCTCACGAGCTTTTTGAAATAATAAGAAACAAAAATTATCTTGGTCAATTTTCGTTGTATTTTCACTATTCTGTCTACATAGTATATTTAGTAATGCAAAACCACCTAAATTGTTCACATCATAAAAATATTTATTATATTCCTCTGATGAATACGACTGAATATTGGGATAAATTTTAGCATATAAAGTTTCTAAATTCTGAAGCTTTAATGATATATCCCTATTTACTCTATTAGAGCTAAGAGTAGCAATTAACTGAATATCATAATTTTTTAGATAAGATAAAAGGTCTTTACAGTATGAATTTATAATACTATCGTCTTCTAGACGAGTAAAAAAACTAACAATATTATCGATACTAACTAACTGACTTGAATTAAAAGAAGTAATATTACCTGTTAACTTTTTTAATTCTGCTAAATTGTCAGACAATTTTTCTTTATTCGATTGCTTCAATTTTTGGCGCAATCGCTCTCTTGTTAGATTCTTCATAATATAACGAACTCTTAATATATTAAAAAAAATACATTATATAGTAAAATTAGTTAAAATCAAGTAACGGTTATATTGCTGACACTTTAATATGTTAATTATTGGATAGAGTTTTGTAATCGAATATTTGAAGGTTTAGTTATCAATTATGATGCTAACAACATCCTGATATACTTTTGCGATAGCAGTAGTTTCTAGAGTTATTACAGAAATGATCTTTTCTTCTTGATAGATAGAAATATTGCCTGGCTTTAGCTCTATTATTATAGGAATATGTAAAGGCATAACTCCTATTTCTCCATCAGCGCCTGGCATTACTATCATGGTAGCATCTTCTCTAGAGGCTATAATACCAGAAATATCTAAAATCGAGAGCTTTAAAAAATTTTTAGTCTGCATATTGATATATATTTTTTATTTTTATTTCTTCTGCAATTGTTCTGACTTAGCTATTGCTTCTTTTATATCGCCTACCATGTAAAATGCTGCTTCTGGTAGATGATCATACTCACCAGATACAAGACCTTTAAAACTATATATTGTATCTTCTAAACTGACAAATTTTCCCTTAGAACCGGTAAAAACTTCTGCAACGTGGAAAGGCTGGGATAAGAATTTTTGAATCTTTCTTGCTCTTGCAACTATTAGCTTATCTTCCTCGGATAATTCATCCATACCTAAAATAGCAATAATATCTTGCAATGATTTATAGGTTTGTAGTACTTTTTGCACATCCCTTGCTACTTTATAATGCTCCTCTCCTACTATATCTGGATCTAGCATTTGAGAATTACTATCTAAAGGATCTACAGCTGGATAAATACCCAATTCTGATATCTGCCTGCTTAAAACGGTAGTAGCATCAAGATGACCAAAAGATGCTGCAGGCGCTGGATCTGTAAGGTCATCAGCTGGCACATAAATCGCTTGCACAGAGGTGATAGAGCCATGTTTGGTTGATGTTATCCTTTCCTGCATTACTCCCATATCTGTTGACAAAGTTGGCTGATAACCTACAGCAGAAGGAATACGTCCAAGAGTAGCAGATACTTCAGCACCAGCCTGAGTAAATCTGAAAATATTATCTACGAAAAACAATACATCTTGCCCTCCAGCTTCATCTCTAAAATGCTCAGCTATTGTAAGACCTGTTAACGCAACACGAGCTCGGGCTCCTGGTGGCTCGTTCATCTGTCCATAAACTAAAGATACTTTAGAATCTTCTAGTTTTTCTAGATTAATAATAGATGAATCTATCATCTCATGGTAAAGATCATTTCCTTCCCTAGTACGCTCACCAACACCAGCAAATACAGTATATCCACCATAAGCCTTTGCTATATTATTAATTAATTCCATAATTAATACTGTCTTTCCAACACCAGCACCACCAAAAAGCCCTATCTTACCTCCTTTCGCATATGGGGCTAGTAGATCTATAACCTTTATACCTGTTGTAAGAATTTTCTTATCCGTGGAAAGATCTGTAAATGCAGGAGCCTTACCATGTATAGATTTATATTCTTTTGCTTTTATAGCGCCCCTTTCATCAACTGGATCTCCTATCACATTAATAATCCGCCCTAAAGTGGCCCTCCCTACAGGAACCATAATAGGAAATCCTGTATCAGTTACTTCAAGCCCCCTTACAAGACCTTCTGTGGATCCCATAGCAATACATCTTACAACACCATCGCCTATATGCTGTGCAACCTCTAGCACTAACTTGCTACCATTATTATTACATTCTAAAGCATTAAATATTTTAGGTGCGCTTTCTCCATCAAATACAACATCTACTACAGCAGAAATGATTTGAGTGATATAACCTGTATTTTTTGTCATAGCTTTTGCCTATTTATAGTTTGTTCTTATAACTTTTCTTAGTATTTTGTAACTTATTTTATTCATACCGCCTCAGCGCCTGAAATTATTTCTATTAACTCATTTGTAATATTTGCTTGACGAGACCTGTTAAGCGATAAGGTTAATTTATTTATCATCTCTCCTGCATTTCTTGTAGCACTATCCATTGCTATCATCCTTGCAGCTTCTTCGCTTGCTCTGCTATCTACCACAGCGTTATACATTACTGAACGTAAATATATTTCAATAGACTTATTTATAATATTTTCACCGTCATATTCGTAATCTACAATTTCTCCTTTGCTAGAAGAGTGCTCAGTAATTGGCATAATAGTTTTAGCCATTTGTATTCTTGTGGTAGTATTTTTAAAGCTATTGAAATATAGTTTACAGGATTCTATCGAATCAGATTGAATCAAAGCAAGTAAATTATCATAAATTTTACTTATCTTTTTTGAAGAGTTAATCTCGCTGATTTCGTAATGCTCTAAAATAGAGGTAGAGTATTTTGTATTCATTAATGCATCTCTACCCTTTTTGCCTATAGTGATTATTTTTACATTACACCCATTCCTTTCTAAGGCATCAAGATCTTCCTTGGCAAATCTCAAAATCGACTGATTAAAAGACCCACATAGACCCTTATCTGAAGTTATTATTATAGCAAGATATGTTTTCACTTCTTTTTTATTAAAGAAAGCTTTAGCTATAGGAGGCATTTTAATCTCTTGCTTTAAAAAAGAATGAATAACATCTTCTGCTATATTCAAATGATCAAAACTGCTTGCAAGAATGTTACGAGCATGCTTCAACTTTGAGGCAGATACCATCTGCATTGCTTTTGTAATCTTTTTGGTAGATTTAATGCTTTTTATTCTTACACGTAAGCTTTTTAAATTATTCATATTAAGCTCTACAAACCTTCCCTAAACTTCTTAGAAAAAGATGATAAAAACACTTTTAATTTTTCCTCACATTCGGGAGTAATTTTACTATTTAGTGCTATATCAGACATTATATCAGGATTAGTTGCAGATAAAACATCATGTAGCTTACGCTCAAAAGCATGAACCTGCTCTGGCGCAATATCATCAAGATAACCATTAACACCTAAATAAATACTTATCACCTGCTCTTCCATTTTAAATGGATAATATTGGGGTTGTTTAAGTAGTTCTGTAAGTCTTACTCCTTTTTTGATTAAAGCTCTAGTTGTTTGATCAAGCTCGGATCCGAATTGCGCAAAAGCTTCCATTTCTCTATATTGAGCAAGCTCTAGCTTTAAAGATCCAGCTACCTGTTTCATAGCCTTTACTTGGGCAGCAGAACCTACCCTACTTACAGAAAGGCCAACATTCACAGCAGGCCTAATCCCTTTGTAGAAAAGATCACTCTCTAGAAATATCTGGCCATCAGTAATAGAGATAACATTAGTAGGAATATATGCTGATACATCACCACCTTGAGTTTCTATTATAGGAAGTGCAGTTAGAGAGCCGCCTCCATTTTTATCCGATAACTTTGCTGCTCTTTCAAGAAGCCTAGAATGTAAGTAGAATACATCTCCAGGGTATGCCTCCCTGCCAGGAGGGCGACGCAATAGTAATGACATCTGTCTGTATGCAACAGCATGCTTACTCAAATCATCATATATTATTAACGCATGCATAGAGTTATCCCTAAAATACTCACCCATAGCACAGCCTACATAAGGAACCAGAAATTGTAACGGAGCGGGATCTGAAGCGCTTGCAGATATAACAGTAGTATATGCCATAGCTCCATTGTCTTCTAACTTCTTTACTAAATTAGCTATAGTAGAGTTTTTTTGACCAATTCCAACATAAATACAGTAAATTTTATCTTGCTCTTTGCCAGATAAATGTGCATGTTTTTGGTTAATAATAGTATCTATAGCAATAGCAGTTTTTCCGGTTTTTCGATCTCCTATTATTAACTCTCTTTGACCTCTTCCAATAGGTATGAGAGCATCAATAGCTTTAATACCTGTCTGTACTGGCTCTGAAACACTTTGCCTGTCGACAATACCTGGAGCCTTCACCTCTACTTGCCTTAGGGAAACATCTTTAATCTTACCCTTGCCATCAATAGGATTACCAAGACCATCTAATACCCTTCCAAGCAAACCTTTGCCAACATTAGTTTGCATAACACTTCCAGTTCTTTTGACCAGATCCTTTTGCTTTACAGAGTCTTCGGACCCCATAATTACAACACCAACAAATTCTGTTTCTAAATTAAGGACAAGACCTTTTACTCCTGACTCAAACTCTACAACCTCACCAACTTTTACTTTATCAAGCCCATAAACCCTAGCAACTCCATCTCCTACGGTGATTACCTCGCCTACTTCAGAAATATCAGATATTTGATCTAACTCTAGGATCTCTTTTTTTAGTACTTCTGCTATCTCAGAAATATTTAACTTCATCTCTTATTCCTCTCTAATTTGTTTTATAGATAGATTTTTCTAACATACCCTTAATTGAACCATCTAATAATATATTGCCAAATCTTACTACTATACCACCAATAATTTTAGGATCTAATAAATATTTCACATCAAGATTTTTACCAAATTTACTAGATAAAAGTTGCTCTACAGAGTCTTCTTCGGATTTGTTTAATTTTTGAGATATAGATACTTCTATTAACTTTCTATTACCGGTTAAAGATTCATATTTTGATACAACATCTGGCAAAATATATACCGACCCTTGCTTTATCATATGTACCACAATCTCTATAACAAAAGATGTGATTCTATATCTATCACCAATTGTCTTAATGAGTTTGGATTTTAGATCAGTATTAACAGGTGACAAAAAAAATCGAGATATCTTAGAATCGAAGTAAATAGCGCCCTTGATAGCAAGAAGGTCTTCATAGATTTTTTGACCATCTTTCTTTTTAGATTCTTCCAAAATAATATTAGCATAATTATTTATGACTGTCATATACTTATAATTCTAAAATAAATGCCTGATCTGCCTTAAGAGACTTATAAAATAAATCAACAAATCTGTACTTAATAGAACTTAGACCGATTTTGCAAAAATATCTACTATAAAAAGAGAAATCTGTTGTATATGAATCTCAGAATCACTAGTTAATCTCATTCTTAACTTTTTCTTTTGATTTTCTACGTATCATATTAGACCTTAAAGCCTTAGATAACTTTTCTAAATCTCTTGCTTTAGGCCTAGTATTTTTTTTAGAATCATGAGTAATATTTTTATGTTTTTGATTATTATCTAACTCTTCTAGCATTTTAATCTTGACCCTAATATGATTATGTGGCATATATCTTTCCTGATAATCATATGGTTTTGCAATAAAACTTGCAACTATTTGTTTTATCACTGATCTTTACATTGTTAAAGATAAATTGTGATTTAGCCGCTATAGCTCAGTGGTAGAGCGCATCATTGGTAATGATGAGGTCGAAAGTTCAATTCTCTCTAGCGGCACCACAAAATATCTAACACAATCATTAGTAATAATGATTAAAGATTCTCATGCAGATATAACTGGTAATACTCGCCTTTCGTTTTTAGTAACTCATCATGATTGCCCTGTTCTACTAAGTTACCATTTTTGACTACAAAAATAATATCACTATCTGTAATAGATGCTAGTCTATGGGTTATAATAATAGTAGTACGTCCCTTCCGAAGCGATCGCAAACTTTGTTGTATAGAATATTCTGACTCCAGGTCTAGGGCGCTTGTGGCTTCATCCATTAATAGGATTGGAGCGTTTTTTAAAAATGCCCTTGCTATAGAAATTCTTTGTCTTTGCCCTCCAGATAGACTAAACCCTTGAGAACCAATTTTAGTATTATAACCATCTGGTAATAGAGATATAAAATCATGAGCTGCAGCCATTTTAGCTGATTCTATTATATCTTTCATCTTAGCATTTTTATTACCATATGCTATATTCTCAGCGATAGTAGTATCAAACAGTACAGTATCTTGAGTTATTAATGCTATCTGATCCCTTAAAGATGATATTTTAATGTCTCTAATATCATAATTATTGATTTTAATAGATCCACCGCTTAATTCATAAAATCTTACTAGCAAATTGGCTATTGATGTCTTACCCCCACCAGATTGCCCGACCAAAGCCACAGTTTGACCAGATTTAATAGCGAGATTTAGATTGTTTAAAGCATTTTTTGAGCCAAATTTTAATGATACATCTTGAAACAAAATATCTGCATTAGAGAGTGATACATCTATAGAACGAGCATTGTCTCGTACTTCTGGTTTAGTATCTATGATTTGGAAAAGCCTTCTCGCTGCAGAAAGACCTTCTTGCAGATTTACATTAAGAGAAACTAAGCTTTTATAAGGACGGTAAGCTGATATGAAAGCTGTGATGAAAGTAAAAAGCGCACCTGGAGTGGTAACTCCCTGTATTACTAAAGTACCACCATACCACAATATTCCAGCTACAGCTACGCCATTAAGAATTTCCATGACAGGACCTGTTAAAGCTTCAAATTTTGCAGCTTTTTTATATAAAACAAAAATATTGTCAGTAAATATTTTTGCTCGTGCAACTTCTATATCTTCGGCTATGTAAGATTTTACTATTTTAATAGAGCTGAAAGTTTCATCTAAACTAGCTGTATAATTACCTAAAGCCTCTTGAGTTTTAAACGAGATACGCCTCATTTTTTTCCCAAGAAGTTGTATTGGATATATGGCTATAGGAAAGATAAAAAATACACAAAATGATAATATAGGCTCTTCTTTAAACATCAAAATGATCAAAAAAGTGACTGACAAAAAATGTTTCGCAAATCCAACTAATAAGTTTGATACAGCACCACGCATCATAGATATATCATTTGTAAAACGTGAAATTAACCTACCAGAAGATTCTTTCTGTATCATATATAAGTCAGATTTTAATAAGTGCTCATACATTATCATCTGAATATCTGTTAAAATACGCTGCCCTATACATTTTATAAGATAACTTTGAAAATATTCTGCTATACCCTTTAAGACAAATAAAGATAATATTAAAAATATTATGAATACCAATTTCTCATGATTATGACTAACGAAAACCTCATCAATAATGGGCTTTGTAAATGAAACAGTACCAGCACCGCAACTTGCTACAATAATCATAAAAAACAAGGAAAGGCATATTTTACCAATATATGGACTGATATGATTATAAAACAATCTCTTGACTATATATCTAGTTGTATATTCTTGATCTTCAGTTTTTATGCTTAATTTTTCCACAACTACTTGTAAGTTCCAAAATTCAGGTTAGTTAATTCATACTAAATCGTATTGAAGATTATACTATATACAAGTCTATAAAATTTTCTAGGAAATTTCTCCTGGTAGATTAAGGCAATATCCAGAACTACGAACAGTTTTTATAAAAGGCATTTCATCATCATATAACTTAACAAGACTACGTAAGCGGTTTACATGAACATCTACAGTACGTAAATCAATTTCCACATCTCCTCCCCAAACATAATCTATTATCTGATCTCTAGAAAAAATAACCCTAGGCGACTGAACAAGCAGCTGAAGAATCTTAAATTCTGTAGGACCAAGACGAATTGGATTGTTAGACCTTGTAACCTTATAAGTTGAAAGATCCATACTAAGATCTTTATATTTTATAATTTTATCCTGAAGAGTTGGCTTTGACCTGCGAAGTAACGCTTTAATAGCCATTAATACTTCACTTGGAGTAAATGGACGTGGCAAACACTCTATAAAACCATTGTTAAGAGCCTTGTAGTCATTTATATCACCACCATCTTCCATTATAAAGACTATCGGCAAATGACCAAGCCCTCTTATGCTTCTCAAACTAATACCAGCATCTACAAGTGAGATCGAATTGTTCTTAGAACTAAGTACAGCAATATTAGGATTATTAACCGATGCTACTCTTAAAGCTTTATCAACAGAGTTAGATCTAAGAACATTAAACCAATAACGCTCTAAGGTGTTGCACAAAATAGTACAAGAAGCTTCATCCGTCTCAAGAATTAATATTTCAGGAGGTAATTTGTCAGACATAATTTTAACTCTAAGTTTTGTTTGTGTAACCTATGATTTATTAATCAACCACTGGTTCGATTTTATGCATTTTACTACCATTTCTTACAATTGCAAGGATAAGTTTATACAAATGCTATAAAAAAAATTAAACTAGTTCGTAATTTATTTGAACATATATCGCTATTTAATTAGTAAGTGATAAAAAATTTCAACAAGACACTCAAATAAAATTATCATAAGTTGCAAATATATTTATTTTAATATATTTTTATAAAAAACTTAAGGTTAAAAAATAAAGTGAATTACTTTCAATGTAATATTGATTATTTAGACAAGAAACATACTATTATAATAAAGAATAAAACAGTGATTATGTTATATAATTTTATTTTAACGAATAATTACAAAGATTGTTCTTGAATTATGACAATAAAATTGGTATAAACTCCATTTATTTTGTAACTAATATAATATTTATAATAAATTGCGGAGCTTTTTAATGTCTCTATATGAACTAGTCTTCATCATACGTCAAGATATCGCATCTAATGACGTTGATAGAATAACAGACGAATTTTCTAAAATAATCACTGACAATGGTGGTTCTTTGATAAAAACCGAATATTGGGGCCTCAGGAATCTATCATATGAGATTGATAATAACAAAAAAGGACATTACACTCTTTTAGGCTTTGATGCTTCACATGATGTTGTATTAGAGTTAGAGCGGAAGATAAAGCTCAGCGAAGATGTGATAAGATATATGACTTTAAGCGTCGACTCTATAAGCAAAGATCCTTCAGCTATTCTCAAAAGTAACTCTTCCGATAATGAAATATCTATCGATGTTACTTTGAATAAAGAAAGTCTTGAATAATAACACAATATTAAATGGATTGCACAATAATGTCCGAAGATCAAAAACAAGCTACATTGCCTCGTATGGCTGATAGAACTTCTAAAAAAGTTTTCTTTAGAAGACGTAAAGGATGCCCTCTTTCTGTAGAAGGCGCTCCTGAAATAAGCTATAAAAATCCTGATTTACTACTAAAATTTGTTTCTGAAGGCGGTAGAATTCTACCGAGCCGTATAACTAATGTATGCGCTAAGAAACAAAGACAACTTAAAAATGCTATAAAGGTGGCACGTATTCTAGCTTTGTTACCTTTTATAAATCACGGCATTAGATAATTCTTGGAGATATTATGAAGGTAGTTTTACTCAAACCAGTACATAAACTTGGTAAAATAGGTGATATAGTAGAAGTAAGCCCTGGATTCGGCAGAAATTTCTTGATCCCTAAACTATTTGCTGTTAGAGCAACTGAAGCTAATAAAAAAGTTATAGAAGAACAGAAAAAAGAACTTGAAGCCAAAAATGCAGAAGCTATAAAGCAAGCTGAGTTGATTAGCTCTAAAATATCTGGTAAAGATTTTACCTTTATTTGTCAATCTGCTGCTGATGGTAGACTTTTCGGATCTGTTTCTACTAAAGAAATCGCGAAAACTTTGTCTGATAATGGCCATGCTGTTTCGTATTCTAGCATTCATCTAGACAAACCTATTAAAACTTTAGGTGTTCATGAAGTTTCTGTAATACTGCATTCTGATGTGGTATGCTCTATCATTATCAATGTTGCTAGATCTGAATCTGAAGCTATTGAATCTTTAAGGGTTTTTAAAAATCCTGTAAAATCAGTAGAGAAAGAAGAACAATACAATATTCAAGAATTATCTGAAGATTCTTCCATTGTTACAGAGTAACTTCTATTTAAAGATCAAATTATAAATCCTATTATAGGATGACCTAAAACAAAGCCCTGCCGTACTAATTACTTCAACAAGAGATTAGTACGGCTTTTTGATTTTATACCCATGCCGAGGACAATATCATTCTATTACACTAAATTAAGAGATCATATATATCCCATATAGTAAATTACTATGACATGAAATTCAGGTCTCGAATAAAATTATGTGCGTTGAAATAACAGGTATAATTT